>JAJTCO010000017.1 GCA_021323265.1 Pseudoduganella sp. | reverse complement strand
CAGCCCGTGCGCACATTGGGCGCCAAGTCGAGGTCTATCAGTATCCGGACGCCCGCATTGAGATCCGCGCGGATGGCGCCGCCCTCGCCTACACCACCTCCGATAAGCTCCCTGTCGCCGACCAAGCGGCAATTGTCGATAACAAGCGTCTTGGACACGTCCTGGACATCGTCAGGGAAGTCCAAAAAGTACGAGACAGCCGACGGCATTTAAGCACACCGGCTCGCACCAATACCGGTGCCCCGCCGGCCCAGATAAAACGCCCCGCCGGCGTGAAGTTGGCCAATAAGCTATCCATGGACGACCTCATTTCAGCCATCGAAAGAACTCCGCTGAGAAGCAGCGCAAAATCGGCGAAGACCGTGGTTTCAAAGTAGAAGGGTTCAAACTGCCGGACATTCAAACTTTGCCGGCGGTCGGACATTTCAACTTAGCCTTGACATTGATTGATTGATGCGCGGCGCAATAGCCGGGCATTGATTCCCATGATCCGGCGAATGGAAATCCCGCTACCTTTCAGTGGACAGACTGTCCGATGAGTCTTACCAACACGTACTTTTCCCGATCGATCTCGCCGCGTGTGCGGACACCAAGCCGTCGCAGCACCGGTAACGGTGGACACCAGCCTTGCAGGCCATGCTGGAGCAGGAACGGAAGAACCAGTCCAGGCAACATCAACCATTTCCGGTTGACCGTCACCCCAAGCACCAGGCCAGTGAGCGCGAGAGTCGAAGCATTGACTTCAAGGATCCGCTCGATATCCCATTCACGGTCCAGTTCGGCAATTCGCAGCTCAATCGCTGCGCGACTCTGTCCGGACACGGACGCTACGTTCACGTCTGTTTGGTGGTCAATCTGTCGATTGATATGCTCTGGCGTCGAGCGCCTCACCCTGTCTGCGCTCGCTGCAGTCGGATCTTCGGCTGTTGGGATGTTCATTTGGTTCTCCCGCCTGGGTCGCGCATTATCGCGCCGATAGCCGTTAGTGTAGTAATACCGACGGAGCGGCGGCGCACGCAAGCGCCCTGCCGTTAAGGCATTAACGACCGTCAGATTGCGAAAGGCGCCTGGCGCGCGAAGCC
Organism: Pseudoduganella sp.; assembly: GCA_021323265.1. Classification (GTDB taxonomy): domain Bacteria; phylum Pseudomonadota; class Gammaproteobacteria; order Burkholderiales; family Burkholderiaceae_D; genus Rugamonas. The sequence goes on along the minus strand of JAJTCO010000017.1, from coordinate 50,313 downwards.
CTCAAGTTCAGGCAAAACTGTCTGCCCATTTGGAGCGGGCGGCATGCAGCTTCTTGTAGCTGTCGATCAGGCGTTGATGCCTGTCGAGGCCCTCCAGCTTCATGCTGGTTGGTGTCAGTCCATGGAAGCGTACCGTGCCGTCCACCGAGCCCAGGACGGCATCCATCCGCGCGTCGCCAAACATGCGGCGGAAATTGACCACGTAGTCTTCGATTTCCAGTTCGTCGTCCAGGTGCACTTCCAGCACTGCGTCCAAGGCCTGGTAGAACAGCTTGCGTTCCACCGTGTTGTCGTTGTACTGCAGGAAGGCTTCGACCAGTTCCTTGGCTTCTTCGAATTGTTCCAGCGCCAGATGAATCAGCAGTTTCAGTTCGAGCACAGTCAGTTGGCCCCAAACCGTGTTTTCGTCGAACTCGACACCAATCAGGGTCGCGATGTCCGAGTACTCATCCAGCTCGCTGTTGTTCAGGCGATCAAGCAGCGCTTCAAGGCTCTCTTCGTCCAGCAGATGCAGGTTCAGGATATCGGTGCGGAAGATCAGGGCTTTGTTGGTATTGTCCCATACCAGGTCTTCCACCGGATAGATTTCCGAATATCCCGGCACCAGGATCCTGCAGGCCGTGGCGCCCAGTTGCTCGTAGACCGAGACATACACTTCCTTGCCCATCTCTTCCAGAATGCCGAACAGGGTCGCGGCTTCCTCGACGTTGGAGTTCTCGCCGTGGCCGGAAAAGTCCCATTCGACGAAGTCGTAATCCGATTTGGCACTGAAGAAGCGCCAGGATACGACACCGCTCGAATCGATGAAGTGCTCGACGAAGTTGTTCGGTTCCGTGACCGCGTTGCTGACGAAAGTCGGTGGCGGCAAGTCGTTCAGGCCTTCGAAGCTGCGGCCCTGCAGCAACTCCGTCAGGCTGCGTTCCAGCGCCACCTCGAAGCTTGGATGCGCGCCGAACGAGGCAAAAACGCCGCCGGTGCGCGGGTTCATCAGGGTCACGCACATCAGCGGGTACTTGCCGCCCAGGGACGCGTCCTTCACCAGCACCGGGAAACCTTGTTCTTCGAGTCCGCGAATCCCTGCCTGGATGCCGGGATACTTTGCCAGCACTTCCTGTGGCACGTCAGGCAGTGCGATCTCGCCTTCGATGATTTCGCGCTTGACCGCCCTTTCGAAGATCTCGGACAAGCACTGGACCTGGGCTTCGGCCAGCGTATTGCCGGCGCTCATGCCGTTGCTGACGAACAGGTTCTCGACCAGGTTGGATGGGAAATATACGACTTCCCCGTCCGATTGGCGCACGAACGGCAGTGAACAGATGCCACGCTCGACGTTGCCGGAATTGGTGTCGTACAGGTGGGAGCCGCAAAGCTCGCCGTCGGGGTTGTAGATTTCGAGGCAGTATTCGTCGAGAATCTCCGTCGGCAGCGCATCCTTTGGACCTGGCTTGAACCAGCGTTCGTTCGGGTAATGGACGAACGGCGCGTTGGCGATGTCTTCGCCCCAGAACGAGCCAGCGTAGAAGTGGTTGCAGTTCAGGCGTTCAATATACTCGCCCAGGGCGGAAGCCAGGGCGCTCTCCTTGGTGGAGCCTTTGCCATTGGTGAAGCACATTGGCGAGTGCGCATCGCGGATGTGCAGCGACCATACGTTGGGCACGATGTTGCGCCAGGATGCGATTTCGATCTTGATGCCCAGACCTGCCAGCAGGCCGGACATATTGGAGATGGTCTGCTCCAGCGGCAGGTCCTTGCCCGGAATGTAGGTGCGCGCTTCGGTGGACGGGTTGAGTGTCAGCAGCGCCTGGGCGTCCGCATCCAGGTTCTCGACTTCTTCGATCACGAACTCGGGTCCGGTCTGCACCACCTTTTTTACGGTGCAGCGGTCGATGGAGCGCAGGATGCCTTGGCGGTCTTTCTCGGAAATGTCGGCCGGCAGTTCGACCTGGATCTTGAAGATCTGCTGGTAGCGGTTCTCAGGATCGACAATATTGTTCTGCGACAGGCGGATATTTTCGGTCGGAATATTGCGAGTATCGCAATATAACTTCACGAAGTAGGCAGCGCACAGGGCCGACGATGCCAAAAAATAATCGAACGGACCAGGCGCCGAGCCGTCGCCTTTGTAGCGGATCGGCTGGTCGGCGATCACCGTGAAGTCATCGAACTTGGCTTCCAAACGAAGCTTGTCGAGAAAGTTGACCTTGATTTCCATGAAATGTTCCAAATAGAGCGCAAAAAGAATTGGCCGCCATTATCCGCTATCGCGGGCCTGACGGCGAGCATTGCGATGCGCATGCGCCCTATCTGGACGGACGGAGATGTCAGTCGAAGTCGAACAGGTCGCTCAGGAAGCCTTCGCGCTTCTTTTTCTTGTGCGGGTAGCCGCTGTGACCGAATTGATGCTGTTGCTGGTAGCGTGGATCATGCTGCTGATAGCGTGGGTCCGGCTGCTGATAGCGTGGGTCCGGCTGCTGATAGCGTGGGTCCGGCTGCTGGTAGCGCGGCTCCGGTGGACGTTGGGGAACCGCTTGTGGCGGCATGGCTGCCGCTGCAGGTGCCCCGGTCAGGGAGCGCTCGATGATCTTGTCGAGCTCTCCCCTGTCCAGCCACACGCCGCGGCAATTCGGGCAATAGTCGATCTCGATTCCCTGGCGTTCACTCATCACCAGGCTCACATTCTTGCAGACGGGGCAATCCATTGATTTTTCTCCTACATGGTTCCGGATGCCCCGATCGTAGGCTGGCCATCTTAGGCGGTGCTTAAGCCGCCAGGACCGGATAGTCCGTCAAGCCGCGCGCGCCGCCGCCGAACAGGGTTTCCCGGTCGTGTTCATTGAGCGGGGCGCCGATGCGCAGCCGTTGCGGCAGGTCGGGGTTGGCGACGAACGGCCGGCCAATGGCGATCAGGTCGGCCCAGCCCTCGAGCAACGCGGCGCGGGCGCGCTCGCCGGTGTACTTTCCAGCGTAGATCATCAAGCCCGGGAACGCTGCGCGCAAGGCTTGCTTGAACTCGACCGGCATCAGCGGCGCGTCGTCCCAATCCGCTTCCGCGATATGGATGTAACCGACGCCGATGGCAGCGAGGCGGGCGGCGGCGGCCGTATAGGTTTCCTCAGGATTGGCATCCACGCATCCGTTCAGGGTCGTCAGGGGAGCGAGGCGCACGCCTACCCTGGAAGCGTCGCCCACGGCGGCGACCAGGGCGTGCGCTACTTCGTCCAGGAAGCGCAGGCGGTTTTCCAGCGATCCGCCGTAGGCGTCGGTGCGGTTGTTGGCGAATGAATCGAGGAACTGATTGACCAGGTAGCCGTTGGCGCCGTGCAGTTCCACGCCGTCGAAACCGGCGGCCATGGCGTTGCGAGCGGCCTGCGCAAATTGTTCGACTACCTCCTTGATCTCGTGGATTTCCAGGGCGCGCGGCATGGATGCCTGGGCAAATCCGGGCAAACCGCCCTCGCCTTCGATGAACACGCGCACCCCGTCGGCCTGGATGGCGGAGGACGAAACCGGCGCCGCGCCGCCCAGCAAGCTGCTGTGACTCAAGCGGCCGACGTGCCACAGTTGGGCGAAGATGCGGCCGCCCGCCGCGTGTACCGCCTTCGTCACGGTGCGCCATCCGGCAATCTGTTCTTCCGTGTGGATGCCTGGGGTGCCGGCGTAGCCCTTGGCCATCGGGGAGATGTAGGTGCCTTCGCTGATGATCAGCCCCGCACCAGCGCGCTGGGCGTAGTACTCCGCCATCAGTGCGTTCGGCGTATCGCCCGGCTGAGAACTGCGCGCACGCGTCATTGGCGGCATCACGATGCGGTTTGGAAGTTCGAGTGCGCCCAGGCGCAGTGTTTGGAACAGTGGGTCTTGCATGAATTTCTCCTGATTGAGTGTGGGTTTTCCGTCCTTACGCCGCCAGTTGTTCCGGGGAGTTGGCGCCGTCCGCGTCGTGAAGCCGGTCGAGGCGCCCGCTCCAGACGGTCAGGCCGACGGCGCCCAGGGTGACCACGCCGGCGATCCATGGCGTGTGGATCAAGCCAAGGCGGCCAACCACCAGGCCCCCGACCGACGCGCCGATGGCGATGCCGACGTTGAAGGCGGAGATGTTGAAACCGGCTGCGACTTCCACCGCGTCCGGTGCGACCTTCTGTGCCTGCGTCACGACATAGGACTGCAGTGCCGGCACGCTGCCGAAGGCGAAAGCACCCCATGCCAGGACGGTCAGTACGACGAACACCGGGTTGGGGGCGGTGAAGGACAGGGCAACGAGCACCACGGCCAGGCCCAGGAAGACCTTCTTCAGCGCACGGATCGGCCCTTCCCTATCGGCCAGTTTGCCGCCCCAGACGTTACCCACGGCCACCGAGATGCCATACGCCAGCAGCACGATGCTCACGGCACCTGGCTTGAAGCCGGAAACATCCTGCAGGATCGGCGCCAGGAACGTGAAGGCGATCAGCGAACCGCCATAACCCACCGCCGTCATCGCGTACACCAGCAGCAGGCGCGGTTGCAGCAGCACACGGGCCTGGCGCAGCAGCGGGGCTGGCGCAGCGGTCTTGATACTGCGCGGCACGAACAGCTGCGCACCAAGCAGTGCCACCAGGCCGAACGCCGCTACCACCAGGAAGGTGGCGCGCCAGCCGAAGTTCTGGCCGATCCAGGTTCCAAGCGGAATGCCGGTCACGAAGGCGACGGTCATCCCGCCGAACATGGTGGCGATCGCGCTGGCGGACTTCTCCTTGCTGACAAGGCTGGTGGCAATGACCGAGCCGACCGAGAAGAACACGCCGTGCGCCAGACCGGTCAGGATGCGGGCCACGATCAACGAGGCGTAGCCCGGCGCGAGCCAGGCGGCGATATTCCCGGCCGTAAACAGGACCATCAGCCCGACGAGCAGCGGGCGGCGCGCCAGCTTGCCGGTCAGCGCGGTGAGGACCGGCGCGCCGATGGCCACGGCCAGCGCATACAGGCTGACCAGCAGGCCGGCGGACGGCAGGGTTACGCCAAGGTCGGCGGCGATGGTCGGGATCAGGCCGACAATCACGAATTCCGTGGTGCCGATCGCGAAGGCGGCGATCGTCAGGGCAAGTAGTGCGAGTGGCATGGTGCGGCTCCATTCGGTAGATGGGGAAAGTGGATGCCACTCTACCGTCACCACTCTTTCCGAAAAAGCCGTCTTTCCGCGAAAGATATTTGAATATAATTCAAGGATGAAGACGACCCTCGACGAAATGCAGGCATTTATTGCCATTGTGACCACAGGTTCGATCAGTGCGGGCGCCGAACGGCTGGGCTTGACGGTGTCGGCCGCCAGCCGCACCCTGACGCGCCTGGAGGAGAAGCTGGAAACGACGCTCTTGCGCCGCACCACCCGGCGGCTGGAGTTGACCGAGGAAGGCAAAGCCTTCCTGGAATGCGCACGCGGCATCATTGCCAGGGTCGAAGAGACGGAGGAAAGGATGTCGCTGCGCCGCCAAGGACCGGCGGGCCGCCTGCGCATCGACGCCTCCACCCCCTTCATGCTGCATGTGATCGTGCCGCTGATAAACGGCTACCGCGAGCGTTACCCGCGCGTGGAGCTGGAGCTGAACAGCCATGAGGGTTTCACCGACCTGCTGGAAAAGCGCACGGACGTCGCCTTCCGCATCGGCCGCCTGCGCGATTCGACCCTGCACGCCACGCCGATCGCCACCGGGCGCCTGCGCGTTCTCGCCAGCCCGGCATATATCGCGCGGCACGGTGCCCCTGCCAGCGTGGCCGACCTGGCCAACCACACGCTGCTGGGCTTCAACCAGCCCGATACGCTGAACGAGTGGCCCCTGCAGGATGCGGACAGCCAGCCGCTGCACATCACGCCCAACCTATATACATCGAGCGGGGAAACCTTGCTGCATCTGGCGCTGCACGGCGCCGGCATCGTTTGCCTGTCCGATTTCCTCAGCAATGCGGACCGCAAGGCCGGGCGCCTGCGCCAGCTGCTGGTGGAGGAAACATTGGAGGTTCGGCAACCGATCAACGCTGTCTATTACCGCAATACCGCGCTTTCGGCCCGTATCGCGTCGTTCGTCGACTACATGAAGGAGCAACTAGGCGATCGCGGCTTCGATGAACCGTTATAATATCTACCCTCTTCACCGTAGGGTTATAACGAATGTCTTTGCTTGATCACGAGCTCGAACTGCTGGCGCCGGCCAAAACCGCGGAGATTGGCCGCGAAGCCATCCTGCACGGCGCGGACGCGGTCTATATCGGCGGTCCCGCCTTCGGCGCCCGCCATAACGCCAGCAATCCGATCGAGGATATCTCGGCGCTGGTGCAGTTCGCGCACCGCTACCGCTCGCGCATCTTCGTGACCATGAACACGATCATGCACGACTCGGAGCTCGATCTCGCGCGCAAGCAGATCTGGCAGCTGTACGAGGCTGGCGTGGATGCGCTGATCATCCAGGACATGGGTCTGCTGGAAATGGACTTGCCGCCGATCCAGCTGCATGCCTCCACCCAGTGCGACATCCGCACCGCTGAAAAGGCGAAGTTCCTCGGTGACGTCGGCTTCTCGCAGCTGGTGCTGGCGCGCGAACTGACGCTCGACAAGATCCGCCAGATCCGCGCCGAAGTCGACACGCCGCTCGAGTATTTCGTGCACGGCGCCCTGTGCGTGGCCTTCTCCGGCCAATGCTACATTTCGCACGCCGACACCGGCCGCAGCGCCAACCGCGGCGATTGCTCGCAGGCTTGCCGCCTGCCCTACACCCTGTCGGACAACCAGGGCCGCGTGGTGGCGTTCGAGAAGCACCTGCTGTCGATGAAAGACAATGACCAGAGCGCGAACCTGGAAGCGCTGGTCGATGCCGGCATCCGGTCCTTCAAGATCGAAGGCCGCTACAAGGACATGGGCTATGTGAAGAACATCACGGCCAACTACCGCCTGCTGCTCGACGAGCTGCTGGAGCGCCGTCCGGAGTTCGCGCGCGCCGCCAGCGGCCGCACCCGCATCCTGTTCACGCCGGACGTGGACAAGACTTTCCACCGCGGCCACACCGACTATTTCGCCACCGGCCGCAAGGAAGATATCGGCGCCTTCGATTCGCCCAAGTATGTCGGCGTCGAACTGGGCACCGTGGTGCGCCTTGGCGGCGACCATATCGACGTCATCACCAACGCGCCAATGGCCAATGGCGATGGCCTGAACTACATGAACAAGCGCAGCACCGTCGGCATCCAGGCCAACCGCGCCGAAAAGATCGGCGAGACGGACGAGGGCCAGCGCTGGCGCGTGTTCCCCAACGAGCAGATGGCGGCGCTGCCAGGCCTGAAGGTCGGCACCGTGATCCACCGTAACCGCGACCACCAATGGGAAGCGGCCCTGCACAAAAAGTCGTCCGAACGCCATGTCGGCCTGCAGCTGACGCTGTCGGAGCAGGCCGGCGGCCTGCGTCTGTCCGTGGTCGACGAGGATGGCATCGTGTCGGCTACCGACGCGGCCCTCGATCTGCAGCCGGCGCAGAACGCCGAGCAAGCCGAGAGCGGCCTGCGCGCCAGCCTGGCGAAGATGGGCAACACCATGTTCGTGGCGGACCACGTCGAGCTCAAGCTGTCCCAGCCCTGGTTCGTGCCTTCCTCCGCCATCAACGCCCTGCGCCGCGATGCGGTGGCCGCGCATGAGGCGGCGCGGCTGGCGGCATGGCAGCGCCCTCAGCGCAAGGCGCCGGCCGAGCCGCGCGCCATCTATCCTGACACGCAACTGAGCTACCTGGCCAACGTCTACAACGAGAAGGCGCGCGAGTTCTACTTCAAGCACGGGGTCCAGCTGATCGATGCGGCGTACGAGGCGCATGAGGAACCGGGTGAGGTATCGCTGATGATCACCAAGCATTGCCTGCGCTTCTCGTTCAACCTGTGTCCGAAACAGGCCAAGGGCGTGCAGGGTGTGCAGGGCCAGGTCAAGGCCGAGCCGATGACGCTGGTCAGCGGCGACCATACCTATACCTTGCGTTTCGACTGCAAGCCGTGCGAAATGCACGTCGTTGGCGCCATGAAGCCGGGTATCCTGAACTCCCCTCCTCCATCCGCGGTGCCCTACAGCCCGCTGGTATTCCACCGCAAGCGCCCGCACTAAGCGAGCAAGGCGCGCGCTTCCGCCAGCAGGCCCTCGGCGCAGGGCTTGCCGGTCTTCGACTCCCGCAGCGAAACATGCCACAGGCCGATCACCCCGGCCAGTTGGCCCTCGTCGTGCGCGTGCTCGATGCGGCGGACCAGGTCGGCCGCCAGCAGGCCGAGGTGTTCGCGCGCCGTGCTGGCCATCAGGTTGCGCGCAGCGAGCAAGCTGGGCGATGCCGGGCGCGGTGGCGCGGGCGGCGGCGTGCTGGCAGCGGGAGCACTGGCGATCCCGGCCAACCCTTTGCGCAGCAAGGCCTCGACCGCTTCCAGCATGTCGTCTTCGCCCAGCCAGGTATCGATCGCCCCCAGCGGCTTGTGCCCGTCGAGCAGGATCAGCACCGAGCGCTGGCGCGCCGACAGTCCTGCGCTGCGCTGGCCCAGTTCTGCGCGGCCAGCATCGGTCTTGCTGAAGACGGTGGCGCGCAGGCGGATGCGATTTTCCGGTGTGAGGTGCATCCTTAGATGCTACGGGGCAATTATTACAACATCATTTCAGTCCTGGACAGCTTCGTGATATAAAGGCGGGACCGACGAACTGCCCGCCCAAACATGCCCTCTCGCCTCCGCACGCTCACAGCCTTGCTGCTCGCTGCGGGTGCGTATTATCTGCTGGCGCGGCTTGGCTTGAGGCTCGCGCTAGAGCAAAGCAACGCCAGCCCTATCTGGCCGCCGTCCGGCTTTGCCCTGGTCCTGTTGTTGCGTTTTGGGCGACATTTGTGGCCGGCAATCCTCGGCGGTGCCTTCCTCGCCAACCTGATCGTCTTCGTCAATAACGACGCTGCGCCGTTCCCGCTCCTGTTCAGCGCTTCGCTGACCATCGCGATCGGTAACACGAGCGAGGCCCTGATCGCCACGTGGCTGTTGCGGCGCTTCGACATCGATCGGCTGCGCCTGCAAACCCAGCGCGAGGTCTATGCCTTTGGCGGCGCCATTGCCGTCGCGGCGCTCGCCTCGGCCGTGGTGGGCGTGCTGTCGCTGCGCATGTCGGGCATCATTCCGGCGCAGTTGACGTGGCAAGTGGGCGCCACCTGGTGGACCGGCGACTTCCTTGCCATGCTGTTGCTTGCGCCAATGGTCATGGCCATGCCATCGCGCCTTGCCCGGCCGCATATCAAGCCTGGCCAGGTGATTTTCCTCTGCACGCTGCTGGTGGCGGCGCTGGCGATCTTCCTCAGCCAATCGCGGCATGCCGCGACCCAGTTCCTGCCTTACGCCTTGCTGCTCTTCCTGGGCCTGGCAGCGGTGAAGCGCTGGCGTTCCATGATCCGCATCACGCTCGCCATCATCGCGTGCATTGCCATCCCGGCGACCGTGCTGGATCGGGGCCCCTTCGTCTCCGGCGTGCTGCACCACTCGCTGCTGTCGCTGTGTATCTTCCTTGCCATCAGCAGCGTCCTGGGCCTGGTGCTGGCCACGGAAGACGACCCCGCGCTCTCTGAAGGCTACGTCTGGACGCCGATTCTCACCCTGTTCGTCTGCATGGCGATCACGGTCAGTGCCTGGGGCTGGATCAGTTTTGACACCGAGTCCCGCACGCGCGAGCGCTTCCAGCGCGCCGCGGAGAGCGTGCGCGAGACGATCCGCATCCGCATGGAGTCGTACGTGGCCTTGCTGCGTGCCGGGAATGCGCTGTTCGACGCCTCGCAGCATGTGGATCGCGACGAATGGCATCGCTTTGTGGCAGGCATGGATCTGGAGAGGCACTATCCCGGGGTCCTGGGCGTCGGTTTCGCGCGCTTTGCCCCGGGCGGGGCGATTGCGGCCCTGAACAAGGAGGTGCACGTCTGGCCGGAAGGCAACCGCGAGCTGCACGCCCCCATCCTTTACCTGGAGCCCCGTTCCCCCCGCAATGAGGTCGCCATCGGTTTCGACTTGATGTCCGAGCCCACGCGCCGCGATGGCATGGTGGCGGCCATGCAGAATGGGAAACTCACAGCCAGCGGTCCCATCACATTGGTGCAGGAAATCAGCGGACCGAAGCAGGTTGGCTTCCTGGTCTTCAACCCGATCTACACGCGCAAACCGGACGGTGCGCGTGAGCTGTTCGGGTTTGTCTACAGCCCTTTCCGCATGGGGGACCTGATGCAGGGGATCTTCGGCGACCAGTTGCGCGAAGTGCGCCTGGACGTGCACTTCCAGGACACCAAGGGGCAGCTCATGTACAGCAGCGCCCGTCCCGGCGAAGGCCAGAGCTTCACGCGCCTGGCCAGCGTCCAGCAAGTGCCCATCGGCGACAATGGCCAGGCCTGGTCCCTGCGCATCCGGCCGACCGCCCTGTTCGACGCCAGCGTAGACCAGGGCAAGTCCTTCCTTGTGCTGGTGATGGGCACGCTGATCAGCCTGTTGTTCTTCGCCACGGCGCGCAACCTGGTGCACGAGCGCATGGCGGCCCTGCGCGCGAAGGAGCACTCGGTGCGGCAACTGGAGCAGCAAACGGCCAGCCTGGAAGAGTCGGAGGCGCGTTTCAAGCTCCTGACCTCGCATATCCGCAACCATGCCATCGTGCTGCTCGACCCCACCGGGATCATCACGACGTGGAATGAAGGCGCCGAAAAGCTGTTCGGCTATCAAAGCGATGCAATTGTCGGCCAACCGCTGCAGCTGCTGCTGGCCGAAGGGGATGCCATCACCAGCATGACGCTGGCGCTCGAACGCGGCCAGGACGAGGCGACTGCCTGGCGCCGGCGCCAGGACGGCAGTACCTTCCTCGCCCTGACCCAGCTCTATCCGGTGCGCGACGACCAGGAGCGCTGCATCGGCTACGCCATGATCCTGCGCGACGTCACGCTTGAAAAGGCCGCCGAGAAGGAATTGAACGACGCGAAAACCCAGGCCGAATCGGCGAGCGCGGCCAAGAGCGCCTTCGTGGCGAACATCAGCCACGAGTTGCGCACGCCGATGAATGCCGTGCTGGGCATCAGCCAGATCCTTGGCCGCACGCCCTTGAATGCGGAGCAGCGCCAGTACCTGGACATGGTGTCGGGTGCCGGCCGCTCCCTGCTGGCGCTGCTGAACGATGTGCTGGACTTCTCCAAGATCGAAGCGGACAAGCTGGACCTGGCGGAGGACGACTTCCTGGTCGACGACGTGCTGTGTGCCCTGGCGGCCGTGATGGCCATGACGGCCGCCGAGAAGGGGCTGGCGCTTTCGCTGTGCGTGGCGGCGGATGTGCCGGTCTCGCTGCATGGGGACCTCCAGCGCTTGCAGCAGATCCTGCTCAACCTGGTCAGCAATGCCCTGAAGTTCACCGAGCGCGGCACCGTCAGCGTGCACGCCGGGCGCGACACGGGGCGTCCCGGCACGATGCGCTGGGACGTTTGCGACACCGGCATCGGCATGAGCGCGGAGCAGATGCAGCGCCTGTTTACCCCATTCAGCCAGGCCGATGCGTCGATGGCGCGCCGTTACGGCGGAACCGGCCTGGGATTGGCCATCTCGCAGCGTCTCGCGCAATTGATGGGCGGGACAATCGAGGTTTCCAGCACGCCGGGACGCGGGACCACGTTCAGTTTCCTGCTGCCGCTACGCGAAGGCAAGCTGCCCGACCCGTATGCGCTGGGCCCGGCACGCAGCCAGTGGCGCGTGTTGTATGCCGACCCGAACCAGGCGTTGCATGACGACATGGTGCAGATGGCGGCGCGCTGGGGCTGGCATTGCGATACCGTCGATAGCGCGGCCGGCATTGCCGCCGCCTGCGCGCGCAGTGCATACGACCTGCTGGTATACGACGAGACCCTTGCGCCGACAGCGCTTGCGGCCGGCGTGGCCCGGCGTGTATGCCTGCGTAGCGGCCTGGTGCATGGCGAACGCTCCCCCTGCAGCGATCCCGAGCTGCTGCGGCCCCTGACCCGTTCCGCCCTCTTCCATGTGCTTGCCGCGTCGGCGGAGGGAGCGCCACCCCAGGCGGGGGACGTCACCGCCGGCAATGAAGACGCTTCGGCTGGGCCGTTCACCCGCGGCAGCAAGGCCCTGGCGGGTTTGTCGATACTGCTGGCCGAAGACAATGCCTTGAACCAGCTGGTGGCGCGCGGCATGCTGGAAGCGGTCGGCGCCCAGGTTCATATCACGGAGAACGGCGAGCAGGCAGTAGCCTTCCTGAGGGACGGCACGGCGCCGGTGGATCTGGTCCTGATGGATGTGCAAATGCCCGTCCTGGATGGCTTTGCCGCCACCCAGCGCATTCGCGGTGAACTGAAGCTGGATCTGCCGATATTGGCCATGAGCGCCGGCGTCTCCCTGGCCGAACGCGCCGAGTGCGATGCCGCGGGCATGAACGGCTTCGTCGCCAAGCCGGTCGACGGCGATGACTTAATTACAACAATTTTGCAATTTGCTCACATCAAGGAGCACAATTGAAATCTGGATGATCCGCGCCAAGGCTATAATGAACCGGCAGTCATTATATTTTTGGAAACAAATGAAAAAGTTTTTGTTCGGGGCTACATTTGCTGCCCTGTCGTTCCCGGCCTTGGCCGATCCCCTCGTGACGGTCGAAAATCAGCCTGTATCCGAACTCTGGATCAACCCGGGTTTCTACTCCTACCACTTCCAGCGCGATAAGGGCCTGGACGACACCAATCCCGGTATCGGCGTCGAGTACCGCTTCTCCAGCGTGGCCGCAGTGACCGCCGGGCGTTTCCATAACAGTGACCGCCAAATGTCCAATTACGCGGGCATCTATTACCAGCCCTGGGCGATTGGTCCGGCGCGGATTGGCGCCGTCGTGGGCGGCTTCGACGGTTATCCGCGAATGCGTAATGGCGGCTGGTTTCTCGCCGCCATACCGGTAGTCAGTGTCGAATACCAACGCGTAGGCGTAAACTTTGCTATCGTACCTAAATATAAGGAGCGTTTGCATGGCGCTCTTTCCGTGCAGTTGAAGTTCAAGCTGATGTGAGCCCAATGAACAAACGCGCATCCATCGAACACTTGCAGGCGAGCCCACTCGTTGAGCTGCAACGCCTGGCGCGCTACATCTGCGGACGGGACGTTCCGCCCGAAGCGCTGTTGGATGAGCATGCCCTGCTGTCCCACCTGCCGCCGGATGCGACCGATGAGCAGCGTGGCGCCCTGGAAGACGTGGGAAATGCCGCGCGGGCCCAGGAAGAATTGCGCCAGGGCCTGGCACGCGCCAACGGCTTCCTGGCCAGCTTTGCCGAACATGCCCCGGCGCCACTGTGGATCAAGGACGCGGATGGCGATTACGTGATGGGCTGCAGCCTGGACAGCCAGAACAGCGTCACGCCGGAGAATCCGGAGGTCACCAAGACCATGGAGACGACGGACGACGGGCGCCGCCACTGGCTGGTGCACAAATTCCCCATCGCCGTCAACGGCGAAACGTTTACCGGCGGCTCGGCCATCGACGTCACGACCGAGGTGGAGAAGGAGCGCGCCCTGATCCGCCACGACAATTTCTACGTCCTGCTGTCGCGCCTGAGCGCCCTGATTCCCCGTTCCCGCACCCTGGAGCAACTATGCCTGGACGCCTGCCGCCTGGCGGCGCACCAGCCGGGCCTGGACTGCGCCGCCATCAGCCGCAAGGCCGATGACGGTTCGCTGGTGCTGTTCGCCTCGGCCAGCCGCGAGGGCCAGGAGCGCCACTGGCGCCCAGAGGAATCGCCGCCGGACTGGCTGGCGCACGAGCTGGCCGCCCACGTCATGGCCACCGGCCGCGTGCAATCGGGCACGCGCAAGGGCCACGAGATCGCCTCCTGCATGGCCGTCCCGCTGTTCGTCAACAACCTGCCCTGGGGCGTGGCCACCTTCTACTCGCGCCGCGAGCAGCATTTCGACGCCTTCTACCGTGAGCGCGCAGGGGAAATGAGCAATGAGCTGAGCTACGGCATCGAACGCCTGGTCAATGCGCAGGAAATGCACCGCCTGGCGCGCACCAATGTGCTGTCCGGCCTGCCGAGCCGCCTGCAGTTCGAGGAAGAGATCGCGGCACTGGCCGCCTCCGACGCGCGCGGCACGGTGCTCTTGCTCAACATTAACCGCTTCGACGAGATCAGTTCGGCCTACGGCAATGCCGCCGCCGTGGGGCTCATGCGCCATATCGCGCAGCGCCTGCGTTCGGTGGTCGCCGAGAGCATGCTGCTGGCCCACGTCGGCGTCGGCCGCTTTGCCGTCTTCCTGCCGGCGCACGGCACGCAAACGGCCGCCGAGTTCATTCACGAAACCGCCGTGCCCATGCTGCAGGGCGCCTACCAGGTCAAGGAGCACAAGATCTGGTGCACCATCAATGCCGGCGCCGCGGCCCTGCCGGACGACGGTACCACTGCCGATGAATTGCTGGTCAAGGCCTGGGACGCCCTGTCCGCCGCGCGCGAACTGGACCTGCGTTTCGGCCAGTACGACCGCGCCGCCGACCGCGTCGTGGCGCGCCAGATCAGCCTGGAAGTGGAATTGCGCGATGCGCTGGAACGCCAAGAGTTCGTCAACTTCTACCAGCCCAAGATCGACCTGCGCACCGGCAAGCTGACGGGCGCCGAAGCCCTGGTGCGCTGGCGCCATCCGCAGCGCGGCCTGGTGTCGCCAGCGGAATTCGTGCCGGAGCTGGAACGCACCGGCCTGGTGATCGCGGTCGGACGCCAGGTCATGCAGCGCGCCATGCAGGATTGGCGCACCTGGTACGACGCCGGCCTGGCGCCGCCGCAGATCGCCGTCAACGTGGCCCCGGCCCAGTTCCGCTGCGATTCGCTGTTCAGCGATATCGAAGGGGCGCTGCATACGGCCGGCGCCGACATGCATCCTCTGTCGATCGAAATCACGGAAAGCTCGCTGGTCTCCGACCATGACCGCGTGGTCGAGATCCTGACCAAGGTGCGTGCGCTGCATGTGCCGGTGGCCATCGACGATTTCGGCACCGGCTATTCTTCCCTGTCCTACCTGGTCAGCCTGCCGGTCGACGTGATGAAGATCGACCGTTCCTTCGTCACGCGCATGTCGCATGATGCCGGCTACATGGGCCTGGTCAGCACCGTGGTGTCCCTGGCGCATAACCTGGACCTCAAGGTGGTGGCCGAGGGCATTGAAACGGAAGAGGAAGCGAAGCTGCTCAAGCTGCTGCGCTGCGAACAGGGACAGGGCTACCTGTATGGCCACCCTGTCCCGGCCGACGAATTCGCGGCCTTGCTCGACGCCGCTTAATGGCGCGTGCCGGCGCGCGCCGTCGCCACCTGGTCCAGGATGTGCCTGGGCACGGCCGCGTAGTGCTGGAACTCCATCGTGTAGGTCGCCCTGCCCTGCGTCAGCGAACGCAGCGACGTGGAATAGCCGAACATTTCCGCCAGCGGCACCAGGGCGCGCACCTGCTTGCCGCCCCCGCCCGGGATCTCGTCCATCCCCTGCACCATGCCGCGCCGCGCGGTCAGGTCGCCCATGACGTTGCCCATGAATTCCTCGGGTGTTTCCACCTCCACGTGCATCATCGGCTCCAGCAACTGGGCATCGGCCTTGCGCATGCCCTCCTTGAAGGCCATGGAACCGGCCATGCGGAAGGCGTTCTCGTTCGAGTCCACGTCGTGGTAGGAACCGAAGGTCAGTGTGGCGCGCACGTCGACCACCGGATAGCCCGCCAGCACCCCTGAGTTGAGCGTCTCGCGGATGCCCTTCTCCACCGCCGGAATGAACTCGCGCGGCACCACGCCACCCTTGATGGCGTCCACGAACTCGAAGCCCTTGCCCGCTTCCATCGGCTCCAGCTTCAGCACGACGTGGCCGTACTGGCCCTTGCCGCCCGACTGCTTGATGAACTTGCCCTCGATATCGCTGACCGGCTTCTGGATGGTTTCGCGATAGGCGACCTGCGGCTTGCCCACCGTCGTTTCGACGCCGAACTCGCGCCGCATGCGGTCCACCAGGATCTCCAGGTGCAGCTCGCCCATGCCCGACATGATGGTCTGGCCCGATTCCTCGTCCGTGTGGACGCGGAACGACGGGTCCTCCTGCGCCAGGCGGTTGAGCGCGACGGCCATCTTTTCCTGGTCGGCCTTGGTCTTGGGCTCGACCGCCTGCGAGATCACCGGTTCCGGGAAAATCATCTTTTCCAGGATGATCACGTGCTCCGGCGCGCTCAGGGTGTCGCCGGTGGTCACGTTCTTCAATCCCACCGCCGCGGCGATGTCGCCTGCGAACACTTCCTTGATTTCCTTGCGCTCGTTGGCGTGCATCTGCAGGATGCGGCCCAGGCGTTCGCGCTGGCCCTTGGTCGGGTTGTAGACGGTGTCGCCCGAGTTCACGATGCCGGAGTACACGCGGAAGAAGGTCAGCTGCCCGACAAACGGATCGGTCATGATCTTGAACGCCAGGGCGGAGAACGGTTCGTCGTCCGAAGGGTGGCGCTCGATTTCCCTGTCCTCTTCGTCGTGCCCGGCAATGGCCGGCACGTCGACCGGCGACGGCAGGTATTCGACCACGGCATCGAGCATGGCCTGCACGCCCCGGTTCTTGAAGGCGCTGCCCGCCAGCATGGGCACGATCTCGTTGCGGATGGTGCGCGCGCGCAGCGCCGCCTTGATCTCGTCCTCGCTCAGCGCCTCGCCGTTCAGGTATTTCTCCGTCAGTTCCGGCGAAGCGTCGGCGGCAGCTTCCACCATATGGTCGTGCCACTTCTGCGCCAGCTCCTGCAAGTGGGCAGGAATGTCCTCGTAGCTGAACTTCACGCCCAGCGTCTCGTCGTCCCACATGATGGCGCGCATCTTCACCAGGTCGACCACGCCGTGGAAGTTCTCCTCGGCGCCGATCGGGATCTGGATCGGCACGGCGGTGCCCTTCAGGCGGTCCTTGATCTGCTGCTGCACGCGGAAGAAGTCGGCGCCGACGCGGTCCATCTTGTTGACGAAGGCGATGCGCGGCACCTTGTACTTGTTGGCCTGGCGCCAGACGGTCTCCGACTGCGGCTGCACGCCGCCCACCGAGTCGTACACCATGACGGCGCCGTCGAGCACGCGCATCGAGCGCTCGACTTCGATGGTGAAGTCGACGTGGCCCGGCGTGTCGATGATGTTGATGCGGTGTTCGGGGAAATTGCCGCCCATGCCTTTCCAGAAGGCGGTGGTCGCTGCCGACGTGATGGTGATACCGCGCTCCTGCTCCTGCTCCATCCAGTCCATGGTCGCGGCGCCATTGTGCACCTCCCCCAGCTTGTGGTTGACCCCGGTATAGAACAGGATACGCTCCGTCGTCGTGGTCTTGCCGGCGTCGATGTGGGCGCTAATGCCGATGTTGCGGTAACGCTCGATAGGTGTCTTGCGGCTCATCACAATCTCCTTGAACGATGCCTTGCGGGCACCGCTGATTCTATCAGTAACAGGAGTGGGAAGATTGGGTGGCTGAGCAAGAAAACAAGGGGGGTGCGCAGACTTGCCGTTCGTTAAGACAAGTTCCTATTGACAACGAGATCATCCCCCATCCGCGCGCCAAAGCGCTCCTCCGGCAGGCCGGCCACATCGGCGATGCGGGTGCCGAACACGCCGCCGGCATAGCGTTCGGGCACCAGCAAGTCCACCAGGGCGCTGCAGACATAGAGTTCGTCCAGAGCCGCGCCGCCGAAGGCGGGACAGGTGGGTTGGCTGACGGGGACGGCGATGGCCCGTTCCACGCTGCCGTCGGGGCGATAACGCACGATGCGGCCGGCGCCCCATTCCGCGTTCCACAGGCAGCCGTCGGCGTCGACCAGGGATCCGTCCGGTTCGCCGCCACCGGGCGGCAGCATGGCAAAGACCCGTTCGTTGCCCACGTCGTCGCCATAGTCGCAACAGCGGATTTCGCCGGACAGGGAATCGCAGAAGTACATCGTCGCCCCGTCCCGGCTGAAGCAGATGCTGTTGGCGATGGCCACCGGCGCCAGCGGCAGCTGCTCCAGCTGCAGGCCATGATCGAGCCGGTAGAAGTGGCCGATAGGCGCCCTGCCCACCGCCTCGTTCATGGTGCCGAACACGAAGCGGCCCTGGCGGTCGCACCGCCCGTCGTTGACGCGCGTGCTGTCCGCCTCCGGCTCCACCGCAACGATGGTGAGGACTTCGCCGCTGCGCGCATCGAACCAGGCCAGGCGGTGTTCGAGCCCCAATAGCAGGCGCGCCTCGTCGCCGGTCAAGGCGAACGAGGCCAGCCGCTCGGGCATGTCCCACTGGACCGTGCTGCCGTCGGCGGGTGTATGGCGCCACAGCTTGCGGCCCAGGATGTCGGTCCACCACAGGCGCTGCGTCCTGTCGCACCAGAGCAGGCATTCTCCCAGCGCATTCTGGGCATCGACGATCAGGTCCATGTTCACCTCCAGTTGCTCAACGCGTACAGCGTCGCCATGCTGCCCGCCCAGCCCGGCCGGCACACCCGTTGCGGAAAGTCCGGACGATTGGGGGTGTCGGGAAACTGCTGCGGCTCCAGGCACAGCCCGGCATGGCGGCCAAACTCCCGTCCCTGCCCCGACAGCGATCCGTCGAGGTAGTTCCCGCTGTAGAACTGCAAGCCCGGGCAATCGGTGTAGATCGCCATCCTGCGCCCGGATGCAGGGTCGCTCAGCACGGCATGCGGTCCGGCGGTACCGGCCAGCACGAAATTGTGGTCGTAGCCACGCGCCAGCGCGAGCTGCGGATGCGCGGCCGCGAGCCCGTCGCCGATGCGGCGCGCACGGCGGAAGTCGAAAGGCGTGCCCTCGACCGGCGCGCGCTCGCCGGTGGGAATCAGATCGGCCCGCACCGGAAGGTAGGAATCGGCGGCGATCTGCAGTTCGTGGTCCAGGATATCGCCCGTGCCGGCCAGGTTGAAATAGCTGTGCTGGCTGGCGCTAAACAGCGTCGGCCGGTCCGACACCGCCTGGTAGCGGCAGCGCAGCTCGCCGTTGGCGGACAGCAGGTAGCTGATCATCGCCAGCAGGTCGCCCGGATAGCGCTCCTCGCCGTCGGGGCTCAGCCGGAACAGGTTGATCCAGGCCGCGTCGTGGTCGGCGCCCGCGTGGGCCTGCCACGTCTGTTTGTGGAAACCCTGCGCGCCGCCGTGCAGGTGGTGCTCGCCCTCGTTGCGGGTCAACTGGTGGTGCTGTCCGGACAGCTCGAAGCGCCCGTGGTCGATGCGGTTGGCGAAGCGCCCCACCAGCGCGCCGAAGTAGGCCTGGTCGCGCTCATAGTCGGACAGGCTGTCCAGGCTCAGCACCAGGTTGACGGGGCTGGCGCCGGCGCGCTCCAGGGTCCAGCGACGGATGATGCAGCCGTAGTCGAGCACTTCGAGGCGCATGCCGGCGCCATTGTCGAGCGTGTAGGCGGTCACCGGCACGCCGTCGCTCAGCGCGCCGAACGGACGAGCCTGGACGTTCGGTTTCACCGCGCGCTCCAGGCGGCGAACAGCTCGCGCGCCCGCACTTCCAGGTCCGCCAGGGCGATGCCTGGTTCGTACAAGCGGCCGCCAATGCCGAAACCGTCGGCGCCGGCGCGCACCCACTCGGCCAGGTTGCCGGCGCTGATGCCGCCCACCGGCCAGACCCGGGCGTGCGGCGGCAGGATGGTCTTGACGCTGCGCAGTCCGCCGGGTCCCAGCGCCTCGGCCGGGAACCATTTGAGGGCGTCGGCGCCCGCCGCGAGAGCCGCCAGCGCTTCGGTCGGCGTGGCCACGCCCGGGACGGCGAGCATGCCCAGGGCGCGTGCGCGCCGGATCACGGCAGCGTCGAAGTTCGGCGCGACCATCAGGCGCCCGCCCACGGCATGCACCGCGTCCACGTGTTCGACGCTGGTCATGGTGCCGCCGCCGACCAGTGCATCCGGATACGCGAGGCTGCTCAGCCGTGCGATGCAGTCCAGTGCACCGGGCCGGTTGAGGGGGACTTCCAGCAAGCGAAAGCCGCTGGCAAACAGCGTCTGCGCCACCGCCGGCGCTTCCGCCACCGTGAGGCCGCGCAGGATGGCCACCAGGGGTGGCTGGTATTGGTCAATGTCCATGGTCATACTGCCTCCATGAAACGGGCCAGGGCGGCGCAGTAGGCCTGGTCCGGGTCGATCAGTTCGGTGTCGTGCCCCAGCATCTGCGCCACCGCGCGGTACGGCGCCGCCAGCGCGGGCGAGGCGATCAGGCGCAAGGCCGGCGCCGCCCCGCCAAGCTGGCGCCCGGCGAATTCGGTGCCGATCAGCAGGCCGCTCACGTAGGAACGGGTGCGGCCCGCGCTCGAGGCGCCGGACACCACGCTGGCGCGCGCTTCGAACAGGGTATGTGTCAGGGCTTGCGCATCCTGCGCGCGGCAGGCGCCATCGCGCAGCGCGCCGGGATCGTCGCCGCCTTCGGCCATCAGGGGCGCCAGCGTCCCGTGCGCGCGCAAGGCGGCGAACAGCTCGCCGGTGATGAAGGTGGTCAGGCGCGCGACCGTGCCGCCCGCCACTTCCACCCATTTGCTGTGCGTGCCGGGCAGGACGTAGCAGCCGTCCCCGTGCCCCAGCAGCAAGGCGCCCAGCAGTTGCGCCTCCTCGCCGCGCATCACGTCGACGCTGCCATGGTCGCGGTAGCAGTAGCCCGGCACGATGAAGCAGCCTGGCGCGCCGCTGACGGGCACCAGGGTCTCGGGCAGGCGCATCAGCGCCACGCTGCTGTCGAGATAGGCCACTTCCTGCCAGCCCTGGGCGCTGCCCACCATGCCCGACATGACCACCGGCACGCTCGCATCGACCTCCAGCTGCTGGCGCAAGGCGTGCAGGGAATCGGCAAAGTGGCCGCGCGCGGCCAGGGCACCCTGCGCATCCTCGTACTTGCGCAGGCAGTTGCCGCCCCCGCCCAGCACGTAGGCGCGCCGGTTGCTTGTGCCCCAGTCGATTCCCAGCAGGCAGGCCGGGCTTACCATTCCGCCACGCTGCCGTCGCGGTGGCGCCACAGGGGGTTGCGCCAGTCTGGCGCCCCGCGGCTCGCCTCGATGACCCGTTCCACATTGATGTCCACCCCCAGGCCCGGCAGGGGCAAGGGGGCGATATAGCCGCCTTCCATGGAGAAGTCGGGCGCGTTGTGCACGTAGTCGAGCAGTTCCGCACCCTGGTTGTAGTGGATGCCCATGCTCTGCTCTTGCAGCACCGCGTTGTACGACACGAAATCGACCTGCAGGCAGGCGGCCAGCGCCACCGGTCCGAGCGGACAATGCGGCGCCAGCGTCACGTCGTGCGCTTCCGCCATGGCCGCGATGCGCAAGCATTCGCTGATGCCGCCCGCGTGCGACAGGTCGGGCTGCAGGATGGCCAGCCCGCCCTGCGCCAGCACATCCTTGAATTCGAAGCGGGAGAACATGCGCTCGCCCGCCGCCAGCGGGATGCTGGTCATGTCCGACAGGCGCCGGTAGTATTCCGACTGCTCGGCCAGCACCGGCTCTTCCACGAACAGCGGCCGGTAAGGTTCCAGCGCGCGCAGCAGCGGCTTGGCCATCGGCCAGGCCACGCGGCCGTGGAAGTCGATGCCGAACTCGATCTCGTTGCCGAACGCGGAGCGGATGCCGGCGATGCGCTCGACGGCGGCATCCACCGCCTTGGCGCTGTCCAGCATGGCCAGTTCCTCGGTGCCGTTCATCTTGAAGGTGTTCAGGCCGATCGCCTGCAAGGCCTTGATGCCGGCCACCACGTCCGCCGGCCGGTCGCCGCCCACCCAGCTGTAGATCTTCATGCGGTCGCGCACCAGGCCGCCCAGCAGTTCGTAGACCGGCACGCCCAGGGCCTTGCCCTTGATGTCCCACAGGGCCTGGTCGATGCCGGCGATCGCACTCATGAAGACCGCCCCGCCGCGATAGAAGGCGCCGCGGTACATGACTTGCCACAGGTCGTTGATGCGGGCGGGGTCGCGCCCCACCAGCAGCTCGGCCAGCTCGTGCACCGCAGCCTCGACGGTACGCGCGCGGCCTTCGATCACGGGCTCGCCCCAGCCAGTGATGCCCTCGTCGGTGTCAATCCGGAGGAACATCCAGCGCGGCGGCACCCGGTAGGTGCTCAGTTGCGTAATCTTCATCAAGCCCACCCCGCATCGACAATGAACTCCTGCCCGGTGCACATGGCACCGTCGTCGGCCGCCAGGAACAGCACGAGCGCCGCCACGTCGGCCGGCATCAGGCGCCCCGGCAGGCATTGGTTGCGCCGGATCTCTTCTTCGGCGGCCGCATCCACCCACAGCGCCAGTTGCCGCTCCGTCATGACCCAGCCGGGCGCCACGGTATTGATGCGCACGTTGTCGCGCCCCAGCTCGCGCGCCAGGCCACGCGTCAGGCCGCTGGCCGCCGCCTTGGCCATGGCGTAGGCAGGATAGCCGGCGCTTTTGATATGCCAGCCGATCGATCCCATATTAATGATCGCCCCGCCACCGCGGCGCCGCATTGCCGGCACCACGGCCTGGCATGTGTAGAACATGGGACGCTGGTTGATCGCGACCAGCCGGTCCCACTCGGCCGGCTTGAGCGTCTCGAGCGCGTGGCGCTGGTCGTTGGCGGCATTGTTGACCAGCACGTCGATGTCGCCGATCTGGACCACGACATCGTTGATGGTGGCTTCCAGCGCTGCCAGGTCGGTCAGGTCGCAGCAGCGGAAAAGCGGCGCCTGCAGGCCGCTGGCCCGCATGCGGGCGCACAGGGCCTCGGCATCGTCGCGCGCGATGTCGACAAAGGCGACCTGCGCCCGCTGGCGCAGGAAAGCCGCCACCAGTTCCGCGCCGATGCCGGTCGCGCCGCCGGTAATGAAGACCCGCTTGCCGCTCAGGCTCGGATAGCTGGCCCACTTGCGTTCCATGGCCGCCTCTCGCTCATGATGCGCGCGGCGCGGCGCGGCTGTCCTGCCCGGCGACCTGCTCCGCCGCGCGCTTGCCGGCCAGGAAGGCGTGGTCGGAATTGTAGTATTCCCATTCGCTGTAGCGGCCGGCCAGCACGATGTCGTGCCGCGCCAGCCACGCGCGCACGGTGGCGACGTTGCGCGCGCGCTGGTGGTCGTAGACCACGTATGCCACCGGCATGTCGACCTGGTTCGCCACCAGCACCTTGTCGTCGGGCCGCATGAAACCGACCTTGATGGCGTCCTCGATGCAGCGCGCGATCAGCGCTTCGCCGTCCAGCGGCAAGGGCTTCCACGGGGAATAGGAGATTTCGCAGGTGAAGCCAAAGCCGCCCGGCGCGTTGCACTCGGGACTGGCGTTGCCCTGCACGAAGATGCGGTGGAAGATGCTGTCTTCCGGGTAGTAGATCCAATGCTTGTCCGTCACGCCCGTGCGCGCGATGCCGATGTTCACGCAGCGTATCGAAATGTGGCGCAGCCCGCGCGCCGCCGCCTGCACTTCGGGCGGCGCCGCCGCGCCGATCAGCTTGACCAGTTCCGGCAGCGGCATGGTGCTGATCAGGCTCCCGTACTGGAAGCGGCGGCCGTCGGCCAGTGTCACCACATGTTCTTCCGGCAGCACCTGCGCCACTTCGGCGTTCAACTCGACCTTGCTCCGGATCAGGGGCAGGAAACCGTTCATCAGCGCCTGGAAGCCGCCACGCTTCGGATAGCCGAAGCGTGCGTTCGGTCCCATCGGGCGCGGCACCGGCTGCAGCGCCCCGTCGATGATCTCGGCCAGGTCCGGCAGCGGTACGCGCCCGCCCAGCCAGGAGGTTTCCATCTCGCTCAGGGGGACGGTCCACAGCTTGCGGTTGTATGGGACGGCAAAGTGCTTGGCGATGCCCGCGCCCCACACCTTGTAGATGAACTCTTCGAAGCTCTGCGTTTCGGTCTGCCGCGCTTGCGCCCCGGCCTTGGCTGCTTCGGCGCTGCCATCGGCGCAGCAGTCCTCCACTTCGGGGCTGGCGCAGGTGGGCGCATTGGAAGCCTCTCCGTAGCGCGCCTGGATGGCGCCGAGGATGCATTCCTTGATCACGTCAGGCGGCAGGCCGTTCAGCGCGCCCTGGAATGGGTAACGGGTGTAGACGTCCTTGCTGTAGACCCAGGCTTCGCGCATTTGCCAATGCTGGTTGTCGCCCAGCAGCTTGTCGTACAGGTCCAGCACGTAGGGGTCGTTGGAAAACATGATGTGGCCGGCATGATCGAAGGTGAAGCCCCGCTCCTCGATGGAACGGCACCAGCCGCCAACCGTCGGGTTCCTTTCCAGCAGCAGGCAATCGGCGCCGGCGTGGTAGGCCGCCGACAAGCCGGTCGGACCGCCGCCGATCACCACGCATTCGTAACGTTGCCCGCTCGCGGCCGCGCGCAGCGCATTGACCTTAGCGGCGCCGCCGGGCTGGTCGTCGGCGTGCGTGCCGGTGCCGCCCAGCCGCGCCGCCTTGCCGCCGGGCGGGGTGCGTTCGATCAGCGCGTACATGCGATCGGCAGTGGCATCCCAGGAGGTGCCCGCCACGACCGCCCGCATGGCCTGGGCCATCGCGGCATTCTGCTCGGCGCCCTGGGCCAGGGCCGCTTCGCAGTGGGCGATGAATTCGTTGTGGTCGTGGCCGATGGCGACCAGGCCGCCGTACGGCTCCTCGACGTCACGAATCGCAGTGCTGACGATGGGCAGCTCGGCGGCCATGTACTCCAGCACCTTGGTCGGGCTGATGAAGCGCGTCGCTTCGTTCAGGGCGAAGGGCAGCAGGCAGACGTCCCAGCCGGCCAGGAACTGCGGCAGGGCCTTGTAGGATTGCTGGCCGAGGTAGTGCACGTTCTGCCGCTGCGGCAGCGCGGCCGGATCGATCTTGACGATGGGCCCGACCAGCACTACTTGCCACTCCGGATGCGCGTCGGCGATGTCGGCAATCAGTTGCGCGTCGAAGCGCTCATCGATCACGCCAAAGAAGCCCAGGCGCGGGCGCGAAATGCCGGTGTGCAGCGGGTGGCCGTTGCTGCGGTCGAGCGCCTGCTCGAAGTGGACGGCGTCCACACTGCTGGGGAAGCAATGCGCATTTGCGTGACGCGTGCGCTTGGCTTCGTACAAACTGGGGCCGCCGGTAAACACCAGGTCGGCAATGTTCAGCAATGCTGTTTCGCGCTGCAGCAGTTGCTTGGGCGGGTTCTTGAACGCGCTCAGTTCGTCCATGCAGTCGTAGATCACCAGCGCGGGATGCAGGCCTTGCAGCAGCGGCAGGGCCATCGGCGTGTAGAACCACACCAGCACGTCTTCGCCCGGTGGTGCCAGCGCCGACACCAGCGGTTGCAGCAGGGGGATCTGGTCGTCGTGGAAGCCCTGCGCCTGTACCGGGGTGTGTGGCTGGCAGACCGTCACGTTGGGCGCGGGCCGGGATACGACCATGCGCGCCTCCCCTTCCTCGTACACCGGCTCCTCGACAAACACCACCTTGTAGAACTTGCCCAGGCGGGTGAGCAGATGCTGGGGACGCTGGAACACGAAATCCCAGCGCAGATGGCAAAAGACGATCAGGGTCTGCATGGTGCTCTCCTCGGTTTGGCAAAGTTGGTCGGTCAGGCGAATTGCTTGGCGCAGCGCGCTGGCGTACGGGGCCACCAGCACCCTGGCCAATGGATCGGGGCCGTCGCGATCCAGGTCCCACAGGCCGCTGCGATGCCAGTGGTCGGCGTTGTCCCAGTCCGGGCGGTCGATGGCGGGATACAGGCAGATGCCGCACACCTGGGCGCCCTGCTGGTGCGCCATGGCGCTCTGCTCGGCCATCTCGCGGATCCAGACCCCGCGTCCGCTGCCGACGTGGCTGGTTTCGGCCAGCAGCACGGGACGGCCGTAACGCTGGTGCAAGTCCGTGAGGATGTCGTGCAGGGGACGCCGGCGCGGATCGTCCAGGTGCCACCACAGGCGCATGTTGGTGCCGCTTTCCCATTGGTTGCTGTGGTAGTAGTTGCCGCCGATCAGGTCGAGATAGCGCGGGTGCCCGCCCAGCTCCGGTTCGACACGCCCGCACAGCATGTCCAGCGCCTCGAACTGCGAAGCGCTCCAGCCGGCAGCCTGGGCGGCCCAGTCGGGCCGGTCCCTGGGGGCGATCACGTGGATCAGCGGGTCGCACTGGAGGAAGCGCGCCCCGGGCGCGATCGCGCGGATGGCGTCGATGGCGGCCACGGAGGCGCGCACCAGTTGCCGCTTGCCCAGCTCCCCGGCCTGTTCGTGATACATGTTCAGGCATCGGAACATGTGCACCGACAGGCCCCAGGCGGTGAACGACAGCTCGTTCATGGGCGAGTAGACTGGTTCGTCTCCCAGCCACGGCGCCAGGAAGCGGGCGCTGGCCTGGCAGAAGCGCACGAAGCGCGGCACGAAGTCTTGGCTGTAGATGTCGACGTCGTCCGGCCAGCCATAGTGGCAGAAGGTCCAGCAGCTTTGCAGTCCCAGTTCGCGCGCCGCCTCCAGGCGCGCTACGAGCGGCGAGAAATCGAACTGCCCGTTGCGCTCGACCAGGCGCCAGCCGATCGATTCGCGCACCGTGCGGATGCCGAACTGGGACAGCAGTGCGTAGTCGGCCCGGGCGCGCTGCAGGTGGCCGGTCACCAGGTTCATGTCCTGCGGCTGGCCGGCATGGTTGACGTGGTCGGCGCCCTCATAGCCGGCTTGCCAGAAGCTTGCGAACGGATGGCATGGAGGTTTCGGCACGGGGCACCTAGGGAGCGTTGCGTGTAGCGGCGCTGATCAGCTCCAGCGGAATCTTCGGCGTGCGGTCGGCGTTCAACAGCCCATTCGTTTCCTGGAACGTGTCGGCGAACTGCGTGTAGCAAAAGCCGCTGAACATCATGGTTTCGTTCACAACCTTGAGCAGCGAGCGGTAGTGCTCGAGGAATCCCTCTGCCGTGTTCTGGCGCGAATAGCCCCACGTGTGGTGCTCGGGCGCGTTGGGGTCGTAGGCGATGCCGCCGAACTCGGTCAGCACGATGGGCTGGCCGCGGTGCGGGAAGCCATCCAGCGTGAGGATGCGCCCGCCCGGACGGCGCTGGTCGAACAGGGTGCGCACCGGATCGGTCACTTCGTAGCGCTGGCGCACCTTTTCCGGATCGGGATCGTAGTCGTGGATGCCCAGGATGTCGGTGGCCGAGGCTTCCCAGCCGTCGTTGCCGATGACCGGCCGCGTCGGGTCCAGCATGCGCGTCAGGTGGTACAGCGCTTCGACCGCATTGCGGTGCGCCTGCACTGCCGTCAGGTTGGGCACGCCCCACGATTCGTTGAACGGCACCCAGACGATGAGGCTGGGGTGGCTGTAGTCGCGCTCGATCGCTTCGGCCCATTCGTGCAGCAGCCGCGTCATCGCGCGGGCGCTAAAGGCGTACGCGGACGGCATTTCCTCCCAGACCAGCAGACCCAGCCTGTCGGCCCAGTACAGGTAGCGCGGGTCTTCGATCTTCTGGTGCTTGCGCACGCCGTTGAAGCCCATGGCCTTGGCCAGCTCGATATCGCGGCGCAAGGCGTCGTCGGACGGCGCCGTCATCAGGCTCTCGGTCCAGTAGCCCTGGTCGAGCACCAGGCGCAGGTGGTACGGCCGGCCGTTCAGCATGAAGCGGTCGCGGTTGATCGACACCGAGCGCATCGCGGTATAGGAGCGCACCCGGTCCAGCACCTGGTCGCCGCTGTACAAGGTCAGCTCGGCATCGAGCAGGGTGGGACGTTCCGGGCTCCACAGGATCTCGTTGCGGGAATCGTCAATGCCAGGGTCGGACAGCGCAATCTTGCGGTTGGCCTCCTGCCCCATCAACAGGTAGCTGTCGGCGGCCAGCAGCTTCGCGCCATGCCGGACCCGGACCTCCACCGCCAGGTCGGGCGCGACATCGCCGCCCGCCAACACCTCGCAGCCCAATTCGTAGCCGTCGAAGACCGGTGTCCAGCGCAGGCGCCGGATATAGGTCCGGGCGACATTCTCCAGCCACACGGTCTGCCAGATGCCGGTCGTGCGCGGATACCAGATCGAATGCGGCTCGCGTTGCCAGTCCTGTTTGCCGCGCGGCTTGGCCAGGTCGGCCGGGTCGTCCTCGACAAACACCACCAGGGTTTGCTCGCCGTCCACCAGTTCGTCGGTGATGTCGGCGCTGAAGGACGTGTGGCCGCCTTCATGCTCGGCCACCATGTGGTTATTGATCCATACCCGCGCCTGGTAGTCGACCGCGCCGAAATGCAATAAGGTGCGCGCGCCGCGCTGCGCGACGTGGAAGCGGCAGCGATACCAGCAGGCGGGGTGGAAGCCCGTGTCGCCGATGCCGCTGGCAGCGGATTCGGGCGCAAAGGGGACGTTGATTCGGCGCGACCAAGGGATCGCATCGGAGGGCAGGCTGAAGCGGTGTTCGTCGTCAAACTCGAACTCCCACTCACCGTTCAGCGACTGCCATTGATCGCGCACCAGTTGCGGCCGCGGATATTCGAATTGGCCCATCATCACCCCTGCCCGCTGAAGTTTTCGTTGGGCCATCGTAGCAGCGCATATGCCGCAGGGCGCTCACAATACGAACCGGCAAAGTTTTCGCGCGGTACGCAGAGCGCCTTTAAATACTGGCGGTATGCAAACTGCCGCGCCAGGCGGTGGCGCGCAGGGGGAGTTGTTGCAGAAGCGCTGGCGGCGTCAGCGCGGCGAACCGCCGAGGACGCGTGCGGGCAGCATGACGATGGCGCGCAACAGCTCGAAAACCGCCTCGACCCCGATCCCGAGCAGACGGAACGGCAGCATCAGCAGCCAGACGAATGGATACAGCACCAAGGCCAGCAAGGCCAGCGGCCAGCAGAGGAACAGCAACAGCAGCCATAAGATGAAGCCGAACATCCCATCACCTCCCATTGAAGATGAGGCGACTTTAAAGCGGACGTCCGGCCCGGACAACGGACATGCGACCAAATGCAGATATGGCCGACAGATGGCGGAAAAGCGGGGTCAAGCGGCGAAGGCCGGCAGGGTCGCGCCCTCACGCACGACGGTGGCGCGCATGTTCGCCTGCAAGGACTGGATCTGGCCCCCGGCGCGGTAGGCGAATGCGACCTGGATCGTGTCGCCGGCGCGTACCGGGAGCGGCTCGGCCAGCGGCAGGGTCATATAGTGGTTCAGCCAGTCGATCGTGCTGTTGCGCTCCGCCACCACGGCCAGGATGTTCTTGGTGATGAAGCGCAGGGCACTCAACTGCCCTGCCCGTTCGGCGACGAACTGCCCCTCCCAGCGGTACAGCGTGTCGTTCGGCTGGGTGAAATCGATCAGCGAGTAGACCTGGGGTTGGCTCAGTTCGAGCGTGCCGTTCTGGATTTGCCCCGGCTGCTGGAATTGCACGATAGGCGCGTGGAAGCCGTCGAAATCGTATTCCTGCTGCACCGGCTGCACCGCCATCAGCACCGCTTCCGGCATGAACACCGGCAAGGGAGCGCCGAAGCGTTCCAGGTAGCGCTGCTTGAAGTGCTCGATGACCTCGACCTGCTTCTCGCGCAGCATGGCGACGTGGATCATCTCGCAGATGACGACATCCACCGGCTCCGGCGGCAGGTACTCGAAAGCGTCCGCATGGATCACTTCCACCCGCTCGCCATTCTTGTTGATCGCAAGAAACTTGCGTGCTTCCTGCACCATGTCCGGATTGAATTCCACGCAGTAGACCTTGGCGGCCTTCTGCGCTGCGAAGAAGGACAGCACGCCTGTCCCGCCGCCCAGCTCCAGGACCTTCATGCCGGGCTGGACCACGTAGTCGATGGCCGCCTTGAAGTTGTGCATGCGATTGGCGTCCATCAGCATGTTGTGGTGGTAGTGGACCGGGATGAACTGGCCCAGGTAGCAGCTTTCGATTTCGCGTTCGTTCAGCATGGCGATGGCGCGGCAGGGGCGCGGTGGGTTTTCGACAGATGGATTGTCGCCCCTGGCACGCTTGGCCAATTGCACGATATGAAGTGGAAATACCGCTTTATTTCTTGCCAAGGTGGCGCTGGATGGCCTCGGCGATCCACGGTTTGTGGGCGCGCAACGCGAACTCGGCGGCATCCACGCCCCAGGCGCGGTCCTTCAAGGTGGCGTCCGCCCCTTCCGCCAGCAGCAGTTTGACCGCATCTTCCATGCCTTCGCGGGCCGCCAGCATCAGGGGTGTCATGCCGGTTGGCGACTCGGCGTCGATGTAGGCGTGGCGCTCGAGCAGCAGCTTCATGATATCCAGGTCGCCGGAAGCGGCAGCGTAATGCAGGGCGGTCCAGCCCGGACGGTTGATCTGCGCGCCCTTCTCCAGCAGGGCCAGTACGGCAGGCATGTTCTTCTGGTAAGCCGCCATCATCAGGGCGGTGTTGCCATTGGGCGCCGCCTGGTCCACGCGCAGGCGGGGTTGCTCCAGCAGCAGGCGCGCCACTTTCATGGCGTCGTAGCGCATGGCCAGGATCAGGCCGGTTTCGCCGCGCTCGGGATCCTGCAGGTTGGGATCGACGCCGCGCGCGAGGGCCGTGCGCACTGCCCGTTCGTCGTCCAGCTGGATGGCGCGGAAGTAGCGTACAGCGTCTTCCTCCGTTGCGGCCGGCGACAGGCGCGGAAGCGTCCCAAGGAGAGCCGCGCAGCACAGGATGGCGGCACGGCGGCGCAGCATCAGGCAGCGGCCTTGAACAAGTCGAAGAAGTTGGCCGTCGTGCGCGCGGCCACCTCCTCGACGGAGACGCCTTTCAGCTTGGCGATGAACTCCGCCACGTGCGCCACGTAACCCGGTTCGTTGGTCCGGCCGCGATAAGGGACCGGCGCCAGGTAAGGTGAATCGGTCTCGATCAGCATGCGCTCCAGTGGTACCTCCAGCGCCACGGCCTGCAAATCCTTCGCGCTCTTGAACGTGACGATGCCGGAGAAGGAAATGTAGAAGCCCTGCGCCATCGAGGCGCGCGCGACTTCCAGCGATTCGGTAAAGCAGTGCATGACACCGGCGACGCCGCCATTATCCGTGCCGGCGCCCTCCTCGCGCATGATGCGGATCGTGTCTTCGGAGGCGGAACGGGTGTGGATGATCAATGGCTTGCGTGTTTCGCGCGAAGCACGGATATGGGTGCGGAAACGCTCGCGCTGCCACTCGAGGTCGCCTTGCAGGCGGTAATAGTCCAGGCCGGTTTCGCCGATGGCCACGATCTTCGGGTGCTTGGCCAGCTCGACCAGCTGTTCGACCGTCGGCTCGGGCGTGTCTTCGTAATCGGGATGAACGCCGACGGAGGCGTAAATATGCGGGTACTGTTCAGCCAGCGCCAGTACGCGCGGGAAGTCCGGCAGGTCCACCGAGACGCACAGCGCATGGCTGACCTTGTTTTCCGCCATCTTGGCAAGGATTTCAGGCATCCGGGTGGCCAGTTCCGGGAAGTCGATATGGCAATGGGAATCAATAAACATCCCGCCATTCTATAGAAAATCAGGCCCGCCCTCAAAAAGGGGGCTGGAACTTATTCCGGCATCGGATGTCAAAGCTCAATACCTCATCGCAAACGCTACGCCAAAGTAGCGGAAACAGCGCTATGGAGGCGGTATGGATATCGAGGAACGTATGGCAAAGGCTGAAACCGAAATCATACTATTGAAAGAAATGCAATCCGAGTTGCGATCGGCGATGGAGCGTGGGTTTGCCGAGAATCGGGAAGCTTTGGCTGAACTACGGGTCACGATGGAGCAGGGTTTCCGCGAAGAACGCTCGGCCAGGGAGGAAGGATTTCGCCAGATGGAACTGCGGTTCCGCGAGGAGCGCACCGCCAGGGAGGAAGGATTTCGCCAGATGGAACTGCGGTTCCGCGAGGAGCGCACCGCCAGGGAAGAAGGCTTGCGGCAGCTTCACGCCGTCATGGAACAAGGCTTTCGCGAGGAGCGCACTGCCAGGGAAGAAGGCTTGCGGCAGCTTCACGCCGTCATGGAGCAAGGCTTTCGCGAGGAGCGCACTGCCAGGGAAGAAGGCTTGCGGCAGCTTCACGCCGTCATGGAACAAGGCTTTCGCGAGGAGCGCACTGCCAGGGAGGAAGATGCCCGCGAAATGCATGCCGCAGTGGAACAGGGTTTTCGAGAAGAGCGAGCTGCTCGGGAGCGCGGCCAGAGCGAGGAGCGGGCGGCGCGTGAAGACAGTATCGAGAAACTGCGTGCGGAAATGCAGCGAGGTTTCCATTGGATGTTCAGCATGATGCTGACCGTCCTGGCCCTGGTTCTTGGCGTTTTCGCGCGACTTTCCGGCTGGCTCTAGCCGCCCCGCCCTTACGCGACGCGCTTGCCCAGGATAATCAGATCGCGCTCGACGCCATCCAGGTTGGCGACGCGCGGCAGATGAGCCCAGGTCTCGAACCCGAACTTCTCGAACAGCGCCAGCGATGGCTTGTTGTGGCCGAATATGAAGCCGAGCATCGTATGCACGTTGACCTGGGGCGCGAAGTCGATGGCTTCCTGCAGCGCATAGCGGCCAATGCCCTTGCCGCGCCAATCTTCGTGGATATAGATCGACACTTCGGCGGTGCCGGAATATGCCGGACGCCCATAGAAATTGGAGTACGAGATCCAGCCGATAATGCCGTCGCGCTCCCCTTCCTCGATGACCCACAGCGGGCGCCGCTCCGGCTGGTGCTCACGGAACCATGGCAGGCGCGATTCGACCGACACCGGTTCGGTATCGGCGGTCACTTCACGGGAGGCGATGGTGCTGTTGTAGATCGCGACGATGGCGGGCAGGTCGTCGAGCGTGGCGATACGGTGGCGGAACTTCGTCATGCGTTACAGAGTATGGGTGGCACGGGACGAACGCAACGCGGCGCCCAGGATTTCTTCAATGCGCAGGCGGGTGCGGGTGCCGGTCTCATCGTCCGGGAAGTGCACGCCAATGCCTTGCGTCTTGTTGTTGGCC
The DNA here is from genome assembly GCA_021323265.1 of Pseudoduganella sp. Lineage (GTDB taxonomy): Bacteria > Pseudomonadota > Gammaproteobacteria > Burkholderiales > Burkholderiaceae_D > Rugamonas. The sequence goes on along the minus strand of JAJTCO010000017.1, from coordinate 17,452 downwards.
GCGCCGGCTGGTGTGATCCAGACCACCTTGCCGGCGATCGCGTACTTGTTCGGATCGTCCATCAGGGTCAGCAGGAGGTAGATCTCGTCACCGATCTTGTACGGCTTTTGCGTCGGCACGAACATGCCGCCGTGCTTGAGGAACGGCATATACGCCGCGTACAGCGCCGCCTTTTCCTTGATCGCCAGCGACAGCACGGTCGGGCGGTTCAGCGGTACGGTATTCGGATCGGTCGGGCTTGCGCTCATTCATTCCCTTTCTTTAGCTACAGCAAGCGGTGTAGTCAAGAAGCATATCTTCAATAAACAATTTCGGCGACAGCGGATGGTCGGACGTGGCGCGCCGCTCGTTGGCGCCCTTGATTGCCCCCATCAGCCGGCTGATGTTGACCTTGTCGGCCAGCCCGGCCAGTTCACGCTGGTAACGGGGATAATAACGGATGTTTCCCGCCAGTTTGTACGAAAAAAGGTCGTAAAGCCAGCGCTGTTGCCACGATACCAAGGCCGTCAATGGTACTTTTTGCAACTTGTCGGCGGTTTTCAAGGCGCCTTCGACGCTGGGACGGGCCAGGTATTGCAGGAGGGCGTCGAGTTCCTCGCGGTTGTCCGCTTGCGAGGCGATCGCGGCCGAGAGGGGCGAACCGCCCTGCTCGCGCAGCCAGCTGTCGGCGTCCGGCACGCCCTGTTCCTTGAGCCAGGCCAGCGCTTCCGCATGGGCGGGCATCGGCATGGCGAACTTGCGGCAGCGCGACAGGATGGTGGGCAGCACGCGGTCCAGCCCGTTGGACGAGAGCAGGAAGACGGTGCCGGGCGGGGGTTCTTCCAGCGTTTTCAGCAAGGCGTTGGACGCCGGCATGTTGAGCGCTTCGGCCGGGTACAGCACGACCACGCGCAGGCCCTGGCGGTGAGTCGAGATGTTCATGAAGTCGGACAGCGCACGGATCTGCTCGATCTTGATCTCTTTGGAAGGGGCCTTCTTGGCGGCCTTCTTGTCTTCGCCCTCTTCCCCTTCGGGCGGCTCGTCTTCCATGGCTTCGGGGCGCACGCGCCGGTAGTCCGGGTGGCTTTGCTGCAGGAACCAGCCGCAGCTGGGGCATGTGCCGCAGGCCTGGCCGTCCGGGAGCGCGTTCTCGCACAGCAGGGCTTGGGCGAACTGTTCGATGAAATCAGCCTTGCCGGTACCGGCGGCGCCGTGGAACAGGATGGCGTGCGGCATGCGCTGGCGCAGTTGCTGCAGTTGCAGCCAGGCGCCCTGCTGCCAGGGATAGACCTGCCCGCTCATGCGAGGGCTCCGACGATCCCGGCCAGTTCGGCCTGGATGTCGGCAATGCTGCGGGTGGAATCGATGACGCGGAAGCGGTGCGGCGCTTCGGCGGCGCGGCGCAGGTACTCGGCGCGGGTGGCCATGAAGAAGTCCGCCTGTTCGCGTTCGAAGCGGTCCAGGTCGCGCGTGGCGTCCAGTCGGGCCCGGGCGACTTCCAGCGGCACGTCGAACAGGATGGTGAGGTCCGGTGCCAGCCCGGGGTGGACCCACTGGGCCAGGATCTCCAGCTTTTCACGGCTCAAGCCGCGCCCGCCGCCCTGGTAGGCAAAGCTGGCGTCGGTAAAGCGGTCGGAAATGACCCAGGCGCCACGCGCCAGGCCCGGCTCGATCACTTGTGCCACATGCTCGCGGCGGCTGGCGAAGACCAGCAGGGTTTCCGTTTCCACGTGCATGGTTTCGTGCAGCCACAGCTCGCGCAGCTTCTCGCCCAACGGAGTCCCGCCCGGCTCGCGCGAGCTGACCAGCTCGACGCCGCGTGCCTTGACCAGTTCGCCGACGAACTGGATATGGGTGGATTTACCGGCACCGTCGATGCCTTCGAACGTGATGAATTTACCGCGCTTTGTCATTGTTTTTGATACTGGTTGACCGCCCGGTTATGGTCGGTCAGGTTGTCGGAGAACTGGCTGGTGCCGTTGCCGCGCGCGACAAAGTACAGCGCGCCGGACTTGGCCGGGGCCATTGCTGCCATCAGCGATGCGACGCCGGGCAGCGAAATCGGGGTCGGCGGCAAGCCGGTCCGCATATAAGTATTGTACGGAGTATCGGTTTCCAGGTCCTTGCGGCGGATGTTGCCATCGAACTTGGGCCCGATGCCGTAGATCACGGTCGGATCGGTCTGCAGCATCATGCCGAGCTTCAGGCGGTTGACGAAGACCGCGGCGATCATCGTGCGCTCGGACTTCTGGCCGGTTTCCTTCTCCACGATGGACGCCATGGTCAATGCCTCATACGGCGTGCGGTACGGCAGGCCGGGCGCCCGCCGTTCCCAGGCTTCGCCCAGGCGTTTCATCAGCATGCTGTGCGCCTGGCGGAAGATGGCTAGTTCGCTGGAACCCTTGGCAAACAAATAAGTATCCGGGAAGAACAGGCCTTCCGGGTCCTTGAAGTCTGGATTGATGCGCGCCATCAGCTCGCGGTCGCTCAGCTCGGCCGTGTCGTGCTTCAGGCCGGTATGCGCGGCGATGGCCTGGCGCATCTGGCGGAAAGTCCAGCCTTCGATGATGGTCAGCGATTCCTGCGCGAACTCGCCGCGTACCAGCTGGTCGATCAGGCGCAGCGGCGTGGTGCCGGGTTTCAGTTCATAGGTGCCGGCCTTGAGCTGGCCGCTCTTTCCCGTGGCGCGCGCCAGCAGGTTGAACATCAGCGGCTGGATCGGCACGCCGGCGGCGGCCATTTGCTGGCCGGCAGCACTGGCGCCGCTCCCCTTGCTGATCGTGAATTCGATAGGCGGTTCCTCGCCGATGACAGGCTGTCCCGCCCACCAGGCAAATCCCCCGACAGCTCCCGCTGCGGCCAACAAACCCAGTGCGATCGTCTTTCTTATAAAAGCCATTTCCGAATGCCCGTTCGAGAACCCTATCTTGTACCAGATTCAGCCTGGAGAACAGCAAATTCCAGGCAACCGGCGCAAATTTCGTGGGATCACTATAATGAAGCCCGTAATGATAATGCTTCACCGTGAGATTATGGGAAATTATGAATAACTGGAATGAACTTTTGACACAGGAACAAGAAACCCTGACAGCCAGCCAGCTGGCCACCGGTTTCGTCGCCCCCCTCACCGACCAGGGCGTAATCGCCTTCAGCGGCGAAGAGTCGGCCAGTTTCCTGCATAACCAGTTGACCAACGACGTCGAACACCTGGGACTGGGCGAAGTGCGCCTGGCCGGCTATTGCACGCCCAAGGGGCGCATGCTGGCATCGTTCCTGATGTGGCGCAATGAGGAATCGGTCTACCTGCAGCTGCCGCGCGCGATCCAGCCGGCCGTGCAGAAGCGCTTGCAGATGTTCGTGCTGCGCGCCAAGACCAAGGCGGCGGACGTGTCCGACCAGTTCGTGACCCTGGCGCTGGGCGGCGGCGATGCCGAGGCAGTCCTGCAAACCTGGTTCGACGTCCTGCCGGCCAAGCCTTACACCCGGATGTACCATCCGCTGGGCACCGTGCTGCGCGTGGCCGATGCGTTCGGTTCGCCGCGCTACCTGTGGCTGGCCTCGGCGGAAACGGCTTCCATGGCGGCATCCATGCTGAAGGACCGCCTGCTCGTGGGCGGCAACGAAGCCTGGCGCCTGTCCGAAATCCACGCGGGCGTGCCGCAGGTGGGTCCAGCCACGCAGGAGCAGTTCGTGCCGCAGATGGTCAACTTCGAGCTGCTGGGCGGCGTCAATTTCAAGAAAGGCTGCTATCCGGGCCAGGAAATCGTCGCGCGCAGCCAGTACCTGGGCAAGCTGAAGCGCCGCACGGCGCTGGCCAGCATTGCCGACTTAGCGGCGACGGCCGGTGCGGAAGTGTTTTCGCCCGCCGATCCGGAGCAGCCATGCGGCATGGTGGTCAATACCGCCCGCAATGGCGCCGGCGGCGTCGATGCGCTGGTCGAGATGAAGCTGGAAGCGCTGGAGGCGGGCGATGTGCGCTTTGGCTCCGCAACCGGCCCGGCCTTGCAGTTCAAGCCCCTGCCCTACGCGCTGGACAAGCTCGAAGTGTAAGCATGGACCTCTACGTGTACTACAAGGTGCAGGCGGCCCACGCGGCTGCGCTGCGCGAGGCGGTTATCGCCATGCAGGCGGCGTTGGCGCCCGGACTTGGCGTCGCGCCGCAGCTCAAGCGCCGTCCGCAAGCGCAGGATGGCGTGCAGACCTGGATGGAAGTGTATCCCGGCGCCACGGCAGCCTTCCCGGCGCAGCTGGACGCCGCCGCGGCGCATGCCGGCCTTGCACGCTGGACCGCCGGCCCGCGCCATGTCGAAATTTTTGAGGACCTGCCGCCATGTGCCTGATCGTCTTTGCCTGGCAGGTGGTGCCTGGCGTGCCGCTGATTGCCGCCGCCAACCGCGATGAGTTCTATGACCGCGCCGCCGCGCCGGCCGCCCCGTGGCCGGATGCACCGCACATCTTTGCCGGCCGCGACCTGAAGGCCGGCGGCAGCTGGATGGGTGTGACGCGCCCCACCGGGGAAGATGCGCAGAACTCGCCCTCGCGCTTTGCCGCCATCACCAACGTACGCAACCCGCAGGAGCACAACCCGCTGGCGCCATCGCGCGGGCGGCTGGTCGCCGACTTCCTGGCCGGCGCCATGACGGCGCAGGAGTACGTGGCGCAGATCGAGGCGCAAGCCGGTCAGTACAATGGGTTCAACCTGGTCCTGTGCGATGGCAAGGAGCTGGTCTGGTACTCGAACAAGGGGGAGGATGACCCGCGCAACGGCAAGCCGCTGGAAGCGGGCATTTACGGCCTGTCGAACGCACTGCTCGATTCGGCCTGGCCCAAGGTGCTCAAGACCAAGGCCCAATTCGCCAGCTTGCTGTGCCTGGGCGCGCCGGAGGATGCCTTCTTCGAAATGCTGTCGGACACGACGCGCGCGCCCGACATGCGCCTGCCCGAAACCGGTGTGCCGCTGGAGCTGGAGCGCCTTCTGTCAGCGGTGAAGATCGAGTCGCCCAACTACGGCACCCGTAGCTCCACGGTCGTCAAGCTGTATGCCGACGCCCCGGCGGAGCTGAACGAAGTGCAGATCCGTTAAGGCAGCTGCTCGCGCACGCAGGTCGGCTTTTCCTTGCCCTGGCGGCTGCAGGAGATCAGCGTGCGGGTGCCGGTGTCGATGGCGTAGAAGTGGGTCGGGCCATTGGACGATGCAGGGGCCGCGGCCGCCGCCGGCCAGATCACAGGGCTGCCAACCTGCGCCTGCGCTACCTGGATCGGGCTGATGGAGCCGGCCAGGAAGCCTGCGCCAAATACTGCGCAAACTGCCAGCGCAACGATCGAACGTTTCATTTTCAACTCCTAGAATTCGTAAGTCATTTCGATGTGGGGAATGCCTGCCTCGAGGAAGACGTCACCCGCCATGGCGAAGCCATGGGCCAGGTAGAACTCCGCCGCATGGGTCTGGGCGCTAAGCACCACGCGCGCATCGCCGCGCTCGCGCGCTTGCGCCATCAGGCCTTCCAGGATGGCGCCGCCCACGCCCGTGCCGCGTGCCTCGCGCAATACGGCCATGCGGCCGATATGCCCGTCCGGCAGCAGCCGGCCGGTGCCGATGGCCCGGCCGCCGGCGTCGTAGGCGACCGCGTGCAGGCAGCCCGCGTCACGGTCATCCATTTCCAGGTCGGCCGGCACGTTCTGCTCGCGCACGAATACTTCCATGCGAATCGGTTTTGCGTCGGCCTGCATGGCGGCCCAATCGCCAAAGCGGAGTGTCGTCGTCATGCCGCGCATTCTCTCACAACATTGCGCGAAGGGCCTCACGCACTTGAGGCGTCGCTTCATAGGGGTCGGCCGGATTGGCCTGGGCCACCATGTCGCGCGCGCGCTGTGCCACGCCTTCCAATGCCTGCGGGTGCGTGAAGATATAGAACTTGTTCTGCGCGATGGCGTCGAAGGTCAGTTCGGCCACGTCGCGGGCGCTCACCTTGCCCGAGCTGACGGCCTTGGTGACCATCGCTTGCGCCGCCATCTGGCTGGCCGTCGGCTTGCCTTCCATCGGCGCATCTTCCGGCCGGTTGCGGTGCGACTGGTGGATGCCGGTGGGGACGAAGAAGGGGCACAGCACCGAACTGCCGATCGGTGCCTGCACCAGCGACAGGTCGTGGTACAGGGTTTCGGTCAGCGCCACCACGGCGTGCTTGGAAACGTTGTAGACGCCCATCACCGGCGGGCACAGCACGCCCGCCATGGAGGAGGTGTTGACGATGTGACCTTCGTAGTCCGGATCGCGTTTGGCGTATTCGAGCATCAGCGGGGTGAAGATGCGCACGCCGTGGATCACACCCCAGACGTTCACGCCCATCACCCACTCCCAGTCCGCTTCGCTGCCTTCCCACAGCAGGCCGCCGAAGCCGACGCCGGCATTGTTGAAGACAAGATGCACAGCGCCGAATTCGCGCATGGCCGCATCGGCCAAGGCTTGCACTTCGGCCGACTTGCGCACGTCGCAGCGCAGGGCGACGACCTGGGCCCCTTGCGCCCGCAGCTCCGAGGCCGTGGCCTCGAGCGCATCCTGCTGCACGTCCGCCAGCACCAGCTTCATGCCGAGCGAGTGGGCTTTGAGCGCGAATTCGCGGCCAAAGCCGCTCGCGCCACCGGTGATCACTGCAACCTTGCCTTGGAAGTTTTTCATTGGGTGATTTTCACAAGTTGTTTGCCGAAGTTGCGGCCCTGTAGCAGGCCGATAAGGGCTTGCGGCGCGGAGGCCAGGCCCTGGGAAACCGTTTCGCGGTACTTCAGTTTGCCGGCAGCCAGGAGCCGGCCCATCTCGGACAGGCCCTGCGGCCACAGGTCCATGTGCTCCGTGACGATGAAGCCACGCAGGGTGATGCGGTTCAGCAGCAGCTTCTTGGCGTTGCGGATCGGGATCTCGTCGCCGGTATAGCCGGCCAGCAGGCCGCACAGGGCGACGCGCGCGAAAGCGTTGGTGCGGCCGAGGGCGGTATCGAACACTTCCCCGCCGACGTTTTCGAAGATGCAGTCGATGCCGTCTGGCGTGGCGGCCGCCAGGTCGGCCTTCAGGTTGCCGGCCTTGTAGTCGACGCAGGCGTCAAAGCCCAGCTCCCGCACCACGTAGTCGCACTTCTGCGGACCGCCCGCGATGCCCACGGCCCTGCAGCCCGCCAGTTTCGCCAGTTGGCCGACGGCGCTGCCGACAGCGCCGCTGGCCGCGGAGACGACCACCGTCTCGCCCAGGCGTGGACGCAGGATCTCATGCATGCCGTACCAGGCGGTCATGCCGGGCATGCCGATCACGCCCAGGTTGGCCGACAGCGGCGCGTGCGCCGGGTCGACCTTGCGCAGTCCGCTGCCGTCGGATACGCCCATCTCGGCCCAGCCGAACATGCCGGCCACGAACTCGCCCACGGCAAAGTGCGGGTTGCGCGACTCGATCACCTCGCCGACGGTGCCGCCGATCATGGTCTGGTCCAGCGGCTGCGGCGCTGCGTAGCTCTTCGCTTCGCTCATGCGGCCGCGCATATAGGGGTCGAGCGACAGGTAGTGATTGCGCACCAGCAGCTGGCCCTCGGCCAGCGCCGGCACTTCGACTTCCTCAAGCCGGAAATTCTCCGGCACGACGGCGCCGCGCGGGCGCGAGGCCAGCACGATGCGTTGGTACTTGGTCATGCAAACTCCTTAAACTGCCGATACGCCGCCGTCCACGGCCAGGGTCTGGCCCGTGATGTGGCGGCCCGCGTCGGATGCGAACAGCGCCACGGCGCCTTTCAGGTCCTCGTCCCCGCCCAGGCGCTTGAGGGGCGCCTCGGCGGCCAGGCGGTCTTCGCCGATGGCCTTGATCACACCCGCGCTCAGCTTGGAGGGGAAGAAGCCCGGCGCCAGCGCATTGACGTTGATACCGTATTCGCCCCATTCGCCCGCCAGGGTGCGGGTAAAGTTGATCAGGGCGGCTTTGGACGTATTGTATGCGACAGTCTTCATGGTGCCCGGCGCGTTGCCCGCCAGGCCTGCGATGGAAGCGATATTGATGATGCGGCCACTGCGGCGCGGGATCATCGAGCGCCTGCCCACGGCCTGCGACAGCAGGAAGATGCTGCGCACGTTCAGGTTCATCACCTTGTCCCACGCCTCCAGCGGATACTCTTCGGCCGGTGCGCCCCAGGTGGCGCCGGCGTTGTTGACCAGGATGTCGATGTGGCCACCCAGCGCATCCAGTGCGGCCTCCACCAGCGGATCGATGGCCGCCTCCTTGCCCAGGTCGGCCGCGATGGCGTAGGCCTGCACGCCCTGCTCCTTCAGTACGGCCACGGCTTCGTCCAGGTCGGCCTGCTTGCGCGACGTGATCACCACCCTGGCGCCAAGTTCGCCCAAAGCCAGGGCCATCTGCAAGCCCAGGCCGCGCGAGCCTCCGGTGACGAGTGCGGTTTTGCCTTGCAGGCTGAAAAGTTCGAGGGTGGTGGTCATTGTCTGGCTTCCTTAGATGGTGTAGTCCATGCACTGGCGCGCTTCGCGCACAGCACTGAAGAAGGGTTTAAGGGCTGCGTGCTGCGGGTGTGACTGGTATGCGTCCAGCGCTTCCTTGCTGTCGAATTCGGAGTACAGCACCACGTCGTAGGTCGCCTCCAGGCCTTCTTCGGCCAGGCCGACTTCTAGCTTGCGGATGCCCGGCACGATGCCCGCGCAAGCTTCCAGCTGCTGCTTCATCTTGCGCGCGTTGGTGGCGCGGTCGCTGCCTTCGGCGTGCTCCTTCAACTTCCACATGACGATGTGCTTGATCATTCGTTCTTCCTCAGAACCACGCGTCCTGCATGTCCAGCGTGGTGGTGTCCAGGTTGGCCAGCAGGTCCAGTTGCGGCTGCACCTTCGGCAGTTCCCATTTGTAGAAATAGCGGCAGGCTTGCAGTTTGCCGCGCCGGAAATTGTCCTCCTCCGGCAGCTTCGCGACGGCCGCCATGGCTTGCTGCAGCCAGATCCAGGCAACCACGACGTGACCCACCGCTTCCAGGTAGACCGTGGCGTTGGCCAGGGTCTTGTTCAGGTCGCCGGCAGCATACAGGGCCTGCGTCACTTCTTCAACCCGGCGCCAGGCTGCGCCGAGCGCGTTGGCATGGCAGACCAGCTGGCGCTCCTCGCTGGCGCGGGCGGCGCCGACCGTGGCGCGGATTTCCTCTGCCATGGTCGCCAGCAGCGCGCCATCGTGGATGATGGCCTTGCGCCCCAGCAGGTCCAGCCCGTGGATGCCGTGCGTGCCCTCGTGGATCTGGTTCAGGCGGTTGTCGCGGTAGAACTGCTCGACGTTGTACTCACGCGTGTAGCCGTAACCGCCGTGCACCTGGATCGCCAGGCTGTTCGCTTCCAGGCACCATTGCGAGGGCCAGGATTTGGTGATGGGGGTAAGGAATTCCAGCAGGCGGCCGGCGCGCTGGCGAACCTCGGCGCTGTCGCCGGTGTGCTCGTCGTCCACCAGGCGCGCGCTGTACAGGCACAGGCCCAGGGCCCCTTCCACGTAGGCCTTCTGCGCCAGCAGCATGCGGCGCACGTCGGTATGGGCGATGATGGGCAGCTGCGGCGAGGCCGGGTCCTTGGCGGCAGGGTCGCGGCCTTGTGGACGCTCGCGCGCATAGTCCAGCGCGTGCAGGTAGCCGGTGTAGCCCAGCACCGCCGCACACAGGCCGACGCCGATGCGCGCTTCGTTCATCATGTGGAACATGTGCATCAGGCCCTGGCCGGCGCGCCCAACCAGGTAGCCGACCGCGCCGGGGCGCCCGCCGGGACGGTACTTGCCTTCGCCGAAGTTGAGCAGGCAGTTGGTGGTGCCGCGGTTGCCCATCTTGTGGTTCAGGCCCGCCAGCGCGATGTCGTTGCGCTCCCCGTTCTCCAGGAACTTGGGCACGATGAAGAGGGAAATGCCTTTCACGCCCGGCACCAGCTTGCCATCCTGGCCGGGAATCTTGGCCAACACCAGGTGCACGATGTTTTCAGCCATCTCGTGCTCCCCGGCCGAAATCCACATCTTGTTGCCGGTCAGGCGGAACTGGTGGCCGCTGTCATCATCGGGTTCGGCGCGCGTGCAGATATCCGACAGGCTCGAACCGGCCTGCGGTTCGCTCAGGCACATGGTGCCGAACCAGCGCCCTTCCAGCATGGGCCGCACGAAGCGCTCCACCTGCTCCGCCGAACCGCACTTGAGCAGCGTGTTGGCATTGCCGATCGTGAGGAAGGCGTAGCTGGAAGTTGCCATATTGGCCGCCGTGAAGTAGGCCGTGATGGCCTTCTCCACCGTCAGCGGCAACTGCATGCCGCCCAGCGCGTAATCCTGGCCCGCCGCCATGAAGCCGGCCGCCGAGAACGCATCGAGCGCGCGCCGCACGGCTGGAATCACGCTGACGTGCTCGCCATCGAACTGCGGCTCCTGCTGGTCGCTCAGCTTGTTGTGCGGGGCGAACAGGTCGGTGGCAATCTGCTCCGCGCTGTCGATGGCCGCGTCGAAGGTTTCGCGGCTATGGTCGGCAAAGCGCGGCCGCCTGGCCAGCGCTTCGGCGTCCAGCCAGTCGTACAGCATGAAATCGATATCGCGGCGGGACAGCAGCCGGGAGTCCATTACACCACCTCGAACAGGCCCGCCGCACCCTGGCCGCCACCAATGCACATGGTGACCACCACAAATTTCACGCCGCGCCGCTTGCCTTCGATCAGGGCATGACCGACCAGTCGCGCACCCGATACGCCGTATGGATGGCCGACGGCGATCGCGCCGCCGTTGACGTTCAGGCGGTCCATCGGGATGCCGAGCGTGTCGGCACAGTACAGGACCTGCACGGCAAAGGCTTCGTTCAGTTCCCACAGTCCGATGTCTTCCACCTTCAGGCCGGCCTTCTTCAATAGCTTGGGCACGGCATAGACCGGGCCGATGCCCATTTCATCCGGTTCGCAACCCGCCACGGCAAAACCGCGAAACACGCCCAGGGGCTGCAGGCCGCGCGCTTCGGCCACGCGCGCGCTCATGACGATGGCGCAGGAAGCGCCGTCCGAGAACTGGCTGGCATTGCCGGCGCTGATCACGCCGCCCGGCAGCGCGGTGCGGATGGCGCGCACGCCCTCCAGCGTGGTGTCGGGGCGGATGCCTTCGTCGGCAGCGATGGTCACTTCGCGCGTGCCCAGCATGCCGGTGGCCTTGTCGGCCACGCCCATGGTCACCGTCATCGGCACGATCTCGGCGTTGAACAGGCCGGCAGCCTGCGCGGCCGCGGCGCGCTGCTGCGAGCGTGCGCCGTACTCGTCCTGGCGTTCCTTGGCGATACCGTAGCGCTTGGCCACGATCTCGGCCGTTTGCAGCATGGGCAGGTAAATGGCCGGCTTGTGTTCTTTCAACCACACGTCGGCGTACATATGCATGTTCATTTCCTGCTGCACGCAGGAAATCGACTCCACGCCGCCGGCCGCGAAGATGTCGCCCTCCCCGGCCAGCACGCGCTGCGCCGCCAGGGCGATCGTCTGCAGCCCGGAGGAACAGAAGCGGTTGACCGTCATTCCCGGCACAGTGACCGGGGCGCCGCCGCGCAGGGCGATCTGGCGCGCGATATTGCCGCCGGTGGCGCCTTCCGGATTGGCGCAGCCCATGATCACGTCCTCGAGCTCGCCCGCTTCGATCCCGGCGCGGGCAATGGCTGCCTGCAGCACATGGCCGCCCAGGGTGGCGCCGTGGGTCATGTTGAAGCTGCCTTTCCAGGACTTGGCGAGGCCGGTACGGGCGGTGGAAACGATCACTGCATCGGTCATGGGAGTCTCCTTGGGTCTAGTTGTCGGGCCAGCATAGCATAGATTAGCACGATCGTTCGCTAAATTATCGGCTTTGTAAGTTTTGTGTAAGTTTCAAGCAAGAATGACGTAAGGATAAGGGTACAGACTCCATCCTGCCGTCGAAGCATTTGAAACACAAACTACTAAATTGGAGACAAGCATCATGGCAATTACTTCCGGGACCGCCGACGCGCGGAACGTGGGGAACGGCAAAGCCGCACCCATGACCAAGGAGGAGAAGAAGGTTATCTTCGCCTCCTCGCTGGGTACCGTTTTTGAATGGTACGACTTTTACCTTTACGGTTCGCTGGCCTCGATCATTGCCAAGCAGTTCTTCGTAGGCGACCCGACCACGTCCTTTATTTTCGCGCTGCTGGCCTTTGCCGCCGGCTTCATTGTGCGCCCATTCGGCGCCATCGTGTTCGGCCGCCTGGGCGACATGATCGGCCGTAAGTACACCTTCCTGGTCACCATCCTGATCATGGGCTTGTCCACCTTCATCGTGGGCTTGCTGCCAAACTACGCCAGCATCGGCATTGCAGCGCCGATCATCCTGGTGATCCTGCGCCTGTTGCAAGGCCTGGCACTGGGCGGCGAGTACGGCGGCGCCGCAACCTATGTGGCGGAACATGCGCCGCACGGCAAGCGCGGCCTGTTCACCGCCTGGATCCAGACCACTGCAACGCTGGGCTTCTTCCTGTCGCTGCTGGTGATCCTGGGTGTGCGCCAGTCGATGCCGCTGGAAGACTTCGAAGCCTGGGGCTGGCGCATTCCATTCCTGGTGTCCGTGGCACTGCTGGGCATCTCGGTGTGGATCCGCCTGTCGATGAACGAGTCGCCTGCTTTCGCCAAGATGAAGGCCGAGGGCAAGACCTCCAAGGCACCGCTGAGCGAAGCGTTCGGCCAGTGGAAAAACATGAAGATCGTGATCCTGGCGCTGGTCGGCCTGACCATGGGCCAGGCGGTGGTGTGGTACACCGGCCAGTTCTACGCGCTGTTCTTCATGATCCAGACCTTGAAGATGGATATTGCGACGGCAAACATCCTGATCGCCGTCGCGCTGATCCTGGCGACCCCGTTCTTCATCTTCTTCGGCAGCCTGTCCGACAGGATCGGCCGCAAGTGGATCATCCTGGGCGGCTGCCTGATCGCCGCTGCAACCTACTTCCCGCTGTTCGGCGCCCTGACCCACTACGGTAACCCGCAACTGGAAGCGGCGATCAAGAGCTCGCCAGTGGTGGTGGTGGCCGACCCGGCGTCCTGCCACTTCCAGTTCAACGCAACTGGCGAGAAGAAGTTCCCATCGTCCTGCGACATCGCCACCTCCATGCTGTCCAAGGCATCGGTGGCCTATACCCGCCAGGACGCGCCTGCCGGCAGCGTGGCCGTGATCAAGGTCGGCGACAAGGAAGTGCAATCGTTCAACGCCGTCATGACCGCCGATGGCCTGAACTTCGACGCGGACTCGAAGAAGAAGGAAGCCGATCTGAAGAAAACCGTCGGCGAAACCGTGAAAGCTGCCGGCTACCCAGCCAAGGCCGACCCGGCTCAGGTCAACAAGCCGATGGTCGTGCTGATCCTGTGGGTGCTGGTGATCTACGTGACCATGGTGTACGGTCCGATCGCGGCCATGCTGGTGGAAATGTTCCCGACCCGCATCCGCTATACCTCGATGTCGCTGCCTTACCACATCGGCAATGGCTGGTTCGGCGGCCTGCTGCCAACCACTGCCTTCGCACTGGTGGCCTTCAAGGGCGACATCTACTACGGCCTGTGGTACCCAATCGTGGTGGCCCTGGCGACCCTGGTGATCGGCGGGCTGTTCATCCGTGAAACCAAGGACAACAACATTTACGCCAACGACTAAGCAAGGTGTACCTGACATGAAATAAGCCGCCCACGGGCGGCTTACTTTTTTGTGGCGGCCTACCTACTCAACGGCGGCGGCCTACATGCTCCAGTGCGTAAGTGGCGGTGCGGTCGATGATGTTGCCGCCCAGTTCTGCAATCTGCTTGGCAAACGCTTCATTGCCAATGGTTTCGCTCAAGGCGACAAAAGCCAGGCCGCCAGCCATCGGCAACGTGTAGTCTTCCAGCTCGTCCGGACGCGGTGGGCGCGGTGGACGCGGACCGCCGGGCCAGTTGATGGGTGGGCGCGGCACGGTGCCGCACCAATCGTCCAGCAGGGCTTTCATGAAACTCTTGGTGTCGCCGCCCTGGGTCAGGATGGCGGCCGCGGCATCGACCTGACGCTGGGCCAGGTCAACCGCCGCAAACTGTGCGGCTTCCAGCCACGGCAGCGGATCGGGCTCCGCCATTTGCATCGCATACTGGTATTGCTTCCCTAGTGGTCCCGCCAGCGAAGACTATATGCCTCGCGCTGGCGCGCACGATTCACGCTTTGCCACGACGCCACGTTTTCGGCAAATTTATTTTGCCGTCGGCTTACCCTGTCCAGACCGTGTAGTCGAAGCCCGATCCGATAACTGCAGCCACCGATTGGACGTTCTCAGGACTCTCGCTGAAGGCGGCCAGCACCTCGGCCAGCGGAGCGAGATTCTTGTCCAGCACGCCACCCCAGAAATCCGTGCCGCCTTTGTCGCCTTCGCAGTGCTACTCAATTAGGGGGAGACGTCGGGCGGACCATTCCATTAGTGGTGACGCCATCTCACCGACGTGAGATGGCGCGACACTATGTCGAAGCCGGTCGCCTGACCGTCAAGACGGCCTGCCTAGCCTTTGGTATTAGCCAGACTTGCTACCGTTACCAAGCCAAACTCAATGCCGAGAACGAGACCATTGCAGACTGGTTGGTGTGACTGACGAACAACCAGCGTAACTGGGGCTTCGGTCTGTGCTTCCTGTTCCTGCGCAACGTGAAAGGCTTCGGCTGGAATCACAAGCGTGTGTACCGCATCTATCGCCAGTTGGAGCTCAATTTGCGCATCAAACCACGGCAGCGGATTGTGCGGGAAAAGCCGCAGCCGCTGGCCGTGCCAACGGCCGTCAATCAGACCTGGTCAATGGACTTCATGCACGACCAATTGGCTGATGGCCGCAGCATCAGATTGTTCAATGTGATCGACGATTACAACCGTGAAGGGCTGACCATTGATGTGGACTTCTCGCTGCCATCGGAACGCGTTGTGCGCGCGCTGGACCAAGTCATTGAGTGGCGTGGTAAACCCAAGGTGATCAGGTGTGACAACGGCCCGGAATACATCAGCACTACCACCGAGCAATGGGCCAAGAAGCACGGCATCGAGCTGGCCTTCATCCAGCCATGGGAGCCACAGCAAAACGCCTACATCGAGCGCTATAACCGTACCGTGCGCTACGACTGGCTGGCGCATCACCTCTTTGATTCACTCGACGAGATCCAGGACTTTGCCACGAGCTGGCTCTGGACATACAATCACGAGCGGCCCAACATGGGACTGGGCGGGATAACACCGAAACAGAAACTAGCTCTCGCCGCTTAACCCCTACTTCTAGCGCGCATCAAAAATGGGGGGATTACCGAAGGACCGTAAAGAGCTTGCATCGGCGCTTAAGCCGATCTACCAGGCATCCAGCGCCGATGCGGCTGCGGCGGCACTGGACGATTTTGCAGAAGGCCCGTGGGGACAACGCTTCCCCACAGTAGTGGCTATGTGGCGGCGCCAGTGGGAGCAGGTGATTCCGTTCTTCTCGTACCCGCCGGAGGTACGTTCAATCATCTACACCACCAATGCCATTGAGAGCCTGCATATGCGCTTGCGGAAGATCGTCAAAAATCGAGGTCACTTCCCGAGCGACGAAGCGGCGACGAAATTGCTGTACCTGGCCTTGCGCAATATTGAAAAAGATTGGAAGATGCCGCAGCGGACCTGGAAGATGGCCGCCAACCAGTTTGCCATTCTGTTTGGGGAGCGCTTTACCAACGCGATTAACTAACTACGAACCGCGACCCCGGCACACAAAATTTCTGACAGGCCCGCGAACTACGTACATAAGCCTCAGTTCGTGTGGTCACCAAGCAACAGCTTAACACCTCCAGCGAATGCTAACATTGCGACTCCATTCCTTTCCAACTCCGCGGCTTTGTCAGAGTAACGAAAGTTTTTCCACAGTTTACGATGGCCTGTGTCAACATTTACCGCCGTGACGCCTGCTGCAGTCCGTTCCCTAACAATCTTCCGTATACGCTTTGCCACCTTCTCAAGCGGCGGACAGTCTATTGTGGTCGAGATGGCTGCCTGCCTCAATCCTTCGGATGTCGACATGCCAATGTCAACGATGATGAGGTCGGGATTCAATTCGTAGAACTCCGTCCGTGTAGTTCCGACTAGTCTCGATTGAGTTGGAACAATGAAAATGGAGACAGAGCTTTTAGTTCGACTCGCATCTGCCACATCTTCCAACAGATTCTTGGCTGCCACTCTTCTTGCGCTGAAGGGCCTGCCGCTCACCAAAACCAATGCGACGTCCACCTTATCGCTGGCTTCGATCATCCATTCAACAAGCTCTTGAGGTAGGCAATGCAACTGCATATCTACTGAAGTCATCGCGATCAATTGTATTTTTCAAACATAGTTGGCAACATTCCGGGCCCGTTCAAGTCATTAAGTGCATCGATCTCGCGTTGCACTGGAGTTACGCCATCAGCCTTCACTTTCCCGACATTGACTCCGCCAACGTCACCATTCGCGTCGCGATAGATAATATCAGGCCGCCCACCCTCTTTTGCCCCACCAGGCGTCGGTACGAGCTTCTCTTTGTGCTTGCCACCACCGGCAAGAATCTCGCCTCCTTCTTTTTCGATCTTTTCCGCGACTTCGCGAATTTTCTGATTATGCGGGCCAAGTCCTCCCACCTTGGGACCGGTTTTCGCACCTCGTTCGATTAGCTCCTTCGCTCCTACTTTAAGTGCGCCCTTTCCGACGTTTTTTAGGGTGGGAGCAGGAATGCCTGTCGCTTGTTCGAATGCTTCGCCTGCCAGTTCCTTTGCAATGAAAATTACTACGGGAACGATCGGCAATCGCCCATCTGGATCAATGTACTTGTAAGGGCTGTTGTTTGCATAATTGTAGCGGTTGAAGCTCGATCCCGTGGGATCATAATACCGCTGCTGCATATACACCAGATCCGTATCCGGGTCATTCACATGCCCGGTAAAGCCAATGGCGCTGCCGGTCGTGGTGAAGCCGGTCGTCGTCGGACCCGGCTTGGTGCCGGCGGCTGTGTAGCCGTAGGGCTCGAACTTGGTGCGATTCAGCACCGCCCCGCCCTGGTCGGTATGCGCCACCGGTGAGCCTAGCGCATCCGTGTGCACGTACTGCGTGGCGCCGCCAACGACTGTCTCGGCAATCTGCTTGCCGCCCAGGTAGACATAGGCCGTCTTGGTGGTCATCGTGCCGGTACATTGGCTGCCCGACAGCGTGCCGCCGTTCGGGCAGCTATAGGTGGCCGTGGCCGCGGTGCTGGTGGTGCGCGTGCAGGTGCTGCCGCTCAGGCTGTCACCGGCGTTGCAGGTGTAGCTGGCGGTGGCCGGGTAGGTGCTGGTCTGGATGCAGCTGCTGCCGCTTACGGTGCCGCCGTTCGGGCAGCTGTAGGTGGCCGTGGCGGGATAGGTCGTGGTCTTCTGGCACGTGGTGCCGGACAGCGAGCCGCCGTTGGGGCACGTGTACCC
>JAJTCO010000085.1 GCA_021323265.1 Pseudoduganella sp. | reverse complement strand
GTGCGACAAGATCAATGCGCTGGGCATCGGCGCGCAAGGCCTGGGCGGCCTGACCACGGTGCTGGACGTGAAGATCAACATGTACCCGACCCACGCCGCGTCCAAGCCGGTTGCCATGATCCCGAACTGCGCGGCCACCCGCCACGCGCACTTCGTGCTGGACGGTTCCGGCCCTGCCTACATCGAGCCGCCGAAGCTGTCCGACTGGCCGGACGTAACCTGGGCTGCCGACACCGAAAAGTCCAAGCGCGTCGACCTGAACACCCTGACCAAGGAAGAAGTGGCCTCGTGGAAGCCGGGCCAGACCCTGCTCCTGAACGGCAAGATGCTGACCGGCCGCGATGCCGCACACAAGCGCATCCAGGACATGCTGTCCAGGGGCGAGCAGCTGCCGGTGGACTTCACCAACCGCGTGATCTACTACGTGGGCCCGGTCGATCCGGTGGGCGACGAAGTCGTGGGCCCAGCCGGTCCGACCACGGCAACCCGCATGGACAAGTTCACCGACATGATGCTGGAGAAAACCGGCCTGATCTCGATGGTGGGCAAGGCCGAGCGCGGACCGACCGCGATCGAATCGATCCAGAAGCACAAGTCCGCTTACCTGATGGCCGTTGGCGGCGCCGCTTACCTGGTGTCGAAGGCAATCAAGGGCGCCAAGGTAGTCGGCTTCGAAGACCTGGGCATGGAAGCGATCTATGAGTTCGACGTTGTCGACATGCCGGTGACCGTGGCGGTGGATTCCACAGGCACCTCCGTGCACAACACCGGCCCGAAAGAGTGGCAGGTGAAGATCGAGTCCTTGAAGGCAGCACAGCCGGCGTAATCGATGTCGCATACGATCCCCTCCTCCGCCGATGCGCCGATCGGCGTATTCGATTCAGGCGTTGGAGGGCTCTCCGTGCTGCGCCACATCCACGCGCAGCTGCCGCATGAGCATCTGCTGTACTTTGCCGACTCCGCCTATGCTCCGTATGGCGCGAAGACGGACGAGTGGCTGGTGCAGCGCGCGCTCGACGTCGCGGCTTTCCTGATCCGGCACGGCGCCAAGGCGCTGGTGGTGGCGTGCAATACCGCCACCGTGGCCGCCATCAAGGCCGTGCGCACCGCTTACCCTGCCCTGCCGGTGGTCGGTGTGGAGCCCGGCCTGAAGCCTGGCGCCGCGGCCACGCGCAACGGCACGGTCGGCGTGCTGGCCACGGCCAGTACCCTGCGCGGCGAAAAGTTCCTCGCCCTGCGCGAGCAGATCTCGGGCGCCACCGGCACCCGTTTCCTGCTGCAGCCGTGCGGCGGCCTGGTGGAGCGCATCGAACAGGGCGACCTGTCGGGCGAGGCCACGGCGGCCATGCTGGACGGCTTCGTCACGCCGCTGCTGGAGCAAGGCGCGGACACGCTGGTCCTGGGCTGCACGCATTACCCCTTCGTGCGGGAGGCCATAGCCAAGCTGGTGGCGGCACGCGGCGATGGCGCGGCCATCACGCTGATCGATACCGGCGATGCGGTGGCGCGCCAGCTGGCACGGCTGCTGGAAGGCGCGGGCCTGTTGCGTCCGGGCGGCACCCCTGCCCACCTGCGCGGTTATACCAGCGGCAATGCGGCCGCCTTGCAGACGGCCTTTGCCGCCCTGCTCGGCCTGCATCCGCAAGTGGAATCGGTCCAGGTTTGAAATTTATTTGCCAGTTCCGGCGCAAGCTTATATAATCTCGGCTCTGTCGCGCTACGGTGCGATGGAAAAGCAGTTTTCAGTGGTGGCTGTAGCTCAGTTGGTAGAGTCCAGGATTGTGATTCCTGTTGTCGTGGGTTCGAGCCCCATCAGCCACCCCACCGAATTCACGAAGAAGGCCTGATAGTTCGCTATCAGGCCTTTTTTGTTTGCGCGTACTTCTCGCCCCAGCGCGCAATCGGCCCCAGCGCGGCATTCAGTTCCGCGCCCAGCTCGGTGGTCGAATACTCCACGCGCGGCGGCACCTCGGGATATACCTGGCGCCGCACGATGCCGTCGGCCTCCATTTCCCGCAGTTGCTGGATCAGCATTTTTTCCGTGATATTGCCCAGGATGCGGCGCAGCTCGCCGGGACGCACGGGGCGCTCCTGCAGCTCGTACAGGATCAGCGCTTTCCATTTCCCGCCGATGACCTCGAACGCAGGACCGATGCCGCAGTTATAGGGTTTGCTCGCAGCCATTGCTACTCCTCAAAACTTACCAAAAGGATAGTACCACACAAAAAAGTCTGTACTTGTCAAGTCATGCCGTACCCCAAGATACTCCATCACCCACCCACAAAGGAGAATGAAATGAAGAGCATTGCAGTGATTGGACTTGGCCAGATGGGCGCCACCCTCGCCCGCCTTCTGCTTGGCGCAGGCTTTGAGGTACGCGTATGGAACCGTTCGGCGGGCAAGGACACGGCGCTGGCGCAAGCGGGCGCCACGGTTGCTGCCACGCCTGCGCAGGCGATGGCGGATGCCGATTTCGCCGTGATGTGCGTGCACGACCACGCCGCCGCTCAGGAAGTGCTGGCGCAACCGGGCGTATGGCATGCGCTGGAAGGCAAGGCGCTGCTGCAGTTCACCACGTTCAGCCCGCAGGAAGCCGCCGCAGCAGCGCAAACGGCGCAGCGTCACGGCGTGGCCTACCTGTCCGGGGCGATCCAGGTCGCGCCGGAGCAAATGGGCGCGCCGGATACCACCATCCTGCTGTCGGGCCCGCGCACGGCGTTCGATCGCGCCGGTGCCGTGCTGGCGGCCTTTGGCGGCAACGTGGTGTGGCTCGGTGAGCGCGCCACTGCCGCGGCGACCATGGACCTGGCCACGCTATCGTTCGTCTACGGTGCCACGGCGGGCTTCCTGCAAGGCGCGGCGCTCGCGCAGCATGAGGGCCTGGACTTGCAGCGCTACGGCGCCATCGTGCAGGCCATGGCGCCATCCTTCGGCGCCTTCCTGCAGCACGAGGCGAATGTGGTCGCCAGCGGCGACTACCGCGTCACGCAAAGCCCGCTGTCGATCTCGGTCGATGCGACGCGCCGCATCGATGGCGCCATGCGTGCAGCGGGCCTGCAAGCGGACCTGCCTGGCGTCATTGCGGGCCTGCTGCAACAGGCCGTGCAGGCGGGCTACGGCGGGGAAGAACTGGCCGCCGTCACAAAGGTGATCCGCCCTCAGGGGTGATCCTGCTGGTAGCGCTTGTAGTTCGGGCTGTTGCGCGCTTCCTGCACCGCCCGCCACAAGCGCTGCGCCGCATCCGGGTGCCGGGCATGGAACTGCCGGGACAACATCAGGTACATGGGCGAGAGGTCGAATGCTGCGCCTGCGCGTTCTATGCGGCCGACATGGCGGCGAGCCACCAGCCGGTCCGCCTCCAGGTCCATGCCGATGACAACGTCGACGCGGTTGGCGCGCAGCTTGTCCATGTTCTGCTCCAGCGTCTTCGCGCCGTCGTCGTAAGGCACGCCCAGCGTCTGCAGGCGTTCCGTAATGAAGGCAAAGGCCGACTCGACGCCGACGGTGCCTTGAAGCCCATGGAATCGCTGGCCGTCCCAGCCCACGGAGCTGGCAGCGCGCCGGTACGGGTAGTAGCGTACCGTGCCGAAAGACCTGGTCACATCGGGCGCACTGCCGGCCATCGGGAAGATCGCAATCGCCGCGCGTTCCGGCGTGTAAGCGCCGATCATGCCGTCGCTGATGCCGCTGCGGACCTCGTCCAGGCAACGCCTGCGCGGTGCGATCTTGCGCTGGATCGTGATGCCGGCTTTGCGTGCTGCCAGTTGCAGGAGGTATTGGTAATGGCCCGTGCCATCGACCCGCGCCACCGGCGCGAAGTCGATATCGAGCGAGCAGAATCGCAGAACCGGGGCGGCATCGGCAGCCTGGGAGAGAGGCAGTGCGGCCAGGAGCAGAATGGGGAAAAGGCGCTTCATCATCACAACGCAAGCGTAGCACAGGATACAGGGCGGGAACTGACCGCATTGGCGCTTATGCTGGCGCAATGGATACCTACCCTATCATTGAATTTCGCCGCTACACGACCATCGAGGGCGGCCAGGCAGCGTTCGCGCGCTATTTCGAAACCTTGTTCCCGGAGGCCTTCCAGCAACTGGGCGCGATGGCCCTGGGCCAGTTCACCGAGCGCGAACGGCGCGACAGCTTCCTCTGGCTGCGCGGCTTCAGCAGCTGGGAGCAGCGTGCCGTGGCCAATGCCGCCTTCTACTACGGCCCCGTGTGGAAGGAGCACAAGGCCACGCTGAACGGCTTGATGACCGACAGCGACAATGTGCTGCTGTTGCGCCCCTTGCGCCCCGACAGCGCCGTGCCGTTGCTGCCGGCCGTCGATCACCTGCGCGAGCCGGACGGCGCGCAGGGCGAAGCCGTGGCGCTCCTGTTCGCCGTGCAGCCCGGCGCACTGGAACGCTTCGCGGAACTGGCGGCGCCCGCCTTTGCCGCCTGGCGCCAGGCCGGCTGGCGGGAGGCCGGCGTGCTGGCCACGCTCGACATGCCCAACAACTTCCCGCAACTGCCGGTGCGCGGCGACGGTCCGCACCTGGTCTGGCTTGGCCTTGCCGCGCCGGGCACGCCGATGGCCACGCTGGACCTGCTCGGCAAGGCTGCGCGCGCCATGCTGCGCGAGGCGCCCGAACTGGTGCCCTTGCGCCCGACGCAGCGCAGCCGCTTGCGCTGGCGCGATAACGAGCGGTAATCGCGGCCATGAGTAATGGTGCTTTTACTTTACCGCCGCCGACGCGTAGCCTGTCAACGGTCAACAACCCGATAAGGAGATACCGTGCCCTACAGCGTCTACACGATGGCGGCCCTGGCCCTGCTGCTGATAGCGCTTTCGCTGAACATTTCGCGCCTGCGGCTGGCGCATAAGGTCAGCTTCGGCGACGGCGGCATCAAGGAATTGACGGTCGCCGTCCGTGCCCATGGCAACTCGCTCGAACAGTCGCTGTTTTTCGCTTTGCTGCTGTACGTCGCCGAAACCAGCGCCCACCTGGACGGCGTCCTCGTGCTCCTACTTGGCTGCGCCTTCATCGCGTTGCGGATCGTGTACTGCGGCGCCATGTTCACACGCCGCCTGCTGGTGCGCCAGGTCGCGCATGCGCTGACCATGCTGCTGCAGCTTGCCACGACAGTTCTGCTGGTGCTGCGGCATTAGCATCGCGCCGCATGCTATGCTCGGCGCATGCTGCATCTCGAACTGAAACATCTGCGACTGGTCGCGGCGATCGCCGATGTGGCCAACATGACGCGCGCTGCGCAAACGCTTTGCCTGTCGCAGCCAGCGCTGAGCAAGCAGCTGGCGGAGCTTGAGGCGCAGCTCGGGTTCCCGCTCTTCCACCGCACGCCAAAGGCAATGTACCTGACGGAAGCGGGACGCATCTTCCGCACGCGCGCCACGGCCATCCTGGCTGAAATCGGGCAGCTCGAAGCCGAATTGACCGTACACGCGCACGGCACTGCGGGCAAGCTGCGGCTCGGTATCGACCGCATGCACGACAGCAGTTGGCTGCCGGCCCTGGTGGCGCAATTCCGCAACCTCCATCCCGGCATCGAACTGGAGTTCCGGCAAGTACCGGTGCTGCTGGAGAGCCTGCAGCAACGCGAAATCGATATCGCCATCGTGGGCGAAGCCCTGGAAGCCCACGGCATTGCCTATGAAGCGCTGCATGGCGACGAAATGCTGGCCGTGCTGCCGCCCGGCCACCAGCTTGCGCGCAAGGACTGGATTTCCGTGCACGACTTGCAGGGCATGGACTTGCTGTACTTTTTCGACCTCCAGCAATCCTATCTGTACCGCCGCTACCTGCACCCCAATCGCGTCAAGCTGGGCTCCTTCCACCGCATTGAAAACGTCGCCGCCATCGTGCAGCTGGTGCAGGACGGCCAAGGCATCAGCATCCTGCCGGCGCGCCTGCTGAACGCCGCCGGCAAGGCGGCCGGCCTGATCCTGCGCCCCATCGGCCAGCAAGGCTTCCATTTCAACTGGTTTGCCGCGATGCCAAGCGCGGCGGCGGCGCCGCACGCCGCCACGTGTATCAGCCTGCTGCGAAATTTAGGCGCATAGCTTTTTCCGCAAAGCATTGTTTGGAGCTAAAATATCGGCTGAAGAAATTTGCAGAATGGGAAGAAGTCATGTCGGAGTTGAAAGATTTATCTACGTACAGCAAAGACACCCCGGTCGGCCTGCCGTCCGTTGGCGGCCGTGCTGGCGTGTTCGTCCCCACCGAAGTGTGCGACGTGAATGCCACCAGCACGATCCGCAAGGGGGCCGGCATTGTCGGCTTCGGCAATCCGGATGGCTCGCTCACCGTGTATTTCGAAGCCAACCGCTTCGACGACTCCAGCCTGCACAAGTGGGAAAACAAGATCCGCAAGGCGTATGAGCGTATGGTGATGGTGGCGCCCACGGTCTCCAAAGCCAAGATGGACGCCAAGTTCCTGGAACTGATCGGCTACATCGACAGCGCCGGCATCACGGTGAAGGAACCTGAACGCCTGACCGAATGGCTGGCGCAGTCCGGCATGCCGGATACGGCCCCTGCCGGCACAGTTGTCCTGTGGGGCAAAAAGTAAAGAACGGGCAATAGTCCTACAAAGGCATCGGCAACCATCCGATGCCTTTTTTGTTTGCTCTTGGATAAGATGAAGTTAAATCTTCGAGGAGCATCACCATGTCCCACCACCCCTATGCCAGCGGCGCCGTGCTGCTCAGCCTGGTGGCCTCCGCAACCTGGCTACTGTGCTCGGCGGATGTGCTGATCCACATCGCCCCCTACTTCCATTGATCAGCGGTGGCGGTGGCCCCGGCCACGCCAATGGCGGTTCGTGAACAGGAAATCGAAGCCGATCGTCACCGGCGGATACACGTAGGCCGGTGCGGGTGCATAGATGGGCCCGGGCGTCACATAGACGGGCGGCGGCGGCTGCACATACACCGGCTCGCTGGAGTACGTCACCGGCGCACCGGAACGCGCCGCGGTGCCATAGGGCACGGGCGTTACCGACACGGTTTGCCATTCATACGGATTGCCGGACGCATAACGTACCGGCGCCTGGCTGGCACAACCGGCCAGGCCCAAGGCCAGCAGCGGCAAGATCATCAAGGTTTTCATCGCATTCTCCTCCCCAGGATTCACTATAGGGAATTGGCGCGCCATTGCCGCTGCTTTTACAAACCCTTACAGCAAGCAACTCAGATATACGGAATCGCGCATAGGTCCAGTGCCTTGCCCGCCGCATCGACGCGCTGCGCGCACAGGCGGTAAGTGATGCCGTGGTCCATATCGACACGGTACACCTTCCCATACGGCAGCGATACCGATTCCTGCAGCACGCGCTGGTAGCTGATGGCCGGTACGTCGGACGGCACCGCGATCGAGGTGTGGAAGTTACGGCGGCGGTCCTGCTGGCGGCGGTGCACGTCCACGTTCAGGCCCAGGTCGAGGGTGATGCCGCCCGGCTCGTAGTTGTAGCGCGTAATGTTGCGCGACGCGCTCAGTACGCCCCAGGCGCACGGCAGGGCATCCGGGCAATGCTTGAGCTGGGCAAGGGGGAAGATCTCTTCATGGCTGACCAGCTGCTGCAGCGGCCAGGCGGTACGGGTGCCGTCGAGCTGGCCGGTGGCCGCATTCGGCCACGTCATCGCATTGATCACGACCACATGCTGCTGGTTGCGCGCCGGATCGTGCGGGTTGCGCCACATGGCGCAACCGGACAACAGCAGGCCGGCGACAGGTACGAGAAACAGGACTTTCATGGGGGCTACCCGAGACAACGATACTCGCAGATTAACAAAAAACGGCCCACGAGGGGCCGTTTTCTTGTGCGGACACTGGATCAGTCCAGCTTCCAGGCGTAGTCCACCTTGGTCCAGGTTTCGGCGGGTGCGCCGTCCTTGGTGCCAGGCTTGAACTTGCAAGCGCTCAGCGCCTTCAGCGCTGCCTTGTCCAGGTTCTTGTAGCCGGACGACTTCTCCAGCTTGGAATCCTTGACCTCGCCGTTTGCGGCGATCAGGAAGGCCATGCTCACCGTGCCCTGCTCTTCATTCATCAGGGACGCTTTCGGATACTCAGCCTTGCAATTCTTGGCATCGAACGATGCCGGTACTTCGGCGGCAAATGCCGATGCGCCCATTGCGAGCGCTACTGCCATAACACTCAACTTCGCCATCATGATTGTTCCCCTACTGAATGAGAATGGAATGAATTACAGGGACCAGACGTAATCGACTTTGGTCCAGGTTTGGGCTACCGCGCCGTCCTTGGTGCCCGGCTTGAACTTGCAAGCGCTGATGGCCTTGATTGCAGCCTTGTCCAGGTTCTTGTGGCCGCTGGACTTGTCCACCTTGGAGTCCAGCACTTCGCCGGATGCCGATACCAGGAAGGACATGGTCACCTGGCCCTGCTCTTCGTTCAGCAGGGACGCCTTCGGGTATTCGGCCTTGCAATTCTTGGCATCGAATACTGCTACGGTGTCAGCTGCGGACGCGGAGACGGAGAAGATGGATGCTGCAATAAAACCGATCAAACGCTTGTTCATTTCTATCCCAATCAAATTTACTGAAAAACTGTCTTCTTAGAATTCTTCCCACTCGTCGCTACCGGCGGTAGCGGCGACGACCTTCTTCGGCGCCGAGGCGGCGGACGGCCGGGCGGCTGCCGAACGGCTGGCTGCAGGCTTCTTCGGCACCACGGCCACGGCGGTCTGGGTCACGACCGGCTTGCTGGCGGTCAGCGCGTACTCGGCTTCCGCATCGAGCTTGAAGATCGACACCACGCGCGACAGTTCGCCCGCCTGGTCTTGCAGCGATTGCGCGGCGGCAGCGGCTTCTTCCACCAGCGCAGCATTCTGCTGGGTCATGGCATCCATCTCGATGATGGACTGGTTCACCTGCTCGATGCCGGCGCTCTGTTCCTGCGATGCGGAGGCGATCTCGCTCATGATGTCGGTCACGCGGCGCACCGACGCCACCACTTCGTCCATGGTCACGCCAGCCTGGCCTACCAGCTTCGAACCGCGTTCGACCTTCTCCACGGAGTCGCCGATCAGCGACTTGATTTCTTTCGCGGCGCCAGCGGAACGCTGGGCCAGGTTACGCACTTCCGACGCCACCACGGCAAAGCCTCGGCCCTGCTCGCCGGCACGGGCGGCTTCCACCGCAGCGTTCAGTGCCAGGATGTTGGTCTGGAAGGCGATGCCATCGATCACGCCGATGATGTCGACGATCTTGTTGGCGGACTCGTTGATCGAGCTCATGGTTTCAACCACTTGCGACACGACCTGGCCACCCTTCAGGGCCACGTCGGAAGCGGACGCTGCCAGCTGATTTGCTTCGCGGGCGTTGTCGGCGTTCTGCTTCACGGTGGAGGTCAGTTCTTCCATGGCGGAAGCGGTCTTCTCCAGCGAGGATGCCTGCATTTCGGTACGCGACGACAGGTCGATATTGCCGGCGGCGATTTCGCGCGAGGCGGTGCCGATGGTCTCCGTACCCTGGCGCACCTGGCCGACGATTTCCACCAGGCTGTTGCGCATTTCCTTCATTTCGACCAGCAGGGAATCCTTGTCGGTCGACGAGGTATCGATCTGCACCGACAGGTCGCCGTTGGCGATGGCGCCAGCGATCGACGCGGTGTAGTCCGGCTCGCCACCCAGCTGCTTCAGCAGGCCGCGAGTAATCACCCAGGCCGCGCCCACCGAGATCACCACGGCAGCCAGGCCGGCCACGATCATGAACAGGCGGGCCGAGGAGAAGCCTTCCGCAGCTTCCACCTTCATGTCTTCATTCAGTTTGTCTTCCAGCGCGGCCAGTTGGTCCAGCGCTTCCATCCACTTCTTCTGTGCCGGACGGATTTCCTTGATCAGGATGCGGGTCGCGGCCACGGCATCGTTGGCCAGCCACAGGTCGGATGCCTTCTTGATGGCAGGCAGGGCAACCGCTTCGTGCTCCTTCACCTGCGCCAGCAGGGACTTCTCTTCCGCCGTGGCGTTGTTCGCGTACAGCGCGGTCAGCTTCTTGCTGAGCTCATCGTACTTGGCGCCCTGGTCGGCCAGACGCTTCATTTCCGGCTCCATGTCGGCCGGGTCGGACATCAAGGTCAGAACCTTGAGGCCATTGATGCGTTCATTAACGTTGTTGCGCATGTCCACCACCAGGCGGGTAGCGACGGAGTTAACACTTACTACGTGATCCAGGCGATCCTGAATCTGAGCCATGCGCCAGATACCGACGATGGTGATAATGACGAGGAACGCCAGTACCAGTGCAAAACCGAGACCAAGACGGGTCCCTACCTTCATTTTACTCAAATTCATTTCGGCTCTTATTTATAGAAGTGACGCACGTTATTGATTGCCCAAGATGCAGTGATGAAACATTAACTGCATCCACTGACCCTTGCTGCTACGCAAGTAGCGACAGTAGCAAACTATGACTGCGAATGCAAAGCCCGCTTTCGCCGCGGGATGAAACCTGTCGTATTTCATCCCCAAAACACACGGAAGGAACCGTAGATATCAAGTGTGTATCAGTGAAATTATAGACGTGGGGTTTCCTGACGGCAAGCAAATTTTGCTCAAAATGTGGGCAAGTGAACTTTCTTCGGGGAAACCGCTCAGCCGCTGTGGCAATCGGAAGTGAATGCGCAGGATAACCCGCGCTTGTTCAAATGGCAGCCGTGCGGCTGAATGCATCGAGCACGATGCGCGGGTCGCCGGCGGCCAGTTGGCGCGCGTCGGACAGGACCTGGCGATATTGGCGCGCGCCCTTCAAGCCCTGCGCGATGCCCAGCATGTGGCGCGTGATGGAATTGATTTTCAGGCCGCGGCCGCCCTCCTTCGCCAGCTGCTCTTCAATATAAGGCAGCATCGCCTCCAGCACTTGCTGGCGCGTGCGCGGCGCATCTTGCGCGCCGTAATAACGCTGGTCGAAGGCAGCCATCAGGTAAGGGTTGTGGTAAGCCTCGCGGCCCAGCATGACGCCGTCCACGTGCAGCAGGTGGGTATCGATTTCTTCCAGCGTCTTGATGCCGCCATTGATCAGGATTTCGAACTGCGGGAAGTCCTTCTTCAGCTGGTAAGCGTACTCGTACTTGAGTGGCGGGATTTCGCGGTTCTCCTTGGGCGACAGGCCCTTCAGGATCGCGTTGCGCGCGTGCACGATAAAGGTGGTGCAGCCCGCTTGCGCCACGGTGCCCACGAAGTCGCGCACGAAGTCATAGCTGTCCTCGTAATCGATGCCGATGCGGTGCTTGACGGTGACATCGATCTGCACCGCATCCTTCATCGACTTGACGCAATCGCGCACCAGTTCCGGCTCGGACATCAAGCAGGCGCCGAAGGCCCCCTTCTGCACGCGCTCGGACGGGCAACCGCAATTGAGATTGATTTCATCGTAGCCCCACTTCTCGCCCAGCTTGGCCGCGATGGCCAGGTCCTTCGGGTCGGAGCCGCCAAGCTGCAGCGCCACCGGATGCTCCTCTTCATTGAAGCGCAGATGGCGCTCCACGTCGCCATACACCAGGGCACCGGTGGTCACCATTTCGGTATACAGCCAGGTGTACTTCGAGATCAGGCGATGGAAATGGCGGCAATGGCGGTCGGTCCAGTCCATCATCGGCGCCACGGAAAGGCGGCGGGAAGGCTGGGGGGCGATCGAGGTGGTCATAATGGCAAGCGACATGGCAAGGGCCGCATATTATACAGGCAGAGCTATTGCAACGGCTGGGCTTGTGTCCACCAAAGGGCCTGACCCCAAGGTGGACATGGGCTCAGCTGTTGAACAGCTCTTCGACGCGGGTCATGCGGCGGGCGGCTTCGCCTTCCAGGCGGCCGGAGGCGGTCATGATCTGGCGCACGCCTTCCAGCGCGCGCTGGCGGTCGACGTCGGATAGCAATTGCGGCAACGCTGCCATGGCGCGCTCTTCGTCCAGCTGCAGGATCATGTTTTGTTCCTGCACCACTTCCTTGAAGCGGGCCAGCGACATGCGCTCCTTGGCCGGCAGCCGCATGCGCAACTCGCGCAGCGTGGCGAAGGCGCGTTCGTCGGCAACGCGCATTTCCGGACTGCGGGCAATATAGAGAATGGCGCGCATCACGGCTTCGCGCTCGCCGCCGCTGGCGAGCCGCTTGGCCGCTTCCGTGCGGCGCGCCATCACCACGGATTCGCGCGCGATGTCGCGTCCGATGCGGCGGCGGATGTTGGCCGAGTCGGCGCGCAGGCCCACCAGCGTCTGCAGCAGCGGCTGGCCGTAGGCGGAGAGGAAGAACTGCTCCACCGATTGGTCGCGCAACACCTGGTAGCGGTCGAGCGCCGCCACGATCTGGCGCGAGGCCGCTTCCTGCATCTGCAGGAAGGGGTTGTCGGGCGCCGCCGGCTTGCGCTGCGCCCTCACCTGCTCGGCCAGCGCGCTGATCCCGCTCAGGAAGGGGTTCATGTCGGAGAACAGTTCGTAACGCAGGCGGTAAGGATGCATGCGCCGCATCCATTCGGCCGACTGCTCGCTGGTCACCGCCTGCACGAAGGGGCTGAGGTAGGTGCGGTACAGGCCCTGGTTGATCTCGGACAGGCGCGCCACCGTGGCGAAGCGGCGCTCGTCTTCGTCGTCGTTTCCGCCCAGCCCGCGCAACTCGTTCAGGTCGCGCCGTTCGAAGCGCACCACGTAGTTGCCTTCGGCCAGTTCGGGACTGTGCACGCCTTCGTCGCCCTTGTCGATGAACACGGCTTCGTACAGCCCTGGCGGCAGCACGTCGATCAAGTCCATGGTGCGCGTGAATTCCTCGTGCTCCTTGTTGGCGACGGAGGCGGAAACGAAAATGCCCAGGTGCCCGATCGATTCGTGCAGCGTGTACACGACGGTTTGCCCGCCCGCCACCAGGGCGGCGTCGTTCTCGTACAGGTCGAGCAGCCAGCCCAGCGCCTGCTGCGGCGGCGTGATGTCGTCGCCCCAGGAACAGAACACCACGATCGGCGAGCGGATGTTGCGCAGGTCGATGCGCCGCCCGGCCGAGTCGTGGATGGTGCCATTGCTCAG
>JAJTCO010000084.1 GCA_021323265.1 Pseudoduganella sp. | reverse complement strand
CCGAGGACTTTGTCCGTCGCGTCAATCACGAACCAATCGCGCTGGACTTCATGGCCCTTAGCGGAAAAAGTTTTCATGTTTGAACTTTCTGTGAAAGATAAAAACGCTCTATCGGTGGTTCCGCCCCTGTGCTTCAGCGGACGCAGCCTTCTTGTTTAGTTTTCCCGAGCGAAAAGGAAAGCTGGCGATTTTAGCCCGGATTGGCTTGCCGAGTCAACCCCACACGGTACCGGGTTTCCATTGCTAAGCAAATATTGCAGAGCTACTATGGAGCTCCAGAACCCATAAGAGGAGACGGCTATGCGTTCGGTCCTGGTCTTGGCCGCGCTGCTGGCGCCGGCCCTGGCGCTTGCCCAGCCCGGCAAGGATTGCCACCTGCCCGGCACCGAGGAGTCGCTGCGCTGCATGCGCCTGAACGTGCCGCTCGACCACCATGCCCGCGGCGCCACCCTCAGCCTGCACGTGGCCGTGGCCCCTGCCCTGCGCGAATCGGCCCGGCGCGACCCGCTGTTCCTGCTGGCCGGCGGCCCGGGCGAGGCGGGCAGCGACCTGGTGCCCCTGCTGAACACGACATTCCGCAAAGTGCGCGCCACGCGCGACATCGTGCTGATCGACCAGCGCGGCACGGGATTATCCGGCAAACTCGATTGCAAGCCTGGCAAGAATGTCGAAACGGCCACGGAAGACGAGCTGCTGGCCGAGACGCGCGCCTGCATCAAGGGCCTGAACACGCGCTTCAACTTGTATACCACCGAGCAGGCGGCGCGCGACATCGAGGCGGTGCGCGCGGCCCTGGGCTACGGCCGCATCAACCTGTGGGGAGGCTCCTACGGCAGCCGCCTGGCGCAGGCCTATGCCCGGCTCTATCCCGGCAGCGTGCGCGCCATGGTGCTCGATGGCGTGGCCGCGCCCGACCAGGTGGTGCCGGCCGGCGCGCGCGACGCCCAGTCCGCCCTCGATGCCCTGTTCCAGCAGTGCGCCGACGATACCGTCTGCGCCAGCGCCTTCCCCACCCTGCGCACGGAGTTCGCGGCGCTGGCCGCGCGCCTGGCCAAGGCGCCGGCCACGCTGCACCTGCCCGATCCGCGCACGGCCGAACCGAGCAAGGTCGAGATGACCAGCATGCGCTTCCTTGGCACCGTGCACAACATCCTGTACTCGCAGGCCGACAGCCGGCGCTTGCCCTTCCTGATCCACAGCGCCTACCGGGACCGCTGGCAGCCCTTCATCGCGCGCAGCAACGTGTCGCGCGATTTCGCCTCCGATGCCGGGCCGGCCATGCCGCTGCACCTGGCGGTGGTGTGCGCGGAAGACTTCCCGCGCCTGACGCCGCAATTGCTGGAAGAGGACACCCGCGGCTCCTTCCTGGGCGCGCCGCAGATCCTGCGCATCGGAAAAATGTGCGAAGCGATGCAGGTGCCCGCCGTGCCGTACAGGCAGCCTGCCGTCATCGATGCGCCGGTGCTGCTGCTGTCCGGCGCGCTGGACCCGGTGACGCCGCCGCGCCGCGCGGAAGCGGCGCGCCAGTTCATGAAGAGCAGCCAGCACCTGGTGGTGAAGAACGGCGGCCATATCGTATCGCCGCTGGGCTGCATGCCGCGCCTGCTGCGCGCCTTCCTCGACCAGCCGGCCGTGCCGCTCAAGGCGGAATGCCTGAACGAGATCCCGGCTCCCACCTTCCAGCTGAATAGCGCAGGACCGCAACCATGATCGAAGTCCAGAACCTCTGCAAGCGCTTTGGCAAAGTGCAAGCCCTGGCCGGCGCCAGCTTCACCGCGCGCGACGGCATCATCACCGCCCTGCTCGGCCCGAACGGCGCCGGCAAGACCACCTTGCTGCGTACCCTGGTCGGCCTGCTGCAGCGCGACCACGGCAGCATTTCCATCGATGGCGTCGACCCCGCGCACGATCCGATGGCGGTGCGGCGCAACGTGGGCCTGCTCACCGACCAGTTCGGCCTGTACGAACGCCTCACCACGCGCGAATACCTGCGCTACTTCGGGGAATTGAACGACATGGAAGACGCGGCCATCACGCGCCGCACGCAGGAGGTGACCGAGCTGCTGTCGCTGGAGGACATCATCGACCGCCGCACCAAGGGCTTCTCGCAGGGCCAGCGCATCAAGGTCGCGCTGGCGCGCACGCTGCTGCACCGCCCGCGCCACCTGCTGCTCGACGAGCCAAGCCGCGGCCTGGACGTGATGAGCACGCGCGCCCTGCGCCGCGCGCTGGCCGCACTGAAGGCGGACGGCTGTTGCGTGATCATGGCCACCCACGTGATGCAGGAAGTGATCCACTCCTGCGACGACGTGATCGTGATCGCCAACGGCACTACCGTCACGCAGGGAACGCCGCAGCAGCTGTGCGAACGCGCCGGGCTCAGCAGCCTGGAGGACGCTTTCGTGCGCCTGGTCGGCACCGAGGAAGGCATCGAATTATGAAGCTCAAGTTCGCCATCGTGCTGCGCAAGGAACTGGTGGAAACCCTGCGCGACCGCCGCGCCCTCAGCCTGCTGCTGCTGTTCGTGCTGATGTATCCCTTGCTGGTGGGCCTGGTGCTGCAGCGCCAGATCGACCGCGCCACCAAGCCCGAACGGGAAGGCGTGGAGCTGGCGGTGATCGGCGGCGACCAGGCGCCGACCCTGATGAACCAGTTGCGCCAGCGCAACGTCAACATCGCCGAGCTGGGACCGTTGACCGAGGAGGAAATCAATGCCCTGGTGCGGCGCCAGTCGGCCACCGCCGTGCTGCGCCTGACGCCGGATTTCGCGGAGAATTACCATGCCATGCGGCCGGCCCGGGTCGAGCTGTGGTTCGACTCCGCCGCCGACAGCGCGCGCAAGCTCGACGAGGTGGAGTATGCGCTGCGCGACTACAGCCGCAACATCGCCAGCGCGCGCCTGCTGGCGCACGGCGTGTCGCCCGTCAACCTCAATCCGGTGCTGGTGCAGCGCTACGATGCCGGCACCAGCGCCGCCCGCTCGGCCAACACGATCAGCACCATGCTGGGCATCTTCTTCATTCCCGCCTTCATGTTCTGCATGAGCACGGCCGTCGACAGCACGGCCGGCGAGCGCGAACGCCGCTCGCTGGAAGTGCTGATGGCGCAACCGGTGCGGCCGGCCGACCTGATCATCGGCAAATGGCTGGCCGCTTCGCTGCTGTCGATCGTCGGCATCACGCTGGAGCTGGCCATTGCGCACGGCATCCTGAAATGGCTGCCACTGGAGGAAATCGGGCTGTCCTGGCGCCTGGGCTGGCGCGACCTGGCCATGGTATGC
This sequence comes from Pseudoduganella sp., assembly GCA_021323265.1. GTDB lineage: Bacteria > Pseudomonadota > Gammaproteobacteria > Burkholderiales > Burkholderiaceae_D > Rugamonas. The sequence continues at coordinate 15,752 of JAJTCO010000084.1, read as the reverse complement.
CTGGCGTCGGCCACGCTGTCGCTGTTCGCGGCGGCACTGGAAATCGCGCTGGCCATCAACGCGCGCTCGTTCAAGGAAGCGCAGACCCTGGTCAGCTTCACCATGATCGTGCCGCTGGTGCCGGTGATCGTGGTGCCGATGATGAACCTGACCAACACCTGGTGGATGTACATGATCCCCGTGCTGTCCAACCAGACCTTGCTGCGCGAGCTGGCCAAGGGCCAGAGCATCGGCATGCTGCCCTTCCTGCAGACCTTCTTCAGCAGCCTGCTGCTGGCCATGCTGTGCGTCTGGTATACCGAGCGGCGCATGAAGAGCGAGAAATACATGATGACCGTATAATGCCCGGACGCATTTTACGGAGGAGTTTTCGATGGAAGTGAAAGTCAGCTGGAACGGCCCGTCGGGCATGAGTTTCCGTGCCGAGACCGGTTCCGGCCACATGGTTGCCATGGATGGCGCACCGGAAGGCGGCGGCCATAACCTGGCGCCGCGCCCGATGGAAATGGTGTTGCTGGGCACCGGCGGCTGCACCGCCTATGACGTGGTGCTGATCCTGAAGAAGGGCCGTGCCGATGTGCGCGGCTGCGACGTCACGCTGCAGGCCGAGCGCGCCGAGACCGAGCCGAAGGTGTTCACGAAGATTAACTTCCACTTCACCGTCACGGGCAAGGACCTCAAGCCGGAAGCCGTGGAGCGCGCCATCACCCTGTCGCACGACAAATACTGCTCGGCCAGCATCATGCTGGCCAAGACGGCGCAGATCACGCACAGCTGCGAGATTATCGAAGCCTGAGCAGCGTCTCCGCAAAGCCCTGGCCGAACAGGCGGGCGGTCTTGACGTCGCCGGCGGCGAAGTCGTCGGACGGCGCACCGTGCCCCGCCTGGGCCATCATTCCCGACCAGGAACCCAGGCGGTTGGCCGCTTCCTCATAGGGCACGCCGCTCTGCTGCTCGGGAATGATCGCATTGCCGGCCCACACCATGCCGTGCTGCATGCAGAAGGTAAACATCGCCATCAGCGTCGACTGCTTGTCGCCGGCCGGCAGGGACGACACCGTAAAGCCGCCCGCCAGCTTGCCCTTGAGCTGCTGCGTACGCCACATCTTGCCGGTGGCGTCCATGAAGGACTTGAACACGCCCGACACGCCGCCCAGGTAGGTCGGCGAGCCAAGCAGCACGCCGTCGTATTGCAGCAGCGCTTCCGGCGCCGCGGTCAGCTCCGACGCTTTCAGCACATGCACTTCCATTCCCGCCACCGTTGCGGCGCCCTGCGCGATGTGCGAGGCGATATGTTCGGTGTGACCGTGGGCGCTGTGGTAAATGACTGCGAGTTTCTTCATGGTGCGATTCCTTGGCAAAGTAAGGCGGAAAGGTAGAGGCCGAGGCCGAAGACGGCATGGTTGGCCAGGCTGCGCAGGCAGTTCTGCAACGGGGCCGGGGTCTTGCTGGAGGCGATGCCCAGTCCCATCGCCGGCTGCATGATGAACAGCGGCGCACCGACCGTGGCGATACCGACCGCCAGCGCCGGCCCGATGCTGGGCGCCAGCAGCCACTCCTGGCCCGCCACCGCCACCAGCGCGGCGGCGAACGCAACGCCGATCGCGTAGTGCACGATCCAGCCCAAGGCGCGCTCGCCGCTGACGGCGGGCGCCGCCGCAATCGACGCGTGCGCGAACTGCCCGCGCGCCAGGTGGCCCGCCCAGCGCCCGATGAAGGCCATGTTCAGCGTCTTCACGCCCATCCGTTTGAGCAGGACCAGCCATGCATCGAAGATGATGGTGGCGCCAATGCCGATGATGATGATTTCCATTGCAATCTCCCAGGTTGATGGGCACACTGTAGAAGTTGAAGCCAACTTCAAGTCAAGGGATTGTTGATGGATATTGCGGAAGTCGCGCAGCGTTCGGGCATGGCCGCCTCCACCCTGCGCTATTACGAGAAAAAGGGGTTGATCAAGCCGGCCGGGCGCAATGGCCTGCGCCGCACCTACGCGCCGGGCGTGCTCGACACGCTGGCCCTGATTGCCCTGGGCCAGTCGGCCGGACTGTCACTTGATGAGATTGGTGCCATGTTCACGCCGGACGGCGGCATGGCCATCGACCGCGCCTTCCTGCTGGCCAAGGCGGAAGAAATCGATGGGCTGGCCAAGCGCCTGAAAGCCATGAGCGATGGCCTGCGGCACGCGGCCGCCTGCCCCGCCCCCAGCCACGCCGAATGCCCGAAGTTCCAGCGCCTGCTGCAGGCCGCCGCCTCGGGCGCCATCGAACGCAGCCTGCGCCGGATGCCATCCTAGCCAGGCCGCTGCCGCACGCGCCCTTGCGTGGCGCTGGGCTGGCTCATTAAACGTAGTAGGTGGTCGATGTCATGACTTTCGACATCGCCTTCATCGCCAGCTGGATCGGCAGCGGGGTCTTCTCGGCGCCCATCTCTTCCGCGGCCTTGCCGTGCGCGATCTCGTCGACCCGCATCTGCTCGACGATGGCGCGCGACTTGGCGTCCTGCGGCGGCAGCTTGTCCAGGTGGCTGGCCAGGTGGGCCTCGACCTGGCGCTCGGTTTCCACCACAAAGCCCAGGCTCTGCTTGTCGCCCGCCAGGGCGGCGGCGGTCCCCAGCAGGTGGTCTTCTTCCTCGCGGCTGGCCTTGTCGAACGCGGCGCGCGCCTCGTCGCTCTTGGCAAAGCGCGCCTGCGAGTTGTACAGCGCCTGCGCCATCACTTCGCCCACATGGTTGACGCGCATCAGGCCCGCGCTGTGGCGGTGCTCCTGCTCCGTCATGTCCGCATCGGCCGCGTGCACCGCCGGATTCGGGCGCGACGCCGAATGCACGCCAGCCAGCACACGCAGCGCCTTGTCGGCGCCAGTGATGAAACGGTCGAGTGGGTTGTGGTAGCGGTTCATGGCAATTCGTCCAGCTTGGTCGGAAAACCGCATTATATGCCCGGCCACAGGCCGCGGCGCAGCCTCAGTCCTGAATCTCCGGCTCGACCAGCTGGGCCAGCAGGGTCAGCGACTCCTGCCAGCCGAGGTAGCAGGCCTGCACGGGGATGGCGTCGGGAATGCCTTCCTGGACGATGTGCAGCTCGGTGCCGCAAAACACTTGCGCCAGGGTGATGGTGACGCGCATTTCACCCGGCAGGCCGGGGGCGTCGAACTTGTCGGTGTGGACGATCTTCTCGTTCGGCACCAGTTCCAGGTATTCGCCGCCAAAGGCGTGCGTGCTGCCACTGCTGAAATTGGTGAACGACATCTTGTAGCCGCCGCCCACGCGCGCATCCATCGCGTGCACCTTGCCGGTGAAGCCGTGCGGCGGCAGCCACTTGACCAGGGCGTCCGGGTCCAGGAAGGCCCGGTAGACGCGGTCGGGAGAGGTTTTCAAAACACGGTGCAGCCGAACGGTATTTGCCATGTGTGAAGCTCCTTTAGATTGGTGCCACAGTGCCGCGCTGGACCTCCATCACTCCTTGCAGCGCGCCGAACACGAAACCCAACGCCAGCACGGCCCCGAACACCAGCAGGCCAAACAGCGCACCGCGCCGGAAGCCGGCCGGCTGGCCGTCGCGGTCCTTGACGCGGGTGCCGAGGAACCAGCCCCCCATCAGCGCATGGAACACGACCGCGATCGCCGCCCCCAGCAGCCCGGGCACGACCACGCCGCTGAAAAAGCGCAGCAGCAATCCTGCCACGCCCGCCGCGGTGACCAGCGCGCCGTAGGCAAAAGCCGTGCGCCAGGCCAGCGTGTAGCGGCGCGCCAGGCGGATCACCAGCTTGGCCAGCAGGCCGACGAACACGGTGCCAAGCAGCAGCGAGAGCAGGGCCGGCACCAGGATCATGCGTCCCCCTCGCGCAGCAGGCGCTGCTTTTCCAGCCAGTCGGCCACCGGCCCGCGCGCATCGATTTTCGAAATGTCCTTCGCCACGCCCAGGTTCAGGCCCAGCAGGAAGGGGATGGAATCGGTCGGCACATCGGGGAAATAGTCCGCCATGGCGCGCATGAAGCGCGGCGACTCCAGCACCGGCACCACCTTGGCCCCGCTCATGAACTGGAGAATGCTGGTCATGCTGTGGCCTGGGCCGATGGTGCGGTAGACGAAGCGGTTGTACGCCTTGTCCAGGGCCTTGAAGTCCAGCTGTTCCTTGGTCATCAGGCCCGCCAGGTAGTACAGGCCGATCGCCGTGCGGAAAAAGCCGCTGGCTTCGCGCGCCGTCAGGCCGCAGCGCGTGACGGCCAGGATTTTCTCCTGCACCGCAGCATCGAGTTTGGGATGGTGTACTTGCATGGCTTGGGACTATATAGCAATTTTGTCCAGATTTGTTCCTTGCGCCAGGGTATCAACCTTGTTACCCTTGAAACTTTAGTGCTAAACCAACGCCGGATGGCCACTTTCCGCTCCCCGGAAAGCGCATCCTGGGGCACGGAATGTGCGGGCTATCGCACGGGAGCAACCGATATGTCGCGTATTCAATACAATGCCATCATGTGAGAAGGGGTTAGCGGAGTCACCATGGAATTGCGCATCAAGAATTTATCGAAGACCTATGCCAACGGGGTGGTCGCGCTCGACAACGTGTCGCTGACCATTCCCGCCGGCATGTTCGGCTTGCTGGGCCCCAACGGCGCCGGCAAGTCGACGCTGATGCGCACCCTGGCCACCTTGCAGGAATGCGACTCCGGCTCGGTGTTCTTCGGCGACCTCGATGTGCTCGACGAAAAGGACGAAATCCGCCGCCTGCTGGGCTACCTGCCGCAAGACTTCGGCGTCTACCCGAAAGTCACGGCCTATGAGCTGCTGGACCACTTCGCGGTCCTGAAGGGCCTGTCCAACCGCGCCCGCCGCCGTGAAGTGGTGGACGGCCTGCTGCAGCAAACCAACCTGTTCGAAGTGCGCAACCAGCGCCTGGGCGGTTTCTCCGGCGGCATGCGCCAGCGCTTCGGCATCGCGCAAGCCCTGCTGGGCGACCCGAAACTGATCATCGTCGACGAGCCGACCGCCGGCCTGGATCCGCAGGAGCGCGTGCGCTTCCACAACCTGCTGTCCGACATTGGCGAAGACCGCACCGTGATCCTGTCCACCCACATCGTGTCCGACGTGGCCGACCTGTGCGCCAACATGGCCATCATCAACAAGGGCAAGCTGCTGGTGGCGGGCGCCACCCAGCAGCTGATCGATGAAGTGAGCTGCAAGATCTGGGCGCGTTTCGTCGACAAGAAGGAGCTGGCCTACTTCCAGCAACGCCACGCCATCATCTCGACCCGCCTGATGTCGGGCCGCACCCTGATCCACGTCTACAACGACGACGATCCGGGCGACGGCTTCGAGGAAGCCCTGGGCGACCTGGAGGACCTGTACTTCGCGACCATCCTCGGTCGCCATGACTTCAGCCAGCCCTGCTGAGGCGCGCCATGTTCGCCATCGCCACGTTTGAAGCGAAGCAGCGCCTGAAGCTGTTCTCGACCTGGGTCTACTTCGGCATGTTCATGCTGCTGGCCATGCTGTGGATGGCCGCAGCGGGCGGCGTGTTCAAGGAAGCCATCGTCACCTTCGGCGGCCGCGTCTTCATCAATGCGCCGCGCTCGATCATGCTGACCTGTTCCTTCCTTGGCTGCATGGGCGTGATCGTCATCGCCGCCGTCATGGGACGCGCGGTGCAGCAGGACTTCGAATACGAAACCCACCACTTCTTCTTCTCCGCCCCGATCCGCAAGTTCCAGTACATGTTCGGCCGCTTCCTCGGCGCCTGGCTGGTGCTGTGCGTGGTGTTTGCCTCGATCCCGCTGGGCGTATGGCTCGGCACGCAGTTGCCGGGCATCGACCCGGAGCGCCTGGGACCGTTCAACCTGGTGCACTACCTGCTGCCGTACGCGCTGTCGCTGCTGCCCAACCTGTTCATCTTCGGCGCCATCTTCTTCGTGCTGGCGGCGCTCACGCGGCGCATGCTGCCGGTCTACGTGTCCAGCGTGGTCATGCTGGTCGGCTACATCGTGGCACCGGGCCTGGCGCGCGACCTCGATTACAAGACGCTGGCGGCCCTGATCGACCCCTTCGGCACCACCGCCGTCATCCGCCTCACCGAATACTGGCCAATCGCCGAACGCAACGTGCGCCTGGTGCTGCCGGAAGGCGTGTTCCTGCTGAACCGCGCCATCTGGTCCTCCTTTGCCCTGGTGGCCCTGCTGCTCGGCTACTGGCGCTTCCATTTCATCAGCACGGTCGACAGCGGCGCCGCCGCGCGCAGCGACAGCGAAATGCCGGCCGCCCTGACGCAGACCGCCGTCTCGACCAGCGAAGCGCCGGACTTCAAGGCGCGCAGCCTGAGCGTCCTGCTGTTGCGCTTCAGCTACCTGAACCTGCGCGAAACGATCAAGAACATCTACTTCTTCGTCATCGTGCTGGCCGGCGTGCTGACCATGTATGCCGGCTCGCTGGACATGGGCTCGATGTACGGCACCAGCACCTATCCGGTGACCTACCAGGTGCTGGAACTGGTGACCAACACCTTCTCCCTGTTCATGCTGGTGGTGACCACCTTCTACGCCGGCGAAATGGTGTGGCGCGAACGCGAGCACCGCATGTCGCAGATGCTCGATGCGCTGCCGGTGCCGAGCTGGCTGCCCATCCTGTCCAAGCTGTTCGGCCTGATCGGCGTGCAGGCCTTCCTGCTGCTGATCGTCATGCTGGTGGGCATGTCGATCCAGCTGTTCAAGGGCTACTTCAAGCTGCAGCCGGGCCTCTACTTCGAGTGGCTGTTCACCGTGCAGCTGCCTGCCTGCGCCTTCATCGCGGTGCTGGCCATTGCCGTCCAGGTGCTGGTGAACCACAAGTACGTCGCCTACTTCGTGATGATCATCTACTACGTGGCGAGCATCACCGCCGCCACCATGGGCCTGGACCACCCGATGCTGATGTACGGCGTCACGCCGGACCTGCCCTACTCCGACATGAACGGCTTCGGCCACTTCATGGCGCGCGAGCGCTGGTATCAGCTGTACTGGAGCGGCGCGGCCATCATGCTGCTGGTGCTGGCCGTGGTGTTCTGGCAGCGCGGCACCAACGAGGAATGGCGCCAGCGCGTCAGCCTGGCGCGCCACGCGCTGACGCTGCCGGTGCTGGCCAGCTTCGGCTTCGGCCTGGCCGTGTTCCTGGGCGCGGGCGGCGTGCTGGCCTACAACCTGTGCGCCAGCGGCTACAAGACCAATTTCGGCCGCGATGCCCTGCGCGCCGACTATGAACGCAAGTACAAGCAGGTACTGGAAGCGCCGCAGCCGCGCATCACCGACGTCAAGCTGGGCCTGGACATGTACCCGGAACAGCGCAGCTTGAAGGTCAAGGGCTGGTACCAGCTGGAGAACAAGACGCAGCAGGCCATTGGCACCATCTACCTGCAGCAGGACACGGACGCGGACGTGCACGCGCTCAAATTCGGCAGCGCCGCGCAGCGCGTGCTGAACGACGAGGAGCTGGGCTTCTACAGCTACCGCCTGGAACGCCCGCTGCAGCCTGGCGAGAAGATCACGCTGGACTTCGTCCTGTCCTACGAGCCGAAGGGCTTCTTCAACCTGGGCAAGAGCACGCCTGTACTCAACAACGGTACCTTCTTCAACAATACCGTGCTGCCCCACATCGGCTACCAGCGCCACGCCGAGCTGACCGACCCGCGCGACCGCAAGAAGCACGGTCTGCCGGCGCAGGAGCGCGCCCTGCCGCGCGACGACCCCAAAGGCCTGTCCAGCAACTATCTGGGCGCCGACGCCGACTGGGTCAGCTTCGAGGCCACCCTGGGCACCGCCGGCGACCAGACCGCCGTGGCGCCGGGCACGCTGGTCAAGGAGTGGCGCAAGCACGGCCGCCGCTACTTCCATTACAAGATGGACCAGCCGATCCTCAACTTCTACGCCTTCCAGTCGGCGCGCTACGCCGTCAAGCACGACTGGTGGCAGGACGTGGGCATCGAGATCTATTACCAGCCGGGCCACGAATACAACCTGGAACGCATGGTCAAGGGCGTCAAGGATTCGCTTGACTACTACACGCGCAACTTCAGCCCGTACCAGCACAAGATCGTGCGCATCGTGGAGTTCCCGCGCTACGAGCGTTTCGCCCAATCCTTCCCCAACACCATCCCGTTCTCGGAATCGGTGGGCTTCATTGCCAAGGTGGACGACAAGAATCCGAAGGACATCGACTACCCGGCCTACGTCACCGCGCACGAAGTGGCGCACCAGTGGTGGGCCCACCAGCTGGTGGGCGGCAGCACGCGCGGCGCCACGGTGCTGAGCGAAACGCTGGCCGAGTATTCGGCGCTGATGGTGATGAAGAAGAGCTTCGGCCCGCAGCGCATGCGCCGCTTCCTGCGCTATGGCCTGAACAAGTACCTGTTCGGCCGCGCCACCGAGAACAAGCGCGAGCTGCCGCTGGCGGACAACGAAAACCAGGGCTACATCCATTACCACAAGGGCAGCCTGGCCATGTACCTGCTGGCCGACATCGTGGGCGAGGCGAAGATCAACGAGCTGCTGGCCAGCCTGCTGCGCCAGTATTCCTACCATGGCGCTCCGTACCCGAGCGTGACGGTGCTGGTGGACGGCCTGCGCCGCATCGTGCCGCCGGAGCAGGCCTACCTGGTCGATGACCTGTTCAATGCCATCGTCCTGTTCGACAACCGCCTGGTTGCCGCCACTGCCGAGAAGCGGGCGGACGGCAAGTACGACCTGACCCTGACCGTGCACGCGGCCAAGCTGCGTTCCGACGAGCTGGGCGCGGAAAAGGAAGAGCCGGTGCGCGACCTGATCGAGATCGGCGTGGACGACGAGGCCGGCAACGCCCTGCTGCGCGAGCGCAAGCTCATCGCGCGCCGCGAAACGACGTTCAAGCTGGTCGTGACGGGCCGTCCGGCCAAGGCCGGCATCGATCCGGACCATAAGCTCATCGACCGCAAGCCGGACGACAATATGGGCAATGTGGAGACAAGCTCGCGTTGAGGGTTAGGCAACGCACTTTGTGTGCGGCCCAAGCTTGGTAAGCTTGCCCGCAACTTGAAAGCGAGGCGCATATGGGCATCCTAAGCAAGATCTTCAACAAGATTTTCCCGTCGTCGCACCAAGAGGCCGCCCCACCGCCGGCCTCTGGTGCGCCTTCCATGCAGCGGGCCGATACCCCTGCCGCAACGCCGGCGCCGGCGCCGGCTGTCCCGCCGGGCCAGCCAGCCGCGTTCGTCGCCCAGGTCGATGTCGAAGCCATTCTTGTTGCCAGGGCGGCACAGTCCAGCCAAGCGCTGAACTGGCGCTCTTCCATCGTTGACTTGCTCAAGCTGCTCGAGCTGGACTCCAGCCTGGCGGCGCGCAAGGAACTGGCACAGGAGCTGCACTACACGGGCGACACCGGCGATTCCGCAACCATGAACGTGTGGCTGCACAAGCAAGTGATGCGCAAGCTGGCTGACAACGGCGGCAAGGTTCCGCCCGAGCTACGCAACTGAGGAAGCGTTAGAATGGGAGGATGAACCCATTCCGACGCGCACTGGCAGGCGCCTTGCTTGCACTGTGCACCCTTCCGCTGCATGCGGCCGACAAGACGTTCGGTACGCATGGCATGGCCCTGTTCGGCGGGCAGGAAGGCTTGTACGCCTCCCACCTGCCGATGTTCCATGCCCCGCATGACTTCCAGGTCATCCTGCAGATCCATATCGCCGATCCGGCCACCGACGCGGCGCTGCGCAAGCGCCTGGACGGCAAGACGGCGCTGTGGTCGATCAATCCGGAAAAATTCGAACTCAGTTCGCTGGCGCCGGGCGCCGCGAAGCCGCGCAAGGAGTTCCGCGCCGACCTGGTGCAGGGCCACTTCGAGCGCGGCGGCAGCACGCAATACAAGGGCGCGCGCGTCGTCATCGACAAGGTGCTGGTGTTCCGCCAACTGAGCGACAAGCCGCAAGGCGCCAGCCTGGCGCGCTACATGCAGATCGGCAGCGGCAGGCAGCGCTTCCTGGTCAAGGAAATCAATACCCGCCCCGATTTCGAGCACATCGTGGCCTACAACGCGGCGCCGGACGCGCCGACCACCACCATCCAGGTGCGCAAATGGGGCATGCAGCAGACCGGCAACGACGCGCTGGCCATGGCGCTCAAGGCCAATATGCACGCCATCGCCGGCACCATCTACTTCGAAACCGGCGACCTGCAATGAGCATCCCCCTGCCCTATCACGGACTGTGGCGCCGCAAGGGCATCTGGCGCGCCAACGGCAGCAGCGACCTGGTGACGCCGGTCTGGTGGTTCCAGGCCGACAGCTTCCATATCGACCTGCGCGTTCCGGCCGACCGCAAAGGCGTGACGGGATTTGCCGGCGCCACGGTGGTGGAAGGCGCGCGCTGCGAATGGCGGCCCGAGATCGCCTACCCTTTCCTCAGCCCGGAACTCGACGCGGGTTTCATGCACTTTGACGGCACCGATGCGCTGCATGAGGAAGGCGTGGACGGCAGCTACACGGAGGACTGGTGGCGCGAGGCTGCCGGCCCGGTGGACGCCGGCCGCACGCTGCTTGGCGACGGCCGCATACAGTATGAAATCGCGTGCGGAGACTTCCTGGCACGCGCCACCGGCAAGCCACACAAGGCGGCCGACATCACGGTCTGGCGCCGCACGGGGGCCGGCCTGTGGCGCGTGATCGCCTCCACCACTGCCGCGCGCGAAAACGTGACGGTCGAAGCGCCGTAGGCGCTCCTCAAAGACTCAGCAGGCTGCCGCTGCGGAACGGGGTGGCGCCGGCAATCTTGGCCACGTTCATGCCGCGAATGACATAGCGGTGCGACAGGCGCGTAAACAGCACGCCATCGACCTGCGCCGACAGCGGCGTGGTCTCGCCCGTCACCGGATCGATCAGGTCGGCGACCACGTCGCCGGCGCGCACCGCGTCGCCCACTTCGCGCCGGTACACCAGCATGCCGCTGTGCGGCGCGTCGACGCGCTGCGTGCCTTCCAGCGGCGTCGGCGCGCAGCCCTGGGCCGGCACCGCCACGGCGCCCGCGTCGACCATGCCGCGCACGCCAAGGTAGGCGATGATGGCGTCCGCGTCGCGCGCCGCCAGTTCGTAGCTGACCGAAACTTCACCGCGCAGTTCGACCGTGGCCGCCATGCAGGCGGAAGGTATGGGGAACTGCGGGCCGAAATGCGCGGCCAGGTCCCACCACAGGCGGCTGCAGGCTTCGTCAAAAGGCTCGCCGCCCGCGCCTGTCGTGTACAGCACGGCGCAGGCGCCCATCAGGTTGGCCAGCGGCTGCGCCACGTCGCACAGCGAAGTACCGACGTACAGGTGCAGCGCGCCTTCGTTCTCGCAGTGCAGGTCCAGCACCACGTCGGCATCGATGGCCATCTGCAAGAGCGTCTTCTTCAGCGTGGTGGCGTCGGAGGCCGGCTGCCACTGCGCCACCAGTTCGCGCAAGTGGCGGCGAATGGTGCGCACGTTGGCCTGGGCGTCGCTGCCCAGTTGTCCCGCCAGGCGCACCTTCAGCTGTTCGCAGTAATGCGGGTAGCCGCGGTTGAAGTTGATGCCATTGCTCAGGTCAAAGCGCCCGAACGGCCGCTCGTTGATCACCTGCGCCAGCCCGATCGGGTTGGCGGCCGGCACCAGGATCACTTCTCCGCCCACCTTTCCTGCCGCGTCCAGCGCCGCCAGGCGCTGGCGCAGGGCTTGCGCCACCAGCATGGCCGGCACCTCGTCCGCGTGCAGCGCCGCCTGGATGTAGGCCTTCGGCCCGCCCGGCTGGCCGAAGTGGTAGCTGGTCAGTTCGTAGTGCGCCGTGCCGTGCGGGGCCGAGATCGGGTGTTTGATGGTTTCCATGCCTGCCATCCTAACCAAAAGCCGCGCTTACTGCCAGTTCATGAGTGCGGGCGGCACCAGCAACACCAGCGCCAGCACCAGGTAGATCAGCTGCAGGGGGATCATCCATTTGGCCCAGGTCAGCCACGGGATGCGCGCCAGCGCCAGCACCCCGACCGTGATGCCCGAGGTCGGAATCATGGGCGTGGTGAATTCGCCGAACTGGAAGGCCAGGATGGCGGTCTGGCGCGTCACGCCCACCAGGTCGGCCAGCGGCGCCATGATCGGCATGGTCAGCGCGGCCTGGCCGCTGCCGGAGTGGATGAAGAAGTTGATCACGGTCTGGATCACGAACATCTTCTGCGCCGCGAACACTGGCGAAGACGAGGCCACCAGCGGCATCAGGCCATGCAGCATGGTGTCGATGATGTGCGCGTCGCGCGCCAGCACCATGGTGGCGCGCGCCAGCGCAATGACCAGCGCGGTGCCCACCAGGTCCTTGGCGCCCTGCACGAAGGCGGCCACCGCCTCGTCCGACCCGAGGCGTCCGATCAGGGCCACCACCACGGTCATGGCCAGGAACAGCGCGCCGATTTCCTCGATGAACCAGCCGAACTTCACCACGCCGAACACCATGCCGCCCAGGGTCGCGGCAAACACCCACAGCACCAGCTTGTGGCGCGCGGTCATGCCCTGGAACCCGGAAAAGTCGATGGTGCCCTCGGCGCGCTTCTCCTGGTCCAGCAGGAAGGTCGGGCTGCGCTCGGGGTGGCGCTTGACGCGCGCCGCGTACCACATCAGGAAGCCGATCGTGGCGGCGGTGGCGATCAGCCACACGATCACGCGGTAACCCATGCCGGAAAACAGCGGCACGCCGGCGATGCCCTGGGCGATGCCGACGTTGAACGGGTTGAGGAAGGCCGCGGCAAAGCCGACCTGCGAGCCGACGAAGGGGATCGATACGCCGACGATCGAGTCGTAGCCGAGCGCCAGCGCCAGCGGCACGAAGATCAGGATGAAGGGAATGGCTTCCTCGTTCATGCCGAAGGTGGCGCCGCCGATCGAGAACAGCGTCACGAACAGGGGAATGAGCCCCACGCGCACCAGGCGCGAGCGCGCATGGGCACGCGCAATCGACTTGATCATGGCGTCCACCGCTTCGGTCTTGTGCAGCACGTTGAAGGCGCCGCCGGTCAGCAGCACGAAACCGATGATCAGGCCCGCCTCCGCGAAGCCCTTGATGGGCGCCATCAGGAAGGCCGCCAGGCCTTGCGGCTTGCTGTCGATGTAGTGGAAGCTGGCCGGATCGATCAGCTGCTTGCCGTTGACCAGGTGGGTCTCGTATTTTCCGCCGGGGACCAGCCAGGTGGCCAGGGCGATCAGCGCCATGATGAGGAACAGCAGGACGAAGGTGTTGGGCAGTTTCAGGCTTTTCATAGGCTTAACAGGTTGCCTTCTCGGATGGGGTGGACACCGGCGATCTTACCGACATTCATGCCGCGGATCACGTAGCGGTGCGATAAACGCGCAAAAAACACGCCATCGACGCCTGCGCGCAGGGTCGTGGTCTGTCCCGTCGCGGGATCGATCAGGTCGGCAATGGCGTCGCCGGTCGCGACCCGGTCGCCCAGGGCGCGCAGGTAGACCAGCATGCCGGCGTGCGGTGCGTCCAGGCGCTGCGTGCCTGTCAGCGGCGTGGCGCGGCAGCTGGCAGGCGGCAGTGCCACCGCGTCCAGCGCGACGATGCCGCGCAGGGACAGGTAGCGCAGGATGGCGTCGGCATCGAGCGCCGCCGTGGCATAGTCGACCTGCGTTTCTCCGCGCAGTTCGATGGTGGCCGCCACGCAGGCCAGCGGCAGCGGCACCTGCGGCCCGGCCCGGGCCGCCAGCTCCGCCCAGGGCCGCATGCAGGCTTCGTCGAACGGGTCGCCCCCTGCCAGGTCGGCATGCAGCAGCGCGCCGGCGCCCAGCAGCCGCGCCAGCGGCTCGATCTCGGGCACCTGTGCGCTGCTGGCGTACACGTGCAGCACGGCCTCGTTATCGCAATGCAGATCGAGCACGACGTCGGCATCGATCGCCAGCGACAGCAGCGTCTTCTTCAGCAGCGCCAAGTCCGATGCCGCTTGCCAGGCTGCGACCAGTTCGCGCAGGTGGCCGCGCACCAGGCGCACATTGGCGGCGGCATCGGGTCCCAGCCGCGTCGCCAGCGACGCCGCCAGTTGCGCCCCCAGTTGCGGATAGCCGCGGTTGAAATTGATGCCGGTGGCAAGGTCAAAGCGGCCGAAGGGCCGCTCGTTGATGACCTGTGCCAGCCCGAACGGGTTGGCCGCCGGCACCAGCACCACTTGCCCGCTCAGCCGGCCCTGCTGCTCGAGCAGTTGCAGGCGCGTGCGCAGGCTTTGCGCCACCAGCATGGCCGGCACTTCGTCGGCGTGCAGGGCAGCCTGGATGTAGGCCTTGCGCCCGCCGGGCGGGCCGAAATGGTAGCTGGTCAGTTCGCAGTGCACGCTGCCGTGGGGGGCACTGATCGTATGTCGGTGGGTTTGCATGTTGTCGCCGGAAGTTCAGGTTGGCCCGATTATGTATCATTTTTTTCATAAAGTAATCACATGAAAATAAATTTTCAGAAAATTGTTGAATTTTGCATTCGTTGTGCGTACATTTCAGATATCGGATAATTTTCATCCTTCCAACGCCTGAAAATTTACTTACATGAAGCCGACCAACGCCAGCACCGCCTACGAAGCCAGTTCGCCCGAAGTAGCCTTCGCCCAGTCCGCACTGGGCCAGGAACTCAAGCGCGTGCTGGGCGAAGGATCGGCATCGAGCCGCAACATCGCCGACTTCGTGCTGCGCAACCCGGTGCGCGTCACCGCCTTTGGCATCGAGGAGCTGGCGCAGCACTGCGCCGTGTCCAACGCCACCGCCAGCCGCTTTGCACGCGACATCGGCTTTGCCAACTATGCGGCCATGCGCGGCGAGATCGCCGCCACCATGCAGGGCATCGTGCAGCCGGTGGAAAAGCTGCGCAGCAATATCGAGCGCGGCCACGGCCGCAGCAGCCCGGCCGTGGAAAGCCTGGAGTACGTGGCCGCCAACATCGGCGCCACCGCCCAGGCGCTGGCCGCCGCCAGCCTGGAGAAGGTGGTGCAGAAGCTGACCACCGCCCGCACCGTGTATGTCATGGGGTTCGGCCTGTCCTCGCACCTTGCCGGCCTGCTGTCGCTGCACCTGCAACCGTTCTGCCAGCACGTGGTGGAAGTGGCGGGCCACGGCGGCACCGAAGTGGCCGCCGGTCACCTGGCCAACATCACACCCGACGACGTACTGGTGGTGGTCTCCTTCCCGCGCTACGCGCTGGACGTGATCCGCCTGGCCGGCTTTGCCCGCAGCCGCTCCGCCTGCATCGTCTCGCTCACCGATTCGCCGGCTTCGCCTTTGGCGGAGCTGGCCGATGTCGCACTGTTTGCGCAAGCCACGCACCCGGTCCTGCCAAGCAGCTCCAGCGCCGCCCTGGCGCTGATCGAAGCACTGGTTGCCACGCTGATGGTGTCCAACAAGGACAACGTCGAGAAGGCAGCCCGCCTCACCGAAGCCATCTCCGCCTATCTGTACGGCGCGGAGACAACAAGGGTGAAATCCAAGAAGAGTCGATAACAGGAGAGAGTCACATGAAGCAGAGACAGGTTCCGGCACCAACCGTGCTGGCGGGATGGTTGCGCCTTGCGTTTGGCGCGATGGCACTGGGCGCCGGCGGCGCGGCATTGGCGCAGGCCGAGGACGCCAAGCTGCAGCGCGTGGAAATCACGGGCAGTTCGATCAAGCGGCTGGACGCGGAAACCGCGCTGCCGGTGCAGGTGATCCGGCGCGAGGACATCGACAAGTCCGGCGTCACCACGGCCGCCGAACTGCTGGGCAAGGTGTCGGCCAGCGCCGCCGGC
>JAJTCO010000001.1 GCA_021323265.1 Pseudoduganella sp. | reverse complement strand
GGACACCATCTCGGTGACCGGCAACATCCTGCGCGACTACCTGACCGACCTGTTCCCGATCCTGGAACTGGGCACCTCGGCCAAGATGCTGTCGATCGTTCCGCTGATGGCCGGCGGCGGCATGTACGAAACCGGCGCCGGCGGCTCGGCACCGAAGCACGTCAAGCAGCTGGTAGAAGAAAACCACCTGCGCTGGGATTCGCTGGGCGAGTTCCTGGCCCTGGCCGTGTCGCTGGAAGAACTGGGCATCAAGTCCGGCAACGCCAAAGCCAAGATCCTGGCCAAGACCCTGGACGAAGCCACCGGCAAGCTGCTCGACAACAACAAGTCGCCATCGCCGCGTACCGGCGAGCTGGACAACCGCGGCAGCCACTTCTACCTGTCGATGTACTGGGCCCAGGCCCTGGCAGCGCAGAACGACGACGCCGAGCTGAAAGCCAAGTTCACCCCGGTGGCCAAGGCCCTGAGCGAGAACGAAAGCAAGATCGTGGAAGAGCTGAACGCCGTGCAGGGCCATGCCACCGACATTGGCGGCTACTACTTCCCTGACCCGGCGAAGACTTCGGCCGTGATGCGTCCGAGCGCCACCTTCAACGCGGCGCTGGCAGCCCTGTAAGCGCCAGCGCACGACGCCCCCGGAAAGCCCGCCGCGCGCGGGCTTTTTTCATTCCTCATTCGTCATTCGGGGTCAGCTCTGTCAATCGGACAGACAAGCACAATCTTTGATGTTTCTCAACACGAGAAAACAGTGATTTTTCTGCTTTGATCTCCATCAAAGCTTGTGATTTTGTGTCCGATTGACAGAGCTGACCCCGAATGTCGTCAGACTGGCGATGAAGGCGTCGCGCGCCGTGTGCTGGGCGATGTCCTTGCGCCAGACCAGCATGGTCTCCACCTGCGCCACCTCGGGCGCCAGCGTGTGGCACTGCACAGTGCGCGCCAGGCTGCGGTGCTTGAGCACTTCGCGCGGCATCATGGCCACGCCCATCCCGGCCGCCACGCAGCCAATGATGGCCTCGAAGGTGCCGAATTCCGCCAGCCGCGCCGGCACGATGCCGGCATCGGCAAACCACCATTCGAGCCGGCGCCGGTAGCTGCAGCCGGCGCGAAAGCCCAGCAGGGTGCGGCAGGCCACGTCGGCCGGCTCCGTCACCGGTCCCTGCAGCGTGTCCGTCAACAGCACCAGTTCCTCGACAAAAACAGGCACCTGCACCAGTTCCTGGCGTTCGATCGGGGCGCCCACCAGCGCCAGGTCGACCTTGTGGTTCAGCACCGCCTGCAGCAGCATGTCGGTCGGACCGGTGTCGAGCAGCAGCTCCACCTGCGGGTACTTGCGGTGGAAGGCGCCCAGCACGTGCGGCAGGCGCGCGGCGGCGGTGGTTTCCATCGATCCGATGCGCAACAGGCCGGACGGCTCCTGGGTCCCGCGCACGGAACTTTGCGCCTCGTCCGCCAGGCGCAGCAGGCGTTCGGCATAGTCGAGCAGGCGCGTGCCTTCGGGCGTGATGAGCAGGCGCCGGCCGGCGCGGTGGAACAGCGTCACGCCCAGCGATTCTTCCAGCTGGGTCAGGCGGGCCGACACGTTGGACTGCACCCGGTGCAGCTTGCTGGCCGCCTGGGTCACGCTGCCTTCCTCGGCCACCGTCTTGAAAATGCGCAGGGAGGAGAGTTCCACAATGATTCTCCGTTAGAGATTGGAGCGTTCATTATTATTCATTTTTAATGATGCGTGAAGCGTCTTATAGTTCAGGATAACAAGGAGCCCGCCATGCACCGTCCTTCCCCTGCCATCCTGATCGCCGCCAGCTTCGCCTTCATCATCGTCCAGCTGGACGTGACCATCGTCAATGTGGCGCTGCCGGCGATCGGGCGCGAACTGGGGGCGGACGTGAGCGCGCTGCAGTGGGTGGTCGACGCCTACACGCTGGGCTTTGCCGTGTTCCTGCTGTCGGCCGGGGTGCTGGGCGACCGCTTCGGCGCGCGCCGCATCTTCCTGGGCGGCTTCGCCTTGTTTACCGTCGCTTCGCTGGCCTGCGCCGTGGCGCCGGGGGCCCTTGCGCTCAACCTGGCGCGCGCCCTGCAAGGCGTGGGCGCGGCCCTGCTGGTTCCCAGCTCGCTGGCCATCCTGAACGCCGCCTATGCGCACGAGCGCGCCCTGCTGGCCAAGGCCGTCGCCTGGTGGACCGCTGCCGGCGGGGTCTCCATCGCGGCCGGGCCCGTGCTGGGCGGTTTGCTGATGAGCTTTGCGGGATGGCGCGCCATCTTCTGGGTGAATATCCCGATCTGCCTGGCCGGCTTCTGGCTCACGCTGCGCGTGGTGCCGCGCCAGCACGGCCATGCCGGCGCGCGCGGCGTCGACCTGCCCGGCCAACTGCTGGCCATCGTGGCGCTCACCGCCTTCGTTGGCGCCGTGATCGAGAGCCATGCGCGCGGCATCGGCAGCGCGCTGGTGCAAGGCGCCCTGCTGCTGGCCGTGGGCGCCGGCGCCTTGTTCCTGCGCGTGCAGCGGCGCAGCGCGGCGCCCATGCTGCCGCTCGCACTGTTCCGCGCCCGCACGTTCGGCGGCGCCGTGCTGTTCGGGGTGCTGGTGAACTTCGCGTATTACGGCATCATCTTCGTGCTCAGCTTCTACCTGCAGCAGCTACGCGGCCTGAGCGCGCTGCAGGCCGGCCTCTACTTCCTGCCCCTGACGGGCACCTTCATCTTCTCCAACATCGCCAGCGGCTGGCTGCAGGCGCGCACCGGGCCGCGCACGCCGATGGTTGCCGGCGGCCTGCTCGGGGCGCTGGGCTATGCGCTATTGGGGTGGTGCGGCATTGCGGCCGACGCCAGCTTCCTGCACATGCTGCCCGGCCTGGCCCTGATCCCGGCCGGCATGGGGCTGGCCGTGCCGGCCATGACCACCTCCATCCTGGCCGCCGTCGCACCCAGCCAGGCCGGCACCGCCTCCGCCGTATTGAACACGGCGCGCCAGGTCGGCGGCGCACTCGGGGTGGCCATCTTCGGCGCCCTGGTGGCGCCGGCCGACAGCGCGGCGGCCATGCGCGGCGTGCAATTTGCGCTGGCCGTCTCCGCTACCCTGCTCTTGCTGGGCGCCCTGCTCGCCTGGCGCTGCATCCACCGACCACTTTCAACCCAAGGAGAATCACTATGCCGTACGTAAATTTCCGCGTCACCAAGGAAGGCGTCACCGCCGAACAGAAGCTGGAACTGATCAAGGGCGCCACCGAACTGCTGCAGCGCGTGTTGAACAAGAATCCCGCCACCACCTTCGTCATCATCGACGAAGTGGAGACGGACAATTGGGGGATTGGCTACGACAACGTGACGACGCTGCGCGCCAATGCTGCCGCCAGGTAGTCAGCTGCAGCCGCAGAAGCGCTTGGGCTTGCTCGTGTCGCACACGCTGCCATCGAGCTGCTTCCAGAAGAAGATCGTATCCACGCCGTACGGGGAACGCACATTCCCGGCGCGCAGATAGCCCTGGCGGGCGAAGAATTCTTCGCCCGTGGCGGTGCTGTGCAGCTGCAGGGCCTTGACGCCCCAGCTGCACGCCTGCTGCTCGATACAAGCGAGCAAGGCCTTGCCGGCGCCGCGCTGGCGCACTTCGGGCAGCAGGTAGCACAGCGCCAGCTTGCCGGCCGCCGTCAGCAGGGCGAGACCGACCACCACGCCGTCCTCGGTGGCGACCAGCGAGTAATTGGTGGGCGAAGCAAACCAGGACGCGACGGTTTCCGGCGTCTTGTTGCCCAACCACGCACCCAGGATGGCAGGATCGTTCTTGTGGTCAAGCACACAACATTCGGCGATCGAGCGGCGCAGCACCTCACAGGCGGCCGTGGCATCGTTCGCTTCAGCGCGGCGTATTTCAAAACTCATGTGTGCTCACAACTATGCAATAACCGGAATATACACCAGCGGCAAAAAGCCCGTCGGCGCCGGCCCGTCCGGCAGCCCTTCTAAGCTTATAACGAATATGTAGTTTCATTTCGGCGCCGAATTCTAGACCATGCATATCTGTTTTCACAATAGAGAATGCCATGACTTATAACAAATTCGCATTTGCACTCGGCGCCACCCTGGCAGCGGCTTCCTTCGGTTTCACCCCGGTGGCGGCGGCCGGCGAGGTGACCCTGCTGAACGTGTCCTATGACGTGGCACGTGAGCTGTACAAGGACGTCAACCCGGCCTTCGCCGCCGCCTATAAGAAGAGCACCGGCACCGACGTCACCATCAAGCAGTCGCACGGCGGTTCGTCCAAGCAAGCGCGCGCCGTGGCCGATGGCCTGGAAGCGTCCGTCGTGACCATGAACCAGGCCAACGACATCGACATGCTGGCCGACCGCGGCCTGGTGGTGAAGGACTGGGCCAAGAAGTTCCCGAACAATGCGGCGCCGGCCTATTCGACCATGGTCTACCTGGTACGCAAGGGCAATCCGAAGGCAATCAAGGACTGGGGCGACCTGGCCAAGCCGGGCGTGCAGGTGATCATTCCCAACCCGAAGACGGCCGGCAACGGGCGCTATACCTACCTGGCGGCCTGGGGCTCGGTGGTGAAGAAGGGTGGCAGCGAAGCGCAGGCGCGTGAACTGGTGGGCAAGATCTTCAAGAACGTGCCGATCCTGGACGCCGGCGGCCGTGCCGCCACCACCACTTTCACCCAGCGCCAGATCGGCGACGTGCTGGTGACGTTCGAGAACGAAGTGAGCATGGTGCGCGCCGAATTCGGCGACAACTTCGAAGTGGTCTATCCGGCGGTATCGATCCTGGCTGAATCGCCGGTCGCCGTGGTCGACAAGGTCGTGGACAAGAAGGGCATCCGCAAGGAAGCCACCGCCTACCTGAACTTCCTGTACTCCGATGCGGGCCAGGAGATCATCGCCAAGCACTACCTGCGTCCGCGTTCGGAGGCCGTCTTCAAGAAGTACGCCGCCAGCTTCAAGCCGATTTCCCTGTTCACCGTGGACGAGGTGTTCGGCGGCTGGCGCGCGGCCCAGAAGAAGCACTTTGACGATGGCGGCGAGTTCGACAAGATCTACTCGTCCAAGTAAGCGCGGTCAGTGGTTATGCCTCGGCATGTCCTGGCCGACGCCCCGGTAAGGGACGGCCAGTTCGAGGCAAGCCCCCGTCTGCAACTGGCCCACCGTGGCGCGGTAGATCTCCTGCCACGGCGTCTGGCTGGCCGGCACCGGGGGCGGCGCTGCGCGCTTGCGCAGCGCCATTTCCTCATCGCTCACCAGCACGTCGCAGCGCCCTGCTTGCAGGTCGACCCGGATGCGGTCCCCGGTGCGCAGCCATGCCAGGTTGCCGCCGGCGGCACTTTCGGGCGAAGCATTCAGGATCGACGGGCTGTCCGACGTGCCGGACTGGCGGCCGTCGCCCAGCGTCGGCAAGGCATTGATCCCCTGTTTGATCAGCGCGTCCGGCGGCTGCATATTCACCACCTCCGCTGAGCCGGGCCAGCCGATCGGGCCGGCGCCGCGGATCACCAGGATGGTCCGCTCGTCGATGCCCAGCGCGGGATCGTTGATGCGGGCGTGGTAGTCGTCGGCGCCATCGAACACCACGGCGCGGCATTCGAACTGGCCGGGCGCTCCCGGTTCGCTCAGGTAGCGCTGGCGGAATGTCTCCGAGATCACGCTGGTCTTCATGATGGCGAAATCGAACAGGTTGCCCTTCAACACCAGGAAGCCGGCGCGTTCCTTGAGCGGTTCGCCGAAGGGACGGATCATCTCCCGGTCGGTACTCGCGCGCCCCTCCAGGTTGGCAGCCATGCTGCGTCCGGTCACGGTGGGGCGCTCGGCCTGCAGGCGCCCGGCCTGTTGCAGCTCCCACATCACGGCGGGAACGCCGCCGGCGCGGTGGAAACGCTCGCCCAGGTATTTGCCGGCCGGCTGCATGTTCAGCAGCAGCGGCACGTTGTAGCCGTATTCCATCCAGTCTTGCGGCGTGATGTCCACGCCGGCGTGGCGGGCCATGGCCATCAGGTGCGGCTGCGCATTGGTCGAGCCGCCGATGGCGGCGTTGACCACGATCGCATCGAGGAAGGCGTCGCGCGTCATGATGCGCGATGGGCGCAAGTCTTCGAACGCCATGCCGACGATGCGGCGCCCCGTCTCGTAAGCCATCTGGCCGCGCTCGCGGTATGGGGCGGGAATGGCGGAGCAGCCGGTCAGGGACATGCCCAGCGCTTCGGCGATGGCGTTCATGGTCGAAGCCGTGCCCATGGTATTGCAGTGGCCCGAGGACGGCGCCGAAGCCGTGGCGATCTGCAGGAATTTCTCCTCGTCGATCTGGCCGGCCGCCAACTGCCTGCGGCCGCGCCAGATGGCTGCGCCCGAGCCCACCAGTTCGCCCTCGAACCAGCCGTCCAGCATGGGGCCGCCCGACAGCACGATGGCAGGAATGTCGACCGTGGCCGCCGCCATCAGCTGCGATGGCGTGGTCTTGTCGCAGCCGGTGGTCAGCACCACGGCGTCGATCGGGTAGCCGTGCAGGATTTCCACCAGCCCCAGATAGGCAAGGTTGCGGTCGATGGCCGCCGTCGGACGGCGGCAATTTTCGAACGTGGGATGCACCGGGAACTCCATCGGGATGCCGCCGGCGTCGCGGATGCCGTCGCGCACGCGCCGCGCCAGCTCCAGGTGGATGCGGTTGCAGGGATTGATGTCGCTGCCGCTCTGGGCGATGCCGATGATCGGCTTGCCCGAGCGCAGTTCCTCGGCGGTGATGCCGTAGTTCATGAAGCGCTCCAGGTAAAGCGCCGTCATGTCGATGCGTTCGGGGTTGTCGAACCAGTCCTGGGAACGGAAGCGGCGCGCCGGCGCCTGGTTGCTCGTCATGCTGTAGCCTCAATGTGGAAAGTGTTTTGCGCCAGGCCCGGCACCTCGCTGCGGAAGGCGAACAGTGCGCCAGCTTGCGGCTGCTGCGCCAACTGCGCCGCCGCCAGGCCCTTGCGCGCGGTCGTCACGTACACCGTGCGCAGGTCGGGCCCGCCGAAGGCCAGCTTGGTGATATTGGAGCACGGCAGGCGTACGCTCGAATGCAGCGTGCCATCTGGCGCAAAGCGGTCGATGCGCCAGCCGCCGAACAAGGCGATCCAGACATAGCCTTCGGCGTCCACGGCCATGCCGTCCGGATGGCCCTGCCCGCCTTCGAAGGTCGCGAACAGGCGCTTGTTGGCAACGCTGCCGTCGGGGCGCAGGTCGAATGCGTAAGTGCGCCTGGCCAGGGTGTCGGTGTGGTACAGGATCCGCCCGTCCGGGCTGCAGGCCGGGCCGTTGGTGATGATGTAGCCCGTATCGGCCAGCGCGGGCGCGCCGTCGCCGCCGACGCGGTACAGCGAGCCGCTCGGCTGGCTTTCGCCGTCGTCCATGCTGCCGAACCAGAGGCGGCCCCGGGCATCGACGTAGCCGTCGTTGATGCGGTTGCCGGGCAGCTCCTGCTCCACCATGCGCAGCAGCGAGAACTGCCCGCCGTTCTCATCGAACCGGTACAGCCCGCCCTGCAGGCCGCAGACAAAGCCGCCCGCGCCGAACGGCACGATGAAGCCGACCTGCCGCGGCGCCTGCCAGCTGCGCCGGTCGCCGCCGTCGGCGGCGCAGCGGTGGACCTGGCGCTGCTTGATGTCGACGAAGTACAGGGACTGGGTGGGCGCGTGCCACAGCGCCCCTTCGCCCAGCGTGGCGCCGACCGGCCACAGGCAACGCACTTCGGGGGCCGTCATGCGCCGTACCATCCGGCATCGACGAAGTAGTCGCGCCCGGTGCAATGCAAGGCGTTGTCCGACGCCAGGAACAGTGCCAGCGCGGCCACGTCCTGCACCTCGACGCGCTGCGGCAGGCACTGGCCTTCCAGGATGCGCTTCTCTTCTTCCGGCGTATGCCACAGCGCCTCCTGGCGCGGCGTACGCACGGCGCCGGGGACGATGCAGTTGACGCGGATGCCATGCTGGCCCAGGTCGCGCGCCAGGCCGCGCGTCAGGCCCTCGATGCCGGCCTTGGCGGTCATGTACAGCGCCAGGTTCGGCAGCGCCAGGTGCCACGAGATGGACCCCATGTTCAGGATGGCGCCGCGCCGCATGGCCTGCATGCCCGGCGCCACGGCCTGGGCGCAGAAGAACAGGTGGCGCAGGTTGACCGCCATGCGCGCGTCCCAGTATTCCGCGCTGACCCTGCCCACCTCGTGGCGGTCGTCGTTGGCGCAGTTGTTGACCAGGATTTCGACCGCACCAGCCTCCTGCGCAATGCGGGCAAAGGCGGCGCCAAGCGCCTCGATGTCGGTCAGGTCGCAGGCAATGAACACCGGCGGATGGCGCGCGGCCGACAGGGACTGGACCAGGGCCTGCGATTCCTCCTGCGCGATATCGAGGAAATACACGCGCGCGCCCTGGCCGGTGAATGCCGAGACCAACTCGGCGCCGATACCGCTGCCGCCTCCGGTGACGACCACTACTTTCCCCGCCAGGTCATGGTAGCTGGCGTAGGACTTCATCTTTGTTTCGCTCATCGTGAATTCTTCAGAAGGCCGCGGCGGGCCAGGTTTTGATACAGGGCGCGCACGCCGAACGTCCACGGCGCCACGCGGTCGCAGCGCTGCACTTGGTTGACCAGGGTGCCCAGCGCCGGCGTCGAAATGCTGACGCGATCGCCCAGATGGTGGGTAAAGCCCCTGCCGGCGGCGTCGCGGTCCTTGATCGGCGAGAACATGGTACCCAGGAACAGCATGAAGCCGTCCGGATACTGGTGGTGCGTGCCCCAGGTTTGCGCCACCAGCTCCAGCGGATGGCGGCTGATTTCGCGCATGCGGCTGGTTCCGGCCAGCTCGAAGCCGTCGTCCGCGCCTTCGATCAGCATGCTCACTTCGGCGTCGCAAATGGTGTCGAGGGTGAATTCACCGTCGAACAGGCGGATCAGGGGGCCGATCGCGCAGGAGGCGTTGTTGTCCTTCGCCTTGCCCAGCAACAGGGCGCTGCGCCCCTCGATATCGCGCAGGTTGACATCGTTGCCCAGGGTGGCGCCCAGCACCGTGCCGGCGCTGTTTACTGCCAGCACGATCTCCGGCTCGGGATTGTTCCAGCTCGACGACGGATGCAAGCCGACATCGGCACCATGGCCAACGGCGGACATCGGCTGCGCCTTGGTGAACACTTCCGCGTCCGGGCCGATGCCCACTTCCATGTACTGCGACCAGAGGCCGCGCTGCAGCAGGTCCGCCTTCAGGCGTGCCGCAGCTTCCGAGCCGGGCCGGATTTCCGACAGGTCGGCGCCGATGCAGCCCTGGATCTCACTGCGCAACCGGGCGGCGCGCGCGGCGTCGCCCTTGGCCTGCTCTTCGATGACGCGCTCGAGCAGGCTCACGGCAAAGGTGACGCCGCAGGCCTTGACCGCCTGCAGGTCGCAAGGCGCCAGCAAACGCAAGCCATCGTCGCCGCGCTCCAGCAGCTCCTGCCATCCGCCCAGCGTTTCGCCGGGGGCGTCCCGCACCACGCCGATCGCGTCGGCGCGCTCGAACAGATCGGACACGGTCGGCGCGTGCGCGGTGATGTCGACCACCTGCCCTTGCCGCACCGCGATGACGCATGGCCCGCCTGCGGTACCGCCGCGCCATGCACGGCCGACCAGCAGCGCCTGCCCGGCATCGGCCGGCAAGACCGAATTCTTGAACTCTTTCATTACTCTTCCTCGTCTGCAGCGCTAACGAGGAAATTGTGCCCGCTGGGCCTGAGGGCGGCAATTGTGAAACTCACCAACGCCCATCATGATTCCATGTAGGCGCAGTGGCCGGTCAGCGCTGCTGCGACAGGCGGTAAACCGTGCTCTGGCGGTACACGTCGCCGGGGCGCAGGATCACCGCCGCCGCGTGCGGGCCATTCACCTGGTCGGGGAATGCCTGCGCTTCCAGGCAAAAACCGTCGTGCCGCGCATAGGGGCGCGGGCCGCGGCCACGCACGCCTTCCAGCCAGTTGCCGCTGTAGAACTGCAGCCCGGCCTGGGTGGTCGATACCAGCAGGCAGCGCCCGGAGCCGGGGTCGACGACGCGCGCCACTTCACGCAACGGACCGGGGCGACCGTCGGCGCGCCCGTCGAGGCAGTAGCAGTGGTCGAATCCGCCAGCCAGCTCGATCTGCCGGTGCGGCCAGACCAGGCGCGGGCCGATGGGCGCCGGCTGGCGGAAGTCGAACGGCGTGCCGGCCACCGTGGCAACGCCGTTCGGGATGCCGCTGGCATCGGTTTGCAGGTAATGCCCGGCGTCGATGCGCAGCAGGTGGTCGCCCACGTCCGCCACGCCGCCGTTCAGGTTGAAATACGGATGCGCGGTCAGGTTGAGCGGTGTCGCCCGGTCCGCCGCCGCCTCGTAGTCGATCACCAGGCTGCCGTCGTCGTCCAGCCGGTAATGCACCAGCACGTCCACCTCGCCCGGGAAGCCGCCCTCGCCCGCGCGCGAGATGAGCCGGAACGATACGCCATCCTCGGTTGCGGCGCCGCGCCAGCGCAGCGTGTGAAAACCGCCCGCACCGCCATGCAGGTGGTTGCCCCGGTCGTTGACGTCAACCTGCACGGGCCGCTCGTCCAGCGTGAAGCGGCCGCGCGCAATGCGGTTGGCCCAGCGCCCGATGATGGCCCCGAAGAACTGCGGGTTGGCGGCATAGTCGCGCGCATCCCGATAGCCCAGCAGCACGTCGGCCATGCGGCCGTAGCGGTCCGGCGCCAGCCACGACACCATCGCCGCGCCATGCTCGCTGAGCGTGACCCGCATGTCGGCGCCATTGCGCAAGGTGAACAGGGCTGCCCCCGCCTCAGCCGGCATCGAGCACACGGTCACGGTAGGCGCGCGGCGTGCATCCGAGCTCGCGCTTGAAGACCAGGTGCATGTACTGGGTCGAAGTGAAGCCGCAGGCCAGGGCCACGTCGGCAATGCTGCGCTCCCGGCTTTCCAGGCCGGCCTTGGCCGCATCGAGCTTGAACTGCAGGATCACGTCATGCACGCTACAGCCCAGCTCCTGGCGGAAGTAGGCTTCCAGCGAGGAACGCGACACCCCGACGTAATCGGCCACCTGGTGCGTCTTGATGCCCTGGCAGGCGTACTGGCGGATGAAATGGCGCGCCCGTGCCACGTGGGGATGGCGCACCGGCTGGTGCTGGCTGGAGGCGAAGACGTTGATGCCCGCCGGCGGCATCAGGATGCGCGTGTTCGGCAGGCGCACGCCGTGCAGCATCTGGTCCAGCAAGTGGGCAGCGGTGCGTCCCATCTCCTGCGCGCCCTGGATCACCGAACTGAGGGGAATGCGGGTCAGCATGCGCACCAGGGGGTCGTTGTCGATGCCGATCAGCGCCACCTGCTCCGGCACCGCGATGCCGGCGATGATGCAGGCCTGCAGCAGCTGGCGCGCGCGCGCATCGGTCACGGCGATGATGCCGACCGGCTTGGGCAGGCTGCGCAGCCAGGCGATCTGCCCTTCCACCGACTCGTCCCAGGCCGAGACACTGGTTTCGCAGCCGCGGAAGATCTCCGCTTCCATCTGGTCGGCCGCCATCAGGCTGCGAAACGCGGTCTCGCGCTCCTGGGCCCAGCGGTTTTCCTTGGCCTTGGGCAGGCTGAACATGGCGAAGCGGTGCAGGCCGACGTCGATCAGGTGGTCGCGCGCCAGCTTGATCAGCTTGAAGTTGTCGGTCGCCACGTACGGTACGCCCTGCGGATACTCCGCCTCGTCGGCGTAGGAGCCGCCCACCGCCACCACCGGCACGCGGCAGCGCGTCAGCGCCGCCGCCACGGCCGGGTCGTCGAAGTCGGCGATGATGCCGTGCCCCTGCCAGTCCTCGATGCCGGCCAGGCGCAGGCGAAAGTCCTCTTCCAGGAACAGGTCGCGCGCCGTGCGCGTGCTGCCAAGGTAGGCCGCGATGCCGGCGATGACCTCGCGGTCGAAACTCTTGTTTGCGTTGAACAGCAACGCGATGCGGTGTGCTTTCGACGTGTTCATGCGCCACCTCCGCAAGCCAGGTTCGCGGCTAACCGGTAGTCGGCGCCATCGGGGGGATGCTTGTCGAAGCTGGACAGCTTGCCGCCCGCGTCCAGGGTTGCATAGGTGGCGGGTACGGCTTGCGCCGCACCGGCCAGGATGCCGATCATGGTTTGTTTCATCGTGTCTCCATATTGCCGGGGTGGCGCAGTACGCCCCCCAGTCTTGGTTCACTTGCAAACGTCGCCGCTAACGGCGGGCACGGTCGAACCGCTGACGACCATGCCAAAACTTACGGTGCTGCCCGGGTTGATATGGCGCTTTTACCGCCGTTGAAATAACTGGTGCCGACCGCCAGATAAATATGGCCGGCATTATTGGGATCGACCGCCAGGAATTCGGCGCCCATAAAACCCATGGCGGTTGCGGGCTGCCAATCCGGCAGTGGAACGTCGGTGCGGGAATAAAATAATCCACGTCCGGTATTGGCCGGAATGACGCCGGTGACAAAACCGCCGCCGCCAGCGGCGACGGTATTGCATTTATGCGCTTTAGCCTGGAGCGCGGGCGCGCAGGCCAGCGCCGGCGACGGCAATGCCAATCTCGGGTTCAACAGCACTCTCTCCTCCCACGTGGTGGTCCAGTTGGTAGCGGAAACTAAGCCACCGTGGAGCCAAGCATAGGGCGGAGCACCCTTGGGACGATAACGTGCGCAAGGGAATTTCTATCACAATGCAAATTTTGCGATTAGTCCTGCAGGAAGTGCAAGCGGCTCAGCCGGATTCCACGCCGGGTGCCGGGTCGCGCTGGCTGGCGATCGTGCGGAAGGATTTCGGCGTGCAGCCGTATTCTTCCTTGAACAGCTTGTTGAAATACGAAACGTTGGCGTAACCGACCGAATAGGCAATTTCCGAAACAGTGGCACCACTATTTTCGGCCAATAGGCGTGCCGCTTCCGACAAACGCAATTTATTCAGGTAACTCGTAAATGTCATGCCGAGTTCCGTTTTTAATAGTTCATTGACTTTATTGCGGTTGGTTCCGGTTGCCGACACGACCGATTCCAGATCCAGTTCGGTATTGGTGTAATTGGTCGCAATATATCTCAGCACCGACGCCTTTTCCTTGTCCTTATATGGCTCCAAGGTTAATTGGCGATAAGCGACCAGCGGCAAGTCTTTTTTCATCCGGGAATTAAGACTGGCCGTCAGGGCGCGCGCATGGGCGCGGAAGAACCAGACGGCAAACCCCACCCAGCTGGCGAGCAGGATCAGCACCAGCGCCGCGATATAGCGGTAATCGCGGCCATGCAGGGTGAGTTCGCTGATCTCCAGGTAGGAGTCGACATGCAGCGGGCTTTGGCTGCTGGTGCCGAACGCGATCTTGGCCACTTTGTCCAGGGCGTATCCCTGGTGCGACAAGTCCAGCTGCACGCGGTAGAACCACCAATCCGGAATGGTCAGGCGCGTCAGGTCCAGCGCCACCGGCACGCCGTCCTTGTTACAGGAAAAATAGGTGCCGGGCGTGCGGTAGGTCAGGAACTCGCCCACCTTGGAGACCTTGGGATCGAAGGTGGAAATGCCGAACACCATGGAGTTCGACGGTGCGCACTTGGCAAGGAAACTGATGTCGCTGAACTTGGACCAATCCGCCAGGGCAAAGCGGCCCTTGGAGTCGTGCAGCACCAGGCTGGCGGAAGCGAATGGGTATTTGCCGGCATCGGACAGCTTGAACTCGAAGCGCAACTGTTCGCGCTGCGGGTCCGGGATGCGGACGGCGGAGGCGCCGTCCGATTCCTTGTCCGAATTGGTCAGGTAGTGCCAGCCCGCGCCGGCATCGGGCCTGGCTTGCAGCGGAACGGACAAATAGCTCTCGTAGATCAGGAAAAATGCCAGCAATGCGTCGACGATCACGAGGCCGATCAGTGCCAGCAGCGCCTTCTGGAAAAACTCTTGCATTATTAGAATGGTGGTTGAACTGTCTCCATGCAACGCCGGTTGCCGGGGTTGCTCGCTGCATCATAACAGTTCAACCAGTGAAAAGGGGGCACGCCATGCCCCCTTGCGTCAACGCGGCTGGCGCACCGGTTTGCCGTTCACATCATAGGTGGCCGCCTCCAGGTGCACCACGGTACTGAGGGCCTTCTCGCCCGCGGCATCGGCGGCCAGGATCAGCTTATAGTCGCCCTTGGCCACGCGCCAGGTCTTGCTGGCCGAATGGTACATGGCCAGCAGGCGCGGATCGACCGCGACCGAGGCCCGGGTTTGCGCGCCTGGCTGCAGGTCCACCTTCTGGAAGCCGGCCAGGCGCTTGGGCGCCTCCCACTTGGCCTGCAACGGTGCCACGTAGACCTGGGCCACCTCCTTGCCGGCGCGCTTGCCCGCATTCTTCACGGTAAACGACGCCTGCAGCACGCCGTCCTTCACGCTGGCCGAGAGGCCGGAGAAGCCGAATTCCGTATACGACAGGCCGTGGCCGAAGGGGAACAGCGGCTTCAGGCCCTTCAGGTCGAACCATTTGTAGCCCACCGCCGCGCCTTCGTGGTAATTGACCTCGAAGCGCTTGTCGAGCACTTCCGGATAGCCGTCCAGCTTCGGACGCGGCAACTGCGACTCCGACAGCGGGAAGGTGGCAGGCAGGTGGCCGGATGGATTGACTTCCCCGAACAGCACGCTGGCGATCGCCTCGCCGCCGCTGGTGCCCGGGTACCACGCCGCGAGGACGGCCGGCACCTGCGGCAGCCAAGGCATCGTCACCGGGCCGCCCGTTTCGAGCACCACGACGGTTTTCGCATTGGCCGCGGCCACCGCTGCGATCAGCTCGTCCTGCTTGTTGGGCAGGGACAGGTTGGGCACGTCAAACGCTTCGCCGGTCCACTGGGTCGCGAAGACCAGCACGACGTCGCTCTCGCTGGCCAGCTTGGCGGCGGCGGCCTTGTCGGTGCCGTCGCTGAACGATACCTGCGCCGACGGCAGGCGCTTCTGGATCGCTTTCAGCGGCGAGGATGGGTAGACCATCACCGGTCCGGGCCAGATTTTCGGCTCCATGCCCGGCACGGCATTGCCACCGGCCGGATACACCAGCGACGAGCCGCCGCCGGCCAGGACGCCCTTGTCGGCGTAGCCGCCGATCACGGCGACGCGCTTGACCGAGGTCGCGAGCGGCAGTACGGCGCCACTGTTCTTCAGCAGTACCATGCCCTCCTGCGAATCCTTGAGCGACACGGCGGCATGCGCGGCAAAGTCGATCTTGTCCGGCTCGGACTTGACCGGGTGGTCCACCACGCCATGCTCGAACATGGCATGCAGCACGCGGCGCGCCATGTCGTCCAGGCGCGATTGCGGCACCCAGCCATTGAGCACGGCTTCCTTCAGCGGCGGGCCAAAGTAGTCGGAAAGGTCGAACGGCATGCCCGATTGCTGGTCCAGGCCGGCATTTGCGGCGGGAATCGTGCTGTGCGTGCCGCCCCAGTCCGACATCACCCAGCCCTTGAAGCCCCAGTCCTTCTTCAGCACCTCGGTCAGCAGGTAGCTGCTTTCGCAGGCGTATACGCCGTTGACGCGGTTGTAGGAGCACATGACGGCGCCCGGATTGCCGTCTTCCTTGGCGATCTGCAGGGCCAGCAGGTCGGACATGCGGGCCGCCTGGTCGTCGATCTTCACGTTCAGCGTGGTGCGCCCGGTCTCCTGGTCGTTCAGGGCGAAGTGCTTCAGCGTGGATACCACGCGCTGCGACTGGATGCCCTTGATCTGGGCGCCGACCATCTTCCCTGCCAGCAGCGGGTCCTCGCCGCCGTATTCGAAGTTGCGGCCGTTGCGCGGTTCGCGCATCAGGTTGACCCCACCGGCCAGCATCACGTTAAAGCCATAGCCGCGCGCTTCGGCGCCGATCATGGCGCCGCCGGCGTAGGCGGTCTGCAGGTCCCAGGTTGCCGTGGTGTTGAGGCCGGACGGCAACGCCGTGGCGGGACGGGCGTCCGGGCCGGCCTGGCTGGCCACGCCAATGCCGGCGTCGGCCTCCCACAGGTTGGGAATGCCCAGGCGCGGCACGCCGTACACGAAGCCGGCCGACTGCTTGTGCGCGTGCTCGGGGCGCTTGTACTTCTTGGCCTCCATATCGGAACCAAAGTAGCCGAAGACCAGCTTCAGCTTTTCGTCCAGGGTCATTTCCTTGACGGCCAGGCTGGCGCGCTCGGCCGCGCCCAGCTGGGTGTTCATCCACGGCTGCCCTGGCGCGGCCAGTGCGGTACCGCAGCACATCGCTACGGCGGCGGACAGGAGACTGATCGTTCTCTTCACTTTCATTGCTTCCTCAAAAAAAGGGGCGGCCGGGCCGCCCCAAACACTACCGGAACAGGTAGAGGAGACTACAGCTTGCTACAACGGATTCATTTGGCAGCATCGGCGATGGCACTGATCACGCCAGGGAAGGCCTGCGCGCCGGCGCTGCGGTTGAAAAGACCCATCTGGTGGTTGTCGGCAGGATCGTATTCGCTGCGCAGGATGGTGGCGCAAGCGGCCAGCGCCGGAATTGTCGTGCTCAACACAGCTCTCATCGCTCCACCTTCCATAAAAGGGCCCTCTTACAGCTGCATTGTGGGAGCAGCAACCTTGCGCCGCAATTGCAAAAACCGCCAACGCGGAAAACGAAATTGCGCAGATTGCGCATCGGCCGTTGCCGGCGCAGGCGGCTGATCGGCACAATGGAACCACTGCAAAAACAACACCGAGGAATGTGCGCATGATCAAACGAACCTTGCTGGCCGCCGCGCTGTCCTGCGCGCTCGGCGCGGCGGCAGCCGACGTACCGGCGCAACCGACCATCCTGTACGGCGCGGCCTATTACCATGAATACATGCCTTACGAGCGTCTGGAAAAGGACGTGCAGATGATGAAGGCCGCCGGTTTCAACGTGGTTCGCCTGGGCGAGTCGACCTGGAGCCTGTGGGAGCCGGAGGATGGCCGCTTCGAGTACGCGTGGATGGACCGCGTGATCGACGCCATGGGCAAGGCCGGCATCAAGGTCGTCATGGGTACCCCGACCTATTCCATCCCCGCGTGGATGGCCAAACTGAACCCGGAGATCCTGGCCCGCAAGTTCCACGGTGCGCAGAACATGTACGGCATGCGCCAGAACATGAACACCGATTCGGCGGCCTACCGCTTCTATGCCGAGCGCCTGATCCGCAAGATCGTGAGCCGCTACAAGGACAACCCGAACGTGATCGGCTGGCAGGTCGACAATGAAACAAGCACCTACGGGGCGGCGAACGAGGATGTGTTCGTCCGCTTCCAGCATCACCTGGAAAAGAAGTTCGGCACGCCGGAAAACCTGAGCAAGGCGTGGTTCCTGAACTACTGGGGCCAGAACCTGCACTCCTGGATCGACCTGCCGCGTCCCGACAGCGCGCAAAGTACCGGGTACAAGCTGGAATGGTCGCGCTGGGGCCAGATGCGCGTGACCGATTTCCTGCACTGGCAGGCAAAGCTGGTGCGGGAGAATGCCTCGCCGCGCCAGTTCGTCACGCACGATTTTGCCGGTTCCATGCACGCCGACGTCAACGAGGAAGCCGTGTCGGCCGCCCTCGACATGCCGGCGGTGAACATCTACCACTGGGGCCAGCGTGAACACTACAACGGCGCGGACCAGACGCTGCAGGCCGACTTTACGCGCTCCCTCAAGCGCAAGAACTTCCTCGTCATGGAGACCAATGCGCAGTCGACCGACTGGAGCTCCTCGTTCCAGTATCCGCCGTATGATGGACAGTTCCGCCAGGACGTCTACACCCACCTTTCCAACGGCTCGAACATGGTCGAGTACTGGCATTGGTCGTCCATCCATGCCAACCAGGAGACGTACTGGAAAGGCGTGCTGTCGCACGACATGGAACCGAACCGCGCCTACGCCGAAATGAGCCGCACCGGCCGCGAGCTACAGAAGATCGGGCCGCGCCTGGTGAACCTGAAGCTGCACAACGACGTCGCCATCTTGTGGAGCCGCGACTCGCTGAACGCCCTGAACGACATGCCGTTCGCCAAGGAGTCCCAGTGGGGTGGCGGCGGCACCAAGGCCGATTACGGTACCCTGGTGCGGCAGATGCACCGTGCGCTGTACGACATGAACGTGGGTACCGACTTCGTCTTCCCGGAAGTACAGGACTTCTCTAAGTACAAGCTGCTGATCGTGCCGGCGCTGTATGTGGCCGACGACGCGCTGCTAAAGCGCATTTCGGAGTTTGTGCGCAAGGGCGGCCACGTTGTCATGACGTTCAAGAGCGGTTTCGTCAACGAGAATGCCGCGGTGCGCTGGACGATGGCGCCAGGACCGCTGCGCGAGGCGCTGGGCTTTCATTACCAGGAATTCTCCAACCTGGCGCAGCCCCTGACGCTGAAGGGCGACCCGTTCCAGGCGGGCGGCGAAAACCGGGTGCAGTACTGGGCCGAATTCCTGCAACTGGATACGGCCAAGGCGCTGGCCTACTACGACCACCACTTCTTCGGCCGTTGGCCGGCCATCACGCAGAACCAGTATGGCGCCGGCAAGATCACCTACGAGGGCACCTTCCTGTCGGACCAGCTGCAGAAGGCCGTGCTGCGGACGGCCGTGCAGGAGGCCGGCCTGGCCGGCGCCGACCAGCAATTGCCGCGCCAAATCCATACCCGCAAGGGCGTCAACGATTTCGGCCGGAACGTGCGCTACTTCTTCAACTATTCCGGCACCGCCGCCAGCTTCACGTACCAGCACAAGGCGGGCACCGACCTGCTGACGTCGCGCCAGGTGAAGAGCGGCGACATGCTGGACCTTGGCCCATGGGAAGTGGCAATCGTGGAGGAAGCGGCCGGCGGCTAGCGGAACAGCAGCCGGGCGAAGCGGGCCAGGTTCTCGGCCCAGCTCTCCCGGTCATGCCCGAACTCGTCGACATGCCAGGCATGCGCGACGCCGTGCCGCTGCAGGTAGTCGTGCAAGGCCTGCGACACCCCGAGCAGGTTGTCTTTCCTGCCGCAGGAAAGGTACAGCAGGCGCAGGCGGCGCGCGGCGGCGGGCTCCGGCAGCAGCTCGGCGGGCGGACGCGTATTCGGGGCCGCGGAGAAGCCGCCCACCCAGGCAAAGGTTTCCGGATGGCCCAGGCCGAAATTGAGCGCCTGGCCGCCCCCCATCGACAGGCCCGCAATGGCGCGGCTGCCGCGCTGCGCCAGGGTCGGATAGCTGCGGTCGATGGCCGGGATCAGCTCCTGCAGCAGGTCGCGCTCGAACTGCGCAAAGCCGGCGATATGCTCCGCAGTGAAGGTCTGCTCCGCAGGCGGAACGCGGTCGTCCGCCAGTGCCCGGCCATTGGGCATGACTACAATCATCGGCACGACAGCGCCATCTGCCAGCAGGTTATCGAGGATGATGTGGGCACGCACATAGCCGCGCCATTCGTCCTGGTTGCCGCCAATTCCGTGCAGCAGGTAGAGCACCGGATAGCGCTGCTGCGCCGAATAGCCGGGCGGCAGGTAGACGCTGGCTTTGCGCCGGCGCCCCGTCACGGCGGAATCGTAGCTGAACTCGAGCGACGTCCCGCGCGCGATGCCGGGTCGTTCGTCGGCCAATCCGGGCGCGGGCGCGGCCATCAGGCGCCCTGCCAGCGCGCCACCCATGGCGCCAAGCGCTGCCCGCAGCAGGACGCGGCGCCTCATGGCAGCGGTGTCAGGACCACCACCGCTCCGCCGGAACCGGCCAGCGACAGCGTAATCTTGCCGCCACGCTGGACGCGCGCCTCGCGTGCGGCCAGGCGGTTGACATCCTTGCCGTCTTCCAGGATCTCGGCGCGGTAGCGCACGCCCTGCTCCACGAAGTTCAGCGGAACCTCGATCCAGCGCGGCGACTCGTTGCCCATGGCGCCGATGTACCAGTTGCGCCCCTTGCGACGCGCCGTGACGATGAACTGCCCGATATCGCCATCGATCACGCGCGTCTCGTCCCATGTGGTAGGAACCTTGCCGAGGAAGCCCGCGCCGTCCGCCCAGCTGCCGTCCGCATTGCGGTAGGCGTCGGGGCTGTCGGCCACCATTGCCAGCGGCGAGTCGTACACCACGTACATGGCCAGGGCCTGGCCGCGCGTGGTCTGCACGAACGGCTTGGTATTGCGGATGTTCTTTGCGAACTCGGACGGCGGCAGCGAACGGAAGCCTCCAGGGGTGTAGTCGATCGGGCCGAGGATCATGCGGGTGAACGGCAGCGTCACGTTATGGGTGGCGGTGATGCGCTTGCTCCATTTGTTGTACTCGGCCCCGAGTACGCCCTCCTGGGTCATGTAGTTCGGATAAGTGCGCACCAGGCCGTCCGGCGGGTAGGCGCCGTGCAGGTTGACCATCAGGCGGTTGGCAGCCGCCTTGCCCAGCAGCTTGTGGTAGAAGTCCACCATTTCCTGGTCGTTGCGGTCCATGAAGTCCACCTTGATGCCCTTGATCCCCCACGCTGCGTACAGTGGCAAGGCCTGCTCCATCTGGCGCTCGAGCTGCTTCCATTGCAACCAGAGCCAGACACCGATCCCCTTCTCGCGCGCATAGGCAATGATGGCCGGCATGTCCACGGCCGCCACCGGGCGCGTCACATCGGAACCTGGCAGCGGTGCTTCCGACGCGCCGACATACCAGCCCTCGTCGATCAGGATGTACTCCAGGCCCAGCGCGGCGGCGGAGTCGATGTAGGCGCGGTAGGTCGCCGTATTCACCCCGGCATTGGGGATGTTCACCGCCCAGCCGTTCCACCAGTCCCACGCCGCCTTGCCCGGTTTGATCCAGCTGGTATCGCCGATAACCGAAGGGCTGCCGAGGGTCTCGACCAGGCTCGAAGCCGCCAAGCCGCCCGGCGTATCGGCCAGCATCACCACGCGCCACGGCGTGGCCAGGGCGCTCTCGGCGACGTTGGCATGGACCGGCGGCGGCCCCCACGACGCCTCGTCGGCGCCGCTCCTGCGCAGGGCCAGCGACACCTGCACACCCAGCCCGCCCTCGCCGCGCCCGGCGTAGTAGGCGCCGGCATAATTGCGCTTGTCCGCTTCGGCAATGGCGAAGGTGGTCTGTTTGACGCCTGTCTTGCACACCAGCGGGGCATCGAACAGGTGGGCCGGACGAATGGCCGAAGCGCGCACCGGATCGAACTCGCCTTCATGCGGATTCTCGTGAACGGGCGAGCACGTTGAGCTTGAACGGCTGGTCCTTGCCCACCAGCCGTAGCTCGACCTCGTTGTAATGATCCGCGACGCTCGCCGCCTTGCCCGCCACCGGACGGTATGTTTCGCTGACTACCTTGCTGTCGCTGCCATCCACCCGCAGCGATTGGCCATCGAGTGTGCCGAGACTGGTGGACAGGCCGAGCGGCGACTGCGCAATCACCGTCGCCCCGTCACGCGTTACGGTATAGGCCAGCTTGCCCTCGCCGGCCGTCACTTTCAGACGCGTACGCCCGTCGGGGGAGACCGCCACATAGGGCTTCGGGGCCAGAAGCTGTTCGATATCCGGGCGCATGGCGTCGGCCAGCAAGCGATATCCCTTTTCGGAGAAGTGCAGCAGGTCGGGCTGCAGTTCCTTCGACAAGTTGCCATCGGCGCCCATGAAACGCGCGCCGTAATCGCGGAAGAAGACCGTCTCGCCATCGTTCAGCGTCCGCACGCGCCGGTTCAGGGCCACCAGGCGCCGCCGCACATCGGAACCGGCCGTACCGGCCGGCAGGACGGCGTTGAGCAGGATGCGCGCAGCCGGGTACTGCGCGCGCAGCCGTGCCACGACCGCGCGGATGCCACCGAGCACCGCGTCGGCGCTCTCCTTGCATAAATTGATGTTGTTCACGCCGATCATCAGCACGACCAGCTTGGGCTTGATGGCGGCAATGGCCGGGTCCTGCAGGCGCCACAATACGTTGCCGGTATGGTCGCCGCCGATACCGAAGTTGGCGGCCTTGAGATGCCCGAAGTTGCTGTCCCAAAGGGCCTTGGGCCACATTTCCGTCAGCGAATCGCCGACAAACATGACATCGATGCCGCCCTGCGCTGCGCGCGCCACTTGCTCGGCATGCATTTGGCGCCAACGTTCGATTGACATCCACGGGTAATCGACTGCGCGCGGCGCCGCCGATGTGGCGCATGATGCCGCCAACGCGGTGTGCGCGACACCGGCCGCGAGCAGCACCGTGCAGGCACGCACGGCATGATGCATCCAGCTCTTCATCTTCCTACTCCGCCAACAGTTCTTGCAAAATGGGGGCGATGCTGCGCGCCCATGTCTCGTAACCCCGCTCGTGCAGGTGCAGCAGGTCGGGCATCACCTCGCGCGACAGCGTGCCATCGGCGTTCAGCAGCGATTCGTTGATGTTGGCGAAGAAGACATGACGTCCGTCCGCAAGGCCCGCGATGCGCGCGTTGACCTGCTCGTTCAGGCGGCGCAGGAAGGCGTCCGGGAGCTGCTCGCGCGGGAATATCGCCAACAACAGTACTTTCGTGCCAGGCAAGCGGCGGCGCAATTCGCCGATGATCGCCTTGATGCCGGCCGCGGTGGCCTGCGGATCGTCATTGCGGTCGCCGGCGTTGTTGGTGCCGATCATCAGGACCGCAACCTTGGGCGCCAGGCCATCGACTTCACCATGCTGCAGGCGCCACAGCACGTTCTCCGTATGGTCGCCGCCAAA
Organism: Pseudoduganella sp.; assembly: GCA_021323265.1. GTDB lineage: Bacteria > Pseudomonadota > Gammaproteobacteria > Burkholderiales > Burkholderiaceae_D > Rugamonas. The sequence goes on along the minus strand of JAJTCO010000001.1, from coordinate 187,208 downwards.
GCCCAGCGCCACCGCATCATGCTTTGCGTAGTAGCGCTGCCACACCGCCTGCCCGGCATGCTCCCAGCCCTCGGTGATGGAGTCGCCGATGAAGACAATCTTCGGGTTCTTGCCGGCAGCGAGCAGTTTGCGGTTCTCGTCCAGCTTTTGCAGGTGGCGCTTTGGCCAATTGGCCAGCGCCCAGGCGTGGGACAAGGGTTCCGGGGTAACGGACTGCGCCAGGTAGTCCGGGCATGGCGTGTTTGGTTTGCCACGCTTGACGAAACGGATGTTCGCCAGCGCCACCTGGCCGCTGCCGTTCGCCTCCAGGGAGAAAGGCAGCGGGACGCGGCTGAAGTCGTCCTGCGCCCGCGCGAAGCATGCCATGGAGAAGGAAAGGCGCTGCCAACCCTTGCCCTGCAACTTGCGCCCCGGCAGGACAAAGGGCAGCTTGCGGTAGCACTCCGGCCCGCAGCGCATGACGAAGTAGATGCCGCCCTGCTCCAGGTCGGCCACGTTGATGTCGAATGCCACGGTGCCGCCCGCGGTGTAATCGCGCAAATCCAGGGATGCGCCGCCGTCGAAGCGCAGGCTGGCGACCCAGGCGTCCTTCCACTGCAGCGTCAGCGCGTTGCGCATGCCCGCCTCGTCGCCGGCCCGCGCGCCGACCGCAGCGCCCGGCGCGTGCGAGCCCGCAGGCTTGGGAATGGTGACCGCGCCGCCCTCCAGCGCCTGTTCGGCGCCGCCCGGGCCTGCGACCATCACACGCCAGGGCTGCAAGGTGCTGGCGCCGTGCAGCACGATCTCGTCGTTGGAGGCGGCATGAATGCCGGAGGCAGCGGAGGCCAGCGCAAGGGCAGCCAGACAGTTAAGGAAAGTCTTCATTTCAACATGATGGTCCCGGCCCACGTGCCGGACAATTGCAAAATCCGCCAAGCCATCAAACAAAATTCAACAGGCGGCGGTCAGTTCGCCGGAATGGCTTGCACCTCAAAATTGGAGATGCTCGCGCCCCGCCCTTCCGGCAGCGACTCGAAGCGGACCCGGATGAAGCGCGCCCTGATCACCCCGGGCGGGCAGTCGAGCTGGAACCTGCCGTCGCGGTACTGCGGTGTGCCGACCTGGGTCCAGGTCGACCGGTCGCGCGACGACTCCACCAGCAGGCTGCCCGCGGCCGGTGCCGGCCCTTCGATCCGGATGCTGCGCACGTCATAGATGTTCTCCAGGTCGACCGCCCACATGGCCGGTGCACCCGGCGCCGAATGCCAGCTGGTCTGGCTGTCGCCATCGTTGGCCCAGCGCGGTGAGGAACCCGGCGCGGTCAGGCTGGACGAGGTTGGCCGGTCGCGGCTGACGTCCTGCGGCACGCTGCCTGCCTTCGCCGCGCCCCCGTGGCCGGCCACCTGCCGCATCCTGGCAAGCGGACTTTCGCCCGCCACGAATCGCTCCCGACCCGTGGTGACGATATCGAACGTCGCATCCCGCAAGCCCGGCGACGTGGCGCGGATGCGCGTCTTGCCGGCATAGTAGGAGCGGAATTCGATGGCTGCCTGGCCGTCGCGGATCGCCACCGGTGAGTCGTTGCGGAAGGTGATGGAGCGGCCGGTCGGAAATTCGCCGGGCCCGCTTTCCACCGTCAGCGTCACCTCGGGCGAATTGCTCAGCGCGCGGCGGGCCTTGTCCATGACCGTCACGACCAGGTGCACGTCGTCATGGCCTTGCGTGCCGAGGATGCGCGCCTTGTCCGCCGCCAGGTGCAAGCGGTACGGCGTTCCCGCCACCGGCCATGAAGGCGGATTGATTCCCGCATACTCCTTGCGGTACCAGTAGTACTGGCGCTTGGGGAGACGGAAGTAATCGATCATCCCCATCGACCCAAACTCCACGGAAGCAATGGAACCGTGGTCGAAACCAGCCCAGATTGCCTCGCCGCTACGCCAGGGGTAGCGCCACGCATAGGCGCGTGTATCGCCCTTCAGCTTCGGCATTTCCGGCAGTTCGCCCCACCCGGGCGCGAAGTCTGCCGGGCGGTCCGCCATGGTGGAGCCGTACTCGGAGACCATGCTTGGCACACCGGGGTTGCCGAACAGCGTGGCGCCGTCGCCGTTGTAGCCGGCGATATCGCCCAGCTTGTCGACCTCGCCGCGCTGGGCACCGCCGATGGCCACCGGCCGCGAAGGGTCGAGCGCCTTCATGAAGCGGACCTGACGGCGAATGAAGTCGCGCATGGCAGGCATCGCCTCCGGCACGGTGAAGAAGTTCTCGTTGCCGTTGCTCCAGGCGATGATGCTCGGATGGTTGCGGTGAATGCGGATCATCTCGGCGCTCTGGGCCAGCACGCTTTCCTCGAACCCTGGCCGGTCCTTCGGATCCGGCGGGTAGGCGCTGGAGAACCAGCCGGGATCGGCGCCATAACCGCCGATGCCCCAGAACGCCACTTCCGACCAGAACAAGACGCCCAGTTCGTCGGTGGCCTGGCTGAACGCCGGCGAATGCGGATAATGCGAACCGCGGATGAAGTTGAAGCCAGCCTCCTTGATCATCCGGACGTCGCGCCTTGCCGCTGTGCGGGTGACGGCGTCGCCCCAGCCGGCGTGGTCCTGGTGCACATTGGCGCCGACCAGGTAGACATGTTCGCCATTCAGGAAGAAGCCGCGCTCAGCAGTCCATTCGATCGAACGCACGCCGAATGGCGTCGTGAATTCATCCACCAGCTTGCCGCCAGCATAGATGCCGCTCACCAGCTTGTACAGCACCGGGCTGCGCGGGCTCCACAGGCGCGGCGCGGCCAATGGCGGCGGCGCCTGCCGGATCGTTTCCACGCTGCCCGGCTGCAGCGTCGCCTGCGTCTCGGCGCGCGCCACCAGCCTACCTTCCGGATCGTAGACCCGGGAGCGCAGCGATATGGTGCGCGGCGCAGCCGACGCATTCCTGATCTCGGTCTCCAGCTGCAGCGTGGCGCGCCGGGCGTCAACTTCCGGCGTGCGCACGAAGGTGCCATACCAGGTGACATGCACCGGATCGGTCGCCACCATGCGCACGTCGCGGTAGATGCCGCCCGAGAACACGTGCTCGCCCGCGCGCGGCGCCAGGGTCGCGTCCCACAGGTTGTTGACGCGCACGGCAATGCTGTTGCCGCCAAGGCGTACGTACGGCGTGAGATCGATGGAAAAGCCGGTGTAGCCGCCCCGATGGCGGCCCGCGCGCTGTCCGTTGACGTAGATTTCGGCATCCTGGAACACGCCGTCGAACTCAAGGCTGACCTGCTTGCCGGCCCAGGCGGCCGGTATTTCGAAGCGCTTGCGGTACCAGCCGTAGCCGACGTAGAAATGCTTGCCGAGGAAGTATGGGGTACTGAATGAATGCGGCAGGTGCGCGACTTCCCAATTGGCATCGTTGAAGGCGCTTTCCTCCGCTCCCTTCGGATCGCCCAGCACGAACAGCCATTCCCGGTTCATGTGCACGACCTGGCGCGGCGGCTCGGCCGCCATGGCGCTAGCGCCAAGCAGCAGCCAGGCCAACGCCGCTAGCACGCGCTTCATGCGATCTGCCCGATGAACGCGTCATGCGTCGGCATGGCGGCAACCGCACGCCCGATGGTCTCGCGCACCCTGGAAAAGTGTTCCTGCAGACGCTGCAGGTCCATCCTGTCGATCAGGGGATCGTAGCGCTTGGGTACCACGCCCAGGCCCATCATGATCGACACGTGCGATGCTACCGAGAAGCCGTCCGGGTCATAGACGACCACGCGCCCCGTCTCCCAGAACAGGTCGATCTGGTGCTGCAGGCTGTCGGGAATCTGCATACTGGCGCAGTAGCGCCAGAACTCGGAATCGGTGCGGTTCGTCACCTTGTAATGCAGGACGATGAAGTCGCGCACGAACTCATAGCGCTGCGCGACCAGCCGGTTGAATTCGTCCGCAAGCGCCGGGCTGAAGTCGCGGTCCGGCAGGTATTGCAGCAGCCAGCCGATCGAATTCTCGATGATGTTGATGCTGGTCGATTCGAGCGGCTCGAGGAAGCCGCTCGACAAGCCGATCGCCACGCAATTCTTGATCCAGGCCTTGCGGCGGCGGCCTGTCGTGAAGCGCAGCTGGCGTGGCGCATCCAGCGCGGCGCCGTCAAGACCCTGCAGCAGCACGCGCGCAGCTTCCTCGTCCGAAGTGAAGCCATTGCAGTACACGTGGCCGTTGCCGGTGCGGTGCTGTAGCGGGATGCGCCAGGTCCAGCCCGCGCTGCGGGCGGTGGACACGGTATAGGGCGTGAGCGGTTCGACCTTCTCGCACGGCACCGCCTGCGCGCTGTTACAGGGCAGCATGGCACTCCAGTCGTCGTAGCCGGCCTTGTAGACGCCTTCGATCAGCAGGCCGCGGAATCCCGAGCAGTCGATGAACAGGTCGCCCTCGATGCGGCGTCCGTCCTGCAGCTTGAGCGCCGTGATGAAACCCGATTCCGGGTGCTGCTCAACTTCCGTGACCGTGCCTTCGATGCGCCGCACGCCGCGCTGCACGGCATGATCGCGCAGGTAAGCGGCGTACAGGCTGGCGTCGAAGTGGAAGGCATAGGAATAGGCGTTGGTCACCGCCGGCTGATCGCCGTAAGGCGGCACGAAGCGGTTGCTGCGCGCCATTGCCGTGGCGGTCGACCACTCTTCGTAGGAAGGCATGTCCTTGTTCGCGCGCGCCAGGCGCAGCCAGTACTGGACCGGCGAGCGGTACTCGATGGCAGGGCCGAAATCGCCGAAGCCGTGGAAAAAGCGGTTGCCGATATGGCCCCAGTCCTTGAACTCGATGCCAAGCTTGAAGGTCGCCTGCGTCTTCTTGACGAAGTCCGCGCCATCCAGGCCGAGCGCCTGGTTGAATGCCCGGATAGTGGGCAGGGTCGCTTCGCCGACGCCGACCGTGCCGATTTCGGGCGACTCCAGCAGCACGATTTCGCAGGCACTTCCCAGCTTGAGCGCCAGCGGCGCAGCGCTCATCCAGCCCGCCGTGCCGCCCCCGACGATGACGATCTTACTGATTGCGTTAGTGGACATAGGTACCCAGCCGGACTTTGAGGACAGTGGGACGGGACGTGAGGTTCAAGCCCCAATCGGTCTGGTCGCCATTCCAGTTGCGCTCCATGACCCATTTCCCCGTGGCGTCGAAGTGGCCCTCCTCCACACGTGCGTACATGGACGGTTTGCCGGCGCCGTGCTCGAAACTGAGCCGCACGTTCTGGCCCACCACGATGAACTCGTTCTCGCCAATGCGGGCCAGCGCCGCGCCGCCATTGGGCGCCTCCGTCCCGGGCGGGAAGTCGTCCTTGCCCACGTTGCCGAACTGCCATTCGCGAAACTTCACGCTCACCTTCCAGTTGCCGGTCTCGATCGACTGCGGCTTGCGGTCGTCGCCCTCGGCAAATCCAACGGTGCGCCCATCAAGCGACCATTGCGCCCACTGCTGCGCCATCGGGCGGAAGGCCGCATAGACCTTCCCGAAAGGCTCCACCATGGACTTGTCCTTCAGCCGCGAACCCAGCGGATAGTTGCTGTAGTCCGCGTAATCGATGCCGAACGGGGCCACGCCGAGCGCACCCCGCCCGAGGATCTGGTAGACATAGCGCGCGTAGGCCGGCGCATTGCCCATCTCCGCCACGAGCAGCGCATTGTCCCGGCGCTGGAAGGCGGCAAGCGTCGCGTCCACCTTGCCCGACTCCGGCATGTAGATGTCGGGCGCTGCGAAATCGATGCCTGGTGCCGCGGCCTTGTAGATATCGATCACGTCAAAGGTAGGTCCACCGCTGGAGAAATTGTTCTTCCACGGCGCCATCGGCTCGAGCGGGTCGCGCAACGCATTGTTGACGAACATCGGCAGGTCGTACACGGCGCGCCCGGCGGCGGCGACCGTCCCGATGTAGCTGGCCATGGCGTAGGCGTGGAAGTACTCGTCGGCGTACGGCCCGTACACTTCGGCCCAGCTGCCGCTGGCCGCGCCGGGGATGGGCGACTTCTTGCGCGCCAGGACTGCCGCCGGCACCGGCTGGCGGAATGCCGCTTCGGCCTTCGCGCCGAAGTCGCGCACGGTGCCGTAGGTGCCCACCTCGTTCTGGACCTGCACCATGATCACGGTGCGTTGGACCGAGTCGATCTTCTTCAGGTGCGTCATCAGTGCCGTGAATGCGCGGGTGTCGGCCTGCAAGGTCTGTGCGCCGAACGGCGACAGGCAATAGATGCCCTTGCCTTCCTTGTCCAGCATGCGCGGAAAGCGCTGGTTGTCGAACTTGACCCATTCGGGCGTGTACTGCGGCCCGGTGTTCTTCCAGGTGCCAAACCACAGCAGCACGAGGCGGACCTGGTGCTGGCGGGCCTGCGCCACCAGCGTATCGACGAAGCTGAAATCGAACTTGCCTTCGACCGGCTCGACCTGCTCCCAGGCGACCGGGATTTCCAGCGTGTTGGCGTGGGCATCCTTCACCGCGGCCCAGACCTTGCCCAGTGCTGCGGGATAGTTGCTGGAGTTGTGCGCCTGCACGCCCAGGACCGTGAATGGCTTGCCGTCGACCAGCAGGGCGTGGCGGCCATCCTTTTGCAGCAGCCGGGGGATGGGGGCCGCGCCGGCAGCGGCGTGCGCAGCCAGCAAGGCGGTCAGGAGAAAGGCCGCCAGGGCGCGGCGCGGAAAACTCTTCATGCGTTGGGTCCAGGGAACGTGAAACAGGCGGCACGCCACGAAGGCATGCCGCCACGACTTCTTAGAACGAATAGCGCGCCTGCAGGGTGTAGCGGCGGCCGGTGAAGAAGGCCGAGCGGTCCTTCAAGCCGATACCCTGCTGCATGAACTGCTTATACAGCTCGTTGGTCAGGTTCTGGCCCTCGAACGCTACGCTCAGGTTGTCGGTCACCTTGTAGTGGATGCCCATGTCCAGCTGGCCGTACTTGCCGCCCCAGGTCGGCAAGGCGTAGTTCACCGAGTATGCCTGGCCGAAGTTCGGGCTGTCCGGATTGCGGTCGATGCCATCGTTGCTTGCGGTGCCGTATGCATTGGCCGCCTGCAGATACTTGCCGCGCCAGCTGTAGGCCAGGCGCGCGGAAAGCGCGCCACGGTCGTACAGCAGTGCGAAGTTATACGCGTTCTTCGACATGCCAACCATCGGCAAGCCACCCAGCACGTGGCCGTCGGTATCGCAGCCGGCGAGGTCGCGGGCCAGGTTGGCGTCCATCGTGTCCTCCGGCGTACACCATTGGCGGGTGATCGGCGAACCCAGCGTCATGCGGCTGTCGATGTAGGTGTAGTTGCCCGACACCCCGAAGCCGGACAACAGGCCAGGCAGCTTGTCGAAGTACTGCTGGTAGCCGACTTCCACGCCGCGGGCGCGGCCCGTCGCACCGTTCACCTGCGACGTGATCAGGAAATCATGCGGCTGGCCGGCCGTGTCGTTCAGACGGTACATCGAGGTCTGGCCGATGATGACGTTCTTCAGCCGCTTGTTGAACAACGACACCGTGAGCGAACTGCTGCGGCCGAAGTAGTACTCGCCGGTCAGGTCGAAGTTGTTCGCCAGTACCGGGCGCAGGTTCGGGTTGCCGCGTGCACTGCCAAGGTAGGCGACCGAGTCCACCACCGGCAGGCCGGTGACAGGGTCCTGGTGCGTGTTGATCTTCTGCTCCAGCGTCGTATAGGCCTGCATCTGGTAGAAGTCCGGCCGCGTCATGCCTTTCGAGAAGGCGGCACGGAACTGCAGCTCGCTGTTGACCTTCATGCGCAGGTTCAGGCTTGGCAGGGTATTGCTGTAGCTGTTGTCGAACGTCTGCTTCTCCGACTGCGGCGCAATCACCGGCACACCGGGCGGCGCGGCCGACGGTGGGGTGAACAGCGTGTAGCCGTCCGCCGCCATGCTGGTGCGCACCACGCGCACGCCCACGTTACCATCCACCGGGTACGGCAGCACGTCGTCAAAGCCGAAGCGCAGCTGCGCGAAGGCGGCCTTGGTGCGTTCGCGCTGCACGTTCAAGCCCTTGTCGTCGCCGAACTTGGCGGGCGACCAATTGATCCAGTCCGGGCAAGGTTCCTTGCAGACCATCCGCGTGTAGCTGTGCAGCTTGGCGAAGCCCAGCGGCGGCGCACCTTGCGACCAGGACAGGTCCGGCGCCACGAACTGCGGCGGCGTCGGCATCTTGCCGTCGAAGAAATTGGTGAACGTCAGCGGACTGGTGCCGCCGGCGAAGCGCGGATCGCTCAGGTAAGCGAACTGGCTCAACGGCTGCCACGAGTTGCCCACGGCCCACGGCTGCGTGATCTGCGCCCATTCGCTGTCGTGGGTGGAGCGGGTTTCCGCTTCGCGGTCGGTAAACCGCACGCCGAAACGCAGGTCCTGCAGCACCGGGCTGTCGAAGATGAACTTGGCGTCCAGGCGCGCCGCCGTCTGCTTGGCCACCGCCTCGTCGCGGTGTTCCTGGGCGAAGCCCCAGTAGTAGTTGGCAGGATTGGCCAGGTAGGCGCGGTCGGCCTCGTCGAAGCTGAAGCGCGGCGGCGACGTGCTCAGGTCCAGGTTCTCCTTGGGCATGTAGCCGCCCAGGCCGACGGTATTGTCAAAGCCCGCCGTGGTGGCCTTGATGTGCTGCAGGTCGGAGCGGAACACCCAGCGGTCGCTGGCGCGCCAGGTCAGGTTCCAGGCGACGTCGCGGGTATCGGCCTCGCGCCCGACCGCGCGCGTATTGGTGCCAAAGCCCACGCCAGGCTCGGTCGGCGCGCGCAGCACGCCCTTTACCAGCGCACCCTTCTCATCGAAGACGGCACCCGGATCGAGCATGATGGTGGCGGGATTGGAGGCCTGGAACAGCGACCCTTCCGTCGTGTCCATCTGGTACTTGGAGCGGAAATAGGTCAGCGAGGAAGCCAGCGAGTCCTTCTTCCACTGCAGCGCGCCGTACAGGCCCTCGCGTTCGCGGTCGAAGTCGCCGCGGTTCCAGGAGCCGCCGGACGGCACCCAGCGCAGCTTGCCGCTGGTATCGCCCGTCACGGCGTCGGTGCGCGGGATGTATGGCGAAACGGACAAGCCGTCACTGCGCGTCTTGATACGCGAGCGCGCCACGTCGATCAGCGCGCCGAACTGGCCATAACGGGTGTCCCAGCGGTCCGACAGCATGCCGGAGAACGATGGTGCCGCCTTGCCGCGCAGGTTCGAGCGCGACACTTCGGCCGAGATGGCGCCCTTGCGGCCCTTATAGTCGAACGGCATCGCGGTGCGCAGGTTGACCAGGCCGCCGACGGCGCCCTCGATCTGTTCCGCGGAAGGGCTCTTGTAGACGTCCACGCCCGCCATCAGTTCCGGCGGCACGTCCTCGAAGCTCAGCGAGCGGCCGCCGTTGGCGGAGAAGGAATCGCGCCCGTTCAGCTCCGAGCGCACATAGCTCATGCCGCGGATCGACACGCCGGTGCCCTCGGCGGCGAAGCGCATGATGCCGTCGCCCACGCCCTGTTGCGGGTCCATGCGGTTCATGGTGCGGTCGATGGTGACGCCCGGCATGCGCTGCAGCACTTCGGTCACCGACTTGTCCGGCAATTTACCCATGTCGTCGGCGACGATCGAGTCGACGATCTCGTCCGCATCCTGCTTGCGCTTTTGCGCCGACTCCAGCGCGGCGCGCTGGCCCAGCACGACCACCACCGGCTTCGGATCTTCCTTCCCGGCCGGCACGTCCTGCGCCAGCACGGCGCCGCTTGCCAGCAAGGCAATTTGTGCCGCCCCCACGGCAATCGCTGTCTTCTTCAAGTGTTTCACTCTGCGTCCTCTCGTTCTAACTTATGTATGTCGGCTTGCTCAGGATGCGCGGCACTCTGCCGTGTCGGTGCGTGGCTCGCGCAATTACTGTGGAGTGCCGGGCGGGATAGGGCCGGCTCCCGCGCTGCGCCTCAGGTGGCGCCGATTTCGCCGCTGTGCGCGGCGAGAATTCGAATCATCATGACTTGTCTCCGTAATATTTTTTGTATCGGCTGTGCGATGGATTCATTCTGCACTTGGGCGTGTGGACCGGCAATTGCGAAAACCGCCAAGACCGCAAACGAAAATGCCGCAATGGCCGTCTGCTCAGCTGATTTTCAGTGCGCTGGCGTAGGCCAGTTCCGGTTTGCGGGCCGGCAGCGTCACCAGCAAGCCCTGCGCCGTCTGGCGGAAAGCCAGCGGACGTGCGCTGCCCACCAGTTCGACGCGCGCAACGCGCTTGCCCAGGTGCGGCGCCGCGCTGCCCAGGGCCTTGATCATCACCTTGCCGTCCTGCGGCCAACCCATGACGAAGGCGTACACCGCATTGTCCTTGGCGGTAAAACGTATATCGGCCGCCGAGAAGGGCTTGCCCTTCCCTTCATTGAAGCCTGCGCCGGACATCGGCGCCGACGCTTCCTCCATGACCGGCCCTTCGCCGAACAGCGCCCAGGGGCGCGTATCGTAGATCGCTTCGCCATTGCGCGCCATCCAGCGCCCAATCTCCTCCACGATCGCGCGTTCCTGCGCATCGATCGTGCCATCGGCGCGCACCGGAACGCTGAGCAGCAGGTTGCCGTTCTTGCTCACCACATCGATCAGCGTGTGCACCACGGTTTGCGCGCTCTTGTAGGCGCGATTGTCGTGGACGCGCCGGTCATAGTGCCAGCTGCCGATGCAGGTGCACGTCTGCCAGGGCAAAGGCTCCATCCGGCTGCTCTGGCCGCGCTCGATATCCCACACCATGCTGCGGCGCTGCTGCTCGTTGAGGATCTTGCCGTTGACCACGGCCTCCAGCTTGCCCTTGGTGGCAATGCTGCGATTGTACTGGTGCGCAGCCAGGCGCAGCCCGACATCGCTGACGGGCCACAGGGGCAGCACGGTATCGTCGTAGTAGACCAGGTCCGGATCGTACGAATCGATCAGGTCGCGCGTGCGGCGGAAAAACTTGTCGCAGTAGGCCTGGTCCGGCACGGATGCGCCGCCGCCCCAGTGCCATTGCTCGTGCCACACCCCGCCATCGCCGCCGGCCTTGCTAAGGGGATGGCGCTGCGCATACAGCCCTTGCGGGTCAAGGCCTTCCCACCACTTGCCCAGGCCGTCCATGCGCGTCAGGTTGCCGTCGTACTTCTGGGCCGGCTCGTACCAGGTCCAGGCATGGGCGGCGTGTACGCTGACGCCGAAACGCAGGCCGTTGGCGCGCGCCGCCTTGCTCCACCCGCTCATCAGGTCCTTCTTCGGCCCGATCCGGGTGGCATTCCATTCCGGCTGATAGCGGCTGTTATACATATCGAAATTGTCATGGTGGTTGGCCATCGCCACGAAGTACCTGGCGCCGGCCTTCCTGTACAAGGCCACCAGTTCGTCCGGGTCCCATCGCTCGGCCTTCCACTGGTGAATCAGGTCCTTGAAGCCGACCTGCGCCGGATCGCCGTATTCTTTCACGTGGTGCTTGTGGACGTCGCTGCCCTGCTCGTACATCAGGCGCCCATACCAGTCGCCGAACTCGGGCTGGCATTGCGGCCCCCAGTGCGCCCAGATGCCGAACTTGGCGTTGCGGAACCAGTCCGGCACCTCGTATTTCTCAAGCGAGGTCCATTCCGGCTTGAACGGGCCGTCGGCAATGGGCAAGGCGGCGCCCGGCGCGACGGCATCGGCGGCGGCGCGTACCGTGCCGCTCAAGGCTGCTGCAGGCACGGCGGCGCCCAGGTGTTTCAGAAGTTCTCGGCGTTTCATCGTCTGATCCTGTCTAAGGGTGGTTTTCAGCGTGCCAGCACGCTGTTCAGGTAATCTTCATGGCGCGGCATGGCCGCCACGGTCGCGGCGATGCTGTCCCGGCGCAGGCGCAGCGCCCGCAGGGCGTCCTCCTGCGGCATGTCGCGCAGGGATGGGTCGGCACGCCGCGGCCAGTGGCCCATGCCGGCGTGCACCGCCAGCCAGCTGGTGGCGTCGAAGCCCTCCTCGTCGTACTGATGCAGCGCGCCCGCCTCGCGCCAGGCGTGGATCTTGAAGGCCAGCGTCTCGGGCAACTCCAGGTTCGCCATGTCGCGCCAGAACTGGCTGTCGCGGCGCACGGTCAGGCAATAGTGCAGGATGATGAAGTCGCGTACACGCTCGAACTGGCGCACCATGCCGGCGTTGTACGCCGCCACGGCCGCTTCGGCCGGCACCACGCCGGGCAGCAGCAGGTCGATCAGGCGGCCCAGGCCACTTTGCACCAGGAAGATGCTGGTCGATTCGAGCGGCTCCAGGAAACCGGAGGACAGCCCAAGGGCCACCACGTTGTGCGACCAGAATCGCGCCCGATGGCCGGTCTTGAAACGCAGCAGGCGCGGTTCCGCAACGGGGGCGCCATCGAGCTGCCGCAGCAACTGCTCGCAGGCGCGCCCTTCGTCGATATAGCGGCTGGCGAAGACGTGTCCATGGCCGGTGCGGTTGCGCAAGGGGATGCGCCACGCCCAGCCCGCTTCCATGGCGGTGGCGCGCGTGGTCGGCGCCAGCGCGGCAACGCTGCGCTCCGTGGGGCAGGCCCAGGCACGGTCCACCGGCAGCCAATGCCCGTAGTCGACGAAGGGTTGCTCCAGCGCGCGGCCGATCAACAGCGACGCGAAGCCGGAACAGTCGATGAACAGGTCGCCCTCGAGCACCCGGCCGTCGGCCAGCTTGAGCTGCCCCACGCCGCCGTCGGCGCGCCGCACGACGTGCTCGATGCGGCCCTCGGTGCGGCGCACGCCGCGCTGCAGCGCAATGCCGCGCAGGAAGAGCGCGTACAGCGTGGCGTCGAAATGGTAGGCGTAGTTGAACTGCTGCTCGCGCTCCGAGGGCGCCAGCTGGAAGCGGCCCTGGCGCGCCATCACGCTGGGCAGGCATTGCTCGCCAAGCGCGCCAAGCTGCGCATCGCCCACGCGGCGGTACTGCCCCCACAGCGATTGCGGGCCGCTCAGTCCGCCCAGGTCGCCGAAGGTATGCAGGTAATGCTCACCGGGCGTGCGCCAGTCGCGAAATTCGATACCCAGCTTGAAGGTGCCGTTGGTGGCGCGCAGGAATTGCGCCTCGTCGATGCCAAGGATGCGGTGGAAGGCGCGAATCGACGGGAACGTCGCCTCGCCGACGCCGACGATGCCGATCTCCTCCGATTCGACCAATTCCACGGTGCTCGCTGGGAGCGCGCTCGCCAATGCCGTCGCCGCCATCCAGCCGGCGGAACCGCCACCGACAACCACAATGCGTTGGTATGCCGTATTCATGCCTGTCTCCGTTATTGACACGGATTTTGCAAGTGGCCATTTCGGTGCGCAATTGCGAAAAATACCAATAGGTTCAATGAAATCTTGCAGGGCAATTGAAGTACGCGCCCGCGCCATGCAGAATGGCGCCGTATGAAAACGATCCAGGCATGGCTATGCATCGCACTTCTGGCGGCAACCGCTCCCGGCGCAGCAGCGCGGCAGGCGATCGCGCTCGACAAGGGGTGGCAGTTCCACAAGAGCGGCGACCATGGCTGGCGGGAGGTCGCGCTGCCCCACAGTTTTGACGACTATCGCGGGCCGGCCTGGTATCGCCGCACGCTGCATCTGTCGCGCGCACGCGACAAACAGCGCTACCACCTTGAGTTCGACGGCGCCCTGCTGGTGACGCAGGCCTGGGTCAACGGCCAACCGGCCGGCCGCCATGCGGGCGGATTTGCGCGCTTTCGCTTCGATATCACGGCGCTGCTGCAGGAGGGCGATAACGAGATCGTGGTGCTGGTCGACAATGCCGGGCACCATGCCGTCGCGCCGCTTGGCGGCGACTACACGATGGCGGGCGGGCTATACCGGCCGGTCCGGCTGCTCGTCACCCGCGACGTCCACTTCGACCTGCGCGACTTCGGCGGGCCGGGCGTGTACTTCCGCACTGCAGGCGTATCGCAGCGCAGTGCCGACCTGGCATGGACGGCGCGCGCCCGCAACGACAGCGACCGCACGGTGCGCGCCGTCGTCCATACCCGCCTGCGCGACGCAGGGCAGCGCGTGGTCGCCACCGCGCGCAGGACGGTCGTGCTGCCGCCGCGCAGCGTGGTGCAGGTGGACCTGGCGGCAACACTGCCTTCCCCCCATCTCTGGCAAGGCGTGCACGATCCTTACCTCTACACCAGCGAGGCGGAACTGTCCGACACCGGCAACGCGGCCGCGCCGCACGACCGGCTCGCGTTCCAGGTCGGCATCCGCGACATGCGCCTCGATGCGCGGCGCGGCTTGCTGCTCAACGGCGCCAGCTACCGGGTGCACGGCGTCAACCTGCACCAGACTTCCCTGCCCGGCAAGGGCATCGCCGCCACCGACGCCGACATCGATGCCGACTACCGCATCCTCGCCGAGCTGGGGGTGACGGGCCTGCGCCATGCGCACTACCAGCACCCGCAACGCGCCTACGAATTGGCCAACCGCGCCGGGTGGCTGGTCTGGACCGAGCTGCCGCTGACGGCGGCGGTCAACGGCTCTGACGCGTTCCTGGCCAACAGCGCGCAGCAGCTGCGCGAAATGATTCGGCAGAACAGCAACCACCCTTCCGTCATGGTGTGGGGGCTGGGCAACGAGATCTACCAGGCCGACGCCGCCAGCGCGCGCGTGCTCTCTTCGCTGCAGCGCCTGGCACGCACGGAAGATCCCACGCGGCCCACCGCTTACGCCAATTGCTGCAGCCCGATCGACGGCGCGCAGGCTTCGCACACCGATGCCGTCGGATCGAACGTCTACTTCGGCTGGTACGAGGGCGAATTTGCCGATCTCGGCGCCTTCCTCGACCGCAACCATGCGCGCCGCCCCGACACGCCCTTGTCCGTCAGCGAGTACGGCGCCGGCGCCAGCGCGCTGCAGCAGGAAGATCCGCCGCGGCGCCCCGAACCGGGCGGGCGCTGGCACCCGGAACAGTACCAGGCCCTGTACCACGAAGCGGCCTGGCCGCAGCTGGCGGCGCGGCCGTGGCTGTGGGCGAACTTCATCTGGGTCGGTTTCGATTTCGCCTCGGCCGGGCGCAACGAAGGCGACACGCCGGGCTTCAACGACAAGGGACTGGTCAGCTTCGACCGCAAGGTGAGGAAGGATGCCTATTTCTGGTACCAGGCCAACTGGAGCGCGCGGCCGATGGTGCACATCACGTCGCGCCGCCACACGCTGCGCACGGCGGCGCAGGCGCAGGTCAAGGTCTACAGCAACCAGGCCAGCGTGCGGCTGCGCCTGAACGGTGTCGATCTGGGCGAGCGGCCCGTGACGGGCCACAAGGCGGCCTGGCAGGTGCAGTTGGCCGAAGGCGCCAACCGCCTGGAAGTATCTGCCGGCGCCGCCAGCGACACGGCCGAATGGACCTACCGGCCGGCGCCTACGGTGCGCTGATGCGCTGAAACGCTAAGGCTTGCCGACCAGCTCCAGCGTCACCAGCACCACGTCGTTGCTGCGCATGGGGACGGTGAGCGCGAAACTGCCCGACTTGCCGATGCTGACCACCCGCTCCGACTCCGGCACGTCCCTGGTCAGTTCCTCAAGCTGCTTCAGCTGCGCAGGCGTCAGCTTGTCCGGCATGCCCATTTCGATATAGGCGGTGTAGGCGTCGTTGGCGCGGAAACCGGTGCGGCGCACCTGCAGCCGGTATTTGCCGGGCTGCGCGTGACGCACCTCGAATGCGAGCGGCGCCGACGGTGTCGACGGCAGAACGCGGCTGTAGAAGGAACGGTTGCTGACCGGCTGCTGCGGCTGCTGGAAGTCCCAGGCCACCGCGCGCAGGGCCTTGCCGTCGCTGGCTGCCATGACCTGCCCGTCCTGCACCGGTATCTCCTTGCCGCTCAGCGCATGCAGGTATTTGTAGGTGAAGTAGGCGCCCTTGCGGATGCCCTGGGGGTTCATCAGGCCGAAACCGCCCTCGAAGGGCTTGGTCGGTGGCCCGGGCTCCTCGAACAGGTCCGTGTAGGTCCAGTAGCTCATGCCCTGGGCATACCCCTTGCTGCCTTGCAGCTTGCTGAGGATGTAGGCCGCGCTGATGTAGGAATCGTGCACCAGGTCGCGCGGCGTGTAGCTGGTGCTCCACTCGGTGAAGTACAGCGGCAGCTGCGGGAAGCGGGATGCCGCGATCTGCGCGCGCACGCGGCGCACGTCGCCGATCACGGCATCGGGCGAGGGCGAGAGCTTGGTGTCGTCCACGCCCTTCTCGTCCAGGAAGCCGCTCTCGACGCCGTAGGTGTGCGTGGTCACGAAATCGACGCCGGAGCCGCTTTTGGCCACATGCTCCAGGAATTCCGGCACCCAGGCCGCGCCAGCGGTGGAAGGACCGCCCACGCGCAAGGCCGGGTCGATCGCCTTGATCGCCTTCGCGGTCACGTCATACAGCTCGAAGTAGGCCTTCTGGTCGGCACGCTCCCAGAAGCCGTCCAGGTTCGGTTCGTTCCACACCTCGAAGAACCAGGTACGCACCTCCTCTTCGCCATAGCGCTGGCGGACATGGTGGACGAAGGCGGTCACCAGGTCGCGCCAGCCGTTTAGCTCCGGATGGGAGGTATTGCCCTCCCAATAGAAGATCTTCGCGTTCGACGTCGCCAGCGCCTTGGGTGTGAAGCCCAGTTCGACGAACGGCTTGATCTTGCGTGCCAGCAGGTCGTCATACAGCTTGTCGATGCCGGTCCAGTCGTAGGTGATCTTGCCGTTCTCGCTGCGCACGGTCTGCAGCACGTCATGGAAGATGGCGTGGAAGCGGATGTAACGGAAGCCAGTCTCCTGCACCAGGGTGCGCAGCTGCGCCATGCTGTCGTCGCGCCGCAACGTGCCGGGATAGTCGGCGCCGACGGACAGGTCGAAGAAGCGGTCCAGCGGCTTTTCCGCCTTGGCCGCATCCAGCACCACTTTGCGTGGCGCCACCCCGGCAGGCGTGGCGGCAAGCGCCGGCGCGCTCGCAATGCACGCCGCGCCCAGCGCGGCAAGGTAAAGGTGTTGCAGATGTCTCATTCTCGGGCTCCAGTTTGTATGGTCCAGCGGATGCTAGCAGCAGCAAAGGGGCGTGCAAATGCCTGGGCTGCCGCTTGGGGTAAATCATTCGCGGCATCGGTGATTTTCGTAATTGCGGCGCCTTGGCCAGTCTGCAAAGATGGCCTGGTTTATCGACACCAAGGATGAAAACACCATGCGAACCTGGGTCCTGGCCATGCTGCTCATGGCCGCCAACGGCGCGCTCGCGCAAGCGGGCGTCGTTCCCATCTGGCCCGAAGGGGTGCCGAATGCCCGGCAGCAGCCCGGCCCGGAAATTGCCGACGGCGAACGCATCCGCAACGTCAGTGCGCCGACGCTGGCGGTCTACCCCGCCGCCATGGACCGCCCTTCCGGCACTGCCGTCATCATCTGCCCCGGCGGCGGCTACCAGTTCCTGTCCAACACCCGCGAAGGCCAGCAGTACGCGCAATGGCTGTCCAGCCTGGGCATCACTGCCTTCGTGCTCAAGTACCGGCTGGCCGACTACGGCCACCCGGCGCCCCTGCAGGACGTCCTGCGCGCGATCCGCCTGGTGCGCTCGCAGGCGGCCAGGTACGGCATCGCACCGGATCGCATCGGCGTGATGGGAAGTTCGGCCGGCGGCCACCTCGCCGCCAGCGCCTCCACCCTGTTCGACCACCCCGCCGGGCGCACCGGCGCCACCCTGGACGCGGTCAGCGCCCGTCCGGATTTCGCGATCCTCATGTACCCGGTCATCAGCATGGAAGGTCCTGCTGCGCACGCGGACTCGCGCCGAGCGCTGCTCGGCGCCGCGCCATCGCCTGCACTGGTGCAGCTGATGTCGCCCGAGAAGCAGGTCGGCGCGAACACCCCGCCCACCCTGCTGATCCACTCCCAGGACGACGGCCTGGTCCCGGCCGAGAACAGCATCCTCTACTTCCAGGCCCTGACCCGCGCCAGGGTGCCGGCCGAAATGCTGGTCTTCGAGCGTGGCGGCCACGGCATGGCCATGCGACCCGGCAACGGCACCGCCTCCCGCTGGACGCGCCGCGCGGAGGAATGGCTGCGCGAACGAAAACTGATTCAACCATAACCGACAACACAGGAGAACAAATGAACGTGCATTTCAAGCGCAGGGCGATGGCCGTTGCGATTTCCGGCGTCGCCAGCCTTGCCGCCGCAGCACCGATCACCACCCTCGACCGCAATGGCGCCTGGGTCGCGGTGGAAGCCTACGGGCCGAACGTGGTCCACGTGACGATTGCCACCGACAAGGCCGAAGTGCTGAAAGGCCCAGGCTTCGGCATCCTGCCCAAGAACGCCGACAACGGCGCCTTCCGCCACAGCAGCGGCAAGGATGGCGACACCTTCGCCTCGCCGGCGCTGAACCTGCGCGTGGCGCCGGCGCCCCAGCCGCGCACCCCGTCCCAGGCCGAGAAATACTTTGCGCCGCAACTGCCGCCCGTTGCGCTGCAGGTCAGGAACGCCAAGGGCGAACTGGTGCTCGACATGACCGGCTGGGAAATGTCGCCGCATGGCGTCAACGGCGAGAAGACCTACCAGGCCGGCGCCAGCTTCAGCGCCCCGGCGGACGAGCACTATTACGGCATGGGCCAGAACCAGGAGTCGACCGGCCCGCTCGACCTGCGCGGCCGCGTCCTCGACTGCAAGCACTGGTACGACGCACCCGCCGGCGAAACGGTGTGCGTGCCGTTCATGGTCTCGTCCAAGGGCTACGGCATCGTCTGGGACAATCCCTCGGCCACCCGCTTCATCGCGGGCGTCAACGGCCGCACCGCCTTCCAGTCCAACGTCGGCGAGCGCGTCAGCTTCTTCGTCATCACCGGCAGTACGCCGGAAGAGATCTACTCCGGCTACGCCCGCGTCACCGGCAAGACCCCGATCCCGCCCAAGGCGGCGTTCGGCCTGATCCAGTCCAAGGCGCGCTACGAAAGCCAGCAGGAAGTCATGCGCGTGGCGAAAACCTACCGCCAGAAAAAGTACCCGCTCGACATCATGGTGGTCGACTGGTTCTACTGGACCCGCATGGGCCAGCTCGACATCGACCCGGCGCAGTATCCCGCCCCCGCCGCCATGAACAAGGAGCTGCACGACATGGGCATGCAGACCATCATCTCGGTCTGGCCCCGCTTCGAAACCTCCGGCCGCTATTTCAACGAACTCCGACGCCACCAACCCGGCCGCGCGCCAGTGGTTCTGGGAGCGCGTGCGCGACAACGTCCTGTCGCAGGGCTTCGACTATCCGTGGCTGGACGAGACCGAACCGGACCTGGTGCCGGACGGCTACTTCTACTCGATCGGCTCCGGCGACCGCTATCGCAACGTGTTCCCGCTGCTGCACGTGGAAGGCGTACAGCAGGGCATGCGCGCCTGGAAGCCGAACAAGCGCGCCATGATCCTCGCGCGCGCCGCCTACCTCGGTTCGCAGCGCACCGGCGCCCTGTTCTGGTCTTCCGACATCCATCCGTCGTGGGAAGCGCTGGCGCGCCAGATCCCGACCGGCTTGAACATGACCGCCTCGGGCATCGCCTACTGGGGCAACGATATCGGCGGCTGGCAATGGCTGCCGCAAACGACCAAGGCCACCAAGGCGCCCCTGGTCGATCCGCGCGGCGCCGAGGAAACCATCGGCCAGAACCACGACTATCCCGAACTGCATACGCGCTGGTTCCAGTACGGCACCTTCCAGCCCACGCTGCGCCTGCACGGCGACCGCAAGAACGCCGAGATCTGGTCCTTCGGCCAGCACGCCGAAAGCATCATGGCCCGCTTCAACCGCTTGCGCTACCAGCTCATCCCCTACATCTACAGCCAGGCCAAGCGCACCTGGGACAGCGGCGCGCCGTTCATGCGCCCCCTGTGGATGGACTTCCCGAACGACCCGCAGGTGGCCAACATCGGCACCCAATACATGTTCGGTCCCGCCTTCCTGGTGGCGCCGGTCACCGAACAGGGCCAGACCGAAAAGGACGTCTACCTTCCGGCCGGCAGCGACTGGTACAACTTCTGGACCAATGAAAAGCTGGCCGGCGGACGCTGGGTGCGCGTGGCGGCGCCGATAGACCAGATCCCGGTGTTCGTGCGCGCCGGCGCCATCCTGCCGCTGGGCGCGGACGTGCAGTCGACCGCCGGCAAGCAAGCGATCGCCGAGATCCGCGTCTATCCCGGCAAGGATGGCGCGTTCACGCTGTACGACGACGATGGCATCTCCTACGACTACGAAAAGGGCAAGGGCATGCAGCAGGCACGCCTGCAATGGAACGACGCTGCAGGCCGCCTGAGCGTGGACGGCGACGGCGAGCTCTCGCGCAAGGCGCCCAGCCTGATGAAGGTGGTGGGCAAATGAGCCATGGCGCGCACCGGCCCGATGCACCGGGCCGGCGCGGCCTCCTGAAGCTGGCCCTGGCCGGGGCCGGCGCCGTGGCGGGCAGCGCCGGTGCCGCCGTCCCCTGCGCGCCGCACGGCGCGCAGCAAGCGGCGTATGGCATCGAGGGCCAGCGCAAGGCGGACCTTGGCGACGGCAGGTTCCTGAACCCGGTCGTCCCGGGCGACCATGCCGACCCCACGATCCTGAAGGATGGCGACGACTACTACATGACGTTTTCGTCCTTCCTCTCCTACCCCGGGGCGGTGATCTGGCATTCGCGCGACCTGGTCAACTGGGCCCCCATCTGCGCCGCGCTGACCAAGCCGATCGGCTCGGTCTGGGCCATGGACCTGGTCAAGCACAATGGCCGCTACTTCCTGTACATCCCGGCGCAGGACGGAATCTTCGTGATTCACGCCGACCATATCGGCGGCCCCTGGAGCGACCCCATCGACCTCCAGCTGCCCGGCTGCATCGATCCGGGCCATGCGGTGGGCGAGGACGGCAAGCGTTACCTCTTCGTCAACGGCGTGCGCCGCGTGGCGCTGGCGGACGATGGCCTGTCGACTGCCGGCCCGCTGCAACACGTCTACCATCCCTGGCGCTACCCGGAGCACTGGGTGGTGGAGATGTTCGCGCCCGAAGGCCCCAAGCTGTTCCGGCGCGGCCAATGGTTCTACCTGGTGGCTGCCGTGGGCGGCACCTCCGGCCCGCCCACCAGCCATATGGTGACGGTGGCGCGCTCGCGTTCCATCCACGGCCCGTGGCAGGACTGTCCGGACAACCCGATCGTGCGCACCCGCAGCGCGGACGAAGCATGGTGGTCGCGCGGCCACGCCACCGTGTTCGAAGGTCCCGGCGGCGACTGGTGGATGGTCTACCACGCCTACGAGAACGGCTTTCGCACGCTGGGCCGCCAGACCCTGCTCGAACCGGTCGAATGGACGCGCGACGGCTGGTTGCGCGCCGGCGGCGGCACGCTGGCGCACCCCTTGCCAAAACCGCGCGGCGGACGCGCCTCGCCCTCGGGCCAGGCCCTGTCCGACGATTTTTCGCGCAACAGGTTCGGCGTGCAGTGGAGCTTCTTCAATCCCGGCCCCGGCGAGATGCAGCGCGCCCGCTATGACGGCCAGGGCCTGCTCATCCAGGGCAAGGGCACATCGCCCGCCGACTGTTCGCCGCTCACCTGCATCGTCGGCGACCGCGACTACGAAGTATCGGTGGCGCTGGACATTGCCGACGGCGCGCAAGGCGGGCTGCTGCTGTACTACAGCCAGCGCGCCTACTGCGGCATCGGCTTCAGCCCGGCGCAGATGTTCACCTACCATTGCAGCGAGGAGCAAGGCTGGATGCGCGCGAAGGTCGCCGCGGCAACCATCCACATCCGCCTCAGCAACCGCGCCAATATCGTCACCTTCCACTATTCGCAGGACGGCGTGAAGTGGGTCAAGCACCCGTGGCAGATGGAAGTATCGGGTTTCCACCACAACGTGTTCGGCGGCTTCATGAGCCTGAAAGTCGGCATCTTCAGCGCCGGCACAGGCGCGGTGCGCGCGCGGCAGTTCACCTACCGCGGCCTGCCGCCCGCTTAAGCTTGCAGCGACAGCCGGTAGACCGTGGTCTGCCGGTACACCTCGCCCGGCGCCACGATGCGCTGCGGCCAGGCCGCGCTGGCCAGTTCCGGGAAGGCCTGGGCATCGATGCTGAAGCCCGCGTGCGCGCCGGCGCGAAAGCCAACGGCCGCTTCGGTGGTGTGAACCTGCAGGCAGCGGCCCGAACCCGGGTCGACGATGCGCGCCACGGCGCGCAAGGGCCCCTGCCCGCCAGCATAGTGGTTGCGCACGAAGAAGCTGTGCTGGAAGCCGCCCTGGGCAAGCACTTGCGGATCGGGCCAGCGCAAGCGCGCGCCCACCGGCGCCGGCTGGCGGAAGTCGAACGCCGTTCCCGCCACCGCGGCCACGCCCGCAGGCGCCCCGTCGCCATCGACCTCGACATAGAAGTCGGCTTCGATCTGCACCATGTGGTCGCCAATATCGGCGGCGCCGCCGTTCAGGTTGAAGCAGGGATGCGAAGCCGGCGCCAGCCTGGCCGGCGCCATGGCCATGGCTTCATGTTCCACCGTTAACGCGCCCTCCTCGTCCAGGTGATACCGGGCCAATTGCGCCAGCGCGCCGCCCGGCCCCATGCGCAGCAGGGTCACGCCACCGTCAGCGTGGCGTCCTTGCCACAGCACCGGTTCGCCGCCATCGGGCGGCGCCAGCAGGACGTCGGCCATGCGCCCATAGCGGTCGGGCGCACGCCACGCGCACAAGGCCGCATCGCGTTCCGTAATCGTCGCCACCATGCCGTTGGCGTTCCTCAGTGTAAACAGGCGGTACTCGTCCGCCTCGGGCGCGATGCCGGAAAATTGTTTGCTCATCATGAAAAAAATCGGACCTCCTGTGCGCACCTTGGCACGCTCCCATTCTGCAATTGCGCGCCTGGCGATTCAATTACGAAAATCACCAAGGCGCCGAACGATTCTGGCCAACCGGCCGGGAAAGGGGTTTTCGCTGTCCTGGAATGGGCAATAATGCAAGCGCAAAAACGATCCCATAACAAGGGCCGGTGCGCAGGCCACCTGCGCCGGGCCAGAGACAACCCCTCTTTGTGAGCACCGCATGAGTACCTTTTCAACAGTCGACCTGATCGTCTTCCTGATCTACTTCATCGCCGTCGCCGGCTACGGCATCTGGATCTACCGCCGCAAGCAAAAAAGCTCCGGCCAGGCTTCGCATGACTACTTCCTGGCCGAAGGCTCGCTGACCTGGTGGGCCATCGGCGCCTCGCTGATCGCGTCCAACATCTCGGCCGAGCAGTTCATCGGCATGAGCGGTTCCGGCTACAAGATCGGCATGGCCATCGCCGTCTACGAACTGATGGCCGCCGCCACGCTGGTGATCGTGGCCGTGTTCTTCATGCCGGTCTACCTGAAGAACCGCATCTACACCATGCCGCAGTTCCTCGAGCAGCGCTACGGCAAGGCCGTGGCGACCACCATGGCCTTGTTCTGGCTTGGCCTGTACGTGGTGGTGAACCTGACCTCCATCCTCTACCTCGGCGCGCTGGCCATCAGCAGCCTGTCCGGCCTGGCCCTGCTGCCCTGCATGCTGTTCCTGGCCGTCTTCGCGGCCATCATCACCCTGGGCGGCATGAAGGTGATCGGCTATACCGACGTGGTGCAGGTGGCCTGCCTGGTGATCGGCGGCCTGGTCACCACCTGGCTGGCGCTCGACCTGGTGGCGGCGCTGGGCAAAGGCAGCGGCGCGCTGCAGGGCTTCTCCGAACTGATGCTGCGCGCCGGCGACCACTTCGACATGGTGCTGGAGCGCGAAGATCCGAACTACATGGACCTGCCGGGCCTGTCGGTGCTGCTGGGCGGCATGTGGATCGTCAACCTGAACTACTGGGGCTGCAACCAGTACATCACCCAGCGCGCGCTGGGCGCGGACCTGCCGACTGCGCGCAAGGGCCTGCTGTTTGCCGCCTTCCTCAAGCTGCTCATGCCGCTTATCGTGGTCCTGCCGGGCATTGCCGCCTATGCGCTGGACCAGTCCGGGGCCCTGGGTGACGCCATGCGCCAGAACGGCGAACTCAATCCGGACCGCGCCTACCCCGTGCTGCTGAACCTTTTGCCATCGGGCCTGAAAGGCGTCGCTTTCGCCGCCCTGACCGCCGCCGTGGTGGCCTCGCTGGCCGGCAAGGCCAACAGCATCGCCACCATCTTCACGCTGGACATCTACAACAAGACCTTCAATCGGCAGGCCACAGAGCAGCGCATGGTGTGGATTGGCCGCGTCAGCGTGGTGGTGTCGATGGGGCTGGCCGTGCTGATTGCGCCGATGCTGGGGATCGACAAGAAAGGCGGCTTCCAGTACATCCAGGAATACACCGGCTTCGTCTCGCCCGGCATCCTGGCCATGTTCCTGATGGGCTTCTTCTGGAAACCGACCACCGCCGGCGCCGCCATGTTCGCCACCCTGGGCGGCCTGGCCGGCTCGATCGTGCTCAAGTTCCTGCCGACGATGATGGACCTGTCCTTCCTGGTGCCGTACGGCTTTGCCAAGGTCACCGAGGCCGGCGTGGCCGAGATCCCTTTCCTCGACCGCATGTTCATCGTGTTCTGGGTGGTCATCGCCGGCATGGTCCTGATCAGCAAACTGGCGCAGCCGCGCCGCGCCAGCGACAAGCCGATCCACGTCGACCACCACCTGTTCCGCGTCGACGGCGCCTTTGCCCTCGGCTCGGCCGTCATCTGCGTCACGCTGGCCACCATCTACGGCGCCTGGTGGTAAGTCTTTAGCGGGCCAGCCCGCGCCCGGTCGCCGCCCAATAGATGCCGCCATACAGGTGGTGGCGGAAGACCGGGTCGCCGTACGTGGCCGGCAGGTGGCCCAGCGCCGTATAGAAGGCGCGGCCATTGTCGAACACCTGGTACCAGCTCACCGGGTGGAACGCCCCCATGCCGCGCGGGCCGGGCTGATAGGTCGACTCGTCCACCGACAGCAGGTAATTGAGCTTGCCGCTTGCC
Organism: Pseudoduganella sp.; assembly: GCA_021323265.1. GTDB lineage: Bacteria > Pseudomonadota > Gammaproteobacteria > Burkholderiales > Burkholderiaceae_D > Rugamonas. Next base: position 162,358 of record JAJTCO010000001.1, on the reverse strand, counting down.
GGCTTGAACGCGTACCACTCCTCGGTCACCAGATTGCGCGGCGCAAAGCGCTCCATGCCGGGGAACTTCGCATCCTCCACCTTCAACACCGCGCTCTGGATGGCCGGGTGGTGGTCGAACATGTGGCCGACCAGCCGCGTGTACCACGGCCAGCCGTACTCGGTATCGGCGGCGCTGTGCACGCCGACAAAGCCGCCGCCGGCGCCGATATAGCGCTCGAAGGCAGCCTGCTGCCGCGCATCCAGGATGTCGCCACTGGTGAGCAGGAACACCACCGCCTGGTAGCGCGCCAGTTCCTGGTCGGTAAACACGCGCTGCGCATCCTCCGTCCAGGTCACCGTGAAGTCATGCAGCTTGCCCAGCTCCTGCAGCGCGGCCACGCCGGCCGGAATGGCGTCATGGTGCCAGCCGGCCGTGCGCGAAAACACCAGGACATGGAATTGCGCCGCGTGCACGGCGTTACCGGCCAGCAGCAGCGTGCCGGCAATGAGCGACTTGACGGAAGGTTTCATGGATGGAAACGTTACCACACTTTTCCGCCGTGCGCTAACGTGCTTGCTGGACGAGTTAACCCAATGGTGTTATCTTCGGCCTTTAGAATATTGCGCCCGTTTTCGCCAATATTCCGCCCAGACCGAACACCGAATCCCAACCACCATGCTAAAGAAAATCACCGCAGCCCTGCTGATGTCGATCTCCGCAGCCGCGTTTGCCGCGCCATTGAGCTCGCAATCCGTGCTTGTCGTCGAGGATGAGACTGGCAAAGTGCTGGTCGAGAAGAACGCCACCGCCGTCGTGCCGATCGCCTCCCTGACCAAACTGATGACCGCGATGGTCGTGCTGGACTCCAAGCTCGACCTGGAGGAGCAGATCAGCATCGACCGCGACGACGTCGACACCCTCAAGCACAGCACCTCGCGCGTGCCGGTGGGCGCCACCATGTCGCGCGGCGACGCGCTGCAGCTGGCCCTGATGTCCTCCGACAACCGCGCCGCCGCCTCCCTGGCCCGCACCTTCCCCGGCGGCCCGACCGCCTTCAAGGCAGCGGTCGACGCCAAGATCCGGCAACTGGGCATGAGCAGCACGCGCATCGCCGAACCCACCGGCCTGTCGCCCAACAACACCTCGAACGCCGCCGACCTGGTGAAGATGGCCGCCGCCGCCGCGCGCTACCCGGAAATCCGCCGCATGACCACCGATACCGAGGAAGTCATGACCATGAAGGGCCGCAAGGTGGAATACCACAACACCAACCGCCTGGTTGGCGCCAAGGGCTGGGACATCGGCCTGTCCAAGACCGGCTACACGGAAGAAGCAGGCCGCTGCCTCATCATGCGCATTACCGAGGCCGGTCGCAACGCCACCCTGGTCCTGCTGAACGCCAATGGCAACTCGGCGCGCCTGATGGATGCGCTGAACATCCGCCGCCTGCTGGCCGGCGACAAGGCGCCGAAGGTGATGAAAGCATCCAGCCCGCGCAAGAAAGCTGCGCGTACTTCGGAACGCCGTCGCCGCCGCACCTGAACCTGACGGGGTTCATTGCCGAGAGGCACCATGGACCTGCTGCGCAACCTGCGCTTCGCACGCCGCCTGGCGATCCTCGTGGGGATCTTCGCCGGCGGCTTCCTGCTGTACGGCTTCTGGTCCTTCCGCACCCTCGCCGAACTGCGCGTCAACGGCCCCCTGTACGAGGACGTCGTCCAGGGCAAGGACCTGATCGCGGATGTGCTGCCGCCGCCGCTGTACATCATCGAATCGTTCCTGGTGGCGCAGCAGCTGGCCGCCGCCGGCAACCAGATCGAACGCGACCAGCTGGCGCAGCGCCTGCGCGCCCTGCATGCGCAGCAGCTGGCGCGCGAACAGCACTGGAAAGGCCGCGCCGTGGACCCGGGACTGGCCGAGGCCCTCAAGCAAAGCAATCGGCACGCCGCCGACTTCTATCGCGAAGCGTTCGGCCAGCTGGTGCCGGCGCTCGACCTGGGCGAACGCGAACGCGCACGGCACGCCATGCTGGCGATGACGCGCCATTACGCCCAGCACCGGCGCCTGGTGGACAACCTGGTGCAGCTGGCCGACAGCCGGGCGCGCTATACCGAAGTCCAGGCCGGTACGCGCGTGCGGCGCGACAGCGGGCTGCTGCTGGCGATCCTGGCCGGTTCGCTGGGGCTGGCGGTGGTGCTGGCCTGGCTGATCAGCCGCAGCATCACGCAGCCGCTGGCCGACGCGCTGGCGGTGGCGCAGCGCATGCGCCACGGCGACCTGGCGTCGCCCCCGCCCCAGCCCTACCACGACGAAACAGGCGAGCTATTGCTTTCGCTGCACGCCCTGCAGAACGACCTGGCGTCGGCCGCCGCGGCGCGCGCGCAGGCGGACCGCAAGCTGCAGCGCACGCGCCACCTGCTGGAGCAGGTGTTGAACAATGCCGACCTGCTGGCGCTCGGCCTGGGACGCGATGGCGAAGTGCTGCTGTTCAACGATGCCGCCGTGCGCATCACCGGCTGCCCGCGCGACACCGTGCTCGGGCGCATCTGGCGCGATTCGCCCTTGCTGCCCATGTCGGCCACCGCATTGTGGCCGGCCAACTGCCAGCCGGAGCAACTGCGCGCCCTGCCCGCGGCCCAGGAACATTTGATCCATACCGCCGCCGGCGACGAGCGCCGCATCGCCTGGCGCCACACGGTGCTGGACGAAGGCGAGATCGTCCTGCTCTCCTTCGGTCTCGACGTGACCGAGCTGCGCCAGGCCGAACGCGCCATCGCGGCGGCGCACGAAACGGCAGATAGCGCCCACCGCAGCAAGGGCGCCTTCCTCGCCAACATGGGCCACGAAATCCGCACCCCGCTCAACGCCATCATCGGCCTGACGCAGCTGGCGTTGCAGGGCCAGCTCGACACGCGCCAGCGCAGCTACCTGGAACAGGTCGACGGTGCGGCGGCCAGCCTGCTGGCGATGTTCAACGACATCCTCGACTTTTCGCGCATCGCGGCCGGCAAGTTCCATATGGAAGAATGCGTGTTCAGCGTGCGTCAGGCGGCCGAACAGGCGTGCGCCGCGTGGCTGGCGGCGGCGCAGGCCAAGGGGCTGCAACTCGAATGCACGATCGACGATGCGGTGCCGTCGGAGCTGGTGGGCGACGCGGCGCGCCTGCAGCAGCTGCTGCAGCACCTGCTGGCGCACGCGGTCAGGTTCACCGAGCAAGGCAAGGTGGCGCTGACGCTGCAACGCGAGGAAAACGGTCCGCATGCCACGCTCCTGCGCTGCGAGGTGCGCGACACGGGCGCGGCGCGCGACGCCGCCATCCAGCTGTTCGAACCCACAGCGCACGGCGGCTGCGCCGCGGGCCTGGGCCTGTCGGTGGCGCGCCAGCTGGCCGCCATGCTGGGCGGCCACCTGGTGCTGGAAAGCGACCCGGTACAAGGCAACCGCTTCATCCTTACCGCCCTGTTCCAGCACGCCTTGCCCACGGCATCGGCCAGCGCCGACGCGCAGGCGGCGGCGCTGGCCGGGTATCCGGCCTTGAGCGCCTGCGGCGCTGACGTGGCCGGCGCGCTGGCGCGGCTGCAGGGCAATGCGGGGCAATTGCGCAAGGCGCTGGGCCGCTTCCTGCAGGAGCAGGCGGCCATCCACGCCACCATTGCAGACGCCTTGGCCGGCGGGGACGCCATGCGCGCGCAGCGCCTGGCGCAAACGCTGGCCGGACTGGCGGCGCAGCTGGGCATGGAAGACTTGCGCGCGGCGGCGGCGGACGTGCTGGTGGCCTTGCGCAGCGGCGCCGATGCGGCGCCTGAACTGGAGCGCCTGGCGCCCATCCTGGGCGCGCTGCTGCAAGCGATCCACGCCGACCTGCAGGCGTCCGAAGGGTCAGGCGAGCAGGCTGCGTAGCCCGCTGGTGCGTTCGGTGCGGCGGCGGATGGCGTCCGGCAGCACGCCGGCATTGGGAGTGAGCAGCGTAAAGCGCTGGCGTGCGCGGGTGATGCCGGTGTAGACCAGCTCGCGCGCCAGCACACTCGAACCTTCGCGCGGCAGCACCAGCACCGTGTGGCTGAATTCCGAGCCCTGGGACTTGTGCACCGTCATGGCAAACGCGGTTTCCACATGGCGCAGGCGCGTGGCCAGCACGCTGCGCACCTGGCCGGCGTCGGAGAAGTACACGCGCAGCGCGCCGGCCCGTTCCGGGTCGGGCAGCACCAGGCCGATGTCGCCGTTATAGACGCCGGTCGCGTAGTCGTTGCGCGTCACCATCACGGGACGGCCGACGTACCACTCGCCGCGCCGCTTCAGCAAGCCTTGCGCTTCCAGGCGCTGCGCGATGCTCTCGTTCAGTCCCGCCACGCCCCACTCGCCCTCGCGCACGGCGCACAGCAGGCGGAACCCCTCGAAGGCCTGCAGCACGGCGGCGGCCCATTGCTCATGCCCGGCCGCGCCGCGCCCTTGCGCCACCAGCTCCAGGCAGGGACGATAGCCTTCCACGGCCAGGCGCAGCATGTCTTCCGTCTGGGCCGCCTCGTTCCAGGACAACTGGCCGCCGCTGTCGGCGCGCAGCACGGCGCGCGCGGCTTCCGCGTCGCCCTGGTTGACGGCCAGCGCAAGCTGGCCGATCGGGCCGCCAAAACGCCGGCTCTGGCGCAGCATCACGGTCTGCTGCGCCAGCGCGCCCGCATTGCCCAGGTACTCGGGCGGGATCTGCTGGCCCGACGCTTGCGCCACGAAGGCGGCGGTGGCGCTGCTATAGCCGCCGGCCTGGGCATCGTGGCACAGGTCGCCCAGCACGGAGCCCGCCTCCACCGACGCCAGCTGGTCCTTGTCGCCCAGCAGGATCAGGCGCGCGCTGGCGGGCAAGGCGTCCAAGAGGGCCGCCATCATTTCCAGGTGCACCATGGACGCTTCGTCCACGATCAGCACGTCCACGTCGAGCGGGTTGCCGGCGTTGTGGCGGAAGGCCCGCGTGTCCGGACGCGCGCCCAGCAGCGAATGCAGGGTACGCGCGCCGCCCATGCGCCCGGCCAGCGCGCGCAGGGGCAAGGCGCCCTGCAGGCTTTCCTCCAGCTTGTCCAGCGCATCGTCGATGGCCTGCTTCAGGCGCGCGGCAGCCTTGCCCGTGGGGGCGGCAAGTGCCACGCGCAGCTGGCTGGCGCCCTCGCCCTGCACCGCAAACAGCAAGGCCAGCAGGCGCGCCACGGTGTACGTCTTGCCGGTGCCCGGTCCGCCGGTAATGACGGAGAGCCCGCCGCGCATGGCGATGGCGCAGGCAATCTTCTGCCAGTCCGCCCCGCCTTCGCGCGTCGCGTGGGTGAACAGCTTGTCCAGCCACGGCCGCGAAAACTCGGGACGGAACACGTTTTCCTGTTGTTCACCGACAGCCTCAGTGCGCGCACGCACGGCGTCTGCAACCGTATTCTCGTCCGACCAGTAGCGGCGCAAATAAAGGCGGCCGCCTGCCAGTACCAGGGGCTGCCCCTGGTCGATGCCGCCCGGCCAGCACAGCACCTGCGGGCATGCCTGCAAATAGGCCTGCCAGGCCGCCTCGCCCTGCGGCAACGCGCCGGCTTCCGCGCACAGGCCCTGCCAGTCCTCCGCGCCCCAGCCCAGCATCGGGGCCGGATCGTCCGCGAGGGCGCGCAGTTGCAGGCAGCTGTGGCCGCGTCCTTCCAGCTCGGACAGCAGCAGGCAGGCCACGGCCAGCGGCGTAGCGTCGTCGGCCGGGGCCAGGGAGGTCACGAAGCGTGCGAACACGGGCCCCAGGCGGCGCAGCATGCCGCCTTCGGCCAGCATGTCGATATGGTCGTAAAAACTCATGCGCATAGCTCGTCCAGTCCGTGAAGCAGGTCCGCGTCCGGCGGCAGCACATAGCAGCCGCGCGTCTGCTCGTTGCCCACCCCGCGCAGGAAGTAGAAGATGGCGCCCCCAAGCTGGGTGGCGGGGTCGTAATCCGCCCCCAGACGCGTGCGCAGCAGGCGGTGCAGGGCCAGCATGTAGATGGCGCCCTGCACGTCGTAGCGGTGCGCCGCCATGCCGTGCGCCAGCGCCGCCTTGTGGTAGGCGGTATCGGTGCCGCCCAACGCATTCGATTTGTAGTCCAGTACCCAGTAGCGGCCCGCGTGCTCGAACACCAGGTCGCAGAAGCCCTTCAGCATGCCGTGCAGCTCGCGCTGCGGCAACGCCGGACGGGCGATGCCGTCCAGCAGGCGCTGGCGGCACAGGCGATCGAGCTGCGCCGTGTCCAGGCGCTCGCTGGGGAACCAGAACTCCATCTCCGGCAGCACGTGGCTGACCGCATCGAGCGCGCTGCCCAACGGCGGCAGCGTGGTGCTGGCGATCGCCTGCAGCCAGGCCAGGGTGTCGGCTTCGCGGTGGCCCCAGCCGGCGCGCTTGATCTGGCGCGCGGCGCGTTCGGCGTAATGCTCCTGGTGGATGGCGGCAAAACCTTCGCGCGCCAGCGCCTCCAGCTGCTCGTGCAGGAAATTCCCCGGCACGGAGCCGCGCGGGAAGCGGTGCCAGGCCGTGTCCTCGATGCGCAGGGGGCTGGCCGGGTCCTCGCCCTCCATCAGCGTTTCCTGCGCGGCGTGCATGGGCGCTGGCAGTGCTTCGCCGCTGCGCCGCGCCAGCGAGCTGAAACTGCCGACCGACCAGTCGCGTTCGAAGTGGCCGGCGTAGGCCAGCGGCGCTTCCAGCGGCGGGCGTTCCACCGCGCGTGCCAGGCGCGTGAGCGGCACGGACGGCTCCAGCAGGTTGACGGAAATCGCCGAGCAGTCGCCGCGCAGGCGCTGCCAGGTTTCCAGCAGCTGGCCCGCCGGCAGCGGTTCGCCCCCGCTCAGCAGGTAGCCCAGCGCCGATTCGTGCAGCGTGTTCTCATCCTTCTTGCGCGCCGGCAGCGCCGCCACGCCCAGCCACAGGAAGTGGCGCGCGCGGGTCAGCGCCACGTAGAGCAGACGCAGGTCTTCCTCGATGCGGGCCGCTTCGGCCGCTTCCTGGCCGGCGTCGGACAGCTGCATGTCGATATGGCGCACGCCCTGGGTATCGGTGTACTCGAAGAAGACGCGGTTGCGCTTGTCGACCTTGCGCACCGTGACGGCGAACGGCAGGTAGACCAGCGGGTACTCCAGGCCCTTGGACTTGTGCACGGTCACCACCTTCACCAGTTCCGCGTCCGATTCCAGGCGCAGCACCCGTTCGTCGCCGCCGTCGCTCTCGTCCTCGATCTGCTCGGCCAGCCAGCGGATCAGCGCCTGCTCGCCTTCCAGCTGGCGGCTGGCCTGCTGCAGCAGTTCGGCCAGGTGCAGCATATTGGTCAGGCTGCGCTCGCCGCCCGGGCGCGCCAGCAGCTGCGCCGGCAGTCCCAGGTCGTGGATGAAGCGGCGCAGCATGGCCAGCACGCCCTGGCGCTGCCAGACCACGTGCCATTCCTTCAACTGCTCCACGCGCCGCTCCCACGCCAGTTCGTCGGCCGAGAACTGCGCCAGTTCGGCCAGCGGCAGGTTCGCGCTGCGCGTGGCGAAGGCGGTGCGCGCCAGCTGGCCGTCCAGCGGGTTGGCCACGGCGGACAGCCAGCGCAGCATGTCGGCCGCCTCCTCGCTGGACAGGACGGAATCCTTGTCCGACAGGTAGACGCTGGGCACCAGGCGCCGCTGCAGCGACTTGCGCACGGCCGCTGCCTCGCGCCGGTCGCGCACCAGGATGGCGATGTCGGCCGGCTGCAGGCGTTGGAAGCCTTGCGCGCCCTGGAAACCGGTGGCAGGGTCGTTCAGCAGGCAGGCGATATGCTCGGCGCACTGTTCGGCAAAGTAGTCGCGGTAGGCGTCCGCCCCCAGCTGTTCCAGCGTGCAGCCGGCGGTCAGGGCCTGGATGTCGCCCTCCGGCCCGACCAGGCGTTCCTCGCGGCCACGCGCGCCCACCGCCTCGAAGGGCAGCGGATTGCCTTCGGCCGTGCGGAAGCGGAAGGCGCCGCGCGCAAAGCCGCCCTGCCCGGCCACGCCCTCGGCGTGCAGGAAGACCTGGTTCACCGCCGCCACGATCTGCGCCGTCGAACGGAAATTGGTGCCAAGCTGGTAGTGGCGGCCCGCCGTGGCGCGGCGCGCGTCCAGGTAGCTGTGGATGTCGGCGCCGCGAAAGCCGTAGATCGACTGTTTCGGGTCGCCGATCAGGAACAGGCCCGATGCCGGATCGTTGTCGGCCACGCGGTACAGCAGGTTGAAGATGCGGTACTGGCTCGGCGCCGTGTCCTGGAATTCGTCCACCATCGCCACCGGGTACTGCGTGACGATGCGCTGGCGCAGCGCGGCGCCGTTGTCGCCCTCCAGCGCGCTGCGCAGGCGCTCCAGCATGTCGGCAAAGCCGAACTGGCGCTGCTGGCTTTTCAGCTCCTGCATGCGGGCGGCGATGCTGGCCGCCGCGTGGCGCAGCACGTGGTGGCGCAGCGGCTCGATTCCGTCCAGCGCGCGCCGCAGCGGGGCGATGGCCTCGAAATCGGCCGGAATGTCGGGCGCGTAGCCCTTGGCGCAGGCGTCGATCATGCCGGCCGGCGTCAGGCGGAACCAGGGCGTGGCGTTCATGTCCGGCTCGTGCAGGGCCGCATCGCCGGCCCAGTCGCGCAGCGCGGCGCACCATTTGGCGACCGAATCGGCGCGCAACTTGGTGCCGTTGAAGCACTTGGCGTTGGCATCGCGCTGGGCGCCGATCCAGGCCTCGATGCGGTCGGCGCGCTCGGCCCAGCCCTGCTTCAGCGCCGCCAGGGCGGCCTGCTGCTCGCGGCGCACGCGCGCGATCATGGCGCCCAGCGCCTCGCGGCGGGCGGCGCCCTCGCCCGCGTCCGGGCGGCGCGCCAGCTCGCGCACGCTGCGCTTGAGCGCCTGCACGTCGCGGCAGGCCGACAGCAGCACGCGCAGCGCCTCCTCGCCCAGCGGGTAGACCTGCTGGCGCCAGTAGTCGTGGGCGGCGTCTTCGTACAGGGCGCCCTCGTCGCTCAGCAGCTCCTCGTCGAACAGGTTGCCGCTGTCGAAGGCATGCTCGCGCAGCATGCGCTGGCACCAGGCGTCGATGGTGAAGATGGCCGCTTCGTCCATGGTTTCGGCCGCCAGTTGCAGGCGGTGCGCCGCCTGCAGGCGCGCCTCGTATTCGGGCAGCTCCTCCAGCAATGCGTCCAGGTAGGCGTCGGGCTTGTGCGCCTGCTCGGCGCGGAAATACGCCGCCGCTTCCACCAGGCGCTCGCGCACGCGGTTCGACAGCTCGCGCGTGGCGGCGCGGGTGAAGGTCATCACCAGGATCTCGGACGGCATCAGCGGCCGGCAATAGGCGTTGCCGCCGCCGTGGCCCAGCACCAGGCGCACGTACAGCGCCGCGATGGTCCAGGTCTTGCCGGTGCCGGCGCTGGCCTCGATCAGGCGCGAGCCGTGCAGCGGGAAGTCGAGCGGATTCAACGGGCTGCTCATGGCTCGCCCTCCCCGTCGATCGGCTGCACCGTCACCGAATGCTCCAGCCACTGCGCCAGCGGCTGGTACAGCGCGCGGCAGCTTTGCGCGAAGCCGGGCTCGGAGGACAGCGCCGCGAAGTCCGGCCACAGGCGGGCCAGGCACGGGTCCTCGTTCTCGCCCGACAGTTCGAAGCCGCCATCGTAGGCGCTGCGCGCGTCGCCGTCCATCACCAGCGCCAGGCCGGTCTTGCAGGCGGCAGGCAGCGGCTGGTCCATGCCGGCGCGCCACAGTTCCACCAGCGTGCGCAGCGTGGCCTGCGCGCCCTGCGCCTCGAGCGGCTCCATGATGACGATGGCGTCGCGCGCCACCAGGAAGCCTGTCACCGGCTGGCCCTGCGCGGCGGCGGCCAGCTGGCGCAGCCACATCGGAATCAGCTTCTCGCCGCGCGGGGCGCCGGACTTGTCGCACACGCGCGAGGACATCTGCACCAGCCAGGCCGTGGCTTCGCCGGCGCGGCGCAACTGGTCCACCCAGTCCTCCAGCACCAGGCCGGCCAGCTCCAGGTGGATCGCCAGCTTGGGCGCCGCTTCCCAATAGGTGCCGCACAGGGTCAGCCAGGCGGTGCGCACCGGCACCAGTTCCTCCACCAGTTCGTCGAGCACGCGCTCGCCGATCAGGCCGATGGGCAGCATGCCCTGGCGGCGCAGGCGCAGGCCGCGCTGCTGCAGGCCGGCGCGCACGTCCTCCAGCGCCTCCGGCTCGCCGCCGTCGGCCAGCATCAGGTCTTCCAGCGTGTAGCGCTGCAGGCCGTCCAGCTGGAACGGCTCCTCGTCCTCGCCCACCACCGCCGCTTCGCCGAAGTACACGCCCAGGCGCTGGCGGAAGAAGTGGCGCACCGGCTGGCGCAGGAAGGCCGCCAGCGTGGACAGGCGCAGGCGGAAGCCCTCCTCCACCTCGTACGGCGGCAGCGGCGCCTCGGCGGCCGGCTGCGCCGCGTCATCGTGGGCCGCGCGCCACTCGCCGGCGAACGTCAGCAGGCCGCCCCGTTCGAAATAGGCGCGGCTGAACGGCTGCAGCGCGTGCCAGGTGGTGCGCCGCCCCAAGTCCAGCTGCCAGCCCGCCTGCAGGTAGTCGCGCAGCTGCGCCACCAGCACCGAAGGCGGCTGCTCGCTGTTGTCGCGCACGTTGCGTCCGACCCAGCTGATATACAGCTTGGTGCGCGCCGCCAGCAGCGCCTCCAGCATCAGGTAGCGGTCGTCGTCGCGGCGCGAGCGGTCGCCCGGGCGCGCCATGCCCGGCAACGCCAGCAGGTCGAAGTCGGCGCGGCTGGCGCGGCGCGGGAAGTCGCCGTCGTTCATGCCCAGCAGGCACACCACGCGGAACGGCACCGCGCGCATCGGCATCAAGGTGCAGAAGGTGACGCCGCCGGAGACGAACTGGTGCTCCAGCGACGGTTCGTCCAGGCCGCCCAGCCAGGCTTCGCGCAGGGTGGCCAGCGGCACGGCTTCGTCGAAGCCCGCGTCCTCGCAGGTTTCCAGCCACTTGTCCAGCGCATCGTCCAGGCGCGCCAGCGTCAGGCGGTCCGCCTCGTCGCGGTCGCTGAAGAACCCGGCCAGCAGCAGGCGCGCCTGCTCGGCCCACTCGGCCGGCCGGCGCGCCGCGCCCAGGCGCTCGCGCCAGGCCAGCAGCGCCTCGATCAGCTGCGCCAGCGAGCCCGCCAGCGCGGCATCGAGCCCGCCCACCTCCGCATACGGCTCGATGCCGGCGAAGGCCGCGCCGTTGCCGGCCGCGTAACCGAGCAGCATGCGCCGCACGCCGAACATCCACGCGTTCTGCTCGCCGGCCGGCGCCAGGCCCAGGCCGGCGCGGTGCGCCGCGTCCAGGCCCCAGCGCACGCCCGCCCCTTCGATCCACTGGCCCAGCGTCGGCAGGTCGTCCTCGGCCAGGCCGAAGCGGCGCGCCAGGGCCGGCACGTCGAGCAGGTCGCGCACCTCGCTCTGGCGGCAGCGCTGCTGCGGCAGGCGCAGCAGCCACTCCAGCGCCACCAGCAGCGGGTTGACGCTGCGGTCGTTGACGTCGCCGATTTCATGCGGGATGAAGCGCGCGTCGTGGCGCCGGTGCTGGCCGAAGACTGCGCGGATCGAGGCCGTGAACACGTCGATGTCAGGCACCATCACCACCACGTCGCGCGGGCGCAGCTGCGGGTCGGCGGCGAACATGGCCAGCAGCTGGTCGTGCAGGATCTCCACTTCGCGCTGCACGCTGTGGGCCACGTGGAACTCGATGGAACGGTCGCTCTCGGGCGGCGGCGGCACGCCCAGGGCCGCCGGATGCTCGGCCAGCGGCAGCATGTCGCGCACGGCGGCTTGCACCTGGGCCAGCAGCGTGGCGCCCGCCTCCTCGCTGAACAGGTCCACCCGCAGCTTGTCGTCGCGCCCTGCCAGGTCGGAAGCGGTGTCGAATTCGTCGAGCATGCGGATGTAGTCGCGCCCCTGGCGCCCCCAGCTTGCCAAGAGCGGATGGCTGTGGGCGTGCAGCGCCTCCAGCGGCACGGCCGCCAGGTCGATGTCCTTGCGCGCCGCGTGGCGCCGGTGCGCCGCGCGCAGCAGGTCGCGCCCTTCGATGATGTCGCCCCAGTAATAGCGGCACGGGTTGGGCACGGCAATCACCACCTGGGTGAAGCGCGCCAGCGAGGCCATGGCTTGCAGGCTCTGGTACGGGAGCGCCGAGACGCCGAACAGCACGATGCGGCGCGGCAGGCGCCCCAGCGGCGCATCGCCGCGCTGCACGGCTTCCACGAAGGCGGCATGTACGCTGGCGCGGCCCAGGCCACGTTCCTCCTGCGGCACGCTGGCCGCCACGGCGCGCCACAACGCGGCTTGCCAGCGCTGGTCGGGCGCCAGCGGCACCGGCTCGCCGCGCGCATTGCGCAGCTGGTCGCGTCCCGCGGCCCAGTCTTCCAGCCAGTCGGCGCGGTACACCTGGTACTGGTCGAACAGGTCGGCCAGGCGTTCGGCCAGCTGCAGGCGGCGCTCGGGGTCGCCGTCGCGCAGGAAATGGCGCAGCGGCGCGAAGTCGTCCTGCGCCAGGAGCTGCGGCAGCAGGCGCATCAGGCGCCAGGTCAGGGGTCCCTTGTCGAAGGCGGAAATGGGCGGCACGCGCGCATGGCCCAGCATGCCGCGGTAGATCTCCCACAGCAGGCGCGCCGGCAGCGCCACGCGGGTGGCGCCGCACAGGCCCGTTTCCTCCGCCAGCGCGATCTTCAGCCATTCGGCCACGCCGTTCGACTGCACCAGGAAGATTTCCTGCTCCAGCGGCGCCAGCGGATGGCCGCGCAACCACTGGAACACGGCGCTGCGCAGCTCTTCGAGCTGGTTGCCGTGCAGGATCAGGAGTCCGGGTTGGATGCTTGGGGCCATGAAAAAACAGCGATAGTGCGAGGATTGCCATTATCGCCGCACTTGCCCCCTGGCGGGAAGGTTCTGCGCCGCCTAACCCGGAATATTTGCGTTCATCTCCTGCGCAATATGCTCGCGCAAGCGGTCCAGCAAAGGCTGCATCTGGCCCACGATGGCGGCGGCGCGCTCCACGCCGTCGGCCGGCGTGAGTTTTTCCAGCGCCAGGCACAGGTCGGCAAAGCTCATGGCCCCCACCGCCCGCGCCGAGGACTTGATGCGGTGCCCCAGTTCCGACAGCCGCACCAGGTCACCCGCATCGAGCGCGGCCTGCACCTCGCGCAAGCCGTCCTGCGCCGAATCGATGAACATGTTCGCGTACTTGCGCATCTTCTCCGGCTTGTTGCCGAAAGTCTGGGCCAGGGCGCGCAGGTCGAACAGTTCCGCTTCGGCCGCCGGCCCCGCTTCATGCTGCGGCTCCGGCGCCGGCACCAGCGTCAGCACCGGCGCCGCCGGCTGCAGCCCGGTCGCGGTGGTGCTGCGCACCGCCGGCGGACGCCCTTCGGCCGCGCGCTGGCTCATCCACTTCGACAGCACCGAGAACAGCAGGTTGGGCGCGATCGGCTTGGTCACGAATTCGTCCATGCCGGCCGACAGGCAGCGCGCCTGGTCTTCGCGGCCCGCGTTGGCGGTCATAGCGATGATCAGGGTGCCGGCCAGCTTCGGATGGGCGCGGATCAGGCGCGTGGCCTCGTAGCCGTCCATCACCGGCATCTGCACGTCCATCAGCACGCAGTCGAAATGCTCCTTCAACAAGAGGTCGATGGCTTCCTTGCCGTTGTTGGCCACCACCACGGTGGCGCCGGCATCCTCCAGCAGTTCCTGCCCCACCTGCTGGCTGAAGATGTTGTCTTCCACCAGCAGGATGGAGGCGCCGTGGATCGGCGCCAGCATGTCCGGCTGCAGCGCGTTGCTGTCGGTGGCCTGCAGCAGGTGGGTGCCCTTCTGCAGCTTGGCGGTGAACCAGAACGTCGACCCGTGGCCCGGCGCCGACTCCACGCCCACGGTGCCGCCCATCAGCTCGGCCAGCTGCTTGCTGATCACCAGGCCCAGGCCCGTGCCGCCGTACTTGCGCGTGGTGGACGTGTCGCCCTGCTGGAAGGACTGGAACAGGCTCGATACCTGGGCCGGCGTCATGCCGATGCCGTTGTCCTGTACCTCGAAGCGCACCACGGTGTAGTTGTCGCGGTCCTCGACCGGCCGGGCGCGGATGTAGATCTTGTTATTCTCCGAGAACTTGATGGCATTGCTGGTGAAGTTCAGCAGCACCTGCTCCAGGCGCAGCGGATCGCCGCGCAACTGGTGCGACAGGCCCGGCCAGATTTCGAACACCAGCTCCAGGCCCTTGCGGCTGGCCGCGTCGCCGAGCTGGCTGGAAATATTGCTCAGCAGCGATTCCAGGGCGAAGTCCAGCACTTCCAGGTCGAGCTTGCCCGCTTCGATCTTGGAAAAGTCCAGGATGTCGTTGATGATGCCCAGCAGGTGCTGCCCCGAATGGTAGATCTTTTGCAGGTAATCCTTCTGCTTCGGATTGGTGGCACCCTTCAGCGCCAGGTGCGCCATGCCGATCACGGAATTCATCGGCGTGCGGATCTCGTGGCTCATATTCGACAGGAAATCGCTCTTGGCCTGGTTGGCCGCGCGCGCCTGCTCCTTCAGCATGTGCAATTCGGTGACGTCGGTCGACAGCGCGATCACCACCGACACGTCCTTGTCCAGCCGCACCGGCGCCTTCACCGTCCACAGGTGGTGCACCACGCCATGGCGGTCGGTGTAGCTGGCCTCGCCCGAGCGCTTCTGGCCGTCGGCCAGCACGGCGCGGTCCTCGTGCCAGGCCTCGTCCGCGTCGCGGTGGTTCATCACCTCGATGTCGAGCTTGCCGATGATCTCTTCCACCGGACTGCCGATCACCTCCGCCATCTTCGCGTTGACATACACATAGCGCCGGCCCTGGTCCTTCATGTAGACATGGGCGTCCACGTTGTCAAGCACGCTGTCCAGCAGGCGCCGCTGCTCCACGGCGTTGCGGCGCTGCGAATACATGGTGAAGGAATAGCCGTAGATCAGCAAGGTGCCGGCAAAGCCGGTGACCATCGCGATCAAGGGGAACCAGCGGTCCAGGCCCTCGATCATGGCATCCTTGCGCGCGTAGAACTGGGCTTTCCACAGGCTGCCGTTGAAATCGATGGGCAGCACGGAAATGAAGTAGTCGCTGTGGTCGCCCGGCAACGCGGCCGGCTTGTCGATCGACCCGTTATCGTTGAACAGCAGGCGGTCATCCTTCTCGATGATCAGGCTGCGCTTTTCCGGGTCGACCGAGGCGTCCGCGTACAGGATCATGTGCACGTCGCGGTCGGCCATCTCGTCGATGGCGCCCTGGATCAGCTTGGCCACCGAAAAGCCGATGCCGACCGAACCGAGGAAGGCGGCGCGGCGGCTGCTCACGTCGTGCACGGGCATGCCGCGCCGGTACACCGGCAGGCGCATCCCCAGGCCGATATGGGGCACCGGCTGCTTGACCACCACCGGCTGGCC
The DNA here is from genome assembly GCA_021323265.1 of Pseudoduganella sp. Classification (GTDB taxonomy): domain Bacteria; phylum Pseudomonadota; class Gammaproteobacteria; order Burkholderiales; family Burkholderiaceae_D; genus Rugamonas. The sequence continues at coordinate 146,961 of JAJTCO010000001.1, read as the reverse complement.
GGAAGCGCTGATCTGCCCCGTGTCGCGCGACAGTTGCATGGCACGGTCGATATTCGGGTTGGCCGTGATGTCGACGCCGAACTTCTCCATCAGCACGCCCATCGGCTCCAGATAGGTCAGCGGTGAATAATGCTCGCGCGTGCCGGGCGGCTTGATCGCAAATTTCGGATAACCCTCGGGCGTCAGGCTGGTATCGGCGCGCACGGCCGCCACGAAGGCGTCGCGCTGCCCGTGCGGCACATTGGGCGCGAAGTTGATCGCTTCGATGGCGGGGAAATGCTTGCCGATATCGAGCGCGGCCACGTACTGGCGGAACTGCAGCCGGCTGACGTGGTCCGACGTCTGGAACAGTGCCACCAGGCCGCGCACCACGTCCGAATACGACTTCACGCGCGCCGAAATGCTGTACTGGGTGGCGCGGTTCATGTTGTCGAAGCGCTGCTGCGCCTCCTCTTCCACGGTATGGGCCGCCGTGGCGTACAAGGTGGCGCCGACGGCAGCCGCCAGCGACAGTCCAAGCAGCCACAGCAGGACCCGCCCGCTCGCCAGGCCGCGCAATTTACGCCTCATCCATTGAGAAAAGTCTTGCATTTAAGCAGCATACTATTAAAGCAGCCCGGAACGGAACCAATTCATTGCACCCTCGTCTAAGGCACGACAGGAGGGCAAGCCATGGACAACGGATTCCACATCTTACCGGCATCCCGGATGTGCCGGGTTCTCATAGCCTGCGTGCATGGATTTGCCGCAGGCGCCGCCATCCCGGCCAGCGCCGCCGCAGCGCCCGCGGCGCCCGCGCCCACGCGCGAACACCGCGAATTCGACGCCATGCTGGAAGCGGCTTTCACGCCACCCGCGCCAGGGGAAATGCGCACTTTCATCCTGCACTTCTCGCTGCCGGGCGCGCGGGCGGGACATGCCGTCGGGTGGCAACTGGCCCTGCATCGGCCCGATGGCCGGCTGCTGCGCCAGTGGCGCGGACGCCACGCCTTGCGCGGCGGCCACGGCCAGGCCCAGGTCCGCTGGCGCGCCGCCGCCGCGCTGCCGGGCGGCATCTACGAGCTGCGCCTGCAAGCGGGCGGCCTCGTCCAGCGCCGCCCCATCGCCATCGGCCGGCCGGCGCTGCTGGCCGCCGCCCCTGCCGCGGCCAGCGGCGCCGCCCCGCGCAGCCTCGGTGATCTGCCCTACGACATTGTGTACGGCAACCTGCACAGCCAGACCAACCACAGCGACGGCGGCGGCGACCTTGCCCAGTGCCAAGGCGCGCAGGAACCGCTGCGCGCCCCCTTCGGCCCGTCCGATGCCTTCGCCTTTGCCCAGCGGCATGGCCTGGACTTCCTGTTAACGTCCGAACACAACCACATGTACGACGGCAGCGACCGCAGCGATCCCGGCGCCGACCCGCTGGCCGCGCGCCAGCGCTACCGCCTGGGCCTGGACAGCGCCAGCGACTACAACGCCGCCCACCCCGGCTTTGTTGCCCTGTACGGCCAGGAATGGGGCGTGATCAGCGGCGGCGGGCACCTGAACATCCTGGACAGCCCCGCCCTGCTGGGCTGGGAGCGCAGCGCCGACGGCCAGCCGTTTGCCGACGTCGTCACGCCGCGCAACGACTATGCCGCCCTGTACACGCTGATGAAGGAACAGGGCTGGCTGGGCCAGTTCAACCACCCGCGCCTGACCCAGTTTCCCATCGGCGGTCAGCCCATGGCGTACAGCGCGGACGCGGGCGCCGCCATGGCCCTGTGCGAAATCATGAACAGCAATGCGTTTTCCGCCCGCATCGACGAAGGCGAAACGCGCCACAACTTCCATGAGGAGGCCTGCAACCGCCTGCTCGAAGCGGGCTACCGCCTGGCCTTCAGCAGCAACCAGGACAACCACTGCGCCAACTGGGGCGCGGCCTACGGCAACCGCACCGGCATCCTGCTGCCGCGCGGCGCGGCGCGCACGCCGGCAACCCTGCTGGCGGCCATCCGCGCGCGCCGCGTCTTCGCCTCGATGGACAAGCTCAGCGCCATCGCGCTCACGGCCAACGACACCCTGATGGGCGGCCAGGCCGACAACAGCGGCGCGTTGACCCTGCAGGTGCACTTTGCCAGCGGCAGCGGGCGCGGCATCGCCAAGCTCGACCTCATGGAAGGCATACCGGGCCGGCGCGGCGCGGTGCGCGCGCTGCCTGGGGTGCAGGGCCTGCGGCACCGCTTCATGCCGGCGCCCGGCGCGCACTTCTATTACGCGCGCATCATCCAGGACGACGGGCGGCAGTTATGGTCGGCGCCGGTGTGGGTCAATCAACGCTGATGTGCACGGGCCGGATCTCGCGCGCCAGCATCTGCCGCACGGACGCGGCCTCCTGGCGCGCGGCCGGCGCCACCTGGGTGCGGCGCTCGCACTCGGCGAGCAATTGCTGGGCAGCCTGGGCGTCAAGCTGCGCGCCGGCGCGCGAGAGGCGCAACGCGCCGTAACGCACGGCCACCTTGCACAGGGCCGCGCCATCCGGCGCCGCCAGCACATCAGCCGCCTTCAGGGCGCGCGCCGCCGCCATGTCGGGCGCCGCGCAGGACCCGCCAAGACGGAAATGCAGCGCGTCCAGCGCCGGCGCCAGCGGCAGCAGCGCCTGCGCCTCGGCCTCCGTGTAGGGCTTGCCCGCGCCGCAAGCGGCCAGCACGCGGGCGATGGCGCCCGGCTCGCCCAGCCGGGCCGCGCCCAGCGTCCAGCGCCGCGCCTGTGCCGGTTCGCGCGGGTCGAAGTAGGCGGCCAGCGCCCCCATCGCCGCCCGTTCGCCGCGCGCGGCGCCTGCCTGGGCCTGCGCCAGGCAGGCGGCACTGAACTGCGCCGGCTGCTGCTGTGCGCACGGAACGGCGGGCCGCGCCGGCAAACGGTGGCGCCACGCGGCGCCCGCCGCCAGCGCGACAGCGAGGATGGCGGCCAGCGCCAGGAAGAATGCCTTGCCAGGTTTTTTCATGGGCGCATTGTACGTGCGCCGGCCGCGCACACCAATGGGTTACACTGGCGAAAACCAACAAGGAGTGAACACGATGCGCTGGGAAGGTAACCGCGAAAGCGACAACGTCGAAGACCATCGCGGCAGTGGCGGCGGGGGCGGCTTCGGATTCGGCGGGCGCTCGATCGGCATCGGCACCATCGTCATCGCGCTGATTGGCGGCTGGGCACTGGGCATCAACCCGCTCACCATCCTCGGCTTGCTCAGCGGCGGCGGTCCCGTCCAGGTAAGCGAGCAGGAACAATCGCGGCCGGGCCCGGAAGGCAACGACCGCGAATACAAACTCATGAAGGTGGTGCTGGCCGACACGGAAGACGTGTGGACGGAACTGTTCCGCCGCAACGGCGGCACCTACCAGATGCCCAAGCTGAAGGTCTTCAATGGGAGCATCGCCACCGCCTGCGGCCAGGGCGTGTCCGCCACCGGCCCGTTCTACTGTCCCGGCGACCAGGACATCTACATCGACCTCGACTTCTTCCGCCTGATGGAAAGCCGCTTCAAGGCGCCCGGCGAATTCGCGCAAGCATATGTGGTGGCGCACGAAGTCGGCCACCACGTGCAGAACCTGATGGGCCTGAGCACCAAAGTCCACAACGCCAAGCGCAACGCCTCCGAGCGCCAGGCCAACGCCCTATCGGTGCGGCTTGAATTGCAGGCCGACTGCTTCGCCGGCGTGTGGGCCCACCATGCCAATCGCGCCCGCAACATCATCGAACAAGGCGACGTGCAAGCGGCGCTGGCCGCCGCCACCGCCATCGGCGACGATGCCCTGCAGCGCCAGTCCGGCGGCGACGTGGTGCCCGACTCCTTCACCCACGGCAGTTCCGCGCAGCGCGTGCGCTGGTTCACGCGCGGCATCGAATCGGGCGAGATCGCCCAGTGCAACACCTTTGAGGCCCGCCAGCTTTAGTGTAGATTAAGCGCATTCTATTGAAGAGGAGTGGGAATGCGCGCGTATCGAAAAATGGCATCCGGCGTCGTGCTCGGGCTGGCGGCAGTGGGTGGCGCGTACGCGCAAAAGCCCGACCCGTATCTCTGGCTGGAGGACGTGGGCGGCGAACAGGCCCTGTCCTGGGTCAAGGAACAAAATGCCGTCGCGCTCAAGGAGCTGCAAGCCCAGGCCGACTACCCCGGCATCCACGCGCGCCTGAAGACCATCCTCAACTCCAAGGAACGCATTCCCTACGTCACCAAGCACGGCGAGTACTACTACAACTTCTGGCGCGACGCCCAGCACACGCGCGGCATCTGGCGCCGCACCACGCTCGAGCAGTACCAGAGACCCGAACCGCAATGGGAAACGGTGCTCGACATCGACAAGCTCGCCGCCGAGGAAAACGAAAACTGGGTGTGGCACGGGGTTTCGTGCCTGTACCCGCAGGGCGAGAAGTGCCTGGTGCAGCTCTCGCGCGGCGGCGGCGACGCGCACGTGGTGCGCGAATTCGACGTCGCCCGGCGCGCCTTCGTCGCCGACGGCTTCAACCTGGCCGAAGCGAAGAGCGACATTGGCTGGATCGACGCCGACACCATCTTTGTCTCCACCGACTTTGGCGCCGGCAGCATGACCACCTCCGGCTACCCGCGCATCGTCAAGGAATGGAAGCGCGGCACCCCGCTGTCCGCCGCCGCCACCCTGTACGAAGCGAAGAACGACGACCTGGGCGTGGGCGCCTACAAGGACTTCACCCCCGGCCACAGCTACCAGTTCATCACGCGCCAGATCGGCTTCTACGCCAGCGAGCTGTTCGTGCGCACGGGCGACGGCCTGGCCAAGGTCGACAAGCCCGACGACGCCAACGCCTACACCGTGCGCGACCAGCTCGTGATCGACTTGCGCTCGGACTGGAGCGTCAACGGCACCACCTACAAGCAGGGCTCCCTGCTGGCCACCGATTTCAAGCGCTTCATGGCGGGCGGACGCCAATTCGACGTCCTGTTCACCCCGACGCCCGCCAGTTCGCTCGACGGCGTCAGCGCCACCCGCTCCGCCCTGCTGCTAAATGTACTCGACAACGTCAAGAACCGCCTGGTCGAACTGCGCCACGTGGACGGGGCCTGGCAGCGGCGCGACATCAACGCGCCCGCCTTCGGCACCCTGGCCGTGCAGGCGCTGGACCCCATCGAATCGGACCAGTACTTCCTGACGGTGACGGACTTCCTGAACCCGACCACGATGTACCTGGCCAATGCCGGCAGCGATCAGCGCAGCGCGCTCAAGGCGCTGCCCGCCTACTTCGACGCCAAGCCCTACACCGTGCAGCAGCACATGGCCACGTCGAAGGACGGCACCCTGGTGCCCTACTTCGTCCTGATGCACAGAAAGGCCAAGCCCAACGGCAAGAACCCCACCGTCCTGTACGGCTACGGCGGCTTCGAAGTGTCGATGAAGCCCTTCTATAGCGGCACCACCGGCGAAGCGTGGCTCAAGCAAGGCGGCATCTACGTGCTGGCCAACATCCGCGGCGGCGGCGAATTCGGCCCGCGCTGGCACCAGGCGGCCCTGAAGGAAAACCGCCAGCGCGCCTTCGACGACTTCATTGCCGTGGCCCAGGACGTCATCAAGCGCAAGATCACCAGCCCGCGCCACCTCGGCATCATGGGCGGCAGCAATGGCGGCCTGCTGGTGGGCGCCGCGCTGACCCAGCGCCCCGACCTGTTCAACGCAGTCGTGTGCCAGGTACCGCTGCTGGACATGCAGCGCTACAGCAAGCTGCTGGCCGGCGCCTCCTGGATGGGCGAATACGGCGATCCGGACGACCCCAAGCAGTGGGCCTACCTCGGCAAATACTCGCCGTACCAGAACGTCTTCAAGGACAAGCACTACCCGCGCGTCCTGTTTACCACCTCCACGCGCGACGACCGCGTGCATCCCGGCCACGCCCGCAAGATGGTGGCAAAGATGAAGGAACAAGGCCACGACGTGTTGTATTGGGAAAACATGGAAGGCGGCCACGCCGGCGCCGCCAACAACGACCAGCAGGCGCAGATGTGGGCCCTAACCTACGCCTTCCTCCTGAAACAGCTGAAGTGAAAAATCGGGGACGTAACAGGTTTTTCGTCGAACGACGAAAACCTTGTTACGTCCCCGATTTTTCGAATCGTGCGCGTTGGAACTTTGCTGCTCGTTATTCTTGGAAAGAATGTTGCCCCGCGTGTTGCTTTATTGACAAAATGAAGCTTTTGAACCCGTTTGTGATTGACTGTCACCGGCGCGGGTGTACATTTAACCTTCCTCGTATTCCACCTTCATACCTGAGGTAGCGTCAATGAACGACATGACCGAACTGCCGGAAGAGTTGGACCTGAAACTGATTCTGTCCACCCTGATGGCCCTGAAAAAAGGTGACTTCTCGGCCCGCCTGCCCTCCGACTGGACTGGCGTGTCGGGCAAGATCGCCGATACCCTGAACGACATCATCGAGACCAACGAACGCATGGTGAAGTCGGTGACGGAAGTGAGCCGCGTCGTGGGCCGCGAGGGCCGCCTGACGCAGCGCGCGACGGTGCATGTTTCCGGCGGCTGGGCCACCATCATCAGCGCGGTCAATACGCTGATCGACGACCTGGTGCGGCCGACCACCGAGATGGCGCGCGTGATCGGCGCCGTGGCCAAAGGCGACCTGTCGCAGACCATGGCGCTGGAGGTCGACGGTCACCCGCTGAAGGGCCAGTACCTGCGGGCGGCCATGACGGCAAATACGATGGTGGAGCAGCTGACTTCCTTCTCGTCCGAGGTGACGCGCGTGGCGCGCGAGGTGGGTACCGAAGGCAAGCTGGGCGGCCAGGCGCAGGTGAAGGGCGTGGCCGGCACCTGGAAGGACTTGACCGACTCGGTGAACTCGATGGCGGGTAACCTGACGTCCCAGGTGCGCAACATCGCGGAGGTGACCACCGCGGTGGCCAACGGCGACTTGTCCAAGAAGATCACGGTGGACGTGCGCGGCGAGATCCTGCAGCTGAAGGACACCATCAACGTGATGGTGGACCAGCTGCGTTCCTTCGCGTCGGAAGTGACGCGCGTGGCGCGCGAAGTGGGTACAGAGGGCAAGCTGGGCGGCCAGGCGTACGTGCCGGGCGTGGGCGGCACCTGGAAGGACTTGACCGACAACGTGAACTTCATGGCCTCCAACCTGACGGGCCAGGTGCGTAATATCGCGGCGGTGACCACCGCCGTGGCCAACGGCGACTTGTCAAAGAAGATTACCGTGGACGTGAAGGGCGAGATCCTGGAGCTGAAGAACACCATCAACGTGATGGTGGACCAGCTGTCCTCGTTCGCTTCGGAAGTGACGCGCGTGGCGCGCGAGGTGGGTACCGAGGGCAAGCTGGGCGGCCAGGCGCAGGTGAAGGGGGTGGCGGGCACCTGGAAGGACTTGACCGACTCGGTGAACTCGATGGCGGGTAACCTGACGTCCCAGGTGCGTAACATCGCGGAGGTGACCACCGCGGTGGCGAACGGCGACTTGTCCAAGAAGATTACCGTGGACGTGAAGGGTGAGATCCTGGAACTGAAAAACACCATCAACGTGATGGTGGACCAGTTGAACTCCTTCGCATCGGAAGTGACGCGCGTGGCGCGCGAGGTGGGTACCGAGGGCAAGCTGGGCGGCCAGGCCAACGTGTCCGGCGTGGGCGGCACGTGGAAGGACTTGACCGACAACGTGAACTTCATGGCGTCCAACCTGACGGGCCAGGTGCGTAACATCGCGGAAGTGACCACGGCCGTGGCGAACGGCGACCTGTCCAAGAAGATTACCGTGGACGTGAAGGGCGAGATCCTGGAACTGAAAAACACCATCAACGTGATGGTGGACCAGCTGTCGTCGTTCGCTTCGGAAGTGACGCGCGTGGCGCGCGAGGTGGGTACCGAGGGCAAGCTGGGCGGCCAGGCTTACGTGCCGGGCGTGGGCGGCACCTGGAAGGACTTGACCGACAACGTGAACTTCATGGCCTCGAACCTGACAGGTCAGGTGCGTAACATCGCGGCGGTGACCACCGCCGTGGCGCGCGGCGACCTGTCCAAGAAGATCACCGTGGACGTGAAGGGCGAGATCCTGGAACTGAAGGACACCATCAACGTGATGGTGGACCAGCTGTCCTCCTTCGCTTCGGAAGTGACGCGCGTGGCGCGCGAGGTGGGTACCGAGGGCAAGCTGGGCGGCCAGGCCAACGTGTCCGGCGTGGCCGGCACCTGGAAGGACTTGACGGAAAACGTGAACCAGCTGGCGGCGAACCTGACCAACCAGGTGCGCGCGATTGCCGAGGTGGCGACCGCCGTGACGCGCGGCGACCTGTCCCGTTCCATCCAGGTCGATGCGCGCGGCGAGGTGTCCTACCTGAAGGACAACATCAACGAGATGATCCGCAACCTGAAGGAAACCACGCAGAAGAACGCGCAGCAGGACTGGCTGAAAACCAACCTGGCGCGCTTCACCCGCCTGCTGCAGGGCCAGCGCGACCTGCAGGCGGTGACCAAGCTGATCCTGTCCGAACTGGCGCCGCTGGTGTCGGCGCACCACGGCGTGTTCTACATGATGGATTCGCAGCTGGCCGACGCGCGCCTGCGCATGATCGCCAGCTACGGCTACCGCTCCTCGCGCAAGCTGCCGACTTCCTTCCTGCCGGGCGAAGGCCTGGTGGGCCAGTGCGCGCTGGAGAAGATGCGCATCTGGCTGACCGACGTGCCGCGCGACTATATCGTGGTCAGCTCCGGCCTGGGCGCGGCGCCGCCGACCAATATCGTGGTGCTGCCGATCCTGTTCGAGCAGCAGGTGAAGGCAGTGATCGAGATCGCCTCGCTGGACCGCTTCACGGAAACCCACCTGTCCTTCCTGGACCAGCTGATGGAATCGATCGGCGTGGTGCTCAACACCATCGAGGCGAACAGCCGGACCGAGTCGCTGCTGACGCAGTCGCAGTCGCTGGCGCAGGAGCTGCAGCAGACCAACCAGGAACTGGCCGAGAAGGCGCGCCTGCTGTCCGAGCAGAACATCGAGGTGGAACGCAAGAACCGCGAGGTGGAACAGGCGAAACTGGCGCTGGAGGAAAAAGCGACCCAGCTGGCCTTGTCCTCCAAGTACAAGTCCGAGTTCCTGGCCAATATGTCGCACGAGCTGCGTACACCCTTGAACTCGCTGCTGATCCTGGCGCAGCAGCTGGGCGACAACCCGGAAGGCAACCTGTCGGGCAAGCAGGTGGAGTTCGCCAAGACCATCCACGGTTCCGGCTCCGACCTGCTGACCCTGATCAATGACATCCTGGACCTGTCCAAGATCGAGTCGGGCACCGTCACGCTGGACGTGTCGGAGTACCGCTTCGCCAACCTGCGCAGCTACGTGGAACGCACCTTCCGCCACATGGCGGAGGCCAAGCACCTGGGCTTCACGGTGGAGCTGGGCAACAATTTGCCCGCATCGCTGATGACCGACACCACGCGCCTGCAGCAGGTGCTGAAGAACCTGCTCTCCAACGCCTTCAAGTTCACCAACCACGGCCAGGTCTCGCTTTCCATCGCGCTGGTGCAAAGCGGCTGGAGCAGCGACCACCCGAACCTGGGCAATGCGGACGCGGTACTGTCCTTTGCCGTCAGTGACACCGGCGTCGGTATCGCGGGCGACAAGCTGCAGCTGATCTTCGAGGCCTTCCAGCAGGCCGACGGCTCCACCGCCCGCAAGTACGGCGGCACCGGCCTGGGCCTGTCGATCTCGCGCGAACTGGCGCGCCTGCTGGGCGGCGAGATCCGCGTCGAATCCGTGGTCGGCGCCGGCTCGACCTTCACCCTGTTCCTGCCGTACAACCGCTCCGGCTTCGTGTACTACGAAACGGCGCGCCAGCCGGCCATGCCGCGCCTGCCGGCACCGTCCGCGCCGCAGCAGGTCATCGCCACGCCGGCCGTGGTGTACACGCAGCCGCGCGAACAGGCGCAGGAACAGGAGGAGCAGGCCTATGGTTCCACCATCGACGACCGCGGCCTGACGGCGCCGGGCGATCCTTCCGTGCTGATCATCGAGGACGATGAGCGCTTCGCCAAGGTGGTGCTGGACTTTGCGCGCGAGAAGAACTTCAAGGGCATCGTCACGCCGCACGGCGACTGGGCGCTGAGCCTGGCGCGCGACTACCTGCCGTCGGCCATCCTGCTCGACCTGGACCTGCCGGACATCGACGGCTTCACCGTGCTGGAACGCCTGAAGCGCGACCCGAGCACGCGCCACATCCCGGTGCACGTGATGTCGAGCCTGCGCGAACGGGAACGGGCGCTGCGCAGCGGCGCCATTTCCTATCTCAACAAGCCGGTCAGCAAGGAAGACCTGCACGAGGAATTCACGCGCATCCAGCGCTTCCTGATCGGCGGCAAGCGCAACCTGCTGGTGGTGGACGACGAGGAAAACCAGCGCGCCGCCATCGTCAAGCTGATTGGCGAGAGCGACGTGGACATCACCGCCGTTGGCACCGGCAAGGACGCGCTGGCGGCGCTGCACGCCGCGCACTTCGACTGCATGGTGCTGGACCTGACCCTGCCCGACATCAGCGGCTTCGAACTGCTGGACCTGATCGGCAAGGACCAGCGGCTGCGCGACCTGCCGATCGTGATCAACACCGCCAAGGAACTGAACCGCAAGGAAGTGGCCAAGCTGAAGCGCTACGCCAAGACCATCGTCATCAAGGACGCCCGCTCGCCCGAGCGCCTGCTGGACGAAACCGCGCTGTTCCTGCACCGTTCCCAGGCCAACCTGCCCGAAGCCCAGCGCCGCATGCTGGAGGAAGTGCACGCGGCCGACGCCGGCCTGGCCGGGCGCAAGGTGCTGATCGTCGACGACGACCTGCGCAACATCTTCGCCCTGTCCTCGCTGCTGGAACGCCAGCAGATGCAGGTGTCCTTTGCCGAGAACGGGCGCGACGGCATCGAGGTGCTGGAACGCGACCCGAGCATCGAGATCGTCCTGATGGACATCATGATGCCGGAGATGGACGGCTACGACACCATGCGCGCCATCCGGCGCATTCCCAAGTTCCGCTCCCTCCCCATCATCACCCTGACCGCCAAGGCCATGAAGGGTGACCGCGACAAGTGCATCGCCGCCGGCGCTTCCGACTACATCACCAAGCCGGTCGATGTGGCGCAGCTGCTGTCGCTGATGAGGGTGTGGCTGCATTGATGGGCGCCAAGGAGGAACTGCGCCGCAGCGCGGCGCCGGAACTGGAGGAACTCGAGCTGGAGCTGCTGCTGGAGGCGCTGGTGCGGCGCTTCGGCTTCGACTTCCGCCTGCACGACCGGGTGCCGCTCAAGGCCAAGCTGTTCGGCTTCATGCAGCAGCGCGGGCTGGCCACGCTGTCGCAGCTGCAGGACCATGTGCTGCACGACCAGGCCACGGCGGGGGGCCTGCTGCGCGCCCTGCACGTGCCGCCTGCCAGCCTGTTCGACGACGCCAGCGAAGCGCTCCTGCTGCGCCAGGCCGCCGAACACTCGCTGCGCGGTGCCGCACTGCCGCGCATCTGGCTGGCCGACTGCGCCGGCGCCGGCCAGGCCTGGACCCTGGCCATCATCCTGGCCGACATGGGGTTGCTGGCCCATGCGGAAATCCACGCCACCGTGGCCAGCGACGACATGCTGGACGAGGCGGCCGCCGCCTGGCTGCCGGAAGCCGAACTGGAACGGGCGCAGGCCGCCTACGCCCAGTGCGGCGGCGCCGGCCGCCTGGCCGACTATTTCCAGCTCCAGAGCGGGCGTGCCATGCTGGCGCCCTCGCTGCGCAACCGCATTACCTGGGCGCAGTACAACCTGGTCACGGACGCCTCGTTCAATGAATTCAACCTGATCGCCTGCCAGCGCGCCCTGCCCGACTTCGGCCCGCTGCTGCGCCAGCGCGTGCTGCAGCTGTTCCACGACAGCCTGGTCCCCTTCGGCACCCTGGGCCTGGACCGCGAGCTCGACCCGGCCGAAGCGCTGGCGGCCTGCTATCTGCCGCTCGCGCCGGGCCAGTCCTGGTACCGCCGCATCAGGTAGTCATGCCGGCCGCGCGCATGGCCAGCTTCACCAGGGCCGCCAGCAGAGCAAGTGCGGCCACGCTTGCGGCCCAGATCAGGACCATCCAGCCCAGGCGCTTCCACATCAGTGATAGCCCTCCCCGATGCGCACCTTGCCGCGGAAGACGTAATACGACCACACCGTATACATCAGGATGACCGGGATGATGAGCAGCGCGCCGACCAGGGCGAAACCCTGGCTTTGCGGCGGCGCGGCGGCATCCCAGATCGTGATGCCGGGCGGGACGACGTTGGGCCAGATGCTGATTCCCAGGCCGCTATAGCCCAGGAACACCAGTGCCAGCGTGTAGACGAAGGGGCTGGCCTGCTCCTGGCGTGCCAGCGCCCGCAGCATCAGCAAGCCGCAGGCCAGCACCAGCAGCGGCACCGGCGCGAACCAGACCATGTTCGGGAAGCTGAACCAGCGCGCAGCGATCCGCGCGTCAACCAGCGGGCTCCAGATGCTGATGATGGCAATGGTCGCCAGCATGGCCCACACCAGCACGCGCGCGATGCGGTAGGCGCGGGCCTGCAACGCGCCCTCGGTCTTCATGATCAGCCAGGTACTGCCCAGCAAGGCATAGGCCACCAGCAGGCCAACGCCCGTGAACAGGGAGAACGGCGTCAGCCAGTCCATCGGTCCGCCGCTGAAGCGCGCGCCGTCCACGGCAAAGCCCTGCACGTAGGCGCCCAGCGCGGCGCCCTGGAAAAACGTAGCGGCCACCGAGCCGCCGATGAAGGCCTTGTCCCAGAAATGGCGCTCGTGCTCGAGCGCCTTGAAGCGGAACTCGAACGCCACGCCGCGAAAGACCAGGCCGATCAGCATGAAGGTCAGCGGCAGGTAGAGCGCACTCAGGATGACGGCATAGGCCAGCGGGAAGGCGGCCAGCAGGCCGGCCCCGCCCAGCACCAGCCAGGTCTCGTTGCCGTCCCACACTGGTGCCACCGTATTCATGAGCACGTCGCGCTCTTCCTTCTGCCGGAAGAACGGGTACAGGATGCCGATGCCCAGGTCGAAGCCGTCCATGACGATGTACATCATCACGCCGAACAGGATGATGATGGCCCAGATGACCGATAGTTCGATGCCCATGATTACTCCTTGTCCTGGCCGGCGTCGTCGCGATCGGATTTGCGGGCGGCCGACAGGGGCCGCGCGGGCGTGCGCACCTGTCCCGGCCCGCCCACTTCCACATGCTGGCCCTCGCTCACCAGCGGTCCCTTGCGGATCAGGCGCAGCAGGTAGGCAATGCCGGTGCCGAACACGGCAAAGTACACTACCACGAACAGCGCCAGGGTGATGCCCAGCTCCGTGGCGCCGTGCGGCGACACGGCGTCGGCCGTGCGCATCACGTTGTAGACCACCCAGGGCTGGCGCCCGATCTCGGTGGTGAACCAGCCGGCCAGGATGGCCAGGATGCCCGCCGGCCCCATCCACATGGCACAGTGCAGGAAGGGCCGGCTGGTGGCCAGGCGCCCGCGCCAGCGCAGCCAGGCGCCGGCCAGGCCCAGCAGGATCATCAGCAGTCCCAGGCCCACCATCAGGCGGAAGGACCAGAAGACCACCAGTGCATTGGGTCGGTCCGCTTTCGGGAACTCCTTCAGGCCCGGGTAGGTGCCGTCCAGCGAGTGCGTCAGGATCAGGCTGCCCAGCCGCGGGATTTCGATCGCGTACCTGGTTTCCTCGGCCTCCATGTCGGGCATGCCGAACAGGATCAGCGGCACGCCGGCGCCGGCCTTGTTTTCCCAGTGGCCTTCCATGGCCGCGATCTTGGCGGGCTGGTGCTGGAGGGTGTTCAGCCCGTGCAAGTCGCCGATCACGGCCTGCAGCGGCGCCACGAGCAGCAGCATCCACATCGCCATCGACAGCATGGTCCGGATCGCCGGATTGTCCTTTCCTTTGAGCAGCAGCCACGCGGCCGAGCCCGCCACCATGAGCGCCGTGGCCAGGAAGGCCGCCACGCTCATGTGCGCCAGCCGGTAGGGAAAGGAGGGATTGAAGATGACGGCCAGCCAGTCGACGGGGACGACGCGCCCGCCGATGATTTCATACCCCTGCGGCGTCTGCATCCAGCTGTTCGAGGCCAGGATCCAGGTGGCGGAGATCAGCGTGCCCAGGGCCACCATGGCCGTCGCCACGAAGTGCAGCGCCGGCCCCACGCGGTTCCAGCCGAACAGCATCACGCCCAGGAAGCCCGCCTCCAGGAAGAAGGCCGTGAGCACCTCGTAGGCCAGCAGCGGGCCCGTGATGCCGCCCGCAAAGGCCGAGAAATAGCTCCAGTTGGTCCCGAACTGGTAGGCCATCACCAGTCCCGACACCACGCCCATGCCGAAGTTGACGGCAAAGATCTTGAGCCAGAAATGGTACAGGTCGCGGTACAGGTCGCGCCGGGTCTTGAGCCAGCACGCTTCCAGCACCATCAGGTAGCTGGCCAGGCCGATCGTGATCGCAGGGAACACGATGTGGAAGGAGATCGTGAAGCCGAACTGGATACGGGCCAGTTCGAGGGCAGTGAAACCAAACATGTGACTCCCCGGCAAAAAGTGAGGAACAACGTCCGATTCTGTGCAAAATTGCACAACGTGAGTGCAGCCCTGTCAGTTTCGCACAGTTGGCAAAACATGCACACTCCACGCATAACAAAACCTGAAGGAGACTTTGATGCGTGTGTCGAAACACAATTTCATGCTGCGCCGCTCCGTGGCGGCGGTGATGATGACCTTGCCCGCCCTGTACACCCAGCCTGTCCTGGCGCAAAGCGCCGGCGGCGAGCAGGCCGACGCCGTGATCGACCGCGTCATCGTGACCGCCCGCAAGCGCGAGGAACTGATCCAGGACGTGCCCGGCGCCGTGACGGCGCTGTCCGGCGCGCAACTGGAAAAGAAGGCGCTGCCCGATATCACGGCGCTGAGCGACATCGTGCCCAGCACCACGCTCAAGGCTTCGCGCGGCACCAATACCACCCTGACCGCCTTCATCCGCGGCATCGGCCAGCAGGACCCGGTGGCCGGCTACGAGCAAGGCGTCGGCATCTACCTGGACGACGTCTACCTGGCCCGCCCGCAGGGCGCCCTGACCGACATTTACGACCTGGAACGCATCGAAGTGCTGCGCGGCCCGCAAGGCACGCTGTATGGCCGCAACACCATCGGCGGCGCCGTCAAGTACGTCACGCGCAAGCTTTCGGCCAAGCCGACCTTCGAAGTCAAAGGCGCCATCGGCAAGTACAACCAGCGCGACCTGGTGCTCAAGGGTAGCACGCCGGTGAGCGACATCCTGCGCCTGGGCGCCACGGTCGGCACCTTCAACCGCGACGGCTTTGGCAAGAACGTCATCAACGGCAAGGACAACTACGACAAGGACGTGGGCGCGGCGCGCGTCAGCGCGGAACTGCTGCCGAGCAGCGACCTGTTCATCCGCCTGGCGGCCGACTACACCAAGGACGATTCCCAGCCCAAGCAGGGTTACCGCCTGCTGAACGGCCCGGCGCCGGGCAACGAAGCGCCGCTGGCCGGCCATTACGACACGCGCGCCAACCTGTACAAGGTGAACGGCCACGCGCAGGAAGTCACCACCAAGGGCGCCTCGCTCACCATCGACTACAACATCACCCCGGAGATGATGTTCAAGTCGGTGACCGCGCACCGCTCCTCCAAGTCCTACGCGCCGATCGACTTCGATTCGCTCAACGCGCCGCTGTGGGAAGCGCCGGCCATCTACAGCGACGAGCAGGACAGCCAGGAATTCCAGCTCACCTACACCGGCTCCAAATGGCAGGGCGTGGCGGGCCTGTTCTACATGAAGACCAACGCCTTCAACGAGTTCGACGTGCTGTACAACGCCGCCGGCGGCCTGTCGCTGCTGACGCGCGACGACATCGATTCGAAGACCTGGGCCATCTACGCGGACGCCAGCTACAGCGTCAGCGACACCTTCAGCGTCAGCCTGGGCGGGCGCTGGACCGACGACCAGCGCGAGGCGGCCATCTTCAAGCGCACCTATCTCGGCCTGGCCGGCTCGCCCAACCTGGGCAATCCCGCCGCCGTCGGCCTGGCGCCGAACACGGACATGGGCAAGGGCGACCTGCAGCGCAAGGACAAGAAGTTCACGCCGAAACTGGGCTTCGGCTGGAAGCTGGCGCCCGAGCACAACCTGTACGGCACCTACCAGAGCGGCTTCAAGGGCGGCATGTTCGACCCGCGCATGGACCTGGCCGGCACCGGCGGCCCCAACACGCCGGCCTCGCTGGAGAAGCGGCGCGGCGTCAATCCCGAGGAAGTCGATTCCGTCGAACTGGGCCTGAAGTCGTCGCTCAATGGCGGCCGCCTGCAGACCAACGCAGCCGTGTTCTACACCGACTACCAGAACGTGCAGATTCCCGGCTCGATCCCGACCTACAACGCGCAGGGCCAGGTGGTGGGCTTCGCCGGCACCCTGACCAACGCCGGCAAGGCCAAGATCAAGGGCGTGGAACTGGAGGCGATTGCCCGCGTGACCGACGCCCTGACCGTGAACGGCATGCTGAGCTACATCGATGCCGAATACAAGGAATGGATGGTGGCCAGCGGCACCGCCCTGGTGAACATCGCCAAGAGCGCGGAATTCCAGAACACGCCGAAGGTGGCGGCCAACCTGGGCGCGACCTACGAGTGGCCGATGGCCTTGGTGGGCCGCGCCGGCACCATGAGCTTCAGCAACAGCCTGTCCTACAAGGACAAGGTGTACCAGGCCGAGATCATCCGTCCGACCGGCGTCGCCGCCCTGGACGCGCTGGTACCGCAGAACCAGTTGCTGGCGCAAGGCGCGTTCACCCTGTGGGATGCCGGCCTGGTATGGACCAGCGCCGACCGCCGCCTGCAGATCGGCCTGCACGGCCGCAACCTGACGGACAAGCGCTACAAGGTGGCCGGCTACGCCTTCGGCGGCTTCTTCAACACCGTCACCACCTACTACGGCGACCCGCGCACCTACAAGCTGACCGCCTCGTACAAATTCTGACGACGGAGATCAGGCAGAAAAAAATGGGGGACGTACCCCCATTTTTCATTTGTGCGATACGAACAGGCCGGCGTGCGATTCGGCGAACTCGCGCAACAGGTTCCACACGGCGCGCACGCGCGGCAGTCGGTACAGGTCGACCGGCGCCACCAGCCAGTAGGCGCGCTCCACGTACACCTCGTCCTCCAGCACCGGCACCAGGCGGCCGTCGGTGGCCATATACGGCGGCGCCATCATCAGCCCCAGGCCCGCGGCGGCCGCCTCGGCCTGCGCCAGCATGCCGGTGCAGCACAGGCGCCGGCGCGGGTTCACGCCCAGCTCGTCGAGGAAATTAAGCTCGTTGCTGGCCAGCCGGTCCTGCACGTAATCGACGAAATCGTGGCCTGCCAGGTCGCTGCGCCGCTTGATCGGCGCGTGGCGCGCCAGGTACTCCGGCGAGCCGTACACGTACAGGCGGAAGGAAGCGAGGCGCGTCACCATGTAGCGGCCCGTATTGGGCGCATCCAGCGTCACGCCCAGGTCGGCTTCGCGGCTGGCCAGGTTGGCAAAGCGCGGCTGCACCAGCAGGTCCACCGACAGCTCGGGATAGTCTTGCAGGAAGCGCGCCAGCAGCGGCGTGATGAAGCGCACGCCCAGCGCTTCCGGCACGCCCAGGCGCACCACGCCGCGGATGGCCACTTCGGTGCCGGACAGCTGCCCCTGCGCGGCCAGCAAGGCGCTCTCCATCGCCTCCGCATGCGGCAGCACGGCGTGCCCCATCTCGGTCAGTTCATAGCCTTCGCGCGAGCGGTCGAACAAGGTGGCGCCCAATTGCTGCTCCAGGCGGTCGATGCGGCGCGAAACCGTGGTGTGCTCCACCTCCAGCCGGCGCGAGGCGCCGGACAAGGTGCCGGCGCGCGCCAGCTCGAGGAAGAAGCGAAGGTCAGTCCATTCGGGCAGTGTCTTCATGCGCCGTATTGTGCATCATTTTCCGCCGCAGTTGTGCTGCTGTGCAAAATTGCACACACGGTGGGCGCGCTCTCCGGTTCCCGCCATGATGCATTTCTTGCACACTGCACGCTCCTGCAACGCTGCCAACGAGGACCATGTATTCCGAGATCAGCTACACCAGCGACGATGGGTTGCGCCTCTTTGCGCGCGACTACCCCGCAGCCAGCGGCGCCGCACACCTGCCCGTCATCTGCATCCACGGCCTGACGCGCAATTCGGCCGACTTCGAGGATGTCGCCCCGTGGATCGCGGCGCAGGGCCGGCGCGTGATCGCGCTCGACGTGCGCGGCCGCGGCAACTCCGACTACGACCCCAAGCCAGACCGCTACACGCCGGTGGTGTATGCCAACGACGTCATCACGCTGGCGCACGCCCTGGGCATCGAGCGCGCCGTGTTCATCGGCACTTCGATGGGCGGCCTGATCACCATGACCCTGGCGGTGCGCAAATCGAGCCTGATCGCGGCAGCGGTGTTGAATGACGTCGGCCCTGCGCTGTCCGAGCGCGGCCTGTCGCGCATCCGCAGCTACACCGGCAAGGGCGAGCAGTTCACCAGCTGGCAGCAGGCCGCCGACTACATCAGCGGCATCAACATGGTGGCCTTCCCCGCCAACACGCCGCAGGAGTGGGAACGCTGGGCGCGGCGCGCCTTCCGCGAAGAGCGCGACGGCACGCTGGCCATGCGCTACGATCCCAACATTGCCGTGCCGATCCGCGCCAACAAGCTCAGGGCCACGTCGATGGGCGCGCACTTCGCCTTCCGCCGCCTGGCGCGGCGCCGCCCCACCCTGCTCATTCGCGGCGGCCTGTCCGACCTGATCGAGCCGGAGCAGGCCAACGCCATGCGCGCCGCCGCGCCGCGCATGCTGTACGCCGAAGTGCCGGGCATCGGCCATGCGCCCATGCTGTCCGAACCGGCCGCGCAGGACGCCTTGCGCAGCTTCCTCGACAGCGTGGATTGATCTATATTGGGCGCAGACGGAGACACTACTTGACGTCCTCTCCGCCCTAAAGGACGGAGATTCCTGCTTCCAGCGTCGCACGTCCGCGACGGAGAATGTTAAAGGCAGCATTACGATCACGATCATGGACCATATTACATTCGCCGCATTTCCACTCTCTTATTCCAAGGCCTGCGATACCTCTCGGTCCCCGCCTTGGCGCGCGGATGTGGAATGGGGTTCCACAATTCGAACAAATCTGGGTGGTCAAGCAAGGAGAATGGCCGCGTTGCGGCCAGCCCCTTTCACTCTACGCCCTGAAGGACGGAGTCTCTCGGAGCAAATCTGATGAAAAAGATCATACCGCTATGCCTGGCCCTGGCGCCCCTGCTGGCCGGCGCGCAGGAACTGAAGGTCGCGCTCATCGCCGGCAAGACCGGCATTCTCGAGCCCTACGCCAAGGAAACCGAAGCGGGCTTCATGCTGGGCCTGGAGTACCTGACCAAGGGCAAGATGGAAATCAACGGGCGCAAGCTGAAGGTCATCGTCAAGGACGACCAGAGCAAGCCCGACCTGGGCCGCACGCTGCTGGCCGAAGCCTACGGCGACGACAAGGTCGACATCGCCGTCGGCACCAGCTCCTCCGGCTCGGCCATCGCCATGCTGCCGGTGGCGGCCGAATACAAGAAGGTGCTGATCGTCGAACCGGCGGTGGCCGATGCCATCACGGGCGCGAAATGGAACAAGTACATCTTCCGCACGGCGCGCAACTCCATGCAGGACGGCCTGGCTGCCGCCTCCACCTTCAAGCAGGGCAGCGTAGCCTTCCTGGCGCAGGACTACGCCTTCGGCAAGGACGCCGTGAAGGCGGCGCGGGAAGCCTTGCAGCTGACCGGCTCCAAAGCCAGCGTGGTGCACGAGGAGTACGCGCCGCAGACGGCCACCGACTTCACCGCCTCGGCCCAGCGCATCTTCGACAAGCTGAAGGACAAGCCGCAGCCGCGCGTGCTGCAGATCATCTGGGCCGGACCTAACCCGATGAACAAGATCGCCGACATGAAGCCCGAGCGCTACGGCATCACGCTGGCGCCGGGCGGCAACATCCTGCCGGTGCTAAAGACCTGGAAGGCGTTCGCCGGCACCGAAGGCACCATCTACTACTACCACGCCTTCCCGAAAAACCCGATGAACGACTGGTTCGTGGCCGAGCACATGAAGCGCTACAAGTCGCCGCCGGACATGTTTACCGCCGGCGGCTTCACCGCGGCCAGCGCGGTGGTGGCGGCGCTGGCCAAGGCCGGCGGCGGCGACACGCAAAAGCTAATCGCGGCCATGGAAGGCATGGAGTTCGACACGCCCAAGGGCAAGATGTTCTTCCGCAAGGAAGACCACCAGGCCATGCAGCCGATGTACCACTTCCGCATCAAGAAGGAGCAGAAGAACGAATGGGACCTGCTGGAACTGGTGCGCGAGATCCCCGCTTCCGAGCTGCCCGTCCCCATCAAGAATAAGCGCTGAACGATGACCCCATTGCTGTCCACCCGCGGACTGACGATCCGCTTCGGCGGCCACACGGCCGTCGACAACGTCAGTGCCGACTTCCATGCCGGCCAGTTGACGGTCATCGTCGGCCCCAACGGCGCCGGCAAGACCACCTACTTCAACCTGATGTCCGGCCAGCTGCCCGCCAGCAGCGGCCAGGTGCTGCTGCGCGGCGAAGACGTCACGCGCAGCGGCCCGGCGGCGCGCACCCGCAAGGGCATCGGCCGCGCCTTCCAGCTCACCAACCTGTTCCCCCACCTCAGCGTGCATGAGAACGTGCGCCTGGCGGTGCAGGCGCATGCCAACGCCGGCATGAAGCTGTGGTCGGTCTGGTCCAGCCACAAGGAGCTGATCGCGCGCGCCGACCACTACCTGGAACGCGTGGCCCTGGCCGCGCGGCGCGACACGCCGGTGGCCGCCCTGTCGCATGGCGACAAGCGCAAGCTGGAAGTGGCCATCCTGCTCGCGCTGGAGCCGCAGGTGATGATGTTCGACGAACCGACCGCCGGCATGAGCGTGGACGAAGTGCCGGTGGTGCTGGACCTGATCCACCAGGTCAAGGCCGAGCGCGACAAGGCGGTGCTGCTGGTCGAACACAAGATGGGCGTGGTGCGGGCGCTGGCCGACCGCATCATCGTGCTGCACAACGGCGCCCTGGTGGCGGACGGCGAGCCCGCCGCCGTGATGTCCTCGGCCATCGTGCAAGAAGCCTACCTCGGGACCGCAAGCCATGACTGATGCCCTGCTCAAGCTCTCCGGCGTGCACACGCACATCGGCGAATACCACATCCTGCAAGGGGTGGACCTGCTGGTGCCGCGCGGCGGCATGACGGTGCTGCTGGGCCGCAACGGCGCCGGCAAGACCACCACCTTGCGCACCATCATGGGCCTGTGGCACGCCAGCGCCGGCAAGGTGGAATTCGACGGCCGCGACATCGGCCGCCTGACCACGCCCGACATCGCCCAGGCCGGCATCGCCTACGTGCCCGAATCGATGGCCGTCTTCAGCGCCCTGACCGTGCGCGAGAACCTGCACCTGGCCGCGCGCAGCGGGCCGATGGACACGGCGCGCCTGGAATGGATCTTCTCCTTCTTCCCCGCCCTGAAGAAGTTCTGGAACTACCCGGCCGGCAACCTGTCCGGCGGCCAGAAGCAGATGGTGGCCATCGCGCGCGCCATCATCGAGCCGCGCCAGCTGCTGCTGATCGACGAGCCGACCAAGGGCTTGGCGCCGGCCATCATCCAGAACCTGGCCGACGCCATGCGCCAGCTCAAGGGCCAGACCACGGTCCTGCTGGTGGAACAGAACTTCAACTTCGTGCGCCAGCTGGGCGACACCGTGGCCGTGATGGACGACGGCCGCATCATCCACAGCGGCGCCATGGCCGACCTGGCCGCCGACCGCGCCTTGCAGGAACGCCTGCTCGGCCTGGCCCTCGATTCCCATCAATAAGGCGCACGCACCATGAGCGACACCACCCTGACCTCCGCCCCGCGCGACTACCTGCCGCTGCTCCTGGTGCCGGCGCTGATGCTGGCCATGCTGCCGCTGGTGGGCAGCTTGCCGACCTGGATCACCCTCAGCGTGGCCGGGCTGGCCATGGGAATGATGATCTTCATCATGTCGAGCGGCCTGACGCTGGTGTTCGGCCTGATGGACGTGCTGAACTTCGGCCACGGCGCCTTCGTCTCGGTCGGCGCCTACGCCGCCACGCTGGTGCTGCTGCCGATGCAGGGCTGGCTGGAGGCGGACTCGCTGGGCATGAACCTGACCGCGCTCGCCCTGGCCGTCGCCATGGCCATGGCCGTCACGGGGCTGCTGGGCTGGCTGTTCGAGCGCGTCATCATCATGCCGGTCTACGGTCAGCACTTGAAGCAGATCCTGATCACGATGGGCGGCATGATCGTGGTCGAACAGCTGATCCACGTGATCTGGGGCGCCGAACACAAGCCCATGCCGCTGCCGGCCGCGCTGCGCGGCGCGATCGTGCTGGGCGATGCCGCCATTGAGAAATACCGCCTGCTGGCGGTGGCGGTCGGGGTGACGGTGTTCATCGTCCTGACGCTGGTGCTGAACCGCACCAAGCTGGGTTTGCTGATCCGCGCCGGCGTGGAAAACGGCGAAATGGTGGAAGCCCTGGGCTACCGCATCCGCCGCCTGTTCGTCGCCGTGTTTGCCGCCGGCTCCGCGCTGGCCGGCCTGGGCGGCGTGATGTGGGGCCTGTACAAGGAAACGCTGAGCGCCACCATGGGCGGCGAAGTGATGGTGATGGTCTTCATCACCATCATCATCGGCGGCCTCGGCTCGGTCGGCGGCTGCTTCATCGGCGCGCTCCTGATGGCATTGACGGCCAACTACGCCGGCTTCCTGGCGCCCAAGCTGGCGCTCGTGTCCCATATCGTGCTGATGATCGCCATCCTCCTGTGGCGTCCGGCCGGCCTGTCGAGGAAATGACATGCAAAGCAGCGTAATCCACTCCCTGTTCTCCGGCGACCTGCCGCGCAGCCGCCCGCTGGGCATCTTGCTCGCGCTGGTGGTGCTCGGCCTGGCGCTGGCGCCCTTCATCACCAGCGGCGCGCGGCCGCTCAACACGGCCGCCACCATCTGCATCTACATCGTGCTGGTGGCGTCCTACGACCTGCTGCTTGGCTACACCGGCATCGTCTCGTTCGCCCACACCATGTTCTTCGGCATCGGCGCCTACGGCGTGGGCCTGGGCTTCGCCGGTATGACGCCCACCTGGAGCGGCATGGCGGTGGGGCTGGCCGCCGCGCTGCTGCTGACGCTGGTGCTGGCCCTGGTGATCGGCCTGTTCGCCCTGCGCGTGCGCGCCATCTTCTACGCCATGATCACGCTGGCGGTGGCGTCCTCGTTCGCGGTGCTGGCCTCGCAGCTGTCGGACTTCACCGGCGGCGAGGACGGCATCACCTTCGACGTGCCGGACCTGCTCTCGCCCGCCAACGAGTTCGGCGAATTCATGGGCCGCATCGTCGACGGCAAGGTGCTCACCTATTACATCGTGTTCTTCGGTGCGGCGCTGATCTTCCTGGCCCTGCTGCGCGTGGTCAATTCGCCGTTCGGCCGCGTGCTGCAGGCCATCCGCGAGAACGAGTTCCGCGCCGAGGCGCTGGGCTACCGCACGGTGCTGTACCGCATTGCCGCCAACTGCATCGGCGCCCTGGCGGCGGCCCTGGCCGGCGCGCTGATGGCGCTGTGGCTGCGCTACGTCGGCCCCAAGACCACGCTTGGCTTCGAGGTGATGACCGACATCCTGCTGATCGTGGTGATCGGCGGCATGGGCACCATGTACGGCGCCGTCATCGGTGCGGCGCTGTTCATCCTGGCCAACAATTACCTGAAAACGCTGATGGCGCAGGCGGCCGGCGCGCTCTCCGGCGTGCCGTTGCTGGAGGCGGCGCTGCATCCGGACCGCTGGCTGCTGTGGCTGGGCATCCTGTTCATCCTCGCCATCTACTTCTTCCCGAGCGGGATCGTCGGCAAGCTGCGCGGGAAGACCTGGTCGCGCGCCAGGCCGGAAGCGTAGCGCGCGAGCAGCGCGTCGAGGCGGCCGTCGGCGCGCAGGGCGGCCAGGGCGCGCCGCAGTTCCATCTCCATTTGCGGATCGGCCAGGCGGCGCGACCTATGCAGCTGCACTTCGCGCGCCGGCACCGCGAAGTGCGAGCCCAGCTGCCCGCGGCGGATGCCCAGCTTGCGCATGGAGAATGCCGGGCCGCCCGCCGACAACCGCGTCGACCCGCTTCTCCAGCAGCATCGCCACAGCTCCTTGCCCAGCAGGGCAAATACTTCCGTGTAGGCGCCGGACGGGCGCCCCTGCCATGCCTCAGGTGCCGGCGCTGGCGCTCGGCCGCGCGGCGATGCGGTCGCGCCAGGCCTGCAAGTGCGCCAGGCCCTGCTCGGCCGGACGGAACTTCATCAGGCCGCGCGCGAAATCCATGGCGCAAAACGCGGTGATGTCGGCAATGGTGAAGCGCTCACCGGCCACATAGGGCTGGCGCGCCAGCACGCCGTCGAGCCAGCGCGCATTGTCGCGGAACTTCTCGCCCTGCGCCGCGCCGAAGGCGGGGAATTGCGGATTTTCCAGCGGCGCGAAGCCGGGGTGGGAATGGCGGATGCAATTGGCGGCAATGGCGAACAGGTGCAGTTCCATGCGCCGGTCGGCCATCTCGATGAAGGCGCGCTCCTCGAAATCCTCGCCCATCAAGTTCGGCGCCGGGTGCAGGCCCTCCAGGTAGGTGCAGATGGCGCGCGTTTCGCACAGGATGCGGCCGTCATCCAGCGCCAGGGCCGGCACGCGGCCGAAGGGATTGACCGCCAGGTAGCGCTCGCTGCGATGCTCGCCTGCACCCAGGTCGACCATCTGCAGCTCCAGCGTGATGCCCTTCTCCGCCATGAACATGGCGACGCGGCGCGGGTTGGGGGCGCGGGGGGCGGTGTACAGCTTCATTGAGTCTCCTTGTCAGTGATCAGCGCGACTGGCCGGTTTCCAGCATTTTGCGCGCCTCGGCGGCGAATTGTTCGGTTTTTTCCGCGCTGTCGGCGCGCTCCAGCACGGCGCTTGGCGGCTGCTCGATGCCGCGCTGCACGGCCGGGCGGGCGCGGATCTGCCGTATCCAGCGCTGCAGGTGCGGCAGGCCTTCGGTCTCCACGCCCGACCAGCGGTGCGTGCGCACCCAGGCCCAGTTGGCGATGTCGGCGATCGAGTAGTCGCCGGCCAGGAACTCGTGGCCGGCCAGGTGCGTGTCGAGCACCTTGAACAGGCGCCGGCACTCGCCCTGGTAGCGGTCGATGGCGGGCTGGATCGTCTCCGGGAAATAGCGGTAGAAGACGTTGGCCTGGCCCATCATGGGACCGATGCCGCCCATCTGGAACATCAGCCATTGCATGACCAGCGAGCGGCCCTTGGCATCGTGCGGCATCAGGCGGCCGGTCTGCTCGGCCAGGTAGAGCAGGATGGCGCCCGACTCGAACACGGCGAAGTCGCCGTTGGCGCGGTCGACGATGGCCGGAATGCGCCCGTTCGGGTTGATCGCGGTAAACCATGGCTCCTTCTGCTCCGCCTTGCCCAGGTCCAGCACGTGCAGCCGGTAAGGCAGCGCCAGCTCCTCCAGCGCAATCGAAATCTTGTGGCCATTCGGCGTGGCCGCGGTGTACAGGTCGATCATCGGGTCTCCTCGCGTTTTCCTGCGCAGGGTAACCCAAGCCGGGCGCCGCAGGCAAAAAAAAACCGGCCGATTGGGAGGGGGCCGGTGAAAACGCTTTTTAGGGCGTGGGGATAGAAGAAACCGTGCCGGATTGAGGAATCCGGCAACCCGGCGTACAGGAATGCTGTACGCTATGGACGTACTTTGCCAGCCTTCGCGCGCCCCAGGCTTAGAAGTTCATTAAGGCACGAAATATAGGGGACGAAAAAAAACCCGCGACGCGCGCGGGTGAAGGGATTCAAATCGGGAGAGATTTGAAAGTGCCAGGGGGATATTCACATGCGATTAGAAACGCGGTGACTACCCAAAAAACGAAACATCACAACTTCGTATAAGATAGTACAATTTTTATAATAGAAACTCTCCAAAAATCACAATGCGGGAAAAAATTTGTAAATGGAACATTTTTGCCCCGTTGTGCCTGGCTGCCCTCACCCTTTCCGCCTGCCGGACCGCGCCGGCGCCGGCGCCGGCGCCCGTTCCCGTCCCCTCCGCCCCGCACCTCGCACCGAGCCGGCAGGCGCACCGCATCCAGAGCGGTGAATCGCTGATCGCCATTACCGTGCGGCGCGGCGGGCTGCTGGCGCGCATGGGGCACGACCACGTGGTGGCGACGCGCGCCGTGGAAGGATTCGTCGACGTGGCGCGCGGCAGCACGGAGATGCGCTTTCGCCTGGACCAGCTGACCGTGGACGAGCCCGGACTGCGCCGGGAAGCCGGCCTGGAGACCCAGCCGTCGGCCGACGCCATCGAAGGCACACGCCGCAACATGTTCAGCAAGGTGCTGCGGGCCGAGGCCCACCCGTGGGTGCTGGTGCGGGCCACCCGCGAAGGCGACGTGCTGCGTACCGACGTGACGCTGCACGGCGTGACGCGCAGCTATCGGGTGCCGGTGCAACTGGCGGTGCAGGGCAACAGCGTGCAGGCGCGCGGCGCCTTCGTCGCCCGCCAGAGCGACTTCGGCATCACGCCGTTTGCCGTGTTCGGCGGCGCGCTGGCCGTGCAGGACGAGATGGAACTGCGTTTCGCGATCAACGCGCGACGATAAGGCGCAAGCCCAGGCCGACGAAAATCGCCCCGGCCCCACGGTCCAGCCACAGGCCGGCGCGCGGGTTGCGGTTGATCCACTTGCCCACCGCCCCCGAGAAATAGCCCAGCGCCCCGAACAGCACGCAGGCCTGCAGGGTGAACAGCACGCCCAGTTGCGCGGTCTGCCAGCTGGCATCGCCGCGCCCGGCCACCACGAACTGCGGCAGGAACGACAGGAAGAACAGCACCACTTTCGGATTGATGGCGTTCGCCAGCAAGCCCTTGCCAAACAGCCGGCCAAGCGATTGCGCGGGCAAGGCCGCCTGGCCCACCTGCGCCCCGCCCTTGCTGCGCAGTGCGCCGATTCCCATCCAGATGAGGTAGAGTCCCCCGGCGACCTTGAGCGCCGTGAAGGCCGTGGGCGAGGCGGCAATCAAGGCCCCCACCCCCAGCGCCGCCAGGATCGTATGGCTGAGGCAACCGAGCGCGCAGCCCAGGCCGAACACCACGCCCTGCAAGCGTCCGCGCGACATGCCCATGCTCAGCACCACCAGGTTGTCCGGGCCGGGAGAAACAGTAATCAGCATGGCGGCGGCCAGGAAAGCCAGCCCTTGTTCAGGAGCGATCAGCACGGATGTCTTTCGAAAATGGGGGAACGGGGAGCGGCGATGATACACCCAATAACATTTCGCTACATCAGCATCGCGCTTTGTCTATTACAATATTGCTATTGAGGAGATCATTAACAATTGTTTTCTTCCGCTGTCTCGATAATAGCTTCCACGCCCTCCCTGTTATTAATTCCGGGATTGGCCGCGCTTATCCTGCTGATTTGGCAGAATCTGCGTTTGCGCAAGCAATTAAGCGCGCGCGATACGGAATTGAAGCGCATCCGGCTGCAAAACGAAAAGCTGGGCCGCCACCGCATTGATTTCCTCGCAGCAATGAGCCACGACATCCGCACGCCCCTGGCCGGCGTCATCGGCATGCTCAAGTTCGCCCTGCGCGACCGGACCATCGCCGAACGCACGGTCGAGTACCTGCGCATCGGCCTGAAAAACAGCGAAGCGCTGCTCGCCATCCTGAACGACTTGCTCGACTTCTCGCGGATCGACGCCGGGCGCCTGTCCATCAGCACGCAAGACCTGGACCTGATCGACATCATCGACGAAGCCATCACCATCCTGCGCCCGCAGGCCGACGCCAAGGCCCTGCTGCTACGCTGCGAACTGGCGCCGGGCCTGCCGCGCCACGTGCAGGGCGACCCCAACCGCATTCGCCAGATCCTGCTCAACCTGCTGGGCAACGCCATCAAGTTCACCGAGCGCGGCGAAGTGCGCCTGCGCGCTTCAGGCGAAACGGCGGACGGCCTGGCGCGCGTCGCCTTCAGCATTAGCGACACCGGCCCCGGCATCCCGCTGGAAATGCTGCCGCGCCTGTTCCGCAAGTTCGAACCGGCCGACCTGTCCTCCACCCGGCGCGCCGACGGCCCCGGCCTGGGCCTGGCCATCTGCAAGGAGCTGGTGGACCTGATGGGCGGCCACATCGAAGCGGACACCCGCCTGGGCAAGGGCACCACGGTGCGCTTCGCGCTGCCGCTGGCCCTGGGCGGACCGCCCGAGCAGAGCCCGCTCGACGAGCCGGCCCACCTGCGCCACGCGCACCGCCTGCGCGTGCTGTGCGCCGAGGACGTACGCACCAACCAGATCATCATCAGCACCCTGCTGGAAGGCATGGGCCACGCGGTCACGGTGGTGGAAAACGGCGTGGAAGCGCTGCGCGCCCTGCACGAGGACGATTTCGACGTGGTGCTGATGGATGGCCGCATGCCGCAGATGGATGGCGAGCAGGCCGCGCGCCTGATCCGCCGCGGGGGCAGCCTCGACTTGCCGGTGCGCGACGCGCTGGTGCCCATCATCGCCCTGACCGCCAATGCCACCGACCTCGACCGCGCGCGCTACCGCAACGCCGGCATGGACGGTTTCCTCAGCAAGCCGGTCGACGAGCGGCTGCTGTACGACCAGCTGGAGAAGACCGCGGCGCAGTTGCTGGCGCGGGGCCGCCAGTTGCCGCGCACCACGCCCACCCTGGCCGAACTGGACGACATGTTTGGCGTGGCCCCGGCCAGCCCGTCCATCCATATCCTGCCGCTAAGCGGCATGACGCCGCGCCACCAGCGCCGCATTGCGCAAGCCTTCCTGGAGGAAGCACCGCTGCGCCTGGACCAGGGGCGCCTGGCACTGCAAAACGGCGATGGCGAAGGCGCCACCAGCGCCTTCCACGCGTTGAAGGGCAGTTGCGGCTACCTTAGCGCGCCGGAACTGCACACCTTGTGCCACCAGATGGAAAAAGCCAGCGCGGCAGGCGACCTGCAGACTGTCGCCACCCTGCTGCCCGACCTTGAAACCCTCATCCTGCAAGCTTGCGCCGACCTGCGCCGCGACGATACGATAGCGGCATGACGACTGAACGCGCCTGGGTGCGCATGCCATCGGGCCGCCGCCTGGATTTGCTGGACCCCACCCCCTTCGACTGGGACGATGCCGACCTGGCGCTGGGCCTGGCGCGCACCTACCGCTGGGGCGGCCACTCCGCCTGGCCCCTGCCCCTGTCCGTGGCCCAGCATTCACTGACAGTGTTGCAGTTGCGCCGCATGGACTCGCCCGTGCCGCTGGCGCCGCTGGCCGCCCTGCGCGAACTGCTGCACGACGCGGAGGAAGGCTTGCTCGGTTTCGACTGCATTTCCGTGCTCAAGCCCTTCCTGGGCGAGCGCTTCCGCGAGCTGAGCCAGCGCCTGGAGCAAGCCGTCTTCCTGCGCTATGGCCTGCCGGCCTGGAGCCCCAGGGAATACCGGCTGCACAAGCGCGCCGACCGCCTGGCGGCCGCCAGCGAGGCGGTGCACGTGGTGGGCTGGAGCGACGAAGAAGTACGGCGCACATTGAAGATCACGGCGGTGCCCTTAGATGAAGATCCGTTGCAGGCAGTGTTCGGCGCAGCGGCATGGGAACCGTGGCCACCGGGCCTGGCGTGCGAGCGTTTCCTCGATGAACTGAACCGGCTCAAGGCGGCGGCATCGTAGAGTCCGGATGATAAAATTGCGCTAATTCGAAGTTTTTAAAGGCGAAATCCGAGTTATCCACTTTCACTGTGGATAAACGTGTGGAAAAGCGGGGCTTGACAGCCCGTTTCGCCTGCAATGGCGCGGCGTTTAATAAATTGCCCAATTCTTTGGCAAGCATTTAGTCTGAATAAAATCAATGACTTAGTAGTATGTTGCGGATGCCTTCTTGCAACGCACTGAGCCATTGGAAAATATTTTGACAAATTCCCTGCCGCAGAATAGTGTGTCCACAATGGATAAAGGGAAAATGCATGGACGTGAAAGCTCCTGACGAAGACGCAGCCGAAGGATGGATGATTGACGACGAGGCGCAGTCCGGCTCTTCCGAGCTGGCCGCAGGCGCCACACCCGCGCCATGGCGCGTGTTGATCGTCGACGATGATGTGGACGTTCACGTCGTCACCAAGTTCTCCCTCAGCAACGCCTGCTTCATGGGCCGCCGCCTGAGCTTCCTGCACGCCTACTCCGGCGAAGAAGCGCTCACCACCTTGCGCAACAATCCCGACGTGGCCCTGGTGCTGCTGGACGTGATCATGGAAACCAGCGACGCCGGCTTGCGCGTGGCCAACCAGATCCGCTCCGAGTTGAAAAATGAACTGGTGCGCATCGTCCTGCGCACCGGCCAGCCGGGCCAGGCGCTCGAGCACAGCATCATCCTCGACTACGACATCAACGATTTCTGGTGCAAGACCGACCTCACCACGCGCAAGCTGTTCACCACCGTGATTTCGTCGCTGCGCAACTATGCGGACCTGCACCAGCTGCAAGCCCAGCTCGCCAAGTGCCACCACCACCGCGAGCAATTGACCGCCATCTTGCAGGGGCTGCAGAACGGTGAGGCATGGTCGGGCCAGCTGACCCTCGGCCAGCCGCCGGCAACTGTGGATATCCAGGTCCAGCCGGGCGCGGAACCGGGCAGTTTCAGCGCTGCCGGACGCATCCTGAAATAACTACTGTATGCAAATACAGTAGTTATCATGCAGCGATTTTCCGTCTAAAGTCCATTAAACAGCGCTAAGTGGCGGATTGAAAAGGGCTTTTTTCCTTATCCACACAGACTGTGGATATCTTTGTTGATAAGGGGGTCTTGACAAGGCAAACAGCCCGCAACGACGCCATTTCCAACAAACTGCCTGTTCCTTGTGCAGAAAAAAGAACCTTTAAAATCAAGCACTTGGAATCTAACAAATTCTCACCCGCGATCTTTAACTAATTAAAGTCGCGCGTTACTTCTCGTCAATTACTGTGCATAACCTGCGCCCGCTGTGCGCCGCTTGGTGGGCTGCAGCAGGACGCGCTGGATGACTGCTGACGAGATATTGTGCGACTTCATGTATTCCACGGCACACAAGGTACTGAAGCTCGCTTGGACTTCGATGCCACGGTCGACGATTTCGCTGCGCGCCAGATCGACGCGTGGGACGTAGTGCAACAATTCCATGGAAACACCTTCGGGCGGGGGTGGGCGGGTCACGGAAGTATTGACCAAGATTCAAAGAAGTCAATGCCCCACCCGCAACACATTACAGCCGAGCCCGTGTCCACCAAAGGGTCTGACCCCAAGGTGGACACGGGCTCGGCTGCAGGGAGGCGTTTCTTATTCCTTGATCGCTTCGATGGAGAAGCCGAGCGTCACCTCGTCGCTGACGTGCGGGGCGTACTTGCCGGCGCCGAAGTCGGAGCGCTTGATCTTGGCAACCGCGTTGGCGCCGCAGGCATCCTTCTTCAGCATCGGGTGCGGCATGCAGTGGAAGGACGTCACTTCCAGGTTCACCGGCTTGGTCACGCCCTTAATGCTCAGGTTGCCTTCCACGCCCACCAGCTTGTCGCCGCTGAAGACGAACTTGCTCGACTTGTAGGTGATGGCCGGATACTTGGCCGAATCGAGGAAATCCGGGCCCTGCAGGTGGCTGTTGAAGGTGTCGTAGCCGGTGTTTACCGATTTCGGGTCGATGCTCACTTCCACCGCGCCCGTCTTGGCGGCGCGGTCGATCTGGATCTTGCCCACCGTGCTGTTGAACTTGTTCACCTGGGTCGAGTAGCCGAAATGGCTGTACTCGAAACGGGAGAACGAGTGCGTCGGGTCGATATTGTACGTTTCCGGCGCGGCGGAGGCGGCGAGCGAGACGCCGGCGGCGAGGACGAAGGCAAGCAGTTTGGTCATATTTTGGCTCCAAAGGGAAATGATCAAGCAATTATGGTGCAACAGTTCAATCCAGTAAAACGCAAAAAATGTCTGAATAGAATCGAATAAATCGATAATTTCCAATCTTGATACAATACAGCAATGAAACTCTTGCTGACGCTGCTCTTGGCAGGCCTGACCATGGTCGGTCCCCTGGCCATCGACACCTACCTGCCCTCCTTCCCTGCCATCGCGCAGGAATTCAACGCCAGCCCGATGGCGATCCAGCAAACGCTAAGCCTGTTCCTCTTCACGTTTGCCTTCATGATGCTGTTCTACGGCACGCTGTCGGACAGCTTTGGCCGCCGTCCCGTCATCCTGTGGTCGCTGGTGCTGTACGTGCTGGCCTCGCTGGGCGGGGCGCTGGCCGGGTCCTTCGGCTTCCTGCTTGGCGCGCGCATCCTGCAAGGGCTCGCGTCCGGCGCCGGTTCGGTCATCGGACGCGCCATCGTGCAGGACCGCTTCGACGGCATGGCGGCCCAGAAGATGCTCGGCAACATCATGATGGTGTTCGGCCTGGCGCCGGCCATTGCGCCCGTGCTGGGCGGCTGGCTGCAGGTGGCGTTCGGCTGGCGTTCCATCTTCTGGTTCCTCACCGCATTCGGCGTGCTGATGTGGGTGGCCGTCTGGCGCTGGCTGCCGGAAAGCCTGGCGCCGGAGAAGCGCCAGCCACTGCACCTGGGCGACATCGCGCGCAATTACTGGATGGTGTTGAAGCACCGCCGCTTCCTCCTGCTGTCGGTCGCACTGGGCGCAGCATTCGGCGGCTTCGCCCTGTACATCGGCTCGGCGGCCTACTTTATCATGCACATCCTGCACTTGCCGGAAACGGCCTTCGCCTGGCTCTTCATCCCGCTGATCAGCGGCCACGTGCTGGGCGCCACGGCCAGCGGCAAGCTGGCGCACAGGCTGGCGCCGCCGGCCTTGATCCGCCTCAGCTTCGGCCTGATGGCCGTGTCGGCCGCGCTCAACGTGGCCTACAACTGGTTCTTCACCGCCACCGTGCCGTGGGCCGTGCTGCCGCTGTTCCTGTATTCCTTCTCGCTGGCCCTGGCCATGCCGCCGCTGACGCTGGCCGGCATGAACCTGTTCCCCAACCATAGCGGGCTGGCGGCGTCGATGCAGTCCTTCCTGCAGATGATGCTGTTTGCCCTGGTGTCGGGCCTGGTGGCGCCGCTGCTGTTCGGCAGCGCCCTGCACCTGGCCCTGGGCCTGGCGGCCTGCCTGGTGGTCAGCTACGCGGCCTACTTCCTGGCTCAGGGCCAGGGCGCGGGCGTCACGTCCTGATACTGCGGGCCGCCCTGCTCCGGCTCCGGCGCGGGCTGGGGCGGCGCGTGGCCCAGCTTGCGCTCGGGCGGCAGGCCCAGGCCAAGGATTTCCTTGCGGCCCTCGACAAAGTCCGAGCTTGTCAACGGGTGCGACTGGTCCGGCCAGTTCGCGATCGCCCAGTTCTGCACGTCCTCAAAGCGTCGCCACACTTCGGCTACGAAGCGGCGGCGTTCTTCTTCCGCATCCATACGGCCTCCCTTGCAGTTCCGGCCACTCTACACCAGATCGCCGTTGCGTGGTGCCTGGACCGGGACGATGCGGTAGGCGCAGCGGCGCGCCCCCGATAGCAGGTGTTCGGCGCGCTCGACGCTGGCGCCGGGGCCCAGCACGCGCTGGAAGACCGCCAGTTCCGAGCGGCAGAAATTCTGGCATTCGCGCGCCGCGGCGCAGATCGGGCAATGGTTTTCCACCAGCAGCAGCGAACCGTCGGCGGCCTGCTCCACCTCCGCCATATAGCCTTCGGCATCGCGCATCAGGGCCAGCGTGGCCACGCGCTGCGCCAGCTCCGGCGCGGCCCCGATGGCGTCGCGGTAGAGCGTTTCGCTTTCCTTCTCGCGCGCCACGATCAGCTTTTCCAGGCCCTCCTCCCCGAACAGGGCGCGCACCTGGGTGATCAGCTGCAGCGTGAGGTCGGCATGGCGGTCCGGGAAACGGGCGTGGCCGGCCTCGGTCAGCAGCCAGCGGCGCGCCGGGCGTCCCACCTTCTCGGCCACGTCTTCGTGCCGGGCCAGCCCAGCCTGCTCGGCGGCCTCCAGGTGGCGCCGCGCGCCCATCGAGGTCAGGCCCAGCAAGTCGGCCAGCTGCTGCGCCGTGCGCGGGCCGCGCGTCTTCAGCAGGAACAGGATCTGGTCAGCGGTATTCATGCGCCGGCTCCTTCGGGAACATGGCGCGGCGTGTGCGACAGCTCGCTTCGCCAGCCGCGCAGGCGCCACCCGGCCCAGGTGGCAAGCAAGGCCCCCAGCAGCAGGATCAGGCGCGTGTCGACCAGCGTCAGCACCGAGCCGATGGCCGCCATGACGATGTTGGCGAAGCAGAAGGTCATCGACAGCAGCCCCATGACCGACCCCTGGCCATGCGCGGCGAAGCGGTCTGCCGCCCACGACTGCACCGTCGCGTTGTAAAAGGCATTGGGCAAGCCGAACAGGCAGATCGCCACCAGCCCCACCCACAGGTTCCCCAGCGCCACGCCGGCCACCGTGGCGGCCAGGCCGAACGCCAGCCAGCTGGCGCGGTGCAGCGGTTCCATCCGGCTCGGGCGGCCCGCGATGATCGCGGCCAAAGTCATGATCGCGCACATGGCCATGTTGATGGTCGCGATGCCGCGCGCATCGTAGCCGCCCTGCTCCACCAGCCAGAGCGGGTAGTACTCGTAGAAGCCGGTGATGCCGCAAGTTAGCGCCAGCTGCACGATGAACAGCGTGCGCAGCTCAGGGAAGCGCAGCAGGTTCATGGCGTGGTGCTGGCGCGCCACCTGCCACCAGGAGGCGCCATCGTCGGGCGCGCTGGCCGCCCGCGGCACCGTCAGGGCCACCAGGGCCGCGGCCAGGATCAGCGCCACCACCGCCACCCAGAACGGCACCGTGATGCCGAAGCCCAGCGTGAAGCCGGCCAGCACCGGACCGACCAGCCAGCCCAGGTGCAGCGCGCCGTTCACCAGCGACAGGGCGCGCATGCGCTGCGCCCCTTGCAGCTTCTCCGCCACCAGGGCGCGCGCCACTGCACCGTTGCCCTCCAGCAGACCGGTGGCAAAGCGCGCCAGGATGAACAGCGGATAGGACTGCATGACCAGCGCCCATGCCGTCAGGGCATGGCCGGCGGCCGCCCCCAGCGCCGTGGCCAGCAGGATGGGGCGGCGCCCGTAGCGGTCGGACATGGGGCCCAGCAGCGCCGAACCGATGACCAGGCCGATCGGATTGACCGTCAGCGCAATGCCGAACAGCAGCTTGGGCGGCAAGCCGAGGAAATTGTTCAGGGAGTTATGGGCTTCCGCCGCGAACAGCGGCGGCAGGATCGGGTAAGGCAAGGACGCGCCCGTGGTGGACAGCAGGCCAAGCAGGCAGGTTGCCGCGATGAGAAGGATATTGTTCATGCCCTCCACTATAGGGGGGCCTTGCAGATAAGTAAACGAAAATGTTTACTTATCTCATCGCAGGTGCTGCTGCACCCAGGCGATGATGTTGCCGGCATCCATGGCGCCCGGCTGGCGCGCCATTTCGCGCCCGCCCTTGAACAAGGCCAGGGTGGGAATGCTGCGGATGGCGAAGCGTCCCGCCAGCTGCTGCTCTTCCTCGGTATTGACCTTCACCACGCGGAAATAGGGTTCCAGCTTTTTCGTTGCCTGCTCATAGAACGGCGCCATCGTGCGGCATGGGCCGCACCACGGCGCCCAGAAATCCACCAGCACGGGGATGTCGTTGCGCTCGATATGCTTGAGGAAGCGCGCCGTCGACAGGTCGGCCGGATGGCCGGAGAACAGGGTGCGCTGGCACTTGCCGCATGTCGGACCTTCCTCCAGGCGCACCGAAGGAACACGGTTGACCGCGTCGCAATGTGGGCAAACGATATGCAGGTTTTCCATGGGTTCCAGTATAGCGCAGGCTTATAATCGCCAGGGCACGCTTGCCAGCCAGGAGAGATCATGGAATACGTGAACACCGACCGCTTGCGCATCGCCTTTCGCCAGCATGGCGACATGCAGGGCGAACCGATCATCCTGCTGCACGGCTGGCCGGACGACCTGCACACCTGGGACGGCGTGTTGCCCATGCTGGTGCGCGGCGGCTACCGCGTGATCGCCCCCAGCCTGCGCGGCTGCGGCGAAACGCGCTTCCTCGACCCCGCCACGCCGCGCAGCGGCCAATTGAGCGCGCTCGCGCAGGACCTGCTCGACTTCGCCACGGCGCTCGGCATCGAACGCTTCAACGTCGTCGGCCATGACTGGGGCGCACGCGCCGCCTACAACGCCGCCCTGCTGGCGCCCGAGCGGATCATGCGCTGCATGGCGCTTTCCGTCGGCTGGGGCACCAACGACCCGCACCAGACCCTGAGCCTGGTCCAGGCCCGCAATTACTGGTACCAATGGTTCCTGAGCACCGACCGCGGCGCCGAGTCCCTGCGCAAGGAGCGGCGCGAATTGGCCCACCTGCTCTGGCGCACCTGGTCGCCCTCCTGGCATTTCGGCGAGGGTGTCTTCCACGACACCATGCACGCCTGGGACAACCCGGACTGGGTCGACGTCGCGGTGCATTCCTACCGCCATCGCTGGGGGCTGGCGTTTCCCGACCCGCATTACGCCCACCTGGAAGAACGGCTGCGGCGCGAATCGGTGATCGGCGTGCCGACACTGACGCTGCACGGCACCGAGGACGGCGCCAACACGCCGCAGTCCTCCGAGCACAAGGAACACCTGTTCAGCGGGCCATATCACCGCGTGCTGCTGGCAGGCGTTGGCCACTTCCCGCAGCGCGAGCACCCGGAAGGCGTGGCCGAAGCCCTGCTGGCCTGGCTCGAGCGCGCTTAGTCGGCCCGCGCGGCGGGGAAGAACAGCTGCTGCCCGCCCGGCCGGAACTGCGCGATCTTCGCCTGGCCCTCCGCTGAGGTGATCCACTCGATCAACTGGCGCGCCCCCTGGTAGTTGACGCCCGCGTGCCGGGCCGGATTGGTGGCGATGATC
The DNA here is from genome assembly GCA_021323265.1 of Pseudoduganella sp. Taxonomy (GTDB): domain Bacteria; phylum Pseudomonadota; class Gammaproteobacteria; order Burkholderiales; family Burkholderiaceae_D; genus Rugamonas. The sequence goes on along the minus strand of JAJTCO010000001.1, from coordinate 109,898 downwards.
CCGTAGGGATTGAACATGCGCCGATCGCCCTCCACCATCACCGCCAGGCCGGTCCTGGCCTGGTAGGCGCCGAAGGTGGCGCGGTCGGTCAGCGTATAGGCGCCCAACTCTGCCGCCATGTTCAGCACCTCCCCCATGCCCAGGCCGGCCGACACGTAGCGGGCGCCGGCAGGCATCGCGCCGGCCTGCCGCCAGTACGCCTTCTCCATGATGTCCGTGCCCGAATTGTCGCCGCGCGAAATGAAGCGCGCCGGCCCGGCCGCCAGCTTGCGAAAGGCCGCCAACACGTCCCTGCCGCCCTTCACGCCGGACGGATCGGCGGCCGGACCCACCAGGATGAAATCGTTGTACATCACGTCGCGCCGGTCGACGCCCCAACCGTCGGCCACGAACCTGTCTTCCGCCGCCCGCGCGTGCACCAGCGTCGCATCCACGTCGCCGTTCCTCGACAGCTCAAGCGCCTTGCCCGTGCCCACCGAGATCACATGCACCTTGCTGCCGCTCATGGCTTCGAAGGCAGGCAGCAGGAAGGCCAGCAGGCCCGAGTTTTCCGTGCTGGTGGTGGTCGACAGGCGGATGACCTGCTGCGCCTGCGCGCCGTTGCACAAGGCCAACGAAGCGGACCAGGCAAAGGCAAGTACAAGCGAACGTGTCAACACTTCTCCTCCAGGCAGCCGTCGCGCAGCTTCAGGCGCCGCACATCGGGCAGGTTGATCAGGTCACGGTCGTGACAGGCCATGACAACGGTGCTGCCCGCCAGGGTCAATGAAGGAATCAAGGCAAGCACCTGCTCGCGCGCCTCGCCATCGAGGCTGGCGGTCGGCTCGTCGAGCAGCAGCAAGCGCGGATGCAGCACCTTCGCGCGCGCCAGCGCCACGCGCTGCTTCTCGCCGCCGGAAAGCGTGGCCGGGGCACTCGCGCGCAAATGCTGCACGCCGGCCCAGCACATCGCCTCCTCCACCGAGTGCGTCACCGTCGCGCTCGGCAGGCCCCGCGCACGCAGGCCATACGCGATATTGGCCGCCACGCTGGTCGAAAACATCACCGGATGCTGGTGCACGTAGACGATATCGCGCCGCAGCGCCGCAGGATACGGCGCCAGGCGCACCGCCTCCCCCGCGAAATGAACGCCTTGCGCCTCGGCCGGCGCAAGTCCCGCCAGCACGCGCAGCAAGGTGCTCTTGCCGGCCCCGTTGATACCGGTCAGCACATAAGCGCGCCCCGCCTCCAGGCGGAAATCGTGCAGGTCGAATAGCAGCTGCGCGCCATAGCGCTTGGTCAGGCGGGAGATGGACAACACGGCCGTCACCCCCGGCCCCGGGCCGCGTGGGCATCGCCCTGCAGCACCATCATGGCCCCGTTCATGGCCAGCGCCAGCGCCACCAGCACGACGCCAAGCGCGATGCCCTGCGCGAACTCGCCCTTGCTCGTTTCCAGCGCGATGGCAGTGGTGATGGTCCGCGTCTCGCCCGCGATGTTCCCGCCCACCATCATGGCGCAGCCCACCTCCGAAATCACCCGTCCAAAGCCGCTGATGATGGCCGCCATCACGCCAAAGCGCACCTCATACAGCAGCGTTGCCATCACACGCCAGCCCGACGCCCCGTGCGCGATGGCCGTTTCCGCCAGGCGCGGATCGGCCGCCTGTACCGCCGCCAGCGTAAAGGCCAGCAGCACCGGCAAGGCAATCAGCACCTGCCCCGCCACGATGCCCGGCTGCGAAAACAACCACTGCAGCCCGCCCATGGGCCCATGCCGCGACAGCATCATGTACAACACCAGTCCGATCAGCACGGTCGGCAGGGAAAGCGCCGCCTGCACCAGCCAGATGACGACGCGCCGCCCGCGAAACTGCGACATGGCGATGGCATACCCGCCCATCACGGCCAGCGGCGTCGCCAGGAGCAGCCCCAGCACGGTAGTACTAACGGAAACCCACACGATACGCCACAACACCGGGTCGCCCGTGAGCAGCAAACGGAAAGCCCCCGCCACCGCCTCAAGCAACCCCATCGGCACTCCCTGCCCAGCCCGTGTCCACCTTGGGGTCTGACCCCAAGGTGGACACGGGCTCAAGAATAAGCCGCTCGGGTGAAGTCAGCAGCAGGAAGTGGCGGCCGGTGCAGCGCGCCAGCAGCGTCATGCCCAGGCGCGTGGCGACGCTGTGGCCCATCTGCGTGGTACCCGAGCGCGAGAGCAGGAAGGGAATCGACATCTGCGCGCCTTTGATCACCATTTCCGACGTGAGCCGTCCCGTGGTGTAGAACACCTTGTCGCCGCCTTGCACGCCATCGAGCCACATCTTGCCGGCGATCGCATCGACCGCGTTGTGGCGCCCGACGTCTTCCACGAAGTACAGCAACTCGCCCTCGCGCGTAAACAGCGCGCAGCCATGCACCGAGCCGGCCTGCTTGTAGATCGACTGCAGCGTGCGGATGGTGTCGACAATCCGATACACGCCCGATTGCCGCAGCCGCGCCTCGGGCGGCAGCACGATGTCGTCCACCTCCTCCATCAGGCTGCCGAACACCGACCCCTGGCCGCAGCCGGTCGTGACCACCTTGCGCGCGGTGCGCTCCTCGATATCGGCCACGCCGCCGCGCGTGCGCACCGCCGCCGCGCCGACCGACCAGTCGACATGGATTGCCGCCACCTCCTCCAGCGAGCGCACCAGGCGCTGGTTGCGCAGGTAGCCCAGCACCAGGGCTTCGGGCGCGCCGCCCAGCGTCATCAGGGTGACCAGTTCGCGCTTGTCGACGTACACTGTCAGCGGGCGTTCGGCCGGAATGTGGATCAGCGAGCGGCGCCCCTTCTCGTCGATCGCCTGCACCTCCTGCGTCAGCGGCACCGTGGCCCGCGTCATCTCCGGTAGTCTCATGCGCCTGCCGCCTCCATCGCCTTGCCGCCGCCAAAACTGGACTGGGCTTCCACCTGGCCACCCAGCGTCACCTTCACCGCACAGTACTTGAATTCGGGGATCTTGCCAAAGGGGTCCAGCGCCGGATTGGTCAGCTTGTTGATGGCCGCTTCGTAATAGCAGAACGGCACGAACACGGCGCCGCGCGGCGAGCCGTCGTCGGCACGCGCATACAGCGCCACCTGGCCGCGCCGCGACGCAATCGTCACCACGTCGCCCGGCTTGCCGCCCAGCGCGGCCAGGTCGAGCGGGTGGAGCAGCGCCACCGGGTCCGGCTCCAGCGCGTCCAGCACCGCCGTGCGGCGCGTCATGCTGCCGGTGTGCCAGTGCTCCAGCTGGCGGCCCGTGATCAGCACCATCGGATAGGCCGCGTCCGGACGCTCGTCGGCAGGGATGATATCGGCCGGCACGAATCGTGCGCGCCCCGTTTCGCGCGGGAAGGTTTCGGTGAATACGACTTGCGTGCCGGGATCGCCCTCCTCATGGCAGGGATAGGTCACCGCATGCTCGCGCTCCAGCCGTTCCCACGTGATGCCGGCAATGCTCGGCATCACGCGCCGCATCTCCGCGAACACATCGGCCGCGCCGCCATAGTGCCACGTCAGGCCGAGCCGTTGCGCCATCTGCTGGATGATCCACAGGTCCTGCCGCGCTTCGCCCGGCGGCTCCAGCGCCTGCCGCCCCAGCTGCACCAGGCGGTCGGTGTTGGTGAAGCTGCCGGTCTTTTCCGGGAAGGCGCTGGCCGGCAGGATCACGTCGGCAAGGTAGGCCGTTTCGGTGAGGAAGATGTCCTGCACCACCAGATGCTCGAGCGCCGCCAGCGCCGCGCGCGCATGATTGGCATCCGGGTCGGACATGGCCGGGTTCTCGCCCATGATGTACATGCCCTTCACTTCTCCCGCCAGGGCGGCATGCATCACTTCCACCACGGTGAGCCCGGGCTTGTCGTCCAGGGCCGTCGCCGCCACGCCCCACGCGCTGGCAAAGCGCGCCCGCGCAGCCGGATCGATGACGCGCTGGTAGTCGGGATACATCATGGGAATCAGACCGGCATCGGACGCGCCCTGCACATTGTTCTGCCCGCGCAGCGGATGCAGGCCCGTGCCGGGACGCCCGATCTGCCCCGTCGCCAGCGCGAGCGCAATCAGGCAGCGCGCATTGTCGGTACCGTGGATGTGCTGCGAGATGCCCATGCCCCACAGGATCATCGAGGCGCGCGAGGTGGCGTACAGCCTGGCCACCTCGCGAATCGTCCCGGCGTCGATGCCGCAGATCGGCGCCATCGCCTCCGGGCTGTAATCGGCGACGTTGGCCGCCAGTTCCTCGAAGCCGATGGTGCGGCTGGCGACGAAATCGCGGTCCACCAGCCCCTCGGCCACGATCACGTGCAGGATGGCGTTGAGCAAGGCGACGTCGGTATCGGGTTTGAACTGCAGGAAGCGGTGCGCGAAGCGCGCCAGTTCCGGGCGGCGCGGGTCGCATACCAACAGCTTCGTCCCTTGCCGCACCGCGTTCTTGATCCAGGTCGCCGCCACCGGATGATTGACGGCCGGGTTGGCTCCGATCAGCAGCACCACCTCCGCCTGCAGCACGTCCTTGACCGGGTTCGAGACTGCCGCCGAACCGATCCCCTCGAGCAGCGCCGCCACCGAGGAGGCGTGGCACAGGCGCGTGCAATGGTCGACGTTGTTGCTGCCAAAGCCGGTGCGCACCAGCTTCTGGAACAGGTAAGCCTCCTCGTTGCTGCCCTTGGCCGAACCGAAGCCCGCCAGCGCACGCGCCCCGTGCCGGTCGCGGATGGCGGCCAGCTTGCCGCCAGCCAGTGCCAGCGCCTCGTCCCAGCTCGCCTCGCGGAACACGTCGTGCAGCCGCTCCGGGTCCATCGTGAACCCACCCGACTTGGGCGGCGCATCGGCGCGGCGCACCAGGGGCCGCGTCAGGCGGTGCGGATGGTGCGCGTAATCGAAACCGTAACGGCCCTTGACGCACAGGCGGCCCTCGTTGGCCGGGCCCGCCCTCCCCTCAACGTACAGGATCTTGTTGTCCTTGATCTTGTAAGTGAGCTGGCAGCCCACGCCACAATAGGGACAGACCGAATCCACGCTGCGCTCCGGCACGGGAAGCGCCGCACCGCGCGCCGGCATCAGCGCGCCGGTCGGACAGGCCTGCACGCATTCGCCGCAGGCCACGCAGGTGGACGCGCCCATCGGATCGCCCATGTCGAACACGATCTGCGCATGCTCGCCGCGCCCGGCCAGGCCGATCACGTCGTTCATCTGCTCGTCGCGGCAGGCGCGCACGCAGCGCGTGCACTGGATGCAGGCGTCGAGGTTGACGGCAATGGCGGCGTGCGACAGGTCGCTCCGAGGCTGGGCGCGCGCGCCAAATCGCGGCTTCCCCACGCCCAGGCTGCCGGCCCACTGCGCCAGTTCGTTCTGGCGCGTGTATTGCTGTTCCGGCATGTCCGCCAGCAGCAGTTCCAGCACCATCTTCTGCGCCGCGCGCGCGCGCTGGCTCGCGCTGTCGACCTTCATGCCCGGCGCCGGGTAGCGGCAGCACGACGGGGCCAGCACGCGCTCGCCGTCGATTTCCACCATGCATGCGCGGCAGTTGCCGGCCAGCTCCATGCCGTCCCGATAGCACAGGTGGGGAATCGCCACGCCCTCGCGCCGCGCCACCTGCAGCAGCGTTTCCCCGGGAGCGGCCTGCACGGCGCGGCCATTGAGTTCAAAGTCGATCACTTCGACACCTCGTGCGGGAAGTACTTGAGCACACAGTCGACCGGATTGGGGGCCGCCTGGCCCAGGCCGCAGATCGACGCATCGCGCATCACTTGCGACAGCTCGCCGAGCAGGCCCGCGTCCCACAGCGGCGCGGCCATCAGCTCGGCCGCCTTGGCCGTGCCGGCCCGGCAAGGCGTGCACTGGCCGCACGATTCATGGCGGAAGAAGCGCATCATATTGCTGGCGGCCGCGCGCGCGCTGTCGTGCTGCGACAGTACGATGATGGCCGCCGAACCGATGAAGCAGCCGTACGGCTGCAGCGTATCGAAATCCAGCGGCAGGTTGTCCATGCTGGCCGGCAGGATGCCGCCCGACGCGCCGCCCGGCAGGTAGGCATACAGCTGGTGCCCGTCCAGCATGCCGCCGCAAAATTCATCGATCAATTCGCGCAGCGTGATGCCGGCCGGCGCCAGCTTCACGCCGGGCTGCTTGACGCGGCCGGAGACGGAGAACGAACGCAGGCCGGTGCGCCCGTGGCGGCCATGGCTGGTGAACCAGGCGGCGCCGCGCGCCAGGATTTCCGGCACCCAGTACAGGGTCTCGAAATTGTGTTCCAGGGTCGGGCGGCCGAACAAGCCCTTCTGCGCGACGTAGGGCGGGCGCAGGCGCGGCATGCCGCGTTTGCCCTCGATCGACTCGATCATGGCCGACTCCTCGCCGCAGATGTATGCCCCCGCCCCGCGCCGCAGGTGGACGCGCGGCGCCGACGGCGGCAAGCCCGCCAGCGCCTGCTGCAGCAGATGGCGGCAGTCATGGTACTCGTCGCGCAGGTAGATGTAGATCTCCTCGATGCCCACCGCCCAGGCGGCGATCAGCATGCCCTCGATGAACTGCCCGGGCGCGCGCTCGAGGTAGAAGCGGTCCTTGAAGGTCCCCGGCTCCCCCTCGTCGATGTTCACTGCCATCAGGCGCGGCCCCGGCTCGTTGCGCACGATGCGCCACTTGCGCCCGGCCGGAAAACCCGCCCCGCCCAGCCCGCGCAGCCCCGACGCCTCCAGCTCCGCCATCACCGCTTCCACCGAACGTGCCCCCGACAAGCACTGGCTGAGCACGTGTCCCACCATGGGGTCAGACCCCCAGGTGGACACGGGCTCGGCTGTGGCGGCGAGCACGCTGTCGCAGCTGGCGGGGGCGACGGCGCGCTGGCCGACCAGGGCGGCGGGGGCCTGGTCGCAGCGTCCGATACAGGGGCTGGGGAGCACGCGCACGTCGCGCCCCAGCAGCGCCGGCAGGCGCGCCAGCAGGTCGCCGGCGCCGGCCATTTCGCATGACAGGCCGTCGCAGACGCGTATTGTCAGCGGTGGCGGCGGCGTTTCGCCTTCGCGCACGATGTCGAAGTGGTGGTAGAAGGAGGCAACTTCGAACACTTCGGCTTGCGCCAGCCCCAGTTCACTGGCCAGTGCCGCCAGATGCGCCGCGGACAGGCAGCCATGGGCGTCCTGGATCAGGTGGAGATACTCGATCAACAAATCGCGCCGTCGCGGCGCGTCGCCCAGCAATTGCTGCACCGCGTGGAGGGCGGCGGCGTCGGGCTGCCGCCCTTTCGGCCCCTGGCGCTTGCGTTCCCGGCTGGCACCTTGCACTGCAATCGGAATCATCGGCTGATTCACCTCGCGAAATGGCTTTTGTCTCAGGGTATCATGCGTACCCGTGGGGAGGAATATGTTACGTTTCGCATAAGGATGCCACAGCACGGAGGCAAACCGTGGAAATTTTGCAGTCGCAGGCGTCCATGTTGGACTTGTATCAATTTAGCCTGACCCTCATCCTCGTCCTGCACGCCTTGGCCCTGGTGCCGCAATGGCAACGGCAGTACTTCAATCCGCGCCTGTTGCGCGTGTCCATGCTGGGCATGATGCTGGGCATTGCGCAGGGCGCGGTCGTCGTCGCGGCCGTGGAACTGACCGCCCTGGCACGCGGCGGCGGTATTGCCCTGCTGGGCGCCGCCATCATGATGCATGGCTGGGTCGCCCTGCAGAACCTGCTGGCCAGTTATGCCTTCGTGCATTTGCACCGCCCCAGCGCGCTCATGGCGCAGCGCATGGCATGGGGACAGCGTCCGCTCGGTTACCTCAGTGCGGCGCTCACCCTCATTGCCGGCCTCAAGCTGGCGTGATCAGTTGCGCCCCGCCGTGCCCCGTTCCGGCCAGACGATGTCGTAATCCACCGAGTACAGCCGGCACGGTTCCTTGCTGGCCGCCTGGCAGGCCGCCAGCGCCTTGGCATTGGTGTCTTCGCCCTCTTCGGCCCAGCCCCAGGACCCCGTGCTGGAAATGGCGAAGGCGCGCGGCGTGGCCTTCTGCAGGAATTCCCGGTACTGTTCGCGCCCGCGCTGCGGCACGTGCGGCACGGCGTCGACATCCTCCAGCGCCGCGTAGTGGGTGGCGCGCTGCGCGGGCGGGTCGGCCAGCGCCACCACTTCGCGCGTCGGCATGCCCACGCTGGCGAGGAAGCGTTCGACTTCCGGCAGCCACACGGTGGCGCCGTCGCGGTTGCCCAGCAAACCATGCGCATCCTTCTTGAACGGGCCGTATGCGACCAGTTGCGCGCGCCCGCCGGCGCCGGTGAAGGCGGCGTGCATGCGCGCCGCCAGTTCGGGCCCGAAATAGCTGTCGTTGGCGCCGTACAGCCACATGCTGGGGACCTTGTTGCGGCGGCCGTATTCGCCGAAGGCTTTGACCAGGGCGCGTTGCCAGTTGCACAGGTCGCCATGCACCTTGAGCCCGCCCGCAAAGTTCATGATGCCGCGCACGCCCGGCAGTTCCTGGGTGGCGGCCGCGACGCTGGCCAGGCCGCCGAAGGACTGGCCGGCCAGCACGATGCGCTCGCCGTCGATCCAGGGCTGGCTGCGCGCGTAGCGCACGACGTCGGCGATGTCGCCGGCCTGCTCGTAGCCATTGGCCGTCATGTTGCAGCCATATTCGACGAATCGGCCGGTGGAATTGGCAAAGCCGCTGCGCATGGGCACCATCACGGCGTAGCCGCGGCGCACGAAGGCCGTGGCAAGGAAGATGAAGCGGTCGCGCGCCTGCAACTTGGGGTTGCCGGGCGCCTTGCCGTGGTTGACGATCAGCAGCGGGAACGGACCGGGGCCGGGCGGGCGGAACACGGTGGTTTCCAGCTGCACCGCCTGGGAACGGCCGGCCGGCACCATGATCACCTGTTCGTTCAGGCGGGCGTCGAGCGCCACCTCGCCGGCCTGCGCAGGTTCCAGGCATGCATAGGCCAGCACGGCGGCGGCAAGTCGGGCGATGACGGGGTTGATGATGCTCTCCGGAACAATGCTATCGGGCAATGTCCTCGATTTTTATGCGCACCGTTCAGGAAAGCAATCCCAAAACATTAACCGTAACAATTAACTCAGCTTCAACAGCATGTTTTGCACCGATTTCAGTACTTCATTGGCAAGTGCCGGGTCGGTTTTGTAGACATTGCGCGACACGGACAGCGCGCCGATCAGGGCCGCCATGATGGCCAGCGCCTGCTCCCTTTGCCCCTCGCCGGCCGGCAGTTGCCGGCCGATGCACTCGACCATCTGGCGGAAACCGGCCGTATAGCCCGCGCCCACCGCGGCATCCTGGCGCGCCATCTCGCTGCCGGCCGCGGCCAGCGGACAGCCGGTGGCCAGGTTGTCGCGCTGCTCCGGGGCCAGGTAGTAGGCGATCAAGCCGGGCAAGGTGACCGGATGTTCGGTGACCTTGCTGTAGGCATTGCGTGTGCTGAACTGCATGGCGGCCGCCGCCAGCGCATCCTTGGACGGGAAGTGGGCGTACAGCGCGCCATGGGTGAGCCCGGCCGCCTTGCTGATTTCGGCCACGCCGACGCCGTCGATCCCCTTCTCGCCGAACAGGCGCGCGGCAGTTGCCACCAGTTTTTGCCGGTTCTCTTCCGCTTGTTCCTTGGTAATCTTCATGGCTGGCCTCGCGTGCTTATCATTGCGATCGTCATCATACCATGTGTTGCGTGGCCTGCCCATTTTTTGGGCAGGCTGGAGAATTTCCATGTGGAATCAGGTAAACTGGCGGCACTTGCCTTCCGGAAATTCATTCACATGGCCATCTCCGCACTCCAGGCCGGCCTGTCCGGTCTTCAGTCCAACCAGCAGGCGCTGGGCGTGGAAGCGCACAACGTCGCCAACATGGCGACCCAGAATTTCCAGCCGCAGCAAGCGACCTTCCAGCAGACCCCGGGCGGCACCAGCGTCACGCTGTCCACTGCCGCGCGCGGCCTGTCCGCCGCCGACCAGGCCGGCGGCGCGCCGTCGGGTACCGATCCGGCCAGCGCCATCACCAATTCCCTGGTCTACAAGGCCGGTTTCGACCTGTCGGCCAAGGTGGTGCAGGCCGCGGACGAACGCCTCGGCACACTGCTGGACATCAAGGCTTAACGTGCGCGCCAGACCGCGCTATGCTGTCATCTTGGCAGCATGGCGGAGGTTCGCATGGATGACATCGATCTGCCCTTGAAAGACCGCGCGCAGGCAGCTGAGCTGCTGGCCGAGAAGCTGTCCGGCCTGCGCGGCAAGCACCCCCTGATCCTGGCCATTCCCCGTGGCGCCGTGCCGATCGGGCGCATCCTCGCCGACCGCCTGGACGGCGAGCTGGACGTGGTGCTGGTCAGGAAAATTCCATCCGCCATCGACCCTGAACTGGCGGTGGGCGCGGTCGACGAGCTGGGCAACCGCGAACTGGCGCCCTACTTCAACCGCACCCGCACCAGCATGGAATGGGTGGAGCTGCAGACGCAGGAACAACTGGCGCTGATGCGCCGCCGGCGCGCCAGCTATGGCAGGGCGCACCCGCCGACCGATCCGCAGGACCGCATCGTGGTCATCGTCGACGATGGCCTGGCCACCGGCTCCACCATGGCCGCCGCCCTGCGTTCGATCCGCGCCCGCAAGCCGCGCCAGCTGATCGCGGCCGTGCCGGTGGCGGCGCCCGATTCGCTGGAAGTGATTGCGCCGCTGGCCGATGCGGTGGTCACCCTGGCCACGCCCATGAACTTCATTTCCGTCAGCCGGCACTACCGCGCCTTCCCCCAGGTGGAGGAAGAGGAAGTGCTGCGCCTGCTGACCAGCCGCTGAGCGCGCCGAGCCGTGCGACTTTTCACAGTCCCGTGTGCGACACTGGCGGCAAGGAGGCAGCTCGCGCATGACAGCCAATGATCCCCGCCAGCAGGAGCGCCGCGAAGAAGACCGCGGCCGCCATCGCCGCAAGGACGACATTCCGCGTTACCTCGATCCCGGTGAAACCATCTTCACCCTGTGGGGGCGCGTGCTGCTGGCGCGCTACCGGCGCATGGCGGCCGCCGCCACGCGCCATATCGTCCAGCGTCCCTTGCACATCGGCGTCTCGGCCCGCATCTACCATCCCGAACCGGGCGCCACGGGCCTGCGCAGCAAGAACCTGCAGTATCTGGAGGAGTCGGTGGCGCAGTGGGTGATGTCGCGCGACGTGCTGGTGTTCATGATCCCGACCGTCAACACGTCGGGCCTGCTGCACCCGTCCAACATCCGCCTGCGCGACTACGCCCGGCACCTGGACGGCCTGGTGCTGCAGGGCGGCGCGGACGTTGCCCCGCACAGCTATGCGCAGGAGCCGACCCGCCCGGAGTGGAGCGGCGACCGGGCGCGCGACATGTACGAACTGGAGCTGCTGCATGAATTCGTCGAAGCGGGCAAGCCGGTGCTGGGCATTTGCCGCGGCTGCCAGTTGCTCAACGTGGCCTTCGGCGGCACCCTGTTCCAGGACATCGCCACCGATGTGCCGGACGCGCACCCGCACGTCTCCGACGACTATGACCAGCACCGGCACGAGATCACCTTCCCGCCCGGCTCTTCGCTGCCCTCCATGGTGAAAGGCCCGCCGCGCGCGCTGGTCAATTCCATCCACCACCAGGCAGTGCGCTCCCTGGGCAAGGACATGCAGGTGGAAGCGCTGTCCTATCCGGACAATATGATCGAAGCCATCCGCTACCGGCGCGCCCCGTTTGTCATGGGGCTGCAGTGGCACCCCGAGTTCCACCGCGCGGGCGGCGAGGAGCTGCTCGACTGCACCGGCATTCTCGACCGCTTCCTGCGCGCCGCGCGCGAAACGCGCTTCTAGCGCCGGGAACGGTCAGGGCTTTTCGTAGAACACCAGCGAACTGCCCAGCGTCAGGGCTTCCTCGATGTGGGAGTGCAGGTCCTTGAAGGGCGCCTTGTCCAGCATGTCGGCCTGCAGCACGCTGAAGGCGTCCATGGCCACGTCCTCGAAGCCGAACTTGCCGCATTCGATGATCGCCGAATCCCACAGCGCATCGGCGCCTTCCTGCAACAGGAACAGCATGCACTTGTGCAGCGCATGCGCTTGCGGATACGCGTATTCATAAACCGGCTTGCCTTCGAAAACGCCTTCGAAGGTGTAGATCCCCAGGACACTGTTGTCGCTCATGAGCTGTATTCTTTTACTGGTTAAGTCCCGCCGGTACAGCGGGGGCGTGCCTGATTATACGCTGGACTGGACGCCGCCCCATGGGCGGAACAGGCGCCAAAAGACGGCCGTTATCAATGCCAATGCGGCAAGCAGCGCGCCCAGCCCAGTCCACGGTAGATCAGCAGCTGGCCGTCCCGCTGCAGCCGCAGCGGCACGCCGGGCGCAAGATAGCTTTCGGCCAGCACCGGCTCGGCCGTGCCGCTGGCCAGCCCGCGCATCGCCGCCCCGGCCATGCGCACCCAGGCGGCGTCGAATTCAGGTACGCCATGCGCGCCGAAGTAGCGGTAACCCGCCCCCGGCGCAGCCGCTCAGTTGCCGCGGAAACGGGCGATGGCCGCGTCCACCACGCCTTCCACGCTGCCCGACGAGTCGTACTGCGCGCGCAGGTAGTGGGCGTCGCTGCCCATGTGGGTCACCTGCATCAGGTGGTTGAGCGCGGGGCTGCCGCCCAGCGCTTCGGCATGCAGGTCCATGCGCCGCAGCGTGGTCAGGATGTCTTCGCGCAGGGACAGGCTTTCGTAGGTCTTCGGATGCACCACCGTGCCATCGAGCCCGAAACGGCAGGCCTGGAAGCGGTTGTAGTTGTACACCAGATAGTCGTCCTCGGCCGGCGGCGCCTCCTTGCGTTCAAGCAGGTAGGAACACAAGGCCTGCAGGTAGCAGGCCAGTGCGGCGGCGCGTTCCACGGTCAACGGCGTGTCGCATACGCGCAGCTCGATGGTGCCGTACTCCGGCTTGGGGCGGATGTCCCAATAGAAGTCCTTCATCGACTTGATCACGCCGGTGTGTTCCATCTTGGCGAAGAACTCGTGCTCGAACTGGTCCCACTTCAGGATGAAGGGCGCGCGGCCGCTCATGGGGAAGGCGAAGACGCTGTTCAGGCGCGCGGAATTGAACAGGGTGTCGTTGCCCTGCACGTAGGGCGAGGACGCCGACAGCGCAATGAAGTGCGGCACGTAGCGGCTCAGGGCGTGCAGCAGGTACAACGCATCGTCGCCGCTGCCGCAGCCGATGTGCACGTGCTGGCCGAAGATGGTGAACTGCTTGGCCAGGTAGCCGTACAGCGCGGACACTTCCTTGAAGCGCGGCTTGGAGAAGATCTTGCGCTCCGACCAGCGCTGGAACGGGTGGGTACCGCCGCCGCAGATGCCGATGTTCAGCGTGTCGGCCGCCTTCACCAGCGTGTCGCGCGTTTCGTGCAACTGCGCCAGCAGTTCGCCGTGCCTGGTGTGCACGTCGGTATTGATCTCGATCATGCTCTCGGTGATCTCCGGCGTGACGTGGCCGGGGAACGGCTTGCGCGCCAGCAGGTGCAGCAGGTCCGGGCTGGACGCGGTCAGGTCGAAGTCGGACAGGCTGATCAGCTGCAGCTCCAGCTCGACGCCCATGGTCAGTGGTTGCGAGGTCTTGAATTCTTCCAACGGCATGTCAGCCCTCCTCTTTCACCGTCTCGCGCGCCATGATCAGCGCGCGCTGCGTAATGATCGGCCCCAGCACTTCCATGAACAGCGTCATGGCGGCCAGCGCGGCCAGTTCATCGACCAGCACGATGCCCATGTAGCGGGTCTGTTCCAGCAGCAAAATGGCAAACACCGACATGGGCGACAGGGCCAGCCCGATCAGCGCGCCCTTGCGCCAGGAAATGCCGGAGACGTGCGCGAACGCCGCCACCGCCACCGCCTTGGTGGCAAAGCGCACCATCAACAGCAGCAGGCCAAGCGTGGCGCCGAAGACCACGCGCTCCCAGTCCAGCGTGGAGACGGCAAACACGAACAGCAGCACCGTCAGCAGTTCGCCGATGGCGCCGAAGTTGCGCTGCGTGCGGGTGAACGTCACGCGGCGATGGCGCGCCATCAGGCCGAAGGTCAGCGTCGCCAGCACCGGCGACAGGTCGGCGGCCTGGGTGATCGACACCAGCAGCACCACCACCATCGCAAAGGCCACCGTGCCGTCGCGCGTCAGCGTGCCCAGGCTGCGCAGCAGGGCCGGCGTCAGCATGCCCGCCACCGCGCCCAGCACGGCCGATGCCAGCAGCTCGATCAGGCTGTGCGAAACGGCCTGCGTCAGGCTGCCGGAGGTCTGGAACACCCAGAAGCCGACCACCACCTTGAACACGAACAGCGCCAGCACGCAATTGATGGCGACCAGGTGCAGCACGCGCTCGGTCACCTGCCCCGAGCTGCGTTCCTCGTTGATGACGCGCAGCACGCCGGCGGGCGAAGTGGACATCGCGAGGGACGCCAGCAGCAGCGCCGTCAACGGCGGCATGCCCTGCCACACCGCGATGGCATACACGGCGCCAAACGTGAGCGCCGATTCGGCCAGGCCGCTGATGGCAATCCAGGGATTGACGCGCAGCCAGCGCAGGTTGATGCGGTAGCCGAACTCGAACAGGATCAGGCCGAAGGCGATGTTGGCCAGCAGCGCCACCTGGCTGCTGCCATCGGGCGCGAGAAGATCGGGCACTGCCTGCGCGAGCAGGAAGCCCACCAGGCCGTATACGCTGATGCGCGGCAGCTTGGTCCAGCGATGGACGAACTCACCTGCCAGCCAGGCAAGCAGCATGGCGCAGGGCCAGGCGAGTTCGTCAGAGACAACGAGCAGATCGGTCATGGACTTTCCTCCGACCCGTACTATATTGCAATCATGAAAAACGTGTCACACGAATCTTGGTTACAATGCCACGCATGGACATGATCAGCGAACACGTTTGCCATGGCGGCGTACAGCGTTTCTACCGCCACGATTCGGAAGCGATCGGCCTGCCGATGCGCTTTTCCATTTACATACCGCCCCAGGCCGCGCAAGGCCCCTTGCCTGCGCTGTTCTACCTTGCCGGGTTGACCTGCAGCGAGGAGACCTTCGCCATCAAGGCCGGCGCGCAGCAGCACGCGGCGCAGGAAGGCATCATCCTGATCGCGCCCGATACCAGTCCGCGCGGCGCCGGCATCGAAGGCGAGACGGCCAGCTGGGACTTCGGCGAAGGCGCCGGCTTCTACCTCGATGCGACGCAGGAGCCATGGTCGCGCCACTACCGCATGGAGAGCTACATCCATGAATTGCGGCAGCTGGTGATCGACGAGTTGCCGGTCGATGCGCAGCGCATCGGCATCTTCGGCCATTCGATGGGAGGACATGGGGCGCTGACCCTGGCGCTGCGCAGGCCCGACCTGTTCCGCAGCGTTTCGGCCTTCGCGCCGATCGCGGCGCCGACGCGCTGCCCCTGGGGCCACAAGGCCTTCAACGGTTACCTGGGCCCGGACCAGGCCGCATGGCTGGCGCACGACGCCAGCGCGCTGATGGCGGCGCAGGAAGTCGCGCCCTTCCCCAATGGCATCCTGATCGACCAGGGCATGGCCGACAAGTTCCTTGAGGAGCAGTTATATCCGGGAGTGTTCGAGGATGCGTGCCGCGCCGCCGGACAGCCTTTGGAGCTGCGCCGGCATGCGGGCTACGATCATGGCTACTACTTCATTTCGAGCTTCATTGCCGACCATGTGCGTTTCCATGGCCGGCAACTCGCGCTGATTACTTCGTGAGGACCTTGCGGATGGTGTCGGCCAGTTCCTCCGCGACGAACTTGGCCACGTAGGCGTCGGCGCCGACACCCTTGACGTGGTCTTCGTTGGTCTTGCCCGACAACGAGGAGTGGATCACCACCGGAATCTTGGAGAAGCGGGCATCCTGCTTCACCAGGCGGGTCAGCGTGAAGCCGTCCATCTCCGGCATTTCCAGGTCGGTCAGCACCAGCGCCACGCGGTCTTCCACGTTGATGCCTTCGGCCTTGCAGCCGTCGGCGATGTGATTCAGCTTCTCCCAGGCTTCCTTGCCGGTCTTGAGCATCACGTACGGCGCATTCATCGCCTCCAGGCCGCGCTCGATCAGGTTGCGCGCCACCACCGAATCGTCGGCGGCCAGGATGAAGGTGCCCGGCTTGAGCGGCAGCTTGCCGATGGTCGATTCGTCGATGTCCTTGGTGTCGCTCGGGGTCAGGGTGCGCAGGATGGTTTCCACGTCCAGCACCTGCGCCAGGCGGGTGTTCTGCACGTCGCCGTCGACGCGCGCGATGGAGGTGACCATGCCGCCGCCGTGGCTGCCTTCGGCGCTCAGCACCTGGCTCCAGTCCAGGCGCACGATCTCGTCGACCGACTCCACCGCGAACGCTTGCGTGGTGCGCGCGAATTCGGTCACCAGCATGATGTTCAGGCCAGTCTTCGGCTTGACGCCGACGATGCCCGGCAGGTCCATCACGGGAATGATCTGGCCGCGCAGGTTCACCACCCCCAGCATGTGCGGCTGCGAACCCGCGACCGCGGTCACGGTGGGCATCGCCACGATTTCGCGGATCTTGAAGACGTTGATGCCGTACAGCTCCGAGTTGCCGCTCGTGTCATCGACGCCGAGGCGGAACAGCAGCAACTCGAACTTGTTGGAGTTTGTCAGGTTACTACGCTCGTCAACTTCTTGTTGAACGGAATTCATCGATAGCTCCAATGTGCTTAAAAAGGCATTCCCTTTGGTATGGAATGTTTCGGCAGTATACCGGCCTTTAATTGCCATCCGGGAGTGCTTGGGAGAAGAAACAACAAAAAAGGACGCCCGTGGGCGTCCTTTCTAGAATTCTGGAGCGGGAAAAGAGTCTCGAACTCTCGACCTCAACCTTGGCAAGGTTGCGCTCTACCAACTGAGCTATTCCCGCAGAGGAGGCGCAATTATGACAGCGGCCGGCGCGGCTGACAAGTTCTTTTTTGTGCAACATTGCCCCTATAATGCCCCCATGGATTCCATTGAAATAGTCTTGGCCATGCTGCTGGCCGTGATCGCCAGCGCCTACCTCAAGCGCATGCTGCCGGCCGGCCTGCCCCTGCCCCTGGTCCAGATCGCCCTGGGCGCGGGCATCGCCGCCTGGTCCGGACACGGCATCGAGCTCGACCCGGAGCTGTTCTTCCTGCTCTTCATTCCGCCGCTGCTGTTCCTGGACGGCTGGCGCATTCCGAACACGGGCCTGTTTCGCGACCGCGTGGTGATCCTGGAACTGGCGCTGGGCCTGGTCCTCTTCACCGTGCTGGGCGCCGGCTACTTCATCCACTGGATGATCCCCGCCATGCCGCTGCCGGTGGCGTTCGCGCTGGCGGCCATCCTCTCGCCCACCGACCCGGTGGCGGTCGGCTCGATCGCCAAGCGCGCCCCCATCCCCAAGCGCCTGATGCACATCCTGGAAGGCGAAGCCCTGCTCAACGACGCCAGCGGCCTGGTGTGCTTCCGCTTTGCCGTGGCCGCGGCCCTGACCGGCACCTTCTCGCTGGCCAGCGCCTCGCTCACCTTTGTCTGGCTGGCAGCGGCCGGCATCCTCGCCGGCGTGGCCGTGACGGCCGGTGTGGCGTGGCTGCAGGGCCGCCTGACGGCGCGCTATGGCGAACCGGCCGGCTCGCCCATCCTGGTCAGCCTGCTGATTCCCTTCGGCGCCTACCTGGTGGCCGAACGCCTGCACGCTTCCGGCATCCTGGCCGCGGTGGCGGCCGGCATCACCATGAGCTATGTGGAACTGGGCGGCCAGGCCCTGGCGGCCACGCGCCTCGAACGCACCGCCGTGTGGGACACGGTGCAGTTCGCGCTGAACGGCGTGATGTTCGTGCTGCTCGGCGAACAGCTGCCCGACGTGCTGCGCGGCGCCAGCGAGTCGCTCGAACAAAGCGGGCATCTCAACCCCTGGTGGCTGGTCCTGTACGCCGTCGCCATCAGCTTCGGCCTGATTGCGCTGCGCTTCATCTGGGTCTGGGCCACGCTGCGCGTAACGCTGTACCGGCGCACGCGGCGCGTGAAAGGCGTGCCGGAAGCCAAGCCGCACTGGCGCCTGTTGCTGGCGACGGCGCTGGCGGGCGCGCGCGGCGCCATCACCCTGGCCGGCGTACTGACGCTGCCGCTGGCGATGCCCGACGGCCAGCCTTTTCCCGCGCGCGACCTGACCATCCTGCTGGCCAGCTCGGTGATCCTGCTGTCGCTGCTGGCGGCCAGCATCGGCCTGCCGCGCCTGCTGGGCGGCATGCACTTCCCGGAAGAGCCGGCGGAACGCCAGCAGGAGGACATGGCGCGGCGCCAGGCGGCGTCGGCGGCGATTGCCGCCATCGAGCGCGCCGAACAGGCGCTGGCGCAAACCCAGCATTCGGACGTGCTGCCGCAGGCGGCGGCGCGCGTGATCGCGCTCTACGAACACCGCCTGAACCTGGCCTGGTCTGCCGAGGACCAGAACAAGGAACACTTCCGCAAGCTTGACCGCGCCGAGCGCGAACTGCGCCTGGCCGCCATGCAGGCCGAGCGCCATGCCATCTTCGAGCTGGCGCGCCACCACCACATTTCCGACGAGACGGCGCGCAAGCTGGTACGCGAAATCGACCTGGCCGAGGCGCGCCACCAGAAGAAATGAACAAGCGCGCCGCATTCTCCCTGGCCATTGCCTGGCTGCTGTTCTGGGCCATGATGGTGGCCACCGCCGTGCAGGACTTCCTGCGCAACGACGACGGCCCGCTGTGGCAGCCGATCCTGTGGGAGAGCTCCTCCGCGCTGGTCGCCACGCTGCTGCTGGCCGCCCAGCGCCTGGGCACGCGCCGCTACGACGCCCTGATCGTCACGCCGACGCGCTGGTTCGCGCGCCAGGCCCTGTGGCTGCCGCTGTGGTGGCTGGCCTTTACGCCGCTGGCCTTCGGCATCCGCCACGGCGTGTACGCGCTGGCCGGGCGCACCTACGAGCACCGGCCCTGGCTGGAAACCTTCGTCTACGAAGACATCAAGATCTCGATCTTCTTCGCCATCTTCACCCTGATCACCTTCGGCGTGCTGTCGTTCCGCGCGGCGGAACAGGCCAACGCCCAACTCCGCACCGCCCAGCTGCACCAGCTCACCCAGCAGATGCAGCCGCACTTCCTGTTCAATGCCCTGAACACCATTTCTTCGCTGATGCACACCGATGTCGAGCGCGCCGACGCCACGCTGGTGCAGCTGGCCGACGTGCTGCGCGCCACGCTCGATGTCAGCGGGCAGCAGCAGGCGCCCTTGTGCACCGAGCTGCGCCTGCTGCGCGGCTACGCGCGCCTGATGCAGGAGCGCTTCGTCGACCGCGTGACGATCGATTGGGACGTGGACGCCGCCTGCGACGCCTGCCTGGTGCCGGTGATGAGCATGCAGCCCTTGCTGGAGAACGTCTTCAAGCACACGGTCGAAAAGCGGCGCGGCATGACGCGCATCGCCATCAGTGCACGGCGCGAAGGCGCGGCACTGGTGCTGGCGGTGGCCGACGATGCGGGCACGCTGGCCGATGCCGGCACGCGCAGCGGCGGCATCGGCGTGCGCAACCTGCGCGAACGGCTGGCGGCCCTGTACGGCGAGCAGGCCAGCCTGGCGCTGCAGCAGCTGGCGCCGGCCGGCGTGCGTGCGGAAGTGAGGCTGCCATGCGCATCCTGATCGTGGACGACGAACGCCCGGCGCGCGACAAGCTGCGCCGCCTGCTGGCGCAGGAAGCCGGCGTCAGCGCCATCGAGGAGGCGCGCGACGGCGTGGAAGCGCTGGAAATGGCGGCGCGCTTCGCGCCGGACGCGATCTTCCTTGACGTGCAGATGCCCGAAGTGAGCGGGCTGGAAGTGGCGGCCTCGCTGCCGCAGCCGGCGCCGCTGATCGTCTTCGCCACCGCCTTCGACGAGTACGCCGTGCCGGCCTTCGACGCCAATGCCATCGACTACCTGCTCAAGCCCTTCGACGCGGAGCGCCTGCGGCGCGCCATGCAGCGCCTGCGCGAGCGCCTTGCCGCGCGCGCCGCAAGCCATGAAACCAGGAACGCCCTGCCCGGCCTGGCGCTGCAGCAGCTGCTGGTAAGCGAGCGCGGTGGCACGCGCGTGGTGCAGGTCGCCGACATCGCGTGGGTGGAGACGGCCGACAACTACGTCGTGCTGCATACCGCCCACGGTGCGCCGCTGCTGCGCCAGACCCTGACCGACCTGCTGCCCAGCCTGGGCACCGCCTTCGTGCGCTGCCACCGGCGCGCCGCCGTGCGCTTGTCGCTGGTCGAGCGTATCGACGCCCAAGGCCGCCTGGTGCTGCGCGGCGGCGAACTGGTGCCCCTCGGCCGCCACTTCAAGCCGCTACTGGTGGCGGCGCTGCAACAGTAGGCGGCACCCGGCGCCGTTCGCCCCGCCCCGCTGCCATTCGCCCCGCAACGCTCGCCAGGCGGCGCCCGCTTCCCTAAGCTTGCCCCTTCGACAACCAACCGGACTTGCGTCATGGACCACAAGCGCCTCTACTTCCTCGACTGGCTGCGCATCTGCGCCTTCTTCCTGCTGGTGCTGTACCACACCGGCATGTATTACGTGACCTGGGACTGGCACATCAAGAGCGCCAGCCCGAGCGATGCGATCGAACCGTTCATGCTGCTGTCCTCGCCCTGGCGCATGTCGCTGCTGTTCCTGATCGGCGGCGCGGCGGCGGCCTGCCTGCTGGAGAAGCTGGGCGGCAAGGGCCTGGCCAGGGAGCGCAGCAAGCGCCTGTTGCTGCCGCTGCTGTTCGGCATGTTCGTCATCGTGCCGCCGCAAGCCTATTTCGAAGTGGTGGCGGACGTCGCCTACCAGGGCAGCTATCTCGATTTCATGCGCCTGTACGTGAGCGGCTACGGCGGTTTCTGCGACCGCAACGGCTGCCTCGACATCCCGACCTGGAACCACCTGTGGTTCCTGCCCTACCTGTGGCTGTACACCCTGCTGCTGGCGGCCATCGGCAGCGGCCGCCTGCAGGCCGCCGGCGCCTGGCTGCTGGGCCAGCTGCACGGCTGGAAGCTGTTCGCCCTGCCGCTGGCGGTGCTGGCACTGGGACGCATCCTGCTGCTCTCGCGCTGGCCGCACACGCACAACCTGCTGGCCGACTGGCACAACCATGCCATGAGCCTGCCCGCCTTCCTGCTGGGGGCGGCCATGGCGCGCCAGGGCGCCTTCTGGCAGCGCCTGGAAGGCGCGCGCTTCCCGGCCCTGGGCATGTTCCTCGGCTGCTGGGCGGCCCTGGTCGCTTACTATGCGCTGCCGGAAGCGATGCAAACGTGGCAGCAGACGCAGCGCGTCGTGTATGCCCTGGTGCAATGGTGCGGCATCGTCGCCGTGTGCGGCTTCGGCCACCGCCACTTGAATTTCGACAGCGCCAAGCGGCGCTACCTGACGCAGGCCGTGTTCCCGGTTTATCTCCTGCACCAGAGCCTGATCATCTGCCTGGCCTGGGCCCTGAAGCCGGTCGGCATCGCGCCGGCCACCGAGGGCATGCTGATCGGGGTGCTGACCTTGAGCATCAGCTTCGCGGTGTTCGAAATCGTGCGCCGCCTGCCCGTCCTGCCGGCATTGTTCGGCATCGGGAAGGCAGCGGGCCAGCCGCCCGCCGCCAAAGGGGAATTAGTTCAGCACCTTGCGTGAGCGCTTGGCGCGGTACATCTCGGCATCGGCAATGGCAAGCGCTTCCTCCAGGTCGATGCCGGGCTTGCGCATGGCCATGCCGAGCGACGCGCCCACGTCATAGCCGGCCAGGGTTTCCTGTACCCGCAGCAGCATGGCCTGGGCGTCGAAATAGTCGCACTCGACCATCAGCATGGCAAATTCGTCGCCGCCCATGCGCGCCACCACGTCCGAGCCGCGCGTCACATCCTTCAGCGCCTTGCTGCAGCGGATCAGCAGCGCGTCGCCCGAGGCGTAGCCCTGGGTGTCGTTGTAGAACTTGAGGTCGTCCAGGTCGAGCGACACGACGCAGGCCGGATGGCCGTAGCGGCGGCAGCGTTCTTCCTCGCGCGCCACCAGCAAGTCCCAGCCCTTGCGGTTATACAGGCCGGTCAGCTCGTCGCGCGTGCTGTCCACATCCGAGCGCTCCGCCTGGCGCACCGAATCCGTCCCGGCCAGTTCCGCCTCCAGCAGGCCGCTGAGCAACTCCCCCATCAGCAGCAGCATGTCCTGCTCTTCGCGGATGCGTTCGGGCTGCGGCTCGGGATCGATGCCGCACAAGGTGCCGAACAGGGTGCCGTCGGAGCGCCGCAGCGGCACGCCGACATAGGCGCCCACGGCCATCTTTTCATGGATCGGGGCATTGGCGTAGCCTGGCTCGCGCGCCACCTCCGGCGCAATGTTGGGGCCCTGCCCCTCCACCATGCGCGAGCAGAGCGATTCCGTCCAGCTGTACACGTCGCCCGCCTTGACGCCATAGCTATTGTCGTCGGCGAACAGGACAATCCATTCGTTGCCGTCCGTGCGCGTGACCATCCACAGCCTGAAGCCCAGGCGCTGGCGCAGGAACTGCATCGTGGCCTTGGTCGCGGCCGCAAAATCGTTCTTCATGCTTGCCTCATCAGTTGGGTATTCTGGCTAGGAACTGAATCATCATTATGCACCCAAACCCGCGCCCCCAGCCACTTGGCGTGCACCAGGGTCACACATTGCGGGCACATTTTCGGCGTGCGCCGCCAGCCAGGCTAGCGGATGAAGGTCAGGCTATGGGCGGGCGCCCCCGGCAGCAGCGGGGTGGGCTTGCCGGCCACCCAGTCGGCGTGGCCGGCCAGGAAGAACGGCGAGAGCGGATGGCCGCTCTGGCCGCCCGGCATATTGAACAAGCCCTGCTCTTCGCGCCCCGGGCTCACCGTCATGCGCTCGGACTGGCCAAAGGCGGGGCCGGCCACGCGCGGCATGTTGCTATCGCCCGGCAACTGGTCGGGCGGTACGCTCAGCCACTTCTTCAGCATCGGCAAGGCGCCGGCGATCGGATGGGCGATGCTGGCCGTGTTGCGCGCCCCCCAGGTGGCGGCCGCCAGCGGCTTGCCATCCTTGCTCAAGTGCTCGATGGTGCGGTCCAGCGCCGCCAGTTGCAGCGCTTTCCAGCTGGCATATCCCTGCGGCAGCCAGCCGGCCGGCTGTTCGTCCAGCAGGCGCGCCAGCACCACCGGCCAGCGGCTGGAGGCGGCGCGCATATTGGCGTCCTTGTTCAGCTTGGCCAGCTCCACGTTGGCGCCGCCATACAGCAATTCGTACAGGGACCACATGTAGGCGCGGCTGGCACGGTAAGCGACCGAGTCGGCGCTGGCGCGGCCATTCCAGCTGTCCTTGAGCAGGCGCGCCAGTTCGGCGCGCTGCGCCTTGCCCTGCACGGCCTGCGCGTCCAGCACGGCCAGCGCCCGCTCGCGCCACTGGCCGATGAACAGGGCGCGGTCGTCCAGCATCACACTATAGACGCCCTGCTCGCTGGTCTTGGCGCCCAGCGCCGCCAGGCCGTCGCGCGCCTGGCTGGCGCGCGCGCCCAGGTCGAAGCCGCCGTCGCCCAGCTTGGCCGCGTCCGCCCCCAGCAACTGGCGGCTGTTGGCCGTCACCAGCTGGCCGTCGGCCGGATTGCGCACCGACGGATAGGCCGCCGCCGGCAGCAAGCCCTGCCATCCGCGCGTGCTGCCGTTGGCCGACAGCGGGTAGCTGGCATCGACCGGCGTGGCCGGGCGCTGCGGCAGCGGGCCGGAGATGGTCCAGCCGATATTGCCACTGCTGTCGCCCACCACCAGGTTCTGCGCCGGCATGCCGACCTTGGGCGCCAGGGCCAGGGCCTCGGCGACGTTGTCCACTTCCTCCATGCGGCGCAGCGCGAAGTTGACCGCATTCGGTTCGTGTGCCACCCAGTGCACGGCGTAGTCGCGGCCGCCGGACTGCATGATCGGCCCGAGCGAGGTTTCGCGCACGGTCAGGGCGACGGCCGGCGCGCCCTTGACGGCGATGGTCTCGACATGCTGGGCCGGCGTCTCCCAGCCGCCCGGCAGCTTGACCTGGCCGGGACGGCCCTTGTCCTGCCCCACTTCCACCAGGTCGATGTAGTCGCCGTAGCTGTTGGTAAAGCCCCAGGCCACATGGCCGTTGCTGCCTGCCACCACGGCCGGCACGCCCGGAATGCTGACGCCGACGATGCGGCGCGTGCTGCCGTGCGCGCCCGGAATCTGCAGCAGCATGCGGTACCAGGTGCCTGGCAGCTTGATCGCCAGGTGCATGTCATCCGACACGATGGCGCCGCCATGGCCGCTGCGCTGGCCGGAGACGGCCCAGTTATTGCTGCCCACGCCATCGACAAAGGCCGCGGCCGCCAGCGTGGCCGGTTCCTTGGCAATGGTCTTGCCCCACCAGTCGGGGGCGCGGGCCGGGATCGGCGTGTCCGGCGCGGCCGGGCTGGCGGCATCGAGCGGGGCGTCCCATTGCGTGGCGTCGGGCAGCAGGAAGGCCAGCTGCTCCTGGCTGGCATGCTCCTTCAGCCAGCCGCGCGCCAGTTCCCGGCCGATGCCGGTGACCTGCAGGTCGATGTACATGGCCCAGGCCACCAGGAAGGAATCTTCCAGCGCCCAGGCGCGCGGGCCCACGCCCACCAGGCCGTATTCGAAAGGACGGTTGCCCAGCGCGTTCAAGCCGTCGTTCACGCCGGCGGTGTAGCGCTCGAGCAGCTTGCGCTCGGTGGCCGGCATGGCATCGATGGCGCGCGCGGCACGGGCGCGGAAACGGTGCAGGCGGTGGATGCGGTCCGTTTCCAGCGCCTTTTCGCCGAACAGCTCGGCCAGTTCGCCGGCCGGCATGCGGCGCAGCAGGTCCATCTGGAAAAAGCGGTCTTGCGCGTGCACGAAGCCGGTCGCGTAGGCCACGTCGTTGCGGTCGCTGCCGGTGATGGATGGGACGCCCTGCGCGTCGCGCAGGACGGTCACGCTGCTGGACAGGCCGGGAGCGCTGAGTTTGCCGTCGAGCTGGGCCAGGCTGCCGCGCAGGAAAAACCACAGGCCCAGCGCTGCCATCAGGAGCAGCGCCAGCGCGCCCAATACCAGGCGTTTCAACCATAGTTTCACCATCAGCAACCCCGTTTTTATTGTGTTGCGCTAAATCTTGCCAGAAATCTAAAGCGAACGGCAGCAAAAAAGTGTAAGCGTGCTGCGCGGCGCGGGGCGGGCTAGCTGTCGCGCGGGGCGTCCGTTTCCTTGCCGCCATGCATCAATTCGTGATAGCGGAAGGCTTCGCGGATGCTCTCGCGCAGGGCCTGGTCGTCCCAGGGCTTGGTGTAGAAGCGGTAGATTTCGCCGCGGTTGATGGCGCTCAGCACGGACTCCAGTTCGGCGTAGCCGGACAGGATGATGCGGACCGTATCGGGGTAGAGCTTGCGCACGCGGCTGAGGAACTCGGTGCCGTTCATTTCCGGCATGCGCTGGTCGCTGACCACCACCTGGACCTCGTGCGTGGCCAACTGGGAAAACGCTTCCTGCGCATTGTTGGCCAGCAGGATCTGGTAGCCGTCGCGCCGCAGCAGACGCACCAGCGAGGACAGCACGTTCGGCTCGTCGTCCAGCAGCAGCAAGGTGCCGTTGTGGCCCGCCTCGGCGCGCCGGACGGGCTGGCGTTGGTGCTCCTGCGCCAGCAAGGCGGCAAAGTCCGCGGCCATGAGCGGTTTGCTCAGATAAAAGCCCTGCGCTTCGTCGCACTGGTAGCGCTGCAGGTAGGCCAGTTGCCCTTCCGTTTCCACGCCTTCGGCAATGATGCGGAAGTCCAGGCTGTGGCCCAGCGCGATGACCGAGCGCACGATGGCCGCCACGGTCGGATCGCCCAGCATGTCGCGCACGAAGGACTGGTCGATCTTCAGGTAGTCGATGGGGAACAGCTTGAGGTAGGCCAGGCTGGAATAGCCGGTGCCGAAGTCGTCGATCGACAGCCCGACCCCGACCTTTTTCAGGCGCTGCACGGTGGCCACCGCCTCGTCGGCGTTCTGCATCATCATGCTTTCGGTCAGTTCCAGCTCCAGGTACTGGGCCTGCAGGCCGCTGCGGCGCAGGGCCTCCACCACCTCGTCCGCCAGCGCCTTGTCGCGGAACTGGCGCGCCGAGACGTTGACCGCCACCCGCAGCGGCGGCAGGCCGGCGTCCTGCCAGGCCTTGTTCTGGGCGCAGGCCGTGTTGATCACCCAGCGCCCGAGCGCCACGATCAGGCCGGTCTCCTCGGCCACGCCGATGAAGCGGCCCGGCGGGATCAGTCCCATGGTGGGGTGCTGCCAGCGCAGCAGCGCTTCCACCCCCGATATCTCGCCGCTGGCCACGCTCATCTTGGGCTGGTAGACCAGGAACATCTCGCCGCGCCCGAGGGCGCCGCGCAGCTCGTTCTCGATGGCGGCGCGCTCCACGATGCGCGCGTGCATGGCCGGTTCGTAGAACTGCACCTGGTTGCGGCCGCCCTCCTTGGCGCGGTACATGGCAATGTCGGCATAACGCATCAGCAGTTGCGCATCGCTGGCGTCGGCCGGATACAGCGCGACGCCCATGCTGCACGTGACCAGGTGCTCCTGCCCCGCCAGCACCACCGGCGCCGAGATGCTGTCGAGGATCTTGCGCAGCACCGCCTGCGACGGCGTCGCTTCGTGGCCGTCCATCAGCACCAGCACGAATTCGTCGCCGCCCATGCGCGCCACGGTGTCCGTATCGCGCACGCAGCCGCGCAGGCGCGCGGCCACGATGCGCAGCAGTTCGTCGCCCGCGCCATGGCCCATGTTGTCGTTGACCAGCTTGAAGTTGTCCAGGTCGAGGAACACCACCCACAGGGTGTGGCCGTAGCGCTGGGCATAGCCGATGGCCTGCGCCAGGCGGTCGCTGCACAGGTTGCGGTTGGCCAGGCCGGTGAGCGCATCGTGGTTGGCCTGGTGCTCGAGCTGGGCCTGGTAGTCCATGGTCGAGGTCATGTCGGTCAGCACGCACACGCGGTGGCTGTGCCAGCCGCCGTTGCCGCCCACCGGCGCCACGTGCAGCTGCGCCCACCAGGCGCGGCCGTCGCGGTGGCGCCCCTTGAGCATCAGCTGGACGTCGCTTTGCGCGTGCATGGCTTCGTGCAGCGCCGTGCGCGCGGCGGCGTCGTCCTGGTCGGCCAGCAGGGCTTCCAGGCTGCGCCCGGACAGGCTGGCCAGCGGATGGCCGGTCAACTCGGCCAGCGCCGGATTGGCATAGTCGATGGTGTCGCTGCCGTCGCGGATGGCGGTGATGGCAATGGCGTTGACGCTCGACTCCAGCGCCCGGTTATGCAGCTGCAGCATCAGCTCGACCTGCTTGCGCTCGGAGACGTCTTCGATGGTACCGAGCAGGCCGATGATCTTGCCGGACTGGTCGTGCAGCGGCAGCTTGTTGATCAGGAACCAGTGCACGCTGCCGTCGGCAAACAGCAGGTGGTCTTCGCGGTTGAGCAGCGGCACTCCGCTTTCGATGATGCGCGCGTCGTCGGCGCGGATGCGCTCCGCATTGCGCGACCAGGGGAAGTCGAAGTCGCTCTTGCCCACCACCTCGCCTTCGCTGGCCAGCCCGGCTGCGCGCATGAACACTTCATTGCAGCCGCGGTAGCGCAGGTCGAGGTCCTTCCAGAAGATCTGGTGCGGGATGTGGTCGACCACCAGCCGCGTCATTTCCTGCGATTCATGCAGCGCCTTCTCGATGCGCTCGCGCTCCGTCACGTCGTGCGCGAACACGAAGCGCGCCTTGTGCCCGGCCAGCATCAGCGGGTGCGAGGAGATCTCGACCCGGCACAGGCGCCCGTCCTTGCGACGGTGGGTCCAGGCCCCCGACTGCTGCGGGCCGGCGCTCGGCGTGGTTGCCAGGTCCGCGCGCAGGCGTTCCAGTTCCTGGGGAGGACGGATGTCCTCGATGCTCATCTCCAGGAATTCCTCTTCGCTATAGCCGTACGTTTCGGTGGCCGCGCGGTTGACGACCAGGAAGCGCAGCGTCTCCAGGTCGTACACCCACATGGGGTGTGGGTGGTGTTCGAACAGGCGCTTGAAGCGCAGGCGCGAACCGTATGAGTCCGCTTCCGGCAGCGGCGTGACGATGCAGCGGAAGCACTCGGGCTGGCCGTCGTGGCCGGCATAGTATTCCAGCGCCAGCGAAACCGGCGCGCCGTCGCCTTCCCGCTCGCGCAGGGCCAGCTCGCCGCGCCATACGCCGCTCCGGCGCGCCTCGGGCATGGCGTCGTCGCGCAGTTCGCCGGCCGCCCAGCTGCGGAACAGGGCAAACGCCTGCCCGCCGCCGCCCAGCATGCCGTCCAGGCGCCGCGCATGGGCGTTCGCGGCAAGCAGCTTGCCGTCTGCATCCATCATGAAAGCCAGGAAGGGGCTGTGTTCATACACCGCGGCGAATGCATCCAGCCTGGTATTGCCCGGCGCAAAGGGAGAAACCCTGTCCATGCGAGGCATGGTAACAGAGTTACTCCGCGCGTAGCGCCCATCTGAGCGGCAATGCGTCTTCCCGCCATACGATGTCGCGCGCTGCAAACTCCCAATGGCGCCGCGGTCCGTCGAGCAGCACGCGCGCGGTGCCGCTCAGCTGCAGCAAGCCGCCGCTGTCGAAGTCCGGGAACACCAGGCCCGCCTTGCCGTTCAACAGGATATTGCCCAGCGTGGAGAAGAAGCGGTTGCCTTCGTAATCGGGCACGGCCAGCGTGCCGTCGCTGCCGATCTGGACGAAACCGGGCGCGCCGCCGCGGTGCGACACGTCGACCCGCATCGCGTCGCCGTCGCCGGAATAGGTCGCGACGAAGAAGGTGCCGGCGCGGCCGATCAGGTCGCGCGCCAGCGTGTCGAGGCGCGGCAGGCTGCGCGGCGCCAGCCCGGCCGCCTCGCCCGGCAGCCGCTCGAAGCGGTAGTCGCGCCGGTGGATGTATTGCGGGCAGTTGCCGAACGATTCGTCGACCGCGATCTCGTAGCGCTCGCCGTCCAGCACGTGCAGGCGGCCGTTCAGGCGGTTGCGGCGCCGCGTGTGCAGCTCGATGCCCAGCAGGCCGACGGCGGCGCCGTCGCGCAGGCCGTCCTGCGCCGGGTCGCCGGGTTCGGGCGGCAGCAGCAGCTGCAGCCGCTGCGGGTCCGGCGACTGCATGAATCCCTCTTCCCCGGCACGCAGGGTGGCCCAGGGCCGCCCTTCCCGGTCGACGCTGCCCAGCACGGCGAAGGGCAACTGGGCGAAAAAGTCGCGGTGCTGGTCCGGCATGAAGCTGCGGATCACCTTGCGCCCGATCTCATCCATCCGCTGCTCGACGCCGAGCGTGCGCTGGATCGCGATCTCGCCTGCGTGCCAGGGCCCGTTCATGCTGCCAGCCCCACCGGCGATTTGATGAAGGGCTGGAAGCGCGGCAGTGCTTCCACGCGCGCCAGCCACGCCGTCACGTTGGCATACGGCGCCAGGTCCACATTGCCTTCCGGCGCGCGCGCGATATAGCTGTACAGGGCCACGTCGGCAATGGTGGGCCAGCCGGCCGCAATCCATTCGCGCCCGGCCAGGCTGCCGTCGATCAGGCCGAGGATGCGGTGGGCGCGCGCGATGGCGTCGGCCGGGTCGACCGGCTTCTTGAACAGGTTGATGATGCGCGCCGTGGCCGGGCCGCTGGCGATTTCGCCGGCGGCCACCGACAGCCAGCGCTGCACATTGGCGGCGCCGACCGGATCTTGCGGCAGCCAGCGCACGTCGCCGTAGCGGGCGGCCAGGTAGACCAGGATGGCGTTGGAGTCGGCGACGACCACGCCGGCATCCTCCAGCACCGGCACCTGGCCGAAGGGATTGAGCTTGAGGAAGGCGTCGGTTTTCTGCTCGAGTTTCAGCAGGTCCACTTCGACCAGCTCGAAGTCCAGGCCCAGCAGGGAGAGGAACAGGTGGACGCGGTGGGCGTGGCCAGAAATCGGGTGGTAATACAGTTTCATGGGTTCTCCTTTCAAATGATGGTGAAAGTGTGATCCATGCCGACGGTGTTGTGAATCCCCGTCAGAAACAATTGACTATTCCATCTGATGGAATAATCCTCAGGGCAGCACTTCGAACAGGAGGAACTGGCTGACCTGGCCCTGGTTATAGTTATTGTCGCTGGCCAGCAGCAGCGTGGCATGCCCGTTGGCCAGGCGCGGCCCCCAGGCCATCGCCTCCAGGTTATCGACGCGCGCCAGGCCAAGTGTGCTGAAGTCAAGCACCAGGCGCTTGCGTGCCGGGGTGTACGGCACGCCGGCCAGGCCGGGCAGCGCCTTCACGTCGCTCGCGGCGCGGGCATCGCTGGCGTACAGGCGGATGTAGTTGGCATGGCTGCCGTCGGCACCCTGCACCGCGGCGCGCTCAAGCACCAGCAGTTCGCCGTCGGCCATGGCCAGGATCTCGGACACGCCGTTCTCGGCATGCTTGCCCGGCGCCGGCGCGGCGGGAATGGCGTCCAGCGGATAGGCGAACTGGCGCAGCACCTGCCCGTCGCGCCCGAATTCGGTCATGCGCACGGGGGCGCCATGCTGCGGCGTCGGGACCGGGCCGTCCGCGTACAGCGGCCACTCGAGCGAAGCCCACAGGCTGGCGCCGCCGGGCGCGAATGCCAGACCCTCGAAGGTGGCGTTGTAGCGCGAACCGCGCTCCTCGTCCCGGTGCACGCGGAAGTACTCCGGCAGCGCAAGCTCCGACAACCAGGTGCCGTCGCGGGCGGCGTGGCGGATGAAGGGATCGAGACCGGCGCGGCGGTCGCCTTCACTGGCGTACCAGATGCTGCCGTCGAGCGGGTCGATGCGGATCGATTCGACGTCGACGCGTCCGCAGCCCTCCCCGGAGGCGGCGAAATCCCTGCCGTCGTGGTTCAGGAAGAAGTGCACGTCGCGCATGCGCAGCGCGCGGAAGCCTTGCGCATCGAAGTCGAGCCGGGCGTCATAGAAGCGGGCCGGGTTGCGCGTACAGCGATCGTCCGTGGCGATCACCCACAAGCTGCGCGCCGCGTCGTAGTCCAGCCCGGAAAAGCCACCCAGCGCGGTGCCGCGGAACTGCGCCTGGTGCAGCACGCGCTGTTCGCCGATGAAGCGCAAGCCGCTCACGGTGGACGGGGCGCCCGCCGTCTGCCCGGCGACGATGACGGGAGCGCTTGCCGGCGCCAGCGCGCAAGCGGCCAGTGCGCCGGCCAGGATGCACGCGGCCAGCGCGCCAATCGGGCCCGAGCGCCGCATCAGGCGTGGCGCAGGCGCTTGTGCATGCAGCGCAGGCCGATCCACACGCCGCCCGCCACCACGGGCACCAGCACGCCCATCACCAGTTCCGGATTGCCGACCCAGCCCAGCGTCTTGGCCCCCTTGGCGGAGTAGCCGATCAGGCCGATCACGTAATACGTGATCGCGGCCACCGACAGGCCTTCCACCGCCTGCTGCAGGCGCAGCTGCTGCGCGGCGCGCGCATTCATCGACTGCAGGATCATGCGGTTCTGCGCCTCCTGCACGATGCCGACGCGGGTGCGCAACAGGTCGTTGCAGTTGGCGATGCGGCCGGCCAGCGCGTGCTGGCGCGCCGCGAC
Source organism: Pseudoduganella sp. (assembly GCA_021323265.1). Taxonomy (GTDB): domain Bacteria; phylum Pseudomonadota; class Gammaproteobacteria; order Burkholderiales; family Burkholderiaceae_D; genus Rugamonas. Next base: position 78,388 of record JAJTCO010000001.1, on the reverse strand, counting down.
CGCCTCGCACGTGTTCATGGCCGGCGCCAGGCGGCGGTCCATGAATTCCTCCACCGTCGGCGTGCCTTCGATGCGCAGCTCGCGCAACTCCTCGATGCGCGCGATCACCAGGCCAAAGTAAGCCTTGGCCGCCGCGAAACGGTAGCTGGTGTCAGCCGACACTTTCTCGATGCGCGCGGCCAGGTGGGTGATGCGGTCAAGCAGGTTCTGTTCGGTCGAGCCGTCGTCCACCTTGCCGTCCGCCTCCACCAGCGCGCCGGCCAGCGTGGCCAGTTCCGCCTCGGCCGCGTTAAGTTCGGGCAGCGCGGCCTGCGCGAGCGGCAAGGCCAGCAGGGCCATCATGCGGTAGGTCTCGATTTCCAGCACGCGCTGCACCAGGCGGCCCGCCTGCTGCTCATGCATGACGGCGTCGCACACGACGAAGCGGCTGAAGCCGTCGGCGTGGATGGCGAAGTCGGTCCACAACTCGCCGCCATTCATCACCTGGCTGCCGGCCAGGGGCGCGCCCTGGAATACGCGCTGCAGGCTGGCCGCAAACGCCTTCTGCATGCCGCCCGGGCGCGCCAGCATCAGGTGCGACGCCACCAGCACCCTGCCCTGCAGGCGCAGCAGCCACTGCTCGGGCAGGTGGCGCGACGGCATGCTGGAGAACGCTTCCTCCGGCAGCGGCATGCTGTCCACGGTTTCGGCGAAGGTAAAGGTGGCAAATTCGGTGTGCAACTCCCACTTCAGGCGGAAGCGGCCGAAATCGTGGCTGAAATACTTGCCGCCGGCGGCCGGCGCCGCCACGCCGAAGTGCACGCACAGTTCCGCCAGCAAGGCCTGCTGCTCCGCTTCGCCCAGGATGGCGAAATGGGTGAGCAGGGTCGGCGCCTCCAGCGCCAGGAAGGGACGCGAATGGATCTCGGCAGCGAGGGGCACGCGCTGCGCGTGGTTCAGGCTGGAGAAAACGATACTCATGGCATGACTCGTTGTTGGCGGAGTCATGATATTAACATTGTATTTACCTCAAGCCTGGGCGCTGAAATGGAAGGCAATGGTGCCGCCGGGCGCATCCAGCGCCGGTTCGACCAGGAGGCAGCCCGCCGGCTCACCGCAGGCGACGCGCAAACTGGCCAGGTCGCCCGCCAGTTCCAGCTGGCGGCCGGTGGCGGGATCGGCCAGGCGCAACGCCAGCGCCTGGCCGGGCCCGGCCAGGAAACGCGCCGCCCCGGCCAGCGCGGCGACCGGCCGCGCGCTGCGGCAATCCCAGGACGTGCCCGCCACTGCCTGCGCGTGGGCGCCGGCCGGGATCACGCGCTGCGCCTGCACCGTCAGCAGCTGGCCGTCCAGTTCGAAGCCGACCGGCAGGCTCAGGCTGGCAGGCGTTGCCGCCGACACTTCGCACTGCAGGGTCAGCGTGTTGGCGTCATCAAGCAGGTAGCGCGCCACGACGGCCGGCGTGCCGGGGCTCACCAGGCGCACGCCCACGCGCGCATCTTCCAGCAACGGCACCGCATGCCAGGCCAGCCGGTGCAAGGCGCGGCCCGGCGCCGGCAAGAGGTGGATGCCGTCGCCCGCCAAGCCGCTGCGCAGCACATTGGCCAGCAGGCCGTGGCGGTCGGGCGCGTGCAAGCTCAGCAGTGCAGCGCCGAGCGTGCCGATGCGGACCGCCATGCCTTGCCTGTTGCAGAGCGTGTAGATGCTCAGCGGCAGTCCGTCGGCGGTGTGCCCTGCAGCCTCCTGCGTGATGTTCAAGTCCATGGCTTCAGTATAGGCACGGCGCCGCGCTCACTTGCGCCGGCGCAGGTAGGCTTGCACGTCCGCGAACGTGACCGCGCCCTTGCGCGCCAGGTCGATCTCCTCGAAGTTCTTGTCCACGTAACCCAGCCCTGCCATGGCGGCTTCCTGCCGCGTCAAGGCGCCGCTGCGGTCGCGGTCCGCTTCCTCGAACCGCTGGCGCAGCTTGGCCAGCGCCTGGGCTTTCAGTTCCGCGCCGGTGGCCGGCGTGTCGCGCGAGGGAATGCGCTGCGCCTTGGGCACATACGGTTCGCTGCGCGGCAGCAGGGGCGCGTCTTCCGCGGCCTGGGCCGCAAGTACCGTCGCCGCCAGGGCAATCAACAGGGCGTGTTTCATCATGGCTTCCTTACTTTCCCAACTGGTAGAACGCGCCCAGGTCGGTGCGCGCGGCGCGCCGCGCCGCATTGTCCAGGTAACCCATATGCCCGCTATGGTAGTTGCGCACCATGATATTCGGGTTGGCGCCCAGGCGCGCCAGGTCGATCTCGGTCTGGTGGAACGGCGTGGCCAGGTCGTAGTAGCCGCTGAGCGACAAGACCTTCAACGCCGGGTTCAAGGTCATGGCCGCCGCCAGGTCCGGCACCGTGTCGGGCACCGTCTTGCCGTCGTGGCTGAAATTCCAGCGTTCGATGATGTCGTTGAACGGCGCATAGGTCGAGCCTGCCGTGTAGTGCAGCACGTCGGCCAGGTAGCTGCGCATGGTGAGGACGAAGGCATTGTTGACCACGGCCAGCGACGGATCGCCCCCTTGCGCCAGCTGGCCCAGGCGCGGCGCCACCACGCGCGCATCGTAACGCCCGGTCAGCATATCGCCCGGCACGATGCTGCGTTGCAGCGCCCCCGGCTGCAGGTTGAGGTGCGCCTGCCAGGTCGCGCTGGCGATGCCGGTGAAACTGTTCAACTGCACCGCCACGGCCGGCGGCGCTGCCGCGCGCGTGGCCAGCCACGGCACCATCGCGGAGCGGTAGGCGCCGGCCGCGAAGGCGCGCGCCTGCTGGACATAGGCGCTGAAATCGGTCGGCAAGGGATTGGCGCGCTGGTGGTAGGCGCCTATGGCGGCATAGGACGGCACGAAACCCTCGCAACTGACTTCCTGCGGGGTGCCCGCTTCGAACACGGCGCAATTGGCGTTGTAGTCCAGGATCGGCGCCTGCAGAACCACGCCCGCCAGGCGCGTACCCGCGGTCTCCAGCAGGTTGGCCAGCACCGCGGTACGCGGGCCGCCGTACGATTCGCCGAACAGGTATTTGGGCGAGGCCTGGCGGCCGTTGGCGGCAACGTAGCGCTGGACGAAATCGCGCAGCGCGGCAGCGTCGCTGTCGACGCCCCAGTAGTCCTGGTTGGTGCTGGGGGCGATCGCCTGCGAGTAGCCGGTGCCGACGGCATCGACAAATACCAGGTCGCTGATGTCGAGCATGCTCTCGGCATTGTCCACCAGCGCCGCAGGCCCCGGCAGCACCGTGGTGCCGGGCTGGTTGGCGTCCAGGCGCTTGGGGCCGTAGGAGCCGAGGTGCAGCCAGAGCGAGGCGGAACCCGGGCCGCCGTTGTAGAAGAAGGTCACCGGCCGGCCGGCTGCGGGCTGGTTGTCCACCGTGTAGGCAACATAGAAGAAGGAGACCGTCGGCACGCCGGTGCGCGCGTCGCGCGCCGTCAGGTGGCCGGTGGTGGCGGTGTAGTCGTAGCGCGTGCCGCCCAGCGTGATCTGGCTGCGCGCGGTGGCGGCAGACTCGCTGGCCGCCGCCAGCGAGGCCGTCGCGGCACCGTTGTAGACGGTGGGGTCGGCCAGCGCACCGGCCACCGGCACCGGCGTCGTCGGCGGCGCCGGCGTGGCGCCATCCCCGCCTCCCCCGCCGCAGGCGGCCAGCAGCGCCGCCGTCAGGGCGGCCAGCGCTATCGAGCGTGCGTGCCTTCGCGCCATCCCGAATCTCCTTTTGGTTTTGTACTTCCTATAATATAGTTATCGTTTTTACATTTCCAGTACCCCGATGGAAAAATATCCCTTGCGGACACAGTTGCTCAGCTGCGCTGTCCTGGCCACCATCGGCGTCGCCATCATCCATTTCGTGCAGGGCGTGCCGCTGTTGCAGGCGCTGGCAGCCGGCCTGCCATGGCCGCAGCAGCTGGGCCTGGGCGCCGCGCTGGGGCTCGCCACGGGCGCCGTGTCGGCGGTCACCACGCTGCGCAAGCCGGCGGCCGAAGCGGTGCAACGCACTGCCACCAGCTATGCCCGGCTCGACCTGTCCGGATGGAACCCGCTCTGGATTTCCCTTGGCGCGGGCATGTCGGAGGAATTGCTGTTCCGTGCGGCGCTGCAGCCGCTGGTGGGCATCTGGGGCGCGAGCCTGCTGTTCCTGCTGGTGCACGCGGGCGCCTACGACTTCCGCCGATTCGACCGCGCAGCCTTGTGGCAAGCGGGCGGCGTGTTCGGCATGAGCATGCTGTTCGGGCTGGCCTTCGAGTACGCCGGCCTGCTGAGCGTCATGGTGGCCCACACGGTGGTCGACATCGTGGGGCTTTACCTGGTGCGCCGCATTGCGGAAGCGGGCGCGGAGGGTGCAAAGCGCCTGCGGTAATCGCTGGGCGCGACGCCCAGGCTGCGCTGGAAGGCCGTGCGCAGCCGCTCCTCGTTGCCAAAGCCGCACAATCGCGCGACCTGCCCCACGTTGCGCGGCGAGCTTTCCAGCAGACGGCGCGCCGCTTCCAGCCGGAGCGCCTCCCCCCCCTTGGCCGGCGTGCGTCCGGTCTTTTCCTTGTAGACGCGCGCGAAGTTGCGCGGGCTCATGTTCACTTGGCTGGCCAGCACTTGCACCGGCATGTCCAGCGCCAGGTTGTCCATGATCCACAGATGCAGGCGCTCGAACGGGTTGCCCTCGTTTTCCTGCGCCAGCAGCAGTTCGCTGAACTGGGCCTGCCCGCCAGGGCGCTTGAGGAAGACCACCAGCTCGCGCGCCACCTGCATTGCCACGTCGTGCCCGCAGTCTTGCTCCACCAGGGCCAGCGCCAGGTCGATGCCGGCCGTGACGCCGGCCGAAGTCCAGAGCGATTGCTGGTTGACGAACAGGGCATCGCGATCGATCTCGATCGCCGGGAAGCGCTCCTGCAGCAGGTCGCACATGGCCCAGTGCGTGGCGGCGCGCTTGCCCTCCAGCAGGCCGGCCTGCGCCAGCAGGAAGGTGCCGCTGCAAACGGAGGCGATGCGGCGCGCGCTGGCCGCCGCGGCGCCGAGCCAGGCGCTCAGTTCCTTCAGAAGCGGCTGCACGCGCGGCATGTCCGGCGAACCCGGGACGATGATGGTGTCGATGTCTGCCAGCTGGAAGTCCGGCAGCGGTTCGGCCGCCAGCGCCATGCCTTCGGCGCTGCGCACCATGCCACCGTGCAGGCTGGCCACCGCGCGCGCGTAGCCTGGCAGCCCGCGCTCGCGCATGCGCTTGTCGGCAGCCCAGAACACCGTCTGCGGGCCGGTCAGGTCCAGCAGGCCGACGTCTTCGTAGGCCAGGAACAGCACCAGGCGGCTGCCGTGCCTTGGCAGGATTTCAGGGTTATTCGTCATTTCAGCCGATTGTGGCCGGCCTAAGATGAACTGTCAACGTACACCAACCACTGCAAAGGAAAGCACCATGAAAATCGTAGTCATCGGCGGCACTGGCCTGATCGGCAGCAAGACTGTCAAACTATTGCAGCAACGGGGCCACGACGTGCTGGCGGCGGCGCCGTCATCGGGCGTCAACGCGGTCACCGGCGAAGGCCTGGCCGTGGCGCTGGCGGGAGCCGACGTGGTGCTCGACGTGGCCAACTCGCCTTCCTTCGCGCCGGCCGACGTGATGGACTTCTTTCAGAAATCGAGCCGCAACCTGGGCCACGCGGAAAGGGAAGCCGGCGTGCGACATCACGTCGCGCTGTCGATCGTCGGCACCGACCGCTTGCCCGAGAACGGCTACTTCCGCGCCAAGCTGGCGCAGGAGGAACTGGTCAAGCAAAGCGGCGTGCCCTACACCATCCTGCGCGCCACCCAGTTCATGGAATTCCTGGCGCCGATCGGCCAGTCATCGGTGGTGGACGGCAGCATCCGCCTGTCGCCGGCCCTGATCCAGCCGGTGGCGGCGGACGACGTGGCGGCAGCCCTGGCCGATGTGGCGCTGGCGGCGCCCCTGAACGGCATTGCGCAACTGGCCGGGCCGCAGCAGTTCCCGCTGGAGCAGATTGTGCGGCGCGCGCTCGATGCGGCCGGCGAGACGCGGCCGGTGGTGGTTGACCCGCATGCGCATTACTACGGCGCGGAGCTGGAACACGGCAGCCTGGTGCCGGCGCCGGGCAGCGAGGTACGCCTGGGCGCCATCGCGTACGACGCCTGGCTGCGCCGCTAAGCCTTACTGGAAGGCCACCTCGGCGAAGCTGCGCAGCTTGCGGCTGTGCAGCTTGTCCGAGCCCAGCCCGCGCAGCAGCTCCAGGGCGCGGATGCCGATGCGCAGGTGCTGGTCCACGCGGTCGCGGTAGAACTGGTTGGCCATGCCCGGCAGCTTGATCTCGCCGTGCAGCGGCTTGTCGCTCACGCACAGCAGCGTGCCGTATGGGACGCGGAAGCGGAAGCCGTTGGCCGCGATCGTGGCGCTCTCCATGTCCAGCGCCACCGCCCTGCTCTGGCTGAAGCGGCGCTCCGGCGTGCGCTGCGGCAGCAGCTCCCAGTTGCGGTTGTCGGTGCTGGCCACGGTGCCGGTGCGCAGCACGCGCTTCAAGTCGTGGCCGCCCAACTGCGTCACTTCCGCCACCGCCGACTCGATCGCCACCTGCACCTCCGCCAGCGCCGGAATCGGCACCCACAGCGGCAAATCCTCGTCCAGCACATGGTCCTCGCGCACGTAGCCGTGCGCCAGCACGTAATCGCCCAACTGCTGCGTGTTGCGCAAGCCGGCGCAGTGGCCCAGCATCAGCCAGGCGTGCGGCCGCAGCACGGCCACATGGTCGGTGGCGGTCTTGGCGTTGGCCGGGCCGACGCCGATGTTGACCATGCTGATGCCGCTGCCATCGGCGCGCACCAGGTGGTAGCCGGGCATCTGCGGCAGGCGCGGCGGCGCGGCGCCCAGGTCGTCGCCCGGCTGCATGGCGTGGCCCACGCGGCGCGTGACGATGTTGCCGGGCTCCACGAAGGCCACGTAGCCGTCGTTGTCCGGGCTGGCCATCAGTTCGTGGCCCAGGCGCACGAATTCATCGATGTAGAACTGGTAGTTCGTAAACAGCACGAACTTCTGGAAGTGTTCCGGCGAGGTGCCCGTGTAGTGGCGCAGCCGCTGCAGCGAGTAGTCGACGCGCGGCGCGGTAAACAGCGACAGCGGCTGCGCCTCGCCCGGCGGCGCCTCGTAGGTGCCGTTGGCGATGCCGTCGTCCATGGCCGCCAGGTTGGGCAGGTCGAACACGTCGCGCATCAGCAGGCGGCGCTCGGCGCTCATGCTGCCCTCGATATGGTCATGCTCGGCGAACGAGAAGTGGATCGGGATGGGCTGGGAGCTCAGGCCCACTTCGATCTGCATCTGCTGCAGGCCATGGTTCGTCAGCAGCAGGCGGAATTGTTCCGTGTAATAGCGCTCGAACAGGTCGGGCCGGGTCAACGTGGTCTCGAAAGCGCCGGGGCCGGCCACGAAGCCGAACGACAGGCGCGAATCGGCGCGCGCCACGGTTTCGGTCTGCACCCGCACGTACGGGTAGCAGGCCCGCACCCGCTCGCCGGGCGTCTCGCCCTCGACAAAGCGCTGCAGGGACTCGCGCAAGAAGCGCACGCTGTCATCGTAAATTGTCCGGACCTGGGCCAGCGCTGCGGCTGGGTCGTCAAACATGCGCGGGGCTACGTGGGGACGGCTGAACATCGTGCTGCTCCTTTATCCTGGCTACATCCTATTATAATTGCATGATGTGGCAGAAATATTTCATCGGGGTGCTGTGCGCCGGAACCAGTGTCGCGGCATGCGCGCAGGGGGAGCTGACCGTATCCTGGCGCGAGAAGGCGCCCTACTATTACCTCGACAACGGCGTGGCCAAAGGCTTCATGCTCGATCGCGCAAGGCAGGTGTTTGCCGCGGCCGGCGTCCCCGCGCGCTTCGTCAATGAGCCGCAAAAGCGCATCTGGGCCAATTTCGCGCATGGCCTGCCCAATTACTGTTCCATCAGCTGGTACCGCCTGCCCGAACGCGAAGCGGTGGCGCAGTACTCGGTGGCGGTGCATACCGACCAGCCGCACGCCATCCTCGCCGTGCCGGCGGTGGCGGCGCGCATCAAGGCCCATGGCAACCTGAAGTCGCTGCTGGCCGACAAATCGCTGACGCTGGCCGTGATCGACGGCGTATCGTACGGTCCAGGGCTCGACCCGCTGATTGCCGCCAGCGAGAACCGCATCATGCGGCGCACGGTGGAGACGGCGGCCATGTTCCGCATGGTCGCACTGGGCCGCGCCGACTACCTGTTCGTCGACAGGGAGGACTGGAACCACCTGCGGCAAAGAATTCCCGAACTCAAGCCATTGGTGCTGATCGATTTCCCCGACATGCCGCCGGGCCTCAAGCGCTATTTCGTCTGCAGCCGCGACGTCCCGGCCGAAACGATGGAGCGCCTGAACCGCGCCATCGCCGGCGTCGGCGCGCGCCGCTAGCCCGCCTTGCCGCCCAGCGCGCGCATGCGCCCGCACCAGGTATCGGCATCCGCGCCCGACATGGCGCCCGCCCCGCCCACCAGGGTCTTGCGCACCGGTGCAATGCCGACGAAGTTGAGGATATTGCGTTCGAGCGACTTCAGGCTGTGGGCGCCGTAGTACCAGCGGTAGAAGAACGCCGGCATGCCCATGGTCACCACCACGCGCGCGCTGCGCCCCGCCAGCAAGCCCGCATGCAGCGGGTTGCGCGACTGGCGCTGCAACGCAAAACCGGGCCGCGCCACTTGTTCCAGGAAACCTTTGAGCACGGCCGGCATGTCGCCCAGCCACAAGGGATAGATCAGCACCAGGTGCTGCGCCTGCCCGATGGCCTGCTGCGCCGGTTGCAGCGCCGGCGGCAGCGCGCCTTCCTCCCATTCGCGCGCATTGGCCAATAGCGGAAAGTCCAGCGCGGCCGGCGTCACCACTTCCACCACGTGCCCCGCCGCCGCGGCGCCGGCGACATAGGCGTCGGCCAGCGCATGGCATAGATGCCCGCCGGCGGGATCGGGATGCCCCTGAACCAGCAAGATCCTGCTCATGCGTCCTCCACCGTGACCAGGTTGCTTTGCGCCTCCGCATATTCGAGCGCGTACGCCAGTTCGCCCGGCGACTCGGCATGGATGGACAGCATGGGCTGCCCCACTTCCAGCCGGCTGCCAAGCGGGGCGAAGAAGCGCACGCCGGCCGCTGCGGCGCGCGGCGCGCCGGCCAGCTTTGCCAGCGTGGCCAGCTTGCGGTTGTCGATGCCCACCACGCGCCCCGCGTGGCGCGCCGGCAGTGCGTGCGTGCACGGCGCCACGGGCGGTTCGCGCAGGCCGCCCTGGGCTGCGCAGATGGCCTGGAACTTGGCCCATGCCGCCCCCGAATCGAGCACCTGCGCCGCCAGTGCCAGCCCAGCGCCGGGCGCCGCCCGGCCGCCCAGTTCCAGCACGCCTGCCGCCAGGGCCAGGGCACGCTGGCGCAAGTCCTGCGGTGCGCCGGCCTGGCCTTGCAGCACCGCCAGCACGTCCATCGCTTCCAGCGCCGGTCCGATGCCGACGCCGACCGGCTGGCTGCCGTCGCTGAGCACGCAGCGCACCGCCAGCCCGAGCGCCCGGCCGGCCGCTTCCAGCCGCGCCGCCAGGTCGCGTGCCGCCTGGTCCGAGCGCACCTTGGCGGTGCGACCGACCGGTATGTCGATCAGCACGTGGCTGGCGCCCGCCGCCAGCTTCTTCGACAGCACCGAGGCCACCAGCAAACCGTCGCTATCGAGTTCCAGCGGGCGCTCCACACGGATCAGCACATCGTCGGCAGGACTGAGCGTCACGCTGCCGCCCCACACGATGCAGCCGCCCTCCTGCTCCACCACGCGGCGCATGGCATCGATGCCGATGGCCACCGGCGCCAGCGTTTCCATGGTATCGGCCGTGCCGGCCGGCGAAGTGATGGCGCGCGAGGAAGTCTTGGGCATCGTCATGCCGCAGGCCGCGACGATCGGCACCACCAGCAGCGTGGTGCGGTTGCCCGGCAGGCCGCCGACGCAATGCTTGTCCACCACCACGCTGGCGGGCCAGGACATGTGCTTGCCGGCCGCCGCCATGGCGCGCGTCAGCGCGATGGTTTCCGCCAGGTCCAGCCGGTTGCCGGAACAGGCGGTGATCAGGCTGGACAGGTGGATGTCGGGATAGCGGCCGCCGACGATGTCGCCCACGATCGCCTGCGCCGCCGCGTCGTCCAGCGGACGGCCATGGATCTTGCCGCGCACCGCCGCGAACGACGCCAGCGGGGCAGGATGGCGCACCGTCACGGCCGCGCCAGGGCTGGCGCCCAGCGCCTCCCAGGCCGCCTCCGACAGGCCGATCTCCTGCCCTTCCAGCAAGTCGCCGTCGGTCACGTTCAGCGTGGCGGTGACCACGCGGGCGCCGCACAGCAGTTCGACGCGCGACTGCGCCTCGAAGCCTTCCGCGCGGCATACCGCACAGTCGCGCCGCATATAGGCCACCGGTTGCTGGTAGGTGTCGATGCCAAGCCGCCTGGCGCGTAATGCATATCCCATAGGTCACTCCTTTCGCCCAGCCTAAGCGATGCGCGGCCGCGCCGGCCATGACCGGGATCAATTTATGGCAAGGAATTCAGAAACTGCGCGCCAGGGCCAGCACCAGCTTGCCGCGCACCCGGGCCGGGCCCGCGCCGGCGTAGTTGCCGTAGGCGCCGCCGGCGCGGGCGGCCTGGCCGCGCAGGCGCGCCGCATCGAGCGAAAGTTGCATTTGCCAGCCGCTGCGCGAGGTGGCCGCGCCGATGCGCGCCTCGGCGCGGCTGCTGGCGGCATGGTCCGGCGCGCTCAGGAAGCCGCCGCGCCAGAACAGGCGCCAGCCGGGCGTCAGCTGCGCGCCGCCATTGAGTTCGGCATACACCGTGCGCTCGCCGAAACCAAGGTAGTCGGGCGAGTAATGCAGACGCAGCGCGTAGTCGTCATAGGACAGGCCGGCGAACACTTCGCGGAAATTCCAGCTGGGGGCGCCGTGGAAGGCATAGGCCGAGATGCCGGCCTCCCAGGACAGGCCGGACGCCAGGCGCTGCGCATAGCCGGCATAGCCCAGCCACTGCGCGCTGCGGTGCGACTGCGGCGCCAGTTGTCCGCTGACCAGCTGGCCGCCGGCGAACCAGCCGTGCGCCGAGTCGACATCGAGCGACAGGCGCGCCGCCGGCTTGCCGGAACTGAGCGAGATGCCGCGGTACAGGTGGTCCGACACGATGCCGGCACTGCCGCTCAACTGCGCCTGCGCGCCGCTTGCCGCCGTGCAGGCCAACGCCAGGGCGAGGCACCTCAAGGCGTGCGGGCCAGGCTGTCGGTGGTGGGGTTGGGGCATGCGCAGGAACATTTACCGGTGATGCGCATGATGGTGGCGCAAAGATCTATCCCCGTCAACGGTGCACGGCCGCCCGTGCGCACGATGCCTTCGCGCAGCTGCTCGCCGGCCAGCGCCGGCTTGAGTTCGCCGATCAGGGCAAGCATGCCGCTGACGTGGGCCGCGGCGTAGGAGGAACCGGACACCATCCCCCAGCGTGCGCCGGGCATGGTGGTCGGGATGTCGCGGCCCGGGGCCAGCAAGGCGCGTGCGCCATGGCGCGGCGCATCGTCGCAGTCGACCGCGAACACGCCAGGACTGTTGGCGGGAAAACCGCCATCGCTGCGCGCCGGATCGTAGGCGCCGACGACGCGGATGCCGCGCGCCTGCGCCACGCCCACCAGTTGCTGCAGCAGCCGGTCCTGCGGGCCGGACAGGCTCAGGTTGATGACCTGTGCGTGGTGCAGCAAGGCATAGTTCAGCGCCTTGGCCAGGGTGAAGCTGTTGCAGCGCGTTCCCGCGCCTTCCTGCCAGCAGGCGCGCAGCGCCATCAAGCGTGCCTGCGGCGCCACGCCGGCGATGCCGACGCCGTTGCCCGCGCGCGCGGCGATCACGCCCGCCACGGCAGTGCCATGCTCCTCGGCCTGGTACGCCTGGCCGTCGACGAAATTCTCTTGCACCGCCACCTGGCCGGCCAGGTCGGGGTGGTTCGCCTCCACCCCGCTGTCGATCACGGCAACAAGGACCTTGCGGCCGGTGGCGAGCTTGCGCACCTGTTCCAGTTGCCAGGGCGCCGCGGCCGGCTGCACGCGGTACAAGGGATCGTCCGCCCCCGCCGCCTGGGCGCTGAATTCCTGGATGGGCTGGGCCCAGGCCACCCGGCGGTCGCGTGCCAGCGCGGCCAGCACGGCTTCCTGGCTGCGGCCGGCGCCCAGGCGCATGCGGAAGCAGTCGACATTCAGGGCCGGCATCGGCCAGTCTTCCATCAGCTCCATGCCATGCTCGCGCGCCAGGGCCGTGGCAATGCGCTGGCGCGCCTGGCGCCCGGCATCGTCGCGGTAGCTGGCGCCGCCATAGCCGTCGGCGCGAAAGTGCGGCGCGGGCAGGTGCAGCATGACCAGGATGTCGCCGCCGGCGTCGGCTGGCGCCGCCTGGGCCGGCGGCACGGCCAGGGCCCACAGCGTCCACAGCAGGACAAGCCAACGCATCACGGTCGGTGCTCCGGCAGCAAGGTTTCGGCCAGGTCGACCGCGGGATCGCCGCGCAAGGCCGCCAGCAGGGCCGCGCGCTGCGCCGGATCGACGTCCAGCAGCCAGGCCCCGGTCGAGGTCGGGCCGCCCACGACGCGGGCGCCGGAATCCTTGAGCAGGCGCTGGACGTCGTGCACGCTGGCGGCGGGCTGGAACACCACCAGCAGGTCGGGCACCGCGGCAGGGTCGCTGCCCAGGGCCTGGTAAGTGGACGGTGCGTCGGCTGGCAGCAACTGCGCTGCCAGCACGACGATCACCGCTGCCTGTGCCGTGATGGCCCAGCCCTTCCAGTCGCCGGGCCCGCGCCACCAGCCCATCAGGGCGCTGGCAATGCGGGTCCGTTGCTGTACGACGCGGGATGGTTTGGCGACAGGCTGGGCCAACTCGTGCGGCGCCCCGTCCAGCCGCGGCATCAGGCGCGCCAATGCGCGTTCCTGGTCCAGGCCGTCCGGCAACGGGGCTGCCGTTTCAATCATGCGGCGCTGCCATGCCAGCTCGGCGCGACAGGCGGGGCAGCCGCGCAAATGCTGCTGCACGCGCTGCGCCTCGCTGTCTGCCAGCGTGCCGGCGGCATACCAGGGCAGCAGTGCCTGCATGTCCTGGTGCTGCGCATCGTTCGATGGGTCTTGCGTGTTCATCTGATCTCTTCCATATGCACGGACAACATGTCCTTCAGGCGCTGGCGCGCGTGGAACATGCGCGTCTTCACGGTATTGACCGGACACTCCATGGCCTCGGCGATTTCCTGATACGCCATGCCGTGGTAGTAGGTCAGGCACACCACGACACGCTGCTCCAGCGGCAAGGCATCGAGTGCCCGCCCCACCCCGCGCTGCAGTTGCAGGGAGGCGAAGGCATGCTCCGGTTCGTGCCATGCCTCGCCGGCGCTTTCCGGGCCGCTTTCCTGCGGCTCGTCCAGCCCGCGCAGCGCCTTCAAGGCCTGGCGGTAGGCAATCCCGAAAATCCAGGTCGACACCTTGCTGCTGCCGTCGTAGCTGGCGGCCTTCTGCCACACGACCAGCATGGTGTCGTTGATCACTTCCTCCAGCAGCGGCACATTGCGCGTCATACGGTCGAGGAAGCGGGCCAGGCGCGGGAAATAGGCGCGGTACAGGGCCTGGAAGGCCAGGCGATCGCCGCCCCCTACCCGCCGTACCAGCTCGCCCTCATCCGATTCGCTCGTCACTCCCGCCCTCCTGCCAGACCGCATGCACGCTTCTCCTCTTTACCTGCCGGTAAATACCGGGCCGCAGGAAAAAGGTTCAAAAAAGTTCCACCGATGCGCAAAAAAAATCTTCTTCCGGATTTTGAACCATTTTCCGGTGCCGCGGTATTGACTGCTACAACATTAACAGAATGCTCAGAACCTGTGCTTGCCCAAACCGCCGTCTGCGGCACCGCCCTGCTCTCGCCCGACTTGGCCGCCGTGCTGCGCCTGCTGGTGCTGGCGCCGCTGCTGGAGGAATGGGTGGTGCGCGCCGGACTGCATGCCTGGCTGCTGCCGCGCGCCGGCGCCCCGCTCGCAATACTGGCCAGTGCGGTCGCCTTCAGCGCCCTGCACCTGCACCAGGGAGTGCTGGCGGCGGCGCTGGTGTTCGGGCCCGGCGTGGCGTTCGGGCTGGCGTACCAGCGCTGGCGCGACTGGCGCTGGTGCGCCGTGCTGCACAGTGCAGGCAATGCCTGGGCGCTGTCGATGTGTGCAGGATTTCCGATCAATTAGGCAAACAACAACGGGAGCACCGATGAAACACCACCGACTGTGGGCCCTGCTGGCACTGGGCCTGGCACATGCGGCGCAACACGCGCATGCGGCCGACGCCCTGAACGGCAAGACCCTCTACCTGAACGGCCCGGTCGCCGGCGGCACGGCCTGCGCGGCCTGCCACGGCCCCTCGCCCGCGACCAACGTCAACGGCATCCTGGCCGCCGCCGACAATCCGTCCGTGATCAGCGCCGCCTTCGCCGCCAACCGCGGCGGCATGGGCACGCTCTACAACGGCAAGTTCACCAGCGCCGAGATTGCGGACCTGGCAGCCTTCATTGGCAACCCCAATGTGACGGCGGCGCCGGCGGCGGCCGTCGCGCCGGCCGCGCTGTCGTTCGGCGGCGCCACGGTCGGCCAGGACAGCGCCGCCCTCGCCACCACGCTCTCCAACAGCGGTTCGGCGCCGCTCAATGTCGGCAGCATCGCCGTGGGCGGCAGCCACGCCGCCGACTTCCGCATCAGCGGCGGCAACTGCGCCGCCGGCACGTCCCTGGCGGCGGGCGCCAGCTGCACCGTGCAGCTGGTGTTCCGGCCCACGGCCGCCGGCGCGCGCAGCGCCGCGCTGTCGGTCAGCCACAACGCCACCGGCGGCGCCAGCAGCGTCGCCCTGTCGGGCACCGGCAATGCCGTGGCCCAGGCCACGCTGGCCCTGTCGGCCAGCGCGCTCGATTTCGGCGCCGTGCTGACCAACGCCCCCACCCAGCGCACGCTGACCGTGTCCAATAGTGGCCAGGCGGCGCTGACCTTCTCTGCCATCGCCCTGTCGGGCGCGCAGGCGGGCACGTTCACGCTGGGCGGCACCTGCGCGCCGGCGGCGCCGCTCGCACCCGGCGCCAGCTGCACCGTGCTGGTGCAGGCGCAGCCCGCCGCGGCGGGCGCCTTCGCGGCCAGCCTGAACCTGGCATCGAACGCCAGCAACGCCAATGTGGCGGTCGCACTCTCGGGCAACGCCAGCGCCCCGGCGCCGGCCATCGGCGCCAGCCCGAGCGCGCTCGCCTTCGGCACCCAGACCGTGGGGGCAGCGCCGGTCACGCAACAAGTCACGCTGAACAACCGGGGCAACGTCGCGCTGGCCTTGAGCAGCATCGCCGTCAGCGGCGCCAGCGCCATCACCATCAACGGCGGCAACTGCGGCAGCACGCTCGCCGTCGGCGCCAGCTGCAGCGTGCCGCTCGCGTTCGCCCCGCTGGCGGCGGGCGACGTCAGCGCCACCCTGCTGGTGCGCTCCAACGCCCCCGACCTGGCCGTTGCCATCACCGGCTCCGGCACGGCGGCCGCGGTGGCGCGCCCCGTCCTCAGCGACAACGGCCCGGTGAGCTTTGCCGATACCGCCGTTGGCCAGCAATCGGCCGCGCACCGCAACACGCTGTCCAATGGCGGCACGGCGGCGCTGAAGATTGCGTCGCTGGTCCTGGGCGGCAACCACCCGGGCGACTTCACGCTGGCCGGCAGCTGCGCCGCCAACACCACCCTCAGCCCGGGCGGCGCCTGCACCATCGACGCGGCCTTCAAGCCGACCGCCGCCGGGGCGCGCAACGCCGACCTCGTGTTGCTGACCGATGGCGGCGCGCAATTTGCCGTGCGCCTGGGCGGCAACGCCAGCGCCGTGCCGTCCAGCGCACCCGCGCTTGCCGTCTCGCCCCAGGCTTTCGACTACGGCAGCACCACGGCCGGCGGCGCGGGCATCGTCAAGCGCTTCACGCTGACCAATAGCGGCGCCGCCGCGCTGGTGCTGAACAGCGTGGCCTTTAGCGGTCCGTTCGCGCTGGCCAGCGGCGAAAGCAATGCCTGCGGCGCCTTCCCGCTGACGCTGCCCGCCGGCGCAGCGTGCGAGCTGCCAGTGCGCTTTGCGCCGAGCGCAGCGGGCAACGCCAGCGGCACGGCAACCCTGCAGGCCACCGGCGCCAGCTGGCAGGTCGCGCTGAGCGGCCAGGCAACGGCCGCGCCCGCCCCGGCCGGCAGCGCGCAGAACCGCGGCGGTGGCGGCTGCTCCTCGCTCGGCGGCGGCAACGACCCCATGCTGGCGGTCCTCGCCGTGCTGGCGGCCGCCGTGCTGCTGTGGCGCCGCCGCCAGGCGCGCCTGCTGGCCGCCGCCGCGGCGCTGGCCCTGGCCGGCCAGGCCATGGCGCTGGAAGCGGGCAAGCCGGCGCCCTCCTTCACGCTGGCCGGTCCGGGCGGCACCGTGAAGCTGGAGCATTACCAGGGCAAGCTGGTGTACGTGGACTTCTGGGCATCGTGGTGCGGCCCCTGCCGCCAATCCTTCCCGTGGATGAACGAAATGCAGGCGCGCTACGGCGCCCAGGGCTTGCAGGTGGTCGGCATCAACGTCGATGCCAGGACCGACGATGCGCGCAGCTTCCTGAACGCCACGCCGGCCAGTTTCGTGATCGCCTTCGACCCCAGCGGCACCGCGCCGCGCAACTACGGCATCAAGGGCATGCCAAGCAGCGTGCTGATTGGCCCGGACGGCAAGGTCCTGTATGAGCACAGCGGCTTCCGGCCGGCCGACCGCACGCTCCTGGAAGCGCGCATCAAGTCCGCGCTGGGAGCACGGCAATGAGCGCGCGCCTGCTGCGGGCCGCGGCATTGACCGTCCTGGCCGCCGCGCTGGCCGGCTGCGCCCTGCCTTCCGTCAAGCCGTGGGAAAAGGGGGAGCTGGCGCGCGCCGACATGCTGCTGCAGGGCGACGGCCTCGAGACGCGCTTCAATGAACACATCTACGCCAGCAAGGAAGCGGCATCCGGCGGCAGCGCCGTGGGCGGCGGCGGCTGCGGCTGCAATTGACGAGGAACAGCATGGAGAACAAACAACAGAACGGCGCACCGCTCGGCCAGGCCTTGCTGGCGGCGGCCATGCTGCTGCCGGGGATCGGCACGGTGCATGCCGAATCGCCTCCCGAGCGCGGCAGCGTCGCCTTCAAGTACCTGTATTACAAGGAGGACCAGCCGGGCCTGGACCGCATCCGCGTGCACGCGCCGGCCGTTTCGGTGCTGGCACCGATTGCCGGCGAATGGTCGCTGGCCGCCAGCGCCACGGTGGACGACGTGTCGGGCGCCTCGCCGCGCTACCACAGCGCGGTTTCCGGCGCATCGCGCATGTCCGACCTGCGCAAGGCCGGCGACGTGAGCGTCACGCGCTACCTGCCGCGTGGCACGGTCAGCGTGGCCGCAGCCTATTCGACCGAGCACGACTACGTCTCGCGCGCCCTGTCGCTGCAGGCTTCGCTGGCCAGCGAGGACAAGAACACGACGTGGAACGTCGGCGTGGGCGGTGCCGACGACAGCATCGACCCGGTCAACCGCGCCGTCCAGGATGCGGGACGGCAGACGGTCAGCGTGCTGGCCGGCGTGACGCGCGTCCTGGCTGCGCTCGACGTGGCGCAGTTCACGCTGACGCACAGCCGCGGGCACGGCTATTACTCCGACCCGTACAAGCTGGCCGACAACCGGCCCGACGCGCGCCGCCAGAGCACCGCCCTGCTGCAATGGAACCACCGCTTCGTGCCGCAGGGCGCGACCAGCCGCCTCAGCTACCGATTCTACCGCGACAGCTTCGGCGTCAGCGCGCACACGCTGGGCGCGGAGTGGGTGCAAGGCCTGGCCAACGGCTGGAGCGTGGCGCCCGCCGTGCGGCTTTACACGCAGCGCGCGGCGCACTTCTATTTCGACCCGGTGTACGACAGCCGCCTGGGCCCGCCGTTTCCGCCCGGCTTCGCGTTCGGCAGCGGCCAGCACAGTTCCGCCGACCAGCGCCTGTCGGCCTTTGGCGGCGTGACGCTGGGCGTCAAGCTGGCCCGGCAGGTCAGCCGCGACTGGAGCGTGGACGTCAAGCTGGAGCGCTACGAACAGCGCGGCGCATGGCGCCTGTTCGGCAGCGGCAGCCCGGGGCTGGCGCCGATGCGCGCGCTCAGCCTGCAGGTCGGGGTGGCGCGCCAGTGGTAAGCCCGGTGTTTACGATCGGCTTCCAGGCCATGGGCGGCCCCTGCGAGATCAGGCTGGCCGCCGTCACCGCCGCCCAAGCACGGACGCTGGCCGCCCCCGCGCTGCAGGAAGTGCGGCGCATCGAAGCGAAATACTCGCGCTACCGCCCCGGCTCGGTACTGAGTCGCATCAACGCCGCCGCCGGGGTCGCGGCAGTCGCCTGCGACGAGGAGACGGCTGCCCTGCTGGACTATGCCGACACCCTGTTCAGCAGCAGCGGCGGGCGCTTCGACATCACGTCCGGCGTGCTGCGCCGGGCCTGGGACTTCCGCCTCGGCACCGTGCCTTCGGCGCAGACGCTCGACAGCCTGTTGCCGCTGGTCGGCTGGCGCCAGGTGCGCCGCGAGGCCGGCAGCGTGCTGCTGCCCAGCGCGGGCATGGAGCTCGACTTCGGCGGCTTCGGCAAGGAGTACGCGGCCGACCGCGCCGCGCAGCTGCTGGAGGCGCAGGGCGTGCGGCATGGCTACGTGAACCTGGGCGGCGACATGCGCTTTCTCGGGCCGCGCCCGGATGGCGCGCCGTGGCACATCGGCATCCAGCACCCGCGCCAGCCCGACGCCGCGGCCGCCAGCGTGCCATTCAGCCGCGGCGCATTGGCCACCAGCGGCGACTACGAGCGCTTTTTCGAGCGCGATGGAAGGCGCTACTGCCACATCCTCGATGCGCGCAGCGGCATGCCGGTTTCCTACTGGCGCTCGGTGAGCGTGGTGGCGCCACTGGCCATCACGGCCGGCAGTTGCAGTACGACCGCCATGCTGATGGAGGAAGCAGGGCTGGATTTCCTCGAGCAGTCCGGCCTGTCCTACCTGGCCATCAACCAGGATGGCGAAATTTTTCGGAGATGACAATGAAGCACTTGATACGATGGCTGGCAGCGGCGCTCATGGGCGCCTTGCTGGCCGGCGCCGCACGCGCCGACGATTTCCTGGCCCCGGAGCAGGCCTTTGTCCTGCACGCCGAACTGGGCGCCGACGGCCAGCTTGCCGTGCGCTGGAGCATCGCGCCGGGCTACCACCTGTACCGCGAGCGCATCACCCTGCGCGCCGAGGGCGTTGCGCTGGCGCTCCCGCTGCCGCCCGGCACGCGCAAGTACGACGAGAACTTCGGCAAGGAAATGGAAACCTATGCCGACGCATTGGCCCTGCGCCTGCCCTGGAAAGGCGGCCCGGCCACCCTGAGCGTGGCCTACCAGGGCTGCGCGGACGCCGGCTTGTGCTACCCGCCGGCCGAACGCCGCTACCAGGTCGATCCTGCGCGGCCCGGGGTGCTGGTCGCACTGCCGGAAGCGAGCGCCGTCCCCGCCCCTGCGGAGGATGACACATCGCTGGCCCAGCGCACGCTGCAAAGCGGCAGCGCCTGGCGCATCGGCGCCGCCTTCCTGGCGTTCGGCCTGCTGCTCTCCTTCACTCCCTGCGTGCTGCCGATGGTGCCGATCCTGTCCTCCATCATCGTCGGCGAAGCGCACGTGACGCGCCGCCGCGGCCTGCTGCTGGCCCTGGCCTACAGCCTGGGCATGGCCCTGGTCTACACGGCATTGGGCGTGGCCGCCGGGCTGGCCGGTGAAGGCCTGGCCGGCGCCTTGCAAAAGCCCTGGGTCCTGCTTACCTTCAGCGCCTTGCTGGTCGTGCTGGCCCTGTCGATGTTCGACGTCTACCAACTGCAGCTGCCAAGCGCGCTGCAAACCCGGCTGAGCGCGGCCAGCGGCAGGCTCTCGGGCGGCCGCCTTGCCGCCGTCTTCGCGATGGGCGCGCTATCGGCCATGATCGTCGGGCCCTGCGTGGCCGGCCCGCTGGCCGGCGCGCTGCTGTACATCAGCCAGAGCGGCAACGCCCTGGTCGGCGCCGGCGCGCTGTTCGCGATGGCCTGCGGCATGAGCGTACCGCTCCTGCTCACCGGTCTCTCGGCCGGCAGCCTGCTGCCGCGCGCCGGCGCCTGGATGAACAACGTGAAGAAGGTGTTCGGCCTGCTGCTCATTGCCGTGGCAATCTGGATGGTCGGCCCCGTGCTGCCGGTGACGGCCAGCATGGCGCTGTGGGGCGCGTTCGGCATCCTGTGCGCCGCCTTCCTGCGTGTCGGCGAAGCGGTGCCGCAAGGCGCCGGCGCCGGCGCCCACGCCGCCAAAGCGCTCGGCGTCCTGATGCTGCTGGGCGGCCTGTTCGAACTGGCCGGCGCCGCCAGTTCGGGGCGCGACGTGCTGCAGCCGCTGGCCCACCTGCGCGCCGGCAGCGCCAGCGCAGAAAACGGGGACGCAACACGTTTTTCCCGCGTGCGCACCGTCGCCGAGCTGGAGCGGGCCTTGTCCAGCGCGCAAAAGCCCGTCATGCTCGACTTCTACGCCGACTGGTGCGTGTCCTGCAAGGAGATGGAGCGCCTCACCTTCAGCGACGAGCGCGTCCAGGCCGCGATGCGCGGCATGCAGCTGCTGCAGGCCGACGTCACCGCCAACAGCGAAGACGACCGCGCCCTGATGAAGCGCTTCAACCTGTTCGGCCCGCCCGGCATCGTCATGTTCGATGCCAACGGCCGGGAAGTGGCGCAAGCGCGCACCATCGGCTACCAGCCGCCGGAGAAGTTCCTGCAGCGCCTGCAGCAGGCCCTGCAATAGGATTCAAACGCGCTCCGGCGCCCGCTTGCAGCGATCGCGTCCCTGGCGCTTGGCCGCGTACATGGCCGCATCGCTGCGGCGCAGGAGCTCGTCGGCCAACTGCCCGTCGAAAGGGAACACCGCCACGCCAATGCTGGCCGACACGGCTGCGGGCACCTCGCCCGCCAGGCGCACCGGCATCCTGACCGCCGCCAGGGTACGCTCCAGGATTTCCTCCGCCTCGCCCACTCCGTTCAGGCCCGCCAGCAGCAGCACGAATTCGTCGCCCCCCAGGCGCGCCACGGTATCGTTGGTGCGCACCACCTGCTGCAGGCGGCCGGCCACCTCGATCAGCACCGCATCGCCCGCTTCGTGCCCGAAGGTGTCGTTGACGTACTTGAAACCGTCCAGGTCCAGCACGCAGACCGCCACCAGCTTGCCCGCGCGCGCCGCGAAGGCGAGCGCCTGCTGCAGCCGGTCTTCCAGCAGGCGCCGGTTCGGCAGGCGCGTGAGCGGGTCCAGGAACGCCATCTGTTCGATGTGCTCCTGCCGCACGCATTCGTCGGTGATGTCGGTAAACACGCCAAAATAGTGCTGCACCCTGCCCCGCTCGTCGCGCACGGCGCTCAGCGACAAGTGCGCCGCGAACAGGGTGCCGTCGCGGCGCTTGTCCCATACCTTGCCATGCCACTGGCCGGAACTTAGCAAACCCTGCCACATCGCCTTGTAGAACTCCGCGTCCTGCTTCCCCGACTGCATGATGCGCGGGTGCTGCCCCAGCAGCTCGTGGCGCGCATAGCCGCTCATGGCGGCGAAGGCACGGTTGGCCTCCACGATGCGCATGTCGCGATCGACCACCAGGATGCCTTCGGACGTGGCGTCGAACACCTTCGCCACCAACTGCTCGCGCGCCACCGCGCTGCGCGTGTGCCGCCGCAGCAGGCGGGAAATTTCCGCCATATAGCGGAAAGCCAGTGCTGCCGTCAGTGCAGCGGCCAGCAAGGCGCCGGCCAGTGCGGCAAGCACGTATTCCAGCACAGAGGCCACCTCATCCCCCTACTCCAGCACAACCTCTTCGAGATAGTCCGGTACCCGGCACGGCCAATGCAGCTCTTCCGAGATGCGCAGGCGCAGCGCATCGGCGGCCGCCGGTTCGCCGTGGGTGACGAAGCACTGGCGTGGCGGTGCGGGGGCGTGCGCGAGCCAGTCGATGAGCTCGTCGCCGTCGGCGTGCGCCGACAGGTTGGCGATCATCTCGATGCGCGCACGCACCGGGTAATACTCGCCATGGATCTTGACCGACGTCTCGCCAGCCAGCATCCGGGCGCCGCGCGTTCCCGCCGCCTGGAAGCCCGCGAACAGGATGGTATTGCGCGCATCGCCGGCGAACGCCTTGAGGTGGTGCAGCACACGCCCGCCGGTCGCCATGCCGCTGGCGGCAATGATCACCATCGGCGTGCGGCGCCGGTTCAGCGCGATCGATTCCTCCACGCTGTTGACGATGTGCGCCACCTGCCCCAGTTCCCGGCAAGCCTGCTGGTCGAGCCGGTGCTGGTCGTGGTGCTTGACGTACAGCCGCGTGGCATCGACCGCCATCGGGCTGTTCAGGTAGACGGGCAAGGCAGCCGGGATCGCGCCGGCGCGCTTGAGCTGCCCGATCTCGTGCAGCAGCTCCTGCGCCCGTCCCACCGCAAACGAGGGGATCACGGTGACCCCGCCGCGCGCCGCGGTCTTGCTGATGATGTCGGCCAGCATGCCGCGCGGATCGGCGCTGGCATGGGTCCGGTCGCCGTAGGTCGACTCCACCACCAGGTAGTCGCATTCGCCCAGCGGGGTCGGCGGCCGCATGATGGGATCGTGCGGCCGCCCCAGGTCGCCCGAAAACATGATGGTGCGTCCCTCGCAGCGGATGGCCACCGACGCCGCGCCCAGGATGTGCCCCGCCAGCTGCATGCGCGCCGTCATGCCCGGCGCCGGCGAAAACTCATGCCCCACCGGCACGCTGACCAGGTGTTCCAGCGCGCGCAGCGCATCGGCCTCCGAATACAGGGGCAGGGCCGGCTTGTGCTTGGAGAAGTTGTGGCGGTTCGCGTACAGCGCCTCCTCTTCCAGCAAGCGGCCGCTGTCGGGCAGCAGGATGCGGCACAGCTCGCGCGTCGCTTCGGTGCAGTACACCTTGCCGCGGAAACCGGCGCTCACCAGCACCGGCAGGAAGCCGCTGTGGTCCAGATGCGCGTGCGTCAGCACCACGCTGCGGATGGCCGCCGGCAGCACCGGAAAGGCATCCCAGTTCCGCAGGCGCAGCTGCTTGTAGCCCTGGAACAGGCCGCAATCGATCAACACCTGCTGGTCGCCGTGGCGCAGCAGGTACTTGGAGCCGGTGACGGTGCCGGTGGCGCCGAGGAATTTTAAAGTAATCATGTTTGCAGGATATCCAAGCCGGCGCGCAAAATGTTTGATCCAGATCAAGGAGTCGCCCTGCGAAATGCGGCAATGCAGAAATGACATTGTTGCCTTGCAAGGATGTAGAATCGGAGCCTTCGATTACTTCCTCACCAGGACGCCATACATGACAGAACTGAAACGGGGCCTGAAAAGCCGCCATATCCAGCTGATTGCGCTGGGCGGCGCCATCGGCACGGGCCTATTCCTGGGCATTGCGCAAACCATCAAGATGGCCGGACCGTCCGTGCTGCTCGGTTACGCGGTGGCCGGCTTCATTGCCTTCCTTATCATGCGCCAGCTGGGCGAAATGGTGGTCGACGAACCGGTGGCCGGCTCCTTCAGCTACTTCGCCGACAAGTACTGCGGCCACCTGGCCGGCTTCATGTCGGGCTGGAACTACTGGGTCCTGTACGTCCTGGTCAGCATGGCCGAACTGACGGCCGTCAGCCACTACATGGAATTCTGGCTGCCGACGCTGCCGCACTGGGTGAGCGCCCTGGCCTTCTTCCTGATCATCAACGCCATCAGCCTGACCAATGTGCGCGCGTTCGGCGAGATGGAATTCTGGTTTGCCATCATCAAGGTGGTCGCCGTGGTCGGGATGATCGTGTTTGGCGTCTACCTGCTCGCCTCCGGCAATGCCGGTCCGGAGGCCACGGTTGCCAACCTGTGGCAGCACGGCGGCTTCTTCCCGAAAGGCGTGAGCGGGCTGGTGATGGCGATGGCCGTCATCATGTTCTCCTACGGCGGCCTGGAGCTGATCGGCATTACCGCCGCCGAGGCGAGCAATCCCTCCGAAACCATCCCCAAGGCCACCAACCAGGCCATCTACCGCATCCTGATCTTCTACATCGGCGCGCTGGGCGTGCTGCTCTCGCTCTACCCGTGGCAGAAAGTGGCCGATGGCGGCAGTCCGTTCGTCATGATCTTCCATGCGCTGAACGCCGACTTCGTGGCCAATGCCCTGAACGTGGTGGTGCTGACGGCGGCGCTGTCCGTCTATAACAGCGGCGTCTACTCCAACAGCCGCATGCTGTACGGCCTGGCCAAGCAAGGCAACGCGCCGAAAGCGCTGCTGGCCGTCAACAAACGCGGCGTCCCGCTGGCGGCCCTGGCCGTGTCCGCCATCGCCACCGGCAGCTGCGTCCTGCTGAACTATTTCATGCCTGGCGAAGTGTTCGGCCTGCTGATGGGCCTGGTGGTCTCGTCGCTGGTGATCAACTGGGGCATGATCAGCTGGATCCACCTGCGCTTCCGCGCCAGCAAGCGGGCGGCGGGCCAGGAGACCGGCTTCAAGAGCTGGGGCTACCCGCTGACCAACTACCTGTGCCTGGCCTTCCTGGCCGGCATCCTGGTGGTGATGTTCCTGACCGACGGCCTGCGCCTGTCGGTCTACCTGATCCCGGTCTGGCTGCTGGTGCTGTTCATCGGCTACCGCTTCCGCGGCACACCGGCGGCGGTGGCGGCGTAAATGGCTGGCCAGCCAGCGCAGAAGGTCGCGCTTCTCACGATCCACGGCATGGGCGAGCAGCCGCACGACTATGCCGACGAGATGAAGCGCGCCTTGCAGCACCGCATGGGGGCCGCCTACGTGAACGTCGACGTGCACAGCGTGTACTACCAGCACCTGCTCAAGCCCAACGAGCAGGATGTGTGGCGCCGCGTGCACGAACAAGCCAAGGTGCGCTACGACCAGTTGCGCAAGTTCATCCTGTTCGGCTTTGCCGACGCGGCCGGCCTGGAAAACCGCAAGGAATTCGACGACTCGGTCTATGAACAGGCGCAGGTGGAGATTGCCCTGGCCCTGCTGGCGATCCATGCCAGCCGCGGGCCCGACACGCCGGTCGTGCTGCTGGCGCACTCGCTGGGCTGCCAGGTCATGTCCAGCTTCATCTACGATGCGCAGAAGCGCGCCGGCGGCGGCGCCGTCACGGCCGGCATCTGGAAGCCAGGGCGCATGGGCGACAGCCTGACGCCGGCCCAGCGCAAGTTCCTGCAATGCGGGACGGTGCGCGCCTTCGTCACCACCGGCTGCAACATTCCCGTCTTCGTGGCGGCGCACCAGCGCATGCACGTCAAACCCATCACCAAGCCCAATCCGGCATTCAGCTGGATCAACCTGTACGACCCTGACGATGCGCTGGGCTGGCCACTGCAGCCGCTCGAAGGCGGCTACGAAACGCTGGTCGAAGACCGCGCCATCAACGCCGGGCAAAGCTTCCTCGACTTCATGACCAAGAGCTGGAATCCGCTCTCGCACGCCGCCTACTGGACCGACGACGACGTGCTCAAGCCGCTGGCCGCCCTGCTTGCCTGATTAGAACTGCTCCCATTCGTCGGCACGCGGCGCATTGGCCACTTTTTTGCGCGGCTTGGCCGGGCGCACGGTGACGGCAGCCGTCGGCGCGCTGCGGCTGGCATTGCGCAGCGTGGGGGCCGCTTTCATGTGGCTGGCATCGATGCGGAAGGCGCTCACAGCGCGGGCCAGGATTTCCGCCTGGTCCTGCATGGCCTGCGCCGCCGCCGCCGTCTCCTCCACCAGCGCGGCGTTCTGCTGCGTCACCTGGTCCATCGCGGTGATCGACTGGTGCACTTGGGCGATGCCGGCATTCTGCTCGGTGGTCGCCGCGCTGATCTCGGCCACGATGTCCGATACCTGCTTCACGCTGGCCACCACGTCGCTCATGGTATCGCCCGCGCGCACCACCAGCTTGGTGCCGGAATCGACCTTCACCACGCTATCGTCGATCAGTACCTTGATTTCCTTGGCGGCGGCAGCCGAACGCTGCGCCAGGTTGCGCACCTCGGTGGCCACCACGGCAAAACCGCGGCCCTGTTCACCGGCACGCGCCGCCTCCACCGCCGCATTGAGCGCCAGGATATTGGTCTGGAAGGCGATGCCGTCGATCACGCTGATGATGTCCACGATCTTGCGCGAGGAAGCATTGATCGAATCCATGGTGTCGATCACTTCCTTCACCACTTCCCCGCCCTGCACGGCAATCTGGGACGCGTTCTGCGCCAGCTGGTTGGCCTGGCGTGCATTGTCCGAGTTCTGGCTGACGGTGGAAGTGAGTTCCTCCATGGACGACGCGGTTTCCTCCAGCGCCGCAGCCTGCTGCGAGGTGCGGTTGTTCAGGTCGCTGGTGCCGGCGGCGATCTGGCGCGACGCCGTGCTCACCGCATCGGCCGCGGAACGCGTGGTGCCGACCACGCCGCCGATCTCGCCCAGCAGCTTGTTGAAGGCGGTGCCGGCATGGCCGATTTCATCCATGCGTTCCACCTCGACCTGGTGCGTCAGGTCCAGCGTGGAGCTGACGCCTTCCATCGTGCCCTGCATCCGGTCCAGGCCGCCGGTGATCACCTGGTACAGCTTGAAGCCCAGCACGGCCACCACCAGCAGCACGCCCAGCGTGACCAGCCACAGGATCGTCACCGCACGCGAATAGTTGGCGTCGTTCTCGGCCTTGACCTGTTCGATCAGCTTCTGGTTGTACGCGATATGGTCGTCCAGGCCCTTCTTCACGGCCGCCGCGGTCAGCGCCAGCGGCGTGCCGGCCAGCAGGGTGGCGCGCACGCCATCCATGTCGCCCGCGTGGGAAGCGGCCAGGAACGGCACCAGCGCCTGGCGGTAGGCTTCCATATTGGCCTTGTCCTGCTCCAGCATCTTGCGGTCGGTCTCGTCGAAGATGTTGTTCTTCGCGTAATCGGCCAGCACCTTGTCGAAGTTGGCGTGGGCGTCGTTGTACGCCTTGTCCAGCGCGGTCTTGTCGGGCAGGTTGGAGAACACCGACAGGCGGTAGCCGGCCAGGCGGCTGTCGCCCAGCGCGCCTTTTGCCGCATTGATGGCGGAAACGCTCGGGATCAGGCGCGTCTGCACCAGATCCATGCGTTGCTGGGCTGCGCGCAGCTGCCACCAGCCCTGCGCGCCAACGAACAGCAGGCCAATCAGGGCGATGGTGAGGGTGATGATCAGTCGGTTGCTGATTTTCATGATGGGGATCGATCCATTTTGTTGGTAGGGGGTAAAGCAATATTGCCGAATGACTATCGCTTCTGCAAGTAAATAATGATGCATCACAACAAAAAGCCCTATTACAGCCTTTGAAAGATGCAATTGGCGCGGCCCATTGATGACGACTAACATCTATTCATCGACGCAACCCAACCTTACTTTCACTCAAGGAGCAACCATGTCACCCCTCGGCATCTTCCATACTGCGCTTGGCCTGCTGGCCCTCGGTTCCGGTTTCACCGCCTACGCGCTGCACCGCCGCATCAGCCCCCGCAGCAAGGCCGGCCTGCTCTATATCGTGACCACCGCCGTGGTCAGCCTGACGGGCTTCGGCCTGTTCGCCCATGGCGGCTTCGGCAAGCCGCATGCGCTGGCCGTCCTCACCCTGCTGACCCTGGCGCTCGCCTGGGGCGCCGGCGCCCGTGCCTGGTTCGGCGCGGCCAGCCGCAAGGTGGAAACGGTCGCCTACTCGTTTACCTTCTTCCTGCACTTCATTCCGGGCATCACGGAAACCTTCACCCGCCTCCCGCGCGGCAATCCGCTGTTCGACAGTCCCGAGTCCCCGGCGCTGCTGGCCGTGGGCGGCGTGCTGTTCCTGCTGTTTCTGGCCGGCGCCCGTTACCAGCTCAAGGAAGCCTGAAACACGGGCGGCTGTCCTTCCACGGCATAAGCGCTGTCGAGTTCCTCGAGGGCGCGCCACGGCACCGACTTCAATGCCGACGAGGACGGCGCCCAGCGCAGCTTGGCCTTGGCCTCGAACTGGTCCACCACGCCGGCAATCGCATAACCGCTCATGGCCGACAGGCGCTGCCGCGCCTGGGCCTGGGCTTCGCGAATCGCGAGCACGTAGCGCTCGACCGTCAAACCTGGCACGGCGGACTTGCCAATACGCTGGCGCAGGCGCAGCAGGAGATCGCCATGCTGGGCCAGCAGCGCCAGCAAGCCCTTGTGCGGATCGGCATTGAGGACATCGTGGTCGCCGCGCACCAGATAGGTGGCCGCCTGGGGTTTGTGGCTGCACGTGATGACGCGGATCTGGCCGCCCACCAACGACGTGATGCTGAAATAGATGCCATCGCGCATGCGCTCGGGACCGGCCGAGGGCAGCAGTTTCAGCTGCTGGATCTCGATCATGACGCTTGCCTCGGCATTCGTGAACATGGCGGCCACCCCGACCAGGGCGCCCGGCATCGGGTAGGCGGTATAGTCGCCCACCGGATGAAAGCCGCGCGTGGCCAGCTGCGCCGTGTAATCGTCAATCACGCTCCAGTCCACCTGGTCGCGCACCAGGGGGCTGTCGCGCGCGATGCGGACATAGGAGGCGGGCTCCAGCAATGGCGCCAATGTGCGCTGGCGTATGCGGTGGGCCGAGCGCAGGAAGGTCAGCAGCGCCACGACGCCCGCCAGCAAGACCAGCCAGAACAGTTCCTCATGCAAGTCGGCCATCTGCGCAATCGCCACGGCCGCCACGACGCACAAGGCGCTGTTGATTGCCGAATCACGCACCATCGATTTCTTCAGTTGCAGCGCCATGCTTTCTCCCAAAATACTGGGGAAAATTATAGCGATACAGGCGGGGGTCAAAATACGCGGATTCTCACCGGGGTGCGGCCAGATGCATGCGGAACCAGTCGCGCGCCAGGCGGGCCACTTCTTCCAGGGTGCCCGGCTCTTCAAACAAGTGGGTGGCGCCAGGCACGATATCGATGCGTTTAATGCAATGCAGGTTGAGGTAGGCCGACTCGTTGAGTTCAATGACGCCGCTATCGCGCCCCCCCACGATCAGCAGCGTGGGCGCCTTGACCCGCGCCAGCGCCACCTGCCCCGCCAAGTCCGGCCGGCCACCGCGCGACACCACGGCCGACACGCCGTTCTTGCGCTCGGCCGCCAGCTGCAAGGCGGCGGCCGCACCGGTGCTGGCGCCAAACAGGCCCAGCGCCAGCCCCTTGGCGCCGGGCGCCGTGGCCAGCCAGTCGGCGGCCAGGCCGAGACGCTCGGTCAGCAAGCCGATATCGAAGCGCGTACGCTGGACGGCGTCTTCGGCCGGCGTCAGCAGGTCCATCAGCAAGGTGCCGATGCCGGCCGCGCGCAAGGCGCCGGCCACGAAGTTGTTGCGGGGGCTGAAGCGGCTGCTGCCGCTGCCGTGCGCGAACAGCACGACGCCGCTGGCGCCGGTGGGCAGGTCAAGCGTCCCTTCGATCATGCCGCCGGGTGTGGGAATGCTGACTGTTTCGTGCTGCATGGTACTGCCCTCCCATGCGCAGTATACCCCCGGCTGCACCGTTTAGCGCGCGCGTATTGCCTTCAGTTCCGCGCCGAGCCAAGCCTTGCTTTCCAGCGCCGCCGCCGCGCCGCAGCGCACCAGGTATGGCTTGCCGCTGGTACTGCTGGCCGCGGCGCCAAGCTCGATGAACTGTTCCGCATTGTGCACCAGATCCTTCTTTTCCAGGTGTTCCAGCTTGCGCTGCAGATGGGCTTTGGCCTCGGCCCCGCTATGCCAGGTCCCGTTGCGGTTGAACTGGCAGCCGGACGCTTGCAGCCGGTCCAGCAAGGCCGCCACCTCGGCGCGGGCCGGCGCCGGCAAAGGCGCAGCGTGGGCTGGCGCCAGGGCCAGGGCCAGGCAGAGCGCAGGCCAGGCACGCATCACTTGTCCTTCCTGCGCTGTTTGTACGGCGCGAGGATGTTGCCGCAGCGGACATTGCCCGCCGCCACCCGGGCATTGAAGGCGTCCAGCTCCCGTTCCAGGCGGGCGCCGGCCGCATTCAGGCTGGCGGCCTGGGCATTCAATGCGTCCTGCCGCGCGTTGAAGGCGGCCACCGCAGCGGCATCGCCGCGGTCGACGCGCGACTGCTGCGCCTCATGCGCGGCCAGGGCGGCGGCGGCGCGCTGCAGCGCCGCTTCATGCTCGCGAAAGCCGTGCGCCAGGGCTTGGCGCTGGGGGCGCAGCGCCCCCTCTTCCGCCATGCACGCCTGGTACGCCGGCGTGTCCGGCTGGGGCGGCATGGGCTGGCCGTGGGCAGGGAACGCGGCAGCCAGGGCCGCGGCGAATAGCATATATTTCATCACTGGTGCAAGTTATTTTCGGCCAACAATTCAAATTTACAATCCTACAACATGCGCAGTCTACCCCTTGTGCTAATATGCGGCAGCCTTTTTTTGGCGATCCCAAAAGAGAAATGATTGGAGATATAAGTGAGCATTTTTAGGACAAAGAACCTGGACGACATGGTCGCAGCCAGCCGCAAACCCGGCGGGCTGCAGAAAGTACTGGGTCCAGTCGACCTCGTGCTGATGGGCATTGGCGCCATCGTCGGTACCGGCATCTTCGTCTTGACCGGCACAGGCGCGTTGACCGCCGGCCCGGCCTTGACGATTTCCTTCGTGGTCGCGGCGCTGGCGTGCGGTTTCGCCGCCCTGTGCTACGCCGAATTCGCCTCGACCGTTCCGGTCGCCGGCTCCATTTATACCTACAGCTACGCCACGCTGGGCGAACTGGTGGCATGGATGATCGGCTGGGACCTGATGCTTGAGTACGGCCTCGCCACGTCCGCCGTGTCGGTTGCATGGTCGGGCTATTTCCAATCGCTGATCGCCGGCGTCGGCCTGCACCTGCCGACCGCACTGACCGCCGCGCCGGGCTCGATCCCTGGCACCGCCACCCTGTTCAACCTGCCCGCGTTCATGATCATGATCATCCTGACCGCGATGCTGGGCTGGGGCGTGCGCGAATCGGCGCGCGTCAACAACATCATGGTGGTGATCAAGGTCGGCGTCGTGCTGCTGTTCATCGCCGTCGGCGCAGGCCACGTGCAGCCGGCCAACTGGCAGCCGTTCATGCCGTTCGGCGCCACCGGCGTCATGAGCGCCGCGGCCCTGGTGTTCTTCGCCTTCATCGGTTTCGACGCGGTGACCTCCGCCGCCGAAGAAGTGAAGCGTCCCGAGCGCGACCTGCCGATCGGCATCATCGGCTCGCTGGCAGTGTGCACCGTGCTGTACGTGATCGTTGCGGCGATCATGACCGGCATCGTGCCTTACCAGAAATTCCTGGGCATCGACCACCCGGTCTCGCTGGCGCTGCAATACGCCGGTGAAAACTGGTTCGCCGGCTGGGTCTCGCTGGGCGCCATCCTCGGCATGACCACCGTGATCCTGGTGATGGCGTACGGCCAGACCCGCATCATCTTCGCCATGTCGCGCGACGGCCTGCTGCCAAAGCGCCTGTCGAAAGTGCACCCGAAGTACCACACCCCGTTCTTCGCAACCTGGATGGTCGGCCTGATCTTCGGCTTCATCGCAGCGCTGGTGCCGCTGAACGTGCTGGCCGAACTGGTGAACATGGGCACGTTGGCCGCGTTCTGCCTGGTTTCCATCGCCGTGGTCATCATGCGCAAGAAGCGCCCGGACCTGCACCGCGCCTTCCGCTGCCCTGGCGTGCCGGTCATTCCTGGCCTGGCCGTGATCTTCTGCCTGGTGCTGATGGCCTTCCTGTCGCTGACCACCTGGATCGCCTTCGGCATCTGGCTGGCACTGGGCCTGGTGGTGTATTTCGCCTACTCGCGCCAGCGTTCGGAGTTGGGCAAAGCTCAATAATTCGCGCCGCGCGACCAAGAAAGCCCGCTACTGCGGGCTTTTTTTATGTTGCGCTCGTACCACGAATGCTGGCGCTCACGCACCCGATCTGTGACACTTGCCCCGTAGCCACTTGTTCATACCAATAACAAACGGGAGAGCTTGTCGATGAAATCCATCTGCCGCGCGATTGCCGCGCTATCAGCAGCAGGCCTGGCAATGCAGGCCGGGGCGCAGGAAGGCCCATCCGTCACCATCAGCGGCTTTGGCACCGCCGCCCTCACTTCCACCGACACCAACGACGCCGAGTTCATCCGCCCCAACCAAGCGGCCGGCGTGAAGAAAGACTGGCGTACCGGCGTCGACTCCAACTTCGGCGTGCAAGCAACGATGAAGGTCAACGACATGATTTCGCTGACCGCGCAGGGGTTGGTGCGCAAGGACGGCATCGACCATTACCGCGCCCAGGCCGCATGGGCATTCGCCAAGTTCAAGGTCAATGACGAACTCAGTGTCCGCGTCGGGCGCATGGGCGCGCCGATCTACATGATTTCCGACTTCCGCAACGTGGGCTACGCCAACACCATGCTGCGCCCGCCGGCCGAAGTGTACCGCCAGGTTTCGCTCGACAACTTCGATGGCATCGACCTGCTGTACCAGCACAGCTTCGGCGACACCACGCTCAGCGTGCAACTGGGCACCGGACGCGCCGAATCGGAGCAACCGGCGCAGACCGTTGAATTCCGCAAGATGCTGCTGCTGCACGCGGTCGTCGAGAACGGCCCGTTCACGCTGCGCTTTGGCCGCGCCCAGGCCGACTTCAGCGTGGTCGACAATCCCACCCTGAGCGGGCTGGTGACAACGCTGCGCAACGTCGGCCTGACGTCGGTCGCCAACATGATTCCCTTGAACGACGTGCGCGGCACGTTCACCTCCGTCGGCGGCACGCTGGACTGGAAAAACATCGTGCTGCAGGCCGAATACGCCCAGCGCCGCACCGACACGCTGATCGTGCACGACACGAACTCATGGTACGCGATGGCAGGCTACCGCATCGGCAAGTTCCTGCCCTACTACTACCACGGCAGCATCAAGCAGAAATCCCCGCGCAGCGTAGCGGGCCTGCCCAGCACCGGCCCCCTGGCGCCGCTGAGCGCCGGCGTCAACAGCGCAGCCAAAGCCGCCTTGCAGACATCCGACGCCATTGGCGTACGCTGGGACTTCTACAAGTCGATGGCACTGAAAGCGCAGGTCGACCATATCAAGCCCAAGGATGGCGCCGGCGCCTTCATCAAGCCGACACCGAATTTCAAAGGCTCAGTCAACGTGTATGCCGTAGCGCTCGACTTTGTGTTCTGAGGAGGCAGCCATGAACAAGCGAATCAAGCTGCTGCTCGCCGCAGCACTGTGCACTGCCGCCCTGCCCGCGCTGGCAGCCGAGATTGTGGTGATCGTCAACCCCAAGAACCCGGCCACGCGCATGTTCAGCGAACAGGCCGCGCAATTCTTCCTGGGTAAGTCGAGCCTGTTCACCCCGATCGAACACACGGAAGGCCCGCTGCGCAACGAGTTCAGCCAGAAGGTGCTGGGCAAGGACACGGCCCAGGTCAAGACGCAATGGTCGAAGCTGGTGTTTACCGGCAAGGGCACGGCGCCCAAGGAATACGCCACCAGCGCCGAAGTGAAGAAAGCCGTGGCCGCCGACGTGCAAGCCATCGGCTACATCGAAAAATCCGCCGTCGACGACAGCGTCAAGGTAATCCTCACCGTGCAATAAATTCGGGGTCAGCTCTGTCATTCGGACAGAAACTCCACACCTTTGATGCAGATCAAAACACCCGCCACGGCGCAAGCGCATGGCGGGTGTTTCGTTTTCTGGCTGCAAGCTTTGAGAAAAATCAAATGTGCGCGCCGGGCGTCCGCATGACGGACCCGGCGCCGAGTTTAAGCGCCGAACATGGCTTCGGCGCGCTGGAACAGGATCCAGGAGGTGGCGACGTACTTGTCGCCGCTGCGCGCGACGTTCCCCTTGTGCGTGTGCGTGAAGCCGGCGGGGGCGATGATCAGGCGGCCCTGGCGCGCCGCAACCTTGCGCTGCTGATAGTAGAACTCGGTCTCGCCGCCCTCGGCCACGTCGTTCAGGTAGAACTGGAACAGCAGGGCGCGGTGCAGCGTCTCGCAACTGGCGTTCTGCGGGTAAATTTCCGAATGCCAGTGGTGATAGCCGCCACTGTTCTGCAGGTATTTCTGAACGTTGATGGGGCCGGCGCGGTACATCGACTGGATCAACTCGCCCAGGTAAGGGGTGCCGCAACGGTCGAAATTGTCGATGTTCAGGGTGACCGGCGCTCCGCTCTCGGGGTCGACCACACGCGGCGACAGTGCGCCCGTCAGCAGCATGCGGTACTTGTCCATATAGGCCGTCAGGTGCTGCAGCACGCTGGCCATCATCAGGTTCGATACGTCGTTCCATTCGGCGTGCTGGCTGATGGTCAGGTCGTAGCTATCCTTCTTGGCCACGTCGACGCCCTGCCCGGTCTTGCCGCGCATGGCTTTGCCGCTGGCATCGAAACGGGCCACGATGTGCTCGCATTGTTCGGGCGTCAGGGCGCCGTCGTAGATCTCGATAAAGTCGTCCATGGCGCGCAGCATACGGGAAATCGGACTTCCAGTTGTTAAGAATGGGACAAGGGCACCGCGGAATGTCTCATTCTTAACAAAAGTGTATGCGAAATTCAACAGCCGCATACAAATAGAGACATTTCGATAGATTTCTTGCCGCGCACTCCCTACACTCAGTTCCAGTCGAGTGCGGAATATTTGCACCTTGGCAAAAACAATTAGTGCCGGTCAACGGCCGGGGACATTTCACTCAATTCGAGAGTCGGGAGAATTTTAATGGTTCAAAAGCATTTCCAGGTTTCCAAGATCGCTGCTGGCGCCAAGCTGTTGGCTGCCGTCGTTGCTGTCGGCGCTGCCGGCCAGGCCTTTGCCGCCAACGACACCACCCGTGTCATCGTTCAGTTCCAGCCAGGTAAGGCCTCTGCCGTGAAGTCGGCAATCGCCGCTGCCAAGGGCAATATCAAGCACGAAATCTTCGGCATGGATGCCATGGCGATCGAAGTGCCGACCCAGGCAATCAAGGGCCTGCAGCACAACCCGAACGTGATCCTGGTGGAAGAAGACGTCAAGCGCCAGATGTTCGCCACCACCTCGCCTTCGACCGGCACGCCTTACCAGCTGGGCCAGCTGGTCCCATGGGGCATCAAGGCTGTGCAGGCTGACCTGCTGTCCGACGCGAATACCGCCAACCGCAAGGTTTGCATCATCGACTCCGGCTACGACCGCGCGCACGAAGACCTGTCGGCCAACAACGTGACCGGCGAATACGATTCGGGCACCGGCAACTGGTACACCGACGAGAACCATCATGGCACCCACGTTGCTGGCACCATCGCCGGCATCAACAACAGCGTTGGCGTGGTGGGCGTGAACCCGAACAAGAACCTGAAGCTGCACATCGTCAAGGTGTTCGGCGCCGACGGCTGGGCCTACTCCTCGACCCTGGCTACCGCTGCCAACAAGTGCGGCGCAGCTGGCGCGAACGTGATCTCGATGTCCCTGGGCGGCGGCCGTTCCAGCGTGACCGAGAAGCGCGCGTTCGACAACCTGCAATCGAAGGGCGTGCTGTCGATTGCCGCTGCCGGCAACGACGGCAACACCGTGGTGTCCTACCCAGCCGGCTACGCCAGCGTGATGATGGTTGCCGCGGTTGACGAATTCAACAAGTGGGCTACCTTCTCGCAGTACAACACCAAGGTCGAAATCTCCGGTCCTGGCGTGGCTGTGCTGTCGACCGTGACCACCAACGGCGGTTCCGAGTCCAAGCTGTCCGTCGGCTCCACCGTGTACACCCCTGGCGACATGGGTGGCTCGCCAAAGCTGGCGCGCACCGCTCCCCTGGCCGACTTCGGGCTGGGTGACTCGGTCAACAGCGCAGTGTCGGGCAAGATCTGCCTGATCCAGCGCGGCACCGTGGACTTCGCCACCAAGGTATCGAACTGCCAGGCCTCCGGCGGCGTGGGCGCGATCGTGTACAACAACGCTGCAGGCTCCTTCGGCGGCACCCTGGGCACCACCGTGACCTCGATTCCTTCCGTGACCGCCACCGACGTGGACGGCGCCGCGATGAAGGGCCAGCTGGGCCAGTCCGCAACCGTTGAAGTCAAGGCGACCAGCTATGCCTTCTACGACGGCACCTCGATGGCAACCCCGCACGTGTCGGCTGTCGCGGCACTGGTATGGTCCTACTTCCCAACCTGCACCGGCTCGCAGATCCGTGCTTCGCTGACCAAGTCCGCACTGGACCTGGAAACCGCTGGCAAGGATAACAAGACCGGCTACGGCATGGTCCGCGCCAAGGCTGCCTACGACCGCATCAAGGCACTGGGCTGCGGCAACTGATTTTCTGCTTCTCCAAGCACCAAGGGCGCCTTAGGGCGCCCTTTTTTATTTATTGAAACCGCTCATTGCCGACCATCGCGATGTTGCGCACGCCAAGCCGCTGCGCCGACGACAGCACGCCTGCCACGACCTGGTACGGCGCGAGGCCGTTGGCGCGCAGGTGGACGCTGTCTTGGCCCTTCAGCGCCATCAGCCTTTCTTCGAGGGCCGTGCGACTCGCAAGCTGGGCGCCGTTCCACCATAGCGTGCCGTCGAAGTCGACTTCCAGCGTTTGCGGCGGCGTTGCGCGCGCCGCATCGCCGGGCGTGGGCATGTCCATGCCGACCGAGTGGTTTGCTTTGGGGATGGTGACGATCAACATGATGATCAGGACCAGCATGACATCGATCAGCGGTGTCATGTTCAGCTGGTTCAGCGGCTCTGCTTCTGCGGGGACTGCAGGACGTACATTGCGCATGATGCCTCCTCGGGTTAGTCAAGCAAAAGAACTCCGGAGTGAGGCCAATATACAACGCAATTGCCGCGTTGAAACGAAGATTAGAGGCGCCTACCTAATTCTTGTGGACATCGCGAAAGAGCAGCATGTCGGTGATGCGCGCGGACTTGTCGGCGTCAAAGCCCAGTTCGAGGCGCCGTTCGGCGGGATTGGCCCAGGTGCCGAACAGCATGTCCCAAAGCGGCAGGCCATAGTTTTGCGCGTGGTGTTCATAAGCGTGGTGCACGGTGTGCATTTCCGGGCGCTGTACGAAGTAGCCCAACCAGCGCGGCGTGCGCAAGTCGCTGTGCAGGAACAGGTCGAAGGCGCCGGTCAGCAACAGCGCAATGCCGGCCGCCAGCGGGGTCGCGCCAAGTACCAGGTAGCTGGAGAAGGCGCTGATGATGACGGCGCCCGCCGTATCGAGCGGATGCGCGTAGAACGCGGTCAGCGATTCGACGCGCAGGGCACTGTGGTGCAGCTGGTGCGTCAGGCGCCACAGCAGGTCCGATGCGTGCGTGGCGCGATGCCACCAGTAGAACACGAAGCTGGTAAGCAGGAAACTGGCCAGGCCAACCGCCCAGTCGGGCATATAGTCGCCGGCACGCAGCCAGGCAAAGCGTTCGATCGAGGCTGCAAACAGGTAGCCCACTGCCAGCGTGACGGCAATCGTGGCGGCGGCGAGCGAGAAGGCCAGGATCTGCCAGCGCTTGTCGCACTGGTTGCGTGATGCGGGGGCGATGACTTCGCGGCTGAAGATGGCTACGAACAGGAGGGCGAGAAAGGGGTAGGCATACAATTCCATCGGCCGATGATAGCACTACAGGTCGAGCTCCACCCAGGTCGGGGCGTGGTCGCTCGGCTTCTCGCGGCCGCGTACCATGCGGTCCACTTCCGCGCTGCGCAGTTTGGGCGCCAGCACGGGATTGAGCAGCAGGTGGTCGATGCGCAGACCGGCATCGCGTCCGAACGCATTGCGGAAGTAGTCCCAGAAGGTGTAAATCTTCTCGCCGGGGTGCATGGTACGCAGCGCGTCGGTCCAGCCCTGCTGCACCAGCCTTGCGAAGGCGGCGCGCGTTTCGGGCCGGAACAGCGCGTCGTCCACCCAGCGTTCGGGCTTGTAGACATCAAGCTCGGTGGGCATGACGTTATAGTCGCCGGCCATGATGACCGGCTTCTTCGATTTCACCAGCACCGCGCCGCGTTCGATCAGGCGCTCGAACCATTTGAGCTTGTAGTCGAACTTGGGGCCGGGCGCGGGATTGCCATTGGGGAGGTAGAGGCAGGCCACCAACAGATCGCCCACCATCGCTTCGATGTAGCGGCTTTGCACATCTTCCGGATCGCCCGGCAAGGCGCGCCCCAGCTCCTTGGGGGTCTGGCCGCGCGCGAGGATGGCAACGCCGTTCCAGCTCTTCTGCCCATGCCACACCGCGCCATAGCCGGCATCCTTGATGGCCGCTTCGGGAAACTTCTCGTGCGGCGCCTTCAGTTCCTGAAGGCACACGACGTCCGGCTGGGTTTCATCCAGCCATTGCAGCAACGCGGGCAGACGCGCGCCGATGCCGTTGATGTTGAAGGTCGCAACTCGCATGGCGACCATTATGCCCTCAAGTGTGCGCGCGGCGCATCACGATTGCGGGCAGGCTCGCGCCGGCGCCGGCGTCGAAGTAGCCGGCGATTTCGCCGATCTCGGTAAAGCCTTCGGCGCGGTAGATGCGGCGCGCCGCGTCCCAGCCGGGGTTGACGATCAGGATGGTGCTGCGCAGCCGTGCATGACGCGCGAACATTGCGGCCAGCGCACCGCGGAACAGGCGGCGCCCCCAGCCGGTGCCGCGTGTGGCGGGGTCGACCACCATGGAGGACACGTAGACTTCTTCGCCGTCGGCGCGATGCGTGGACGCGGCGCCGTGGTCGCGCGCGAAGCGCGCGGCGTCGAAGCCCGCTTGCTGCGGCCAGAACTCGGCACACAGGTAGCCGAACAAGCGCCCTGCTTCGCCGGCCAGTACCCAGCAGCCTTCCGGCGCGGCAGCAAGCCGTTCGGCGAAGGTCTGCTCGGTTTCCTGGATCGCCGGCGCGAAGCCGGCCCGTTCCAGGCGCATGATCTCTGCCACGTCGGCGGCCACCGCCTGGCGCAGGGTCAGCTCCATGGCGGCCGCGTTATTGCTGCTTGGCGCAGGCCTGCTGCACGCTGCGCACCTTGAAGGCGGCAACGGTCTCGCCTTCGGTGATCACCTTCAGGCAGGTGCCGTCGTAGGAAACGAAGTAGTGGGTGCAATGCCCGCTGACCGCCTCGCACGAGCGCAGTTCAGGAAACTGGCCTTGCAACTGGCGCTCCCATTCCGTGCCCGATTTGCGATGGTCGGGCCGCCAGCCGGCATCGATCACCTCCTTGCGGGCCTTGGCGTATTTCACGCCGACCAGGGTATCCCACATCCCGGCAGGCTGCGGCGCCGCCGTTACCACAGCGGCGGCCAGGGCCAGCGCGCTTGCCACAATCAGACTCTTTGCATTCATGAATAATTTATATATATTATTAAGAACTAAATCAATTATGCCATGTGGCAACACGCGCGGATAGCGTTATTCTTGCAACGAACTTAGTCGGGTGCGACGCGCACCACCAGCTTGCCGAAATTGCTGCCCTGGAGCAAACCGATCAAGCCTTGGGGCGCTTGCGGCAAACCCTCCAGCACGTCTTCGAACAGCTTGACCTGCCCTGCCGCAACCCAGGCCCCCATCTCGCGCTGGAAGTCCGCGTAGCGGGTTTCGTAATGGTCGAGGATGACCACGCCCTGCATGCGGATGCGCTTTTGCAGGATGGTCGACAGCACCTTGGGCAGGCGGTCATGGCCCTGCGCGGCGCCCTGCTGGTTGTACTGGGCGATGACGCCGATCACGGGCACGCGCGCGCCGACGTTCAGCAGCGGCAGCACGGCATCGAACACGGCGCCGCCCACGTTCTCGAAATAGACGTCGATGCCGTGCGGTGCGGCCTGCGCCAGCTGCTGCGCAAATTGCGGGTCGTGGCGATCCAGCGCGACATCGACGCCCAGCTCCTCGCGCGCAAAGTGCACCTTGTCCGCGCCGCCGGCAATGGCGATGACGCGCGCGCCTTTCAACCTGGCGAGCTGACTGACGATGGCGCCGACCGCCCCGGTGGCGGCGGCCACCACCACGGTCTCGCCCGGTTTGGGCTGGCCGATGTCGAGCAGACCGACATAGGCGGTAAAGGACGGCATGCCCAGCCCCCCCAGCGCCAGCGAAGGCTTGGCCATGTCGCCCAGGGCGCGCAGGTCGCTGCCGTCGGACAGCGCAAAGTCCTGCCAGCCCGCGTTGCCCAGCACCAGGTCGCCTTCCTTGAAGCCGGGGTGGCGCGAGGCTTGCACGCGATTGACGGTGCCGCCGGGCATGACGGCACCCAGCTCCACGCGCGGTGCATAGGCGGGGCCGACTTCGTTCATGAGCTCGCGCATATAGGGGTCGAGGGAAAGGTAGAGCGTGCGCAGCAGGACTTGCCCCTCCCCCGGCGTCGGCAGCGGCACTTCTTCGAGGCGAAAGTCGGCGGGGCGGGGTGCGCCTTGCGGGCGGGAGGCGAGGACGATGCGGCGGTTCAGCATGGGTAGCTCCTTCTGTTTAGTAGACCAGTCGTCTAGTTGCAGGGCAGACGACAGCCGTATCGGCTCCCGTCCGGTTCGAATTCAGTGCGGCAGGTTCAGGACTTGCTTCGTGCCAGCCATCGCCGTGTCGAGCGGCGCGCGGTCATGGCTGATCTTGGCCAGCAGGCTGGCGCCGACCCAGCTCTGGTACAGCGCCACGGCCAGCACGGGCGCGTCCAGGCCCGCAGGCAGCGAGCCGTCCGCCACGCCGCGCTCGATGCAGCGCTCCAGGCGCGCCATGATGCCGCTGGTGCCCCGCTGCAGCGCGGCACGCATCGCTTCGGACAGGCTGGACACTTCCGCGCCCAGCTTGACCGCCAGGCACTGGCCCGCATCGCTCAGCTGGCATTCCAGCCAGTCCGCGAAATACGCCAGCAAGCCGTCGCGCCCGGTCGCGCCCTGCGCCATCAGCTGGTCGATGCGCGCCAGCGTGCGCTCGAAATAGCTGTCGATGACCGCGGCGCCGAATACTTCCTTGGAGCCGAAGTAGTGGTAAAAGGAGCCTTTCGGCACCCCGGCGGCAGCCAGGATTTCCGTCAGCCCGACACCGGTAAAGCCCTTGTCCCGGAAGAGCGGCAGCGCCACGTCGATGATGCCCTGGCGCACATCTGCATAGTTGGATGAAGTCATGCAGCCAGTCTAAGATAAATTAGACCGGTCGTCTAGAGATATTTTGATCCAGGTCATTTCCCTCCCGGCGCGGCCTGTGGCACCATGCTGGACATGAAAATCCGTAAAACTCTCCTGGCCGCGATGCTGGCCATGCCGGTGCTGGCGATGGCTGCCACACCGCTCATTAACGTCTACAAGAGCGCCACTTGCGGCTGCTGCGAGGAATGGGTCAAGCATTTGCGCGCGGCCGGCTTCACGGTGGAAGCGCACAATGTGGCCAACCCTTCCGACATGCGCGAAAAGATGGGCATTCCGGAGCGCCTGGGTTCCTGCCACACGGCGGTGGTGAACGGCTACGCGATCGAAGGCCACGTGCCGGCGGCCGAGATCAAGCGCCTGCTGGCCGCCAAGCCGAAGGCGAAAGGCCTGGCCGTGCCGGCCATGCCGCTCGGTTCGCCAGGCATGGAAGGTCCGCGCAAGGACCCGTATGAAGTCCTGCTCGTGATGCCCGACGGGTCGACCAAGGTCTATCAGCGCTACAACTGACGCGCGTCACAGCACCAGCAGCAGCAACACCAGCCCGGCGACGGCCACCAGTGCGTGGCCGATCATGATCGTGCTCGGGATCAGCAGGTTGTTCTGGTGGCGGCCCAGGTTCATCCACACGCCGCCGGCGGCGGCAAGCAGGAAGGCCAAGAGCGCGATCTGGGCCAGCTCCGGCACTTTCGCGAAGATGGTGACATAGGCCAGCAGGCTCACCCCGGCCGCGGCGATGAAGCCATGCAGCATGGCGATCCAGTGCGGCGGATTGCTGTGCTTGCCCAGCCGTATGAGCGCCATGACAATGCCTCCCGCAGCGGAAAGGCCGAACAGCACACAGGCGACAAACAGCATTGTTTGGGTATCCATGCGGCCATTCTGCGCCGCGCGCGGGCGCAATCTCGGTGCGCTGCCACACCCTCGGTATACTGTCGGCCCCTGCCCCGAAACAAAGAATGCGAACAATGCCTGAACTCCGCAGCCTGGCTCTGCAATGTCTGCTCGAAGCCGATCCCGCCGCCAAAACCGCAGCCGTCGCCGCCATGGCCGCCGCCTGGGCGGATGGCGCCGTGGCGCTGGACCCGTCGGCCACGCTGCAGGCGTCCGAGGCGGCCATCCCGGGCCGCCCGGCGCGTCCCGAACTGGTCGCGCCACGCCTGGTCGGCCGCCGCTCGATGGCGACGCTGGAAGGCCGCGCCATGCTGGTGCATGCGCTGGCCCATATCGAATTTAACGCCGTCAACCTGGCGCTCGACGCCATGTGGCGCTTCCCCGGCCTGCCCGAGCAGTATTACGCCGACTGGCTGCGCGTGGCCAAGGAAGAGGCTTACCACTTCTCCCTGCTGGCGCAGCATTTGTCCACGCTGGGCTGCGCCTATGGCGACTACAGCGCGCACGGCAGCCTGTGGGAGATGGTGGCGAAAACCACGGGCGATGCGATGGCGCGCATGGCCCTGGTGCCGCGCACGCTGGAAGCGCGCGGGCTCGATGCGATTCCGGCCCTGCGCGCCAAACTGGCGCAGGCCGGCGACGCGGCGGCGGCGGCCATCCTGGACATCGTCCTGCGCGACGAGATCGGCCATGTGGAGATCGGCAACCGCTGGTATGGCTACCTGTGCGGCCAGCGCGGGCTGGACCCGATCGCCACCTACGACGCCCTGGTGCTGCAGTACAAGGCCACGGTGCGCGGGCCGTTCAACATCGAGGCGCGGCGCCAGGCCGGCTTCAGCGAGGAAGAAATCCAGGCGCTGTTTTACTACATAAAGTAAGTATTGCCAGCGCCCGGCGCGGGCACTATAGTTTCCCGACGTCAACACCCTGGGAGCATCGCATGTCGCGCCTGAACTTCCTGATTGCGTCGGCCCTGCTGGCTGCCGCCACGCCGGCCCTGGCCGGTCCCAAGTCCGGCTGGGCTGCCCTCAGCCAGAGCCGCAGCTACAGCGCGCTGCCTGTCGCCAGCGACAACACCATCAATCCGCTGCGCGGCTACTACCGCTGGCAGAACCAGGAGCTGGTGCCGCAATCGGCGCCGGCGAAAGACGCCTATCGGCGCTACTACTGGAAGGACCTGGAAACGGCCGAAGGCCAGTACAACTTCAGCGCCGTCCTGAGCGACCTGGCGGCAGCGAAGAGCCAGGGCCGCAAGTTTGCCTTCCGCCTGCGCATGATGGCGGGCTACGACGACAACCAGCTCTATGCGCCCGCCTACATCGTCAACCACGCCAGTTGTACGGCAGGCTGCGGCTTCTGGAGCGACACCGATGCCGCCGTGCCGGGCCTGACCTTTATCCCCGACTGGAACGACCCGTGGCTGCAGCAGCGCTCCCGCGCCCTGCTGTCGGCGCTGGCGTCGGCGCTGGGCCCGGAGAATCCGGATATCGCCTGGATCGACGTGGGCATGTATGGGCAGTACGGCGAATGGGCGCTGCGCTCCAGCGCCTATGGCAACGCACCGGCCGCGATCACCCCGGCCACCAATGCCAGCAAGCGCGAATTCGCGAAACTGCATTTCGACGCTTTCCCCAACCAGCAGCACGTGATGTTCATCCCCTACTCCAACAAGGATGCGCTGACCTACGGCCTGCTCGAGCAAACCATCACCAGCAAGCCGGTCGGACTGCGCGCCGATTGCCTGAGCCGCCATGGCTACTTCGACCAGTGGACCAACCGCCCTGCGGAATGGGCGGCCTACGCCAACCAATGGCAGAAGGCGCCCGTGGTTGGCGAATTCTGCCCGTTCGCCAGCGGCGATCCGCTGAACAATCCGGCCACGGCGCGCCAGCAGGCGGCCGCCTTCCATGTTTCGCTGATCGGCAACGGCAACTTCCAGACCAGCCTGCCCGATGCGCAGCGCTGGCCGTCGCTGACGGCCGCCGAGCAGAATGACTTGCTGATGCTGGGGCGCGAGACGGGCTACCGCTACGCCGTGAGCAGCAGCACGGTGAGCCTGACGGCGGCCGGCCAGCTGACGCTGACGGCCATGTTGCGCAACGATGGCAACGCGCCTGCCTACGAGGCGTGGAAAGTCAACGCGGAACTGGTGAATGGCGCGGGCGCCGTGGTGTGGAGCGGGCCGACCTCGGTCAACCTGAAATCGCTGCCCGGCGGCGGCACCAGCGCAGCCTGGCAGAACAGCTGGGCGCTGCCCGCTTTGCCCGCTGGCGACTACTCGCTGCGCCTGGTGGCGCGCGACACCAGCGCCGCGCCGCGCGCGCCCTTGAAGTGGGCCATCACGGAGCGCGCCGCCGACGGCACGCTGGCCGTGGCCACGCTGCGCCGCCGCTAAGACGCGTCAAGCCTTCGGCAACCAGCGCGGCTTGGATTCCGTGTGCAGCTCATGCTGCACCGGTCCGACATATTCGGGCTCCATGGTGCCGAGGGTGATGGCAATGCGATCCGGCGCCTGCGTGCTGCGCCAGGTGAGCGTGGAGCCGCATACCTTGCAGAAGCCGCGCCGTCCGTGTCCGGACGAATGGTATTCGTGCACCAGTTCGGCGCCTCGTTCGTAGCTGAAGCCCGCGCTGGCGACATTGGCGTAGGTGCCGGACGCCGCGCCATGCTGCTTCTGG
Organism: Pseudoduganella sp.; assembly: GCA_021323265.1. Classification (GTDB taxonomy): domain Bacteria; phylum Pseudomonadota; class Gammaproteobacteria; order Burkholderiales; family Burkholderiaceae_D; genus Rugamonas. Next base: position 33,676 of record JAJTCO010000001.1, on the reverse strand, counting down.
CACATGTGGCAGTAACAATGGCTCGCGCCGCTCAGCGTTGCCTTGTCCGCCTTGTAGGCCACGCCGCCGCACAGGCAGCTGCCGCGCAAAAATTCCGTCATGACGCACTCCTTCGAATTGGTGTCGCCGCGCGCCGTCGCAAAAATTGCATTACGCAAATCCAGCGGCATGCAAGGCGATGTCATGGGCGGCGGAAATTATATATCATGTATTCAGCCACCACCGGGAGACGCACATGACGACCGAAGCGATGCCTTTCCGCACCCTGCTTTACCGTTTCATCTTCTTCGACTGGCTGTTCAAGGATGTCAGCGCGGCGCGCAACGTGATCGAACGCCACGCGGCGCTGCAGCACAACAAGCACATGAGCCGCTACCTCCCGATCTACTTTCGCCGCTGGACGGTAATGGCGACTTTCGACTTTGGCCTGGGCTTCGTCTTCGAACGCGCACTGCAGGCCACCATGGTGTCGGCCTATTTTTTTACCTGGTCGTGCGTGACGATGGCCGGCATGGTGGTGATCGCGGCGGCCTGGGTCTTCCTGACCTTCGGCAGGCTCAGTTGACCTAAATTTGTGCAGCGCGATTATTTCCCTTCAAATCAGCGGCTTAGGGTGCAGTAGAATCCCTTGTTAACAGACTTTTCCACAGAAACCGTTAACAACTTCAATGCACCAGTTCAACCGCCGCCTCGACCGCTTCGAGCTGTTCGACCAGATGGACAGCCCTGCCCTCAACCTGACCTTTGTGCTGGAGTTGCCGGATTTCCGGCCCTGGTGCAAGCAACAGGGGCTGCCGCCCTTCCACGTGATGCTGTACGCGGTGCTGCGTTCGGCCATGGCGGTGGAGAATTTCCGCTACCGCGTGCTCGATGGAGAGGTGATCCGCATTGAGCGCCTGACGCCGTCGTTCACGGTGAAGAACCAGCATGACGACCTGAATTTCGCCCAGTTCCACTGGTGCGACGAGATCCGCGAGTTCTGCGCACGCGGGCTGGCGGCGCGCGAAGCGGCGTCCAGCATGGAGGCGCTGAACCAGGAATACCGCAGCATGACGCCGCGCGAGGCGAAGGAGCAGGTCTTTGTCACCTGCATCCCGTGGTTGAACTTCACCTCGATCCAGCATCCGACCGCGGTGCTGGCGCAGCCGGACATTCCTTCCTTCGCCTGGGGCAAGTTCAGGGACGCGGGCGCCGGCCGCCTGGAGCTGCCATTCTCGGTGCAGGTGCACCACGGCTTCATCGACGGCTATCACATTCACCTGCTGGCCGAACAGGTGGCGGCCGAACTGGCTGCGCTGATCAGTTCTTCTGGGCAGGAATCGGCGTAAACCTGTAGTCTTCACGCGCATAGTGGCGGCCGCGCTTGACGGTCAGCGCCACCGTGCGCAGGTTGCCGATGTCCTGCAGCGGGTCCTTCTTCAGAAACACCAGGTTGGCGAACTTGCCCGCCTCAACCGTCCCCAGTTCCGCCTGCCTGCCCAGCGCCGCCGCCGCGTTGGCGGTGGCGGCCGTTATCGCTTCGTTCGGCGTCAATCCGGCGTACTGCACCAGCCGTTCCAGTTCGCGGCCGAGGACGGGATAAGGATCTTCGCCCTGCCCGTCGGTGTCCGTACCGGCGACGATCCTCACCCCCGCCTTGTGCGCGGCGCGGGTGATGTCGCCGGCCAGTTCGATCTGGCAACGCGGCGTGCCCTTGGGCGCGTAGACGCTCAGCGTCGCGTCCAGCAGCGAGCCCGACTTCGCCAGGGCGTCGATGTAGCGCACGATGCCTGGATCGGATGCCGTCAAGCCGGCATAGGAAGGCTCGCCGCCGTGACCGTAGGCGCTCTTGCCCGCTTCGCGCACGTAGCGCGCGATCATGCACGCATGCGAGATGGCGGTGGCGCCAAGCGAATCGTAGGGCGACGCCGGATACACCTGCTGGTGGGTCCAGATCGGGAAGTGCTGGCGCCGCGCTTCGGCGATCAGCTTCACGACCAGCGGACCTGGCAGGTTGGCGTAGATCTTCATGCCGCTGGCGCCGGTGCCGCGCGCCTGGGCAACGGCCAGTGCCAGGTCGGTCTGCTCATCCAGCGCATACAGCCACGGCACCTGGCCCGGCTGCATGCCGCGAGCCGCCGCCACCGTGCGCGGGTCCTTGAAGAAGCTGGGCCCCGCCACCAGGGCAGAATAGTAAATGTCCGGCGCCGGAATCTCGTTCAGCAGCGCGGCGCGGGAGAGCGACGCCAGTTCGCGCGCATCGCCCGCCATGTCGCGTACCCCGGTCACGCCGCCATACACGTTGCGCTGCAGCTCCGCCTCGGCATATCGGCGGTCGGGATTGGTGGCGTAGTGCACGTGCGAGTCGATCAGGCCGGGCAGCGCGTACATGCCTTGCATGTCGTGGACCTGGACGCTGCCGCCGGCGGGCACCGCCGCCAGTTGTGCCGCCGGCAGGACGGCCTTGATGCGTTCGCCTTCCACCACGATGGCCATGCCAGGGCGTGCGGCGGCGCCCGTGCCGTCGATCAGCGTCACGCCGCGATAGACTACTTGCGTGGCTGGAGGCGGCGCAGCGAAGGCAGTGGTGGCGGCCAAGGCGGCGCAGGCAAGGCCGGCCGCCCAACGGAATTCACATTGCATGCATCAACCCCAGATATGGCCTGCAAGGCGCAGGAAGTTAAGCCCAAGAACCTTCTCGATGCGGCTGGCCGGGTGGCCCCGTTTCGCCAGCATATCGGCCAGCCGCAGGTACTTGTCCGGTCCTTGCAGATCAGGCAGGAACGGCACGATGTCGGGCCGCTCGCCGGGCGCGGAAATGCCCGCCGCGCGGCGCTTGCGGATTTCAAGTTCCAGGGTACGCATATAGGCCGGCATGTCGTCGATGGCGCTCACGTTGCCGTCGCTGCCGATACCCACATGGTCCTCGCCGCACACCTTGAGCGCATGCTCGATATGCGCCACCAGGTCCGTTGCCGTGGGCTGCCGGCCGATCGCGAGAAAGGGCATGAAGTAGATCCCGACGAAACCGCCCTTCTCCGCCACCATGCGCAGTTCGCGGTCGCTCTTGTTGCGCGGCAGGTCGGCCAGCGCGCGGCAGCCCGTGTGCGTGATGGCGATGGGCTGGCTCGACGCGGCCGCCGCATCGAGGCAGATCTGCTCGCCGCTGTGGCTCAGGTCCACCAGCACGCGCTGCCGGTTCAACGCCTGCACCACTTCCCGCCCGAACGGCGTCAGGCCGCGGTTGGATGCCGCCATGGCGCCGTCGCCCAGCTGGTTGGAGCCATTGTAGGTAAGCTGCACCACCCGCACGCCAAGGTTGGCGAACGTCTCCACGCGCCGGACGTCGCTGCCCATCATCGCGGCGTTCTGGAAGCCGAGGATCACGCCCGTGCGGCGCTCCGCATGAGCGCGGCGGATATCGTTGGCCTGCCGTACCAGCAGCAGCGCGTCGCCATGGACGCGAAGGAGTTCATGCCAGGCCGCGACGTCGCGCACGCTGCGCTCGTACGGCTCGTCCTTGCCGAATACATAGCCGATGGTCATGTTGAAGGCGGCCAGACCGGCCTGCCTGGCATCGGCTAATGAGCGCGCATCGACGCCGCTCTTTTCCCGGTCATCGAGCTCCGCCTGCGGACGGTTCGGATTGGCGATGCCGGCCAGCGCATCGATGATCAGGGGCCGGCGCGTGCGCGCCGCGCCTTCCGCCAGCGCCTGCGGCGACAGGCAGGCCGCGCCCAGCCCCAGCGCGGCCGCGCCCTGCAGGAACCGCCGCCGCTGCGTCATTGCTTGAGCGCCGGCGCGTATGCCAGGCATTCGACCTCGATCTCGCCGCCCAGGGCCAGCGCATTGACGCCGAAGGCGCTGCGCGCCGGCAGGCGGCCGGGCTTGAAGTAGCCGGTATAGACCTTGTTGAAATCGCCCCACTTCTTCATGTCGACGATCATGACCGTGCACTTGACGAGATTGTCCATCGACAGGTTCATGCCTTTGAGGATGGCTGCGATATTGTCCATCGCCTTGCGCGACTGCGCTTCGAAGCCGCCCGGCACCAGGCCATTCTCGTCGGTGCCCATCTGCCCGGCAAGGTGCACGTAATCCCCGGCCCGCACCGCCAGCGAGAATGGGCGGTTGCCCGGATTGCCCTGGTTGTAGTAATCCAGCTGCGGTGCAGCAACCGCAGCCACCGGTAAGGCGAGCGCCAGCGCGCAAAGGAGTTTGGTCTTCATCAGCCGATTATAGGCACAGCGATACACGATTTGTTGAAATCGCGTTGGCTGTTAGAATTCTTCAACAATATGTTGAAAGCCAAGGATGAAACTGAAGCTGTCGCCCGCCATCGAGGCCGAACGCAATGCCGTGCTCAATGCCCTGCACCCGGTGGTGCCCCTGCTCGCGGCCATGGCGGGCCCGCACCTGGAAGTCGTGCTGCACGACGTGAACCGCCCGGAACGTTCGGTGATCGCCATCGCCAATGGCCATATCTCGGGCCGCACCATCGGCAGTTCGGTACTCGAAGGCCCGCGCGACGACAAGGGCTTTGCCGCCGCAACCAGGGTGGTTTCCCGCGAAGGCGCACTGCACAGCATCGTCGACGGCTACGAAACCGTGACGGCCGACGGACGCCGGCTCAAGTCGGCGTCGGCCATTTTCCGCGACGCCGAAGGCATTCCCTTTGCGACGCTTTGCCTGAACGCGGACGTGTCGGCATTCCAGGCCGCGCACGCGTGGCTGGAGCAGGTGCTGGCGCCCTTGCGCGCAACGGCGGCCGTCCCGGCGCCGGCCGCAGCCGCCGACAGCGTTCCCGGCAGCGCGCAGCAGCTCGACACGCTGATGCGCGAAATCATCGGCGACGCCGTGCCGCTGGCGTCGATGAAGCGGGAGCAGAAGATCCAGGCCATGCGCGAAATGCAAAGGCGCGGCCTGTTCATCGTGAAGGGCGGCGTGCAGCGCGCAGCGGAGGCGCTGCAGGTGTCGCGCTACACCATCTACAATTACCTGGAAGAGATCCGCCAGCGCGAACGCTAGCCGAAACGCGCCACGAATTGCCGGAACAGTTCCTCCACCAACTCAGCGTACTTCGCGATCTCGGCCGGACCGTCGGGCGTTTGCCAGTCGGTCTTCCAGGTGACGGTGCCATCATTAGGCAGGGCGATGTGCCCGATGACCTCGTCCCGCGGCGCGTACTCCGCCGCCAGGCCCCAGTAGAATTCGCGCCGCAATGTGCGGCGCACCGAACTTAGGGCAAAGTCCACCAGGACGGCATCATCGACGATGCAGACGGCGTGGCCTTCGATCTGGCCCGGCGACGCGTAACCCGGGCTGCCGAGGAAAAAGTCGAACTCGCGCGTGACGACTTGCGCGTGGCAGATTTCGATGCGCGCCTTGAAGCCGTATGCCGTCGCCACGCGCTTGACCAGCGACGCCATCAGGAAGCACACGGCACCATAATTGTGCAGATGCAGCCAGCCCAGGTCGTGGAAGTGGTCGTACATGGTTTCGACCAGGTGGTGCAGGCGCTGGTCGTGCACGTCCGACAGCAACTGGCGCTCGCGCAAGTCCTTGCGCGGAATGAACACGCTTTCGAACTTGGCGTGGTACTGCTTGAGCAGCTCCACAAAGCGCGGCGTGGGCAGGATGCGCACGGTGGCGCTTGCCGAATCGGCGATCTCTTCCAGCAGCCCGGCTTGCGCCATGGCTGCGACGTGACGCCGGACTTCGGTCTCGTCATGCGGCAAACCCTTGCACAGCTCGCTCAACGTTAATGTGGTGTCGCGGAAATAATCGTTGCCAATCTTGAGGAACAGATCGTACCCCACCATCGAGCCCGAGAGCGGGATGTGTTGTACGGTCCAGTTCCGGATTTCGGCCACGTCTTGCAACAGGGATGGAACTCGTTCGATTTGCATGTGGCCCCCTCAAAAAACTTGAAGCAACCGAGAGTTTGCTGCATGTGCACACAATAACTCAAGCGTGCGCGCGTTGACCGTTGTAAGCGAATGTAACGAGTTCCCTGCCCAAAATTGCCATTCAAACACTCAACATATCAAGTTGGCATTGCTTCCCTGGCGGTACGGCGGTAAGCCAGCTGGTACAGCAGCGGCAACAGCAGCAGCGTCAGCGCGGTGGATGACAGCACGCCGCCAATCACAACGGTCGCCAACGGACGCTGGACTTCGGCGCCCGTGCCGCTGGAGATGGCCATCGGCACGAAACCGAGCGATGCCACCAGCGCTGTCATGAGCACCGGCCGCAGGCGCACCAGCGCACCATTGCGCACGGCGTCCGCCAGCGGCTGCCCCTGTTCGCGCAGGCTGCGGATGAAGGCGATCATCACCAGGCCGTTCAGCACGGCCACGCCCGACAGCGCAATGAAGCCCACCGCCGCCGAGATCGACATCGGTATGCCGCGCATCCACAGGGCGAAAATGCCGCCCGTCAGTGCGAACGGAATGCCGGTAAACACCAGCATGCCGTCCCTGGCATTGTTAAACATCAGGAACAGCAACGCGAACACCAGCGCCAGCGAGGCCGGCACCACCACCTTCAGGCGCTGCGCGGCGTTCTGCAGGTTCTCGAACTGCCCGCCCCAGGCCAGCCAGTAGCCGGCCGGCAGCTTGACGCCCTGCAGGATGGCTTGCTGCGCCTGTGCCACGAAGGAGCCGATGTCGCGCTCCTGCATGTTCACCGTGACCACCACGCGGCGCTTGCCCTGTTCGCGGCTCAACTGGTTCGGCCCCGGCGTGGTGTCGAAGCTGGCGATTTCGGCCAGGGTGACGAAGCTTGGCCGCGCGCCTTCGCGCTTGGGCAGCGGCACGGGCAGGCGCTTGAGCAGTTCAATGTCCGAGCGCAGCGCTTCCGGCAGGCGTACCACGATGTCGAAACGGCGGTCGCCTTCGAACATGGCGCCCGCCTCGCGGCCGGCGGTGGCGGTGGCGATCAGTTCCTGCACTTCGGCGATATTCAGGCCCAGGCGCGCCGCGCGCTCGCGGTCCACCAGGATCTGCAGCATGGGCAGGCCCGTGGTCTGCTCGACCTTGACGCCGGAGGCGCCGGGAATCTTTTCCAGGATGGCGCCGATCTCCGCGGCCTTGGCGTTGAGCACATCGAGGTCGTCGCCGAACACCTTCACCGCCACGTCGCTGCGCACGCCGGAAATGAGCTCGTTGACGCGCAGCTGGATCGGCTGGCTGAATTCATAGCTGTTGCCGGGCAGCTGTTCCAGCGTGCTGCGGATCGCCGCCAGCAGCTGCGCGCGGCTGCGCTTGGGCTTGGGCCACTCTGATTCCGGCTTGAGCATGATGTAGCCGTCCGATATGCTCGGCGGCATCGGGTCCGACGCGATTTCCGCCGTGCCGGTGCGGGCGAACACGGTGGCAATCTCGGGGAACCTGGCCAGCAGCGTCTTCTCGATCTGCTGCTGCATCTGCACCGATTGCGCCAGGCCGGTGCCGGGGATGCGCACCGTCAGCACGGCGAAGTCGCCTTCGTCCAGGTTGGGCACGAACTCGGTACCCAGGCGCGTGCCAAGCAGCAGGGAGAGCGCCAGCACCAGGGCGGCGGCCGTGAAGACGACGGGACGGTTGTGCATGACGTAGTCCAGGCATTGGCCATACCTGCGCTTGGCCGCCTGCATGATGCGCCCCTCCTCCTCGCGCACCGGCTTGCTCATGAACAGGGCCACGGCGGCCGGGACAAAGGTGACCGACAGCAGCATGGCGCCCAGCAGCGCCGCCACCACGGTGAAGGCCATCGGATGGAACATCTTGCCCTCGATGCCGGACAGCACGAAGATCGGCAGGTAGACGATCATGATGATCAATTGCCCGAACAGGAGCGGCCGGCGCGCTTCGTGCGCGGCGGCGAAGACTTCGGCAAAGCGCTCTTCGCGCGCGAGCCGGCGCCCCGCCACCTGCTGCGCGTGCGCCAGGCGCCGCACGCAGTTCTCGACGATCACCACCGCGCCATCGACGATGATGCCGAAGTCCAGCGCGCCAAGGCTGAGCAGGTTGGCGCTCACATTGTTGGCCACCATGCCGGTGAAGGTGAACAGCATCGAGAGCGGAATCACCATGGCCGTGATGAGCGCCGCACGCAGGTTGCCAAGGAAGAGGAACAGCACGCCGATCACCAGCACGGCGCCTTCCAGCAGGTTGCGCTTGACCGTGTCGATGGCCTTTTCCACCAGCACCGTGCGGTTGTAGACCGGCGTGGCGCTGACCCCTTCAGGCAGGCTGCGGTTGATCTCGACCATCTTGTTGTCCACGGCCAGCGCGACGGCGCGGCTGTTTTCCCCGATCAGCATGAAGACGGTGCCCAGCACCACTTCGCGCCCGTTGCGGGTGGCGGCGCCGGTGCGCAGTTCCGCGCCGATGCCCACCGTGGCGACGTCGGTGATGCGCACGGCCACGCCGTCGATGGTGGAAACGACGATGTTGCCGATGTCGGCCACCGACTTCACCTGGCCCGGCGCGCGCAGCAGGTACTGCTCGCCTTCCTTCTCGATGTAGCCGGCGCCGACGTTGCCGTTGTTGCGCTCGAGCGCCGTGACCACGTCGGACAGGTTCAACCCATAGGACGCCAGCTTGGCCGGCGTCGGCGCCACCAGGTATTCCTTATCGTAGCCGCCGATGGAGTTGATCTCCGTGACCCCGGGCACGTTGCGCAGCTGCGGCTTGATGATCCAGTCCTGGATCTCGCGCAGGTCGGTCGGGGTGTACGGCGTGCCGTCCGGTTTGCGCGCGCCGGGCGCCGCATCCACGGTCCACAGGTAGATTTCCGACAGGCCGGTGGCGATCGGGCTCATGGTCGGCGTCATGCCGGCGGGCAGCTGCGCGCGCGCGTCCTGGATGCGCTGGCTCACCAGCTGGCGCGCGAAGTGGATGTCGGTGCCGTCCTTGAACACCACCGTGATCTGCGACAGCCCGTAACGCGACAGGGAACGCGTTTGCTCCAGCCTGGGCAAGCCCGCCATCAGCGATTCGAGCGGGAAGGTGATGCGCTGCTCCACTTCCAGCGGCGAGTAGCCGGCGGCGGCGGTATTGATCTGCACCTGGACGTTGGTGATGTCCGGCACCGCATCGATGGGCAGCTTCTTGTAGTTCACGGCGCCCAGCACCGCCATCGCCGCCACGGCGAACATGACGAGCCAGCGGTGGCCAATGCAGGCCTGGATGATTCTGCTCAGCATGGCTGCTCCTTAATCCTCATGGGCGGCGCTGCCCTTGCCCTGCTCCGCCTTGATGGTGAAGCTGTGGGCGGCGGCATACTGGGCATCCTTGCGCAGGCCGGAAGTGATCTCCACCAGCTTGCCGTCGGAGCGGCCCAGCGTGACCGGCACCGCCTTGAAACCCTCCTTCACGCGCTGGAACACGACCTGGCTGCCATTTAGCACCTGCAGCGCTTCCTTTTCCACCGCGACCGGCACTTCGGCCGAACCGGTGACCACGTCGACGTCCACGAACAGACCGGGACGCCAGGCCAGCTTGGGGTTGTCCAGTACCACGCGCGCCCGCGCGGCGCGGGTCTGCTCGCCGATCAGGGCGCTGACGAAGCTCACCTTGCCTTTGGCGGCGGCATCGGAGGCGGCCGAGTGCAGCACGGCTTCGGTATCGACACGCACGATCTCCAGGTCCTTGGCAGGCACCACTACCTCGGCCCAGACCTGGCGCAGGTCGGAGACGGTGAAGACCTTGGTCTCGGCCCCCACCGCCTCGCCGACCGCGATGTGCTTGTCGACGATCTGGCCATCGAACGGTGCACGGATCTCCAGGCGGTTGAACGGGCCGCGGCCGGAGCCTGGCGCACCCAGCGCCACCAGCTTCTGGCGCGCGTTCTGCACGGCGATGTTCGCTTCCTGCCATTCCTGCTCGGCCTTCAGGTAATCCTGCCGTGCGGAGACCTTGTCCTCCCACAGCTTCTTCTCCGACTCGTACAGCGAACGGGCCAGCGTGGCGCGCTTTTCGGCGGCGGCCAGTGCGCTGCGCTGCTCCGACACGTCGGCGCTGGCCACCACGGCCAGCAGATCGCCCTTGCGCACCTGCTGGCCGAGGTTGGCCTGCACCTCCTGCACGATGCCGTCCACGCGCGGCGTGACGTGGGCCGTGCGGTCTTCGTTCAGTTTCACTTCGCCCGGCAGGCGCACGAACGTCTCCAGGCGCGCTGCGCCGGCCGTGCGCAGCGCGATGTCGGCGGCGGCGATCTGCGCATCGGTGAAGGGTATGGTTTCGTTGTGCGCGGCTTCCCTGGCGCCATGTTCATCGGCGTGCGCTACGCCGTGCCCGTCGCCGTGCGCCGGGCCGGCTTGGCCGCCGATGCGGTCCCAGCCCAGGACGGCGCCCGCAAACAGGGCGGCAGCAGCCACCATGGCCGCGATCGTGATCTTTTGACGCTTGTTCATTGTGATTCCTTTGGGACGGGGTTGCCGACCAGGCGGGATAGGTCGGCCTTGGCGCGGTAGAAGTCCGACAGCACGCGCAGGTGCTGGGCCTGCGCCTGCACCAGGGTGCGCTGGGCATCGAGCACTTCCAGGAAATTGAATTTGCCCGCTTCGAAGCCTTGCAGCGCCGCCGTGGCGGCATAGCGGGCGCCGGGCAGCACGTCTTCGCGCACCAGGCGCTCCTGCTGCAGCGCGGCCTGCATGCGCGCGTGCGCCTGCAGCGCTTCGGCGCGCACGCGCAGGCGGGTCGCTTCCAGCTCGGCGCGCGCCTTCTCGGCACGGCGCTCGGCGGCCAGGATCGCCCCCTGGTTGCGGTTGAACAGGGGCAGCGGCACGGACAGGCCGACGATGTTCTGGCGCACACGCTCGCGCTCCGGCCCTTCGCGTTTGCTGCCCACGATCAGGGCAACGTCGGGCATGCGCTGGGCGCGTTCGAGCTGTACCGAAGCCTGCCCCGCGTCCACTTCGGCGACGGCGCGTTCGATGGCCGGCGCAGCGTCGATCAACGCCTCCAGGCGCAGGGCCGATGCTTCCGGCGCACCCGGCGCCGCCAGGGCGCCGATGGGGCCGGGTTCGCCGCCCAGCAGGCTGGCCAGCCGGATGCGCGCCTCCTCCAGCTCCTTGTGCGCATTCACGCCTTCCATGCGCCAGTTCGCCTCGGCCACGCGCGCCCGCGCCTCTTCAACGGGCGAGACCTTCCCCGCCAGCACGCGGCGCGCCGCGGCCTCGCTGGAACGGCGGCCGCTCTCGCTGACCTGCGCCGCCAGCGCGACCTGTTCCTGCGCCAGGTAGGCCGCCTCGTAGGCGGCGACCACGTCGGCTTCGATGCGCGCCCGGCCTGCAGCCAGGTCCAGCGCGGCGGCGCGGCTGCCGCTGCGGGCGACGGACATGCGGGCCGCACGCTTGCCGCCCAGTTCCAGCGGAATCGACAACTGCACGGTCGCGGAACCGCCTTCCTTCGCGCGCCCTTCGCGCACGTACTCCAGCGCGGGATTGGGCAACAGCGCCGCCTGGCTTGCCGCCGCATCGACAGCGCCGGCCTCCAGTGCCAGCGCTTTCAGTTCGGGGTTATCCCGGCGCGCGCGCTCCAATGCGTCGGCCAGGGTAAACGATGGTTGCGCCCATGCCGGGGCCAGGCAAGCTGACGCCAGCAAAGGGATGCAAAATCTCTTCACGATATTGCTCCTTGATGATTGAAATGGAACGGCTGCGCGCGGCAGCCGGATCAATCACAGGAGCCAGTTGGGGCGCGGAGGCAAATCCGCGATGAAGGAATGAATGGGCGGTTCCGCCGGCTGCGCCGGCGCGATCGAGTCGGTCTGCGGCAGCCTTTCGTCGGCGAGCGCCACGAACGGGACATGGGAATGATGGCAGAAATCGCAGTTGGTGCAGCATGAGCTGTCCACCTCCGGCGTGTCCGGCGCGGCCGAAGCCAGCTCGCCGGACTGGGTCACCTTGACGTCCAGGCAGCAGCTGTCGGCCGCCGCCAGCGTAAGCTGGACCGGAAGCAGCAACAGCAGCAGGATGACAAGGAAGCGCCGGATGATCATGACGGCGCAATTATAGCAAGCGTCGCTGCGGTTCGCTGGCGTGCAGGAACTTGGTCAGCAGGTCGCGCGGCGGCGCGATCGACACATTCTTCAAAAGCTGGCCCACGTTGCCGCGATGGTAGCCGCCATGCGTGATCACGTGCATCAGCATTTCTTCGCGCGACATCAGGCCCGAATCGCCGTCGGTAAAGGTAAAGCGCAACTTTTCCGCCAGCGAGGCTTCATCCAGGCTTGCCACATGCTGCTTGTACCAGGTGTCGGTCTGCGCCACGGCGCTGCGCAGTTCTTCCAGCGCAGGCGTGGCTTTCGTATTGGTGGCTTCATAACCGTGCGGCTCGCCGAGCAGGTGCGCCCGGAAGATCCTGTCGACCACGTAGATATGGTTCATGATGCGGATCGCGGCATGCAAGTCGCTTTCGGCGCGGACTGTCGCGAGCACCTGGAACAGTTCAACGTTGGCCCATGCCTTGTAGTCGAACAGGCTTTTGAGGATGGAGAGCGACATCGGGAAATCCTTTCGGCGAAAGGAACCAGATTATAAATGAGATTGATCCAGGTCATGGATCGCGGCCTGCCACACGGTGCAGACTGGTGCCAACGTCAACGCTGGAGAAAACCATGTCATACCGGACTATCGTGGTCCATGTCGACCGCGCCCCAAACATCGAAGCGCGCATTGCGCTGGCGGCCGCCCTGGCCGTGCGCGAGGAAGCCCACCTGGTAGGCGCCGCCATGACCGGCATGCCGCGCACCATGCTGGCCGGCCGCGCCTATGAGGGCAGCGGCCTGTTCATGGCCGACTACCTGCAGCGCGCGCAGCAGCGCGTGGCGCAGGACCTGGGCCGCTTCGAGGAGATCGCGGCGCGACTCGGCGTCGAATCGCGCGAGGTGCGCAGCAGCGATGACGAGGAGTATTCGGGCCTGTGCCTGCAGGCGCGCTATGCCGACCTGGTGGTAATGGGCCAGGTCGCCCCGTCCGACAGTGGCGATGGCAACCTGCTGCCGGACCTGCCCGATTACGTGCTGCTGAATTGCGGCCGCCCGGTATTGCTGGTGCCGCGCGCTGGCCGCTTCCCCACCGTGGGCAAGCGCGTGCTGGTGGCATGGAACGGCAGCCTGGAGGCCGCCAAGGCCGTCACCGCCGCCCTGCCCCTGCTGCGCAGCGCGGAACGGGTGACGCTGGCCATCCTGGGCGGCAGCGCTGATGTGCTGGGCGAGGAGCCCGGCGCCGACATCGCACTGTACCTGGCGCGGCACGGCGTTACCGTGGAAGTGCTGCGCCGGCCGGAGGCGTCCGACCCCGGCGCCGCCATCGTCGCCCTGGCAGCCCAGCTGGAAGCGGACCTGCTGGTGATGGGCGCCTACGGCCATAGCCGCTTCCGCGAGATGATGCTCGGCGGCGCCACGCGCACCATCCTCGCCACGGCGCCGCTGCCGGTGCTGATGGCGCACTAGGCAGGCGGCGCCGCGAACATTGACGCTTCCTTATGCGGTGAGCACGCCGCGCCGCATCTGATCCAGCTCGATGGACTCGAACAAGGCCTTGAAATTGCCTTCGCCAAAGCCCTGGTTGCCCTTGCGCTGGATGAACTCGAAGAACACGGGACCCAGCTGGTTCTCCGAGAAGATCTGCAGCAGCAGGTCGCCCGGCTTGCCGTCGACCAGGATCTTGCGCTCGCGCAGCGCCTGCAGCGACTCGCCGTGGCCGGGAATGCGGCGATCCACCAGTTCATAGTAGGTGTCGATGGTGTCGAGCAGCTTGACGCCGGCGCTGCGCAGGCTGTCCACGGTGGCATACAGGTCGTCGCTGCCCATGGCGATGTGCTGGATGCCTTCGCCGCGGTAGGCGTCCAGGTATTCCTGGATCTGGCCGGCGCGCTCCGTTCCCTCTTCGTTGATCGGGATGCGCAGCTTGCCGCAAGGGCTGGTCATCGCTTTCGACTTGACGCCGGTGACCTGGCCTTCGATGTCGAAGTAGCGTACTTCGCGGAAGTTGAACAGGCGCTCGTAGAACTGGGCCCACTCGCCCATGCGGCCGCGGTGCACATTGTGCGTCAGGTGGTCGATGTAGGTCAGGCCGTGGCCCTTCGGGTCCGGGTCCACGCCCGCGATCGGCTCGAAGTCCACGTCGTAGATGCTGATGGCGCTATTGCCGCTCCAGCGGTCGACGAAATAGATCAGCGAGTCGCCGATGCCTTTGATGGCGGGCAGGTTCAGTTCCATCGGGCCGGCCTTGCTCTCGAAACCCCAGGCGCCCAGCTTCAGCGCGCGCTTGTAGGCATAGGCGGCGTCCTTGACGCGGAAGGCAATCGCGCACACGGACGGGCCGTGCAGTTCGGCGAAACGCTGGGCAAACGAATCCTTTTCGGCGTTGAGCAGGAAGTTGATTTCGCCCTGGCGGTACAGGGTGACGTCCTTGCTGCGGTGGCGCGCGACGGCGGTAAAGCCCATCGCTTCAAACTTCCTGCCCATGGCGACCGGGTCCGGCGCGGCGTATTCGATGAATTCGAAGCCGTCGGTGCCCATCGGGTTGTCCCACAAAGAATCGGTCATATGCTGTCTCCGGTAATGAATCGATAACAGATATACTACGCACCGTTCCTGAATATTTTGCGCGAAGTGCCGCATACAACCGGCCGCGAACGCGCATTTTGCGCACAAACAGAGGATTTCACGATGATTACCGTCGACCGCCACGACCTGTCGCTGCTAAACGAGCTGCAGCGCAACGGAGAAGCCACGAATGCCGCGCTGGCGGAGATGCTGCACCTGTCGGTGTCGCAGGTGGGCCGGCGCGTGCAGCGCCTGCGCGAGGCAGGCATCATCGATCACTATGCGGCGGTGCTGGAACCGGGAACCGTGGGACTGGACGTGATGGCCTTCGTCCACATCACGCTGGACCGGCATGGGGAGAAGCGCGGCGACGCCTTCGAGCAGGCGATACGCGACGTGCCGGAAGTGATGGAATGCTTTTCGGTGACGGGCGAAGCCGACTACGTGGCGCGCGTGGTGTCGCACGACCTGGCCTCCTTCGCCGACCTGATGATGAAGGAAATCCTGCTGCTGCCCGGGGTGGTCAACGTGAAGTCGAACATTGCGCTCAAGAAGATCAAGCAGTCGACCGTGCTGCCGCTTGAGCATATCGTGCGGCCGAACCCGCGCAAGCAGCGCATCGAGTTCGCCCGCACTGCCTGAACGCGTTACTTGGCCGCTTCGATGGCGGTGACGGTCATCGTGCTGTCCACGGTGAAGCGCACCTTGTCGCCCGCCTTCACCTTTTCCAGCATGGCCGGCTCCTTCACGCGGAAGACCATGGTCATGGCACCCATGCCCAGGTTCTTCAGCTCGCCATGTTTGATGGTCAGCTTGCCGGAGGCCTTGTCGACTTTCCTGATTTCGCCATCGGCGGTGTCGGACGCTGCGCTGGCTGCCTTCTCTCCATGGCCATGGTCCGCGTGCTGCGCCATGGCTGGCGCGCCGGCCAGGCAAGCCGCCGCGATCAGGATCGTATGCAAAGTTTTCATTTCATTCCTTCTTCAAGATTTCACGCCTGCGTAACAGCAGGTACGCCGCCGGCACGACAAACAGCGACAGCAGGGGTGCCGACAGCATTCCCCCCACCATCGGCGCAGCAATGCGCTGCATTATCTCAGAGCCGGTGCCCGAACCCCACATAATCGGCACCAGGCCGGCCACGATCACGGTGACGGTCATGGCCTTGGGCCGCACGCGCAGCACGGCCCCTTCGCGGATCGCGTCCAGCAGGACCGCCTCGCCGCCCTGCCCTGCCGCCAGCCGCGCGTCCCAGGCATGCTTCAGGTACAGCAGCATGATGACCCCGAACTCGGCCGCCACCCCGGCCAGGGCGATGAAGCCCACCCCGGTGGCCACCGACAGGTTGTGCTCCAGCGCCCACAGCAGCCATACCCCGCCGGCCAGCGCAAAAGGCAAGGTGGCCATGATCAGCGCCGCCTCGTCGGCCCGGCGGAACGTCAGGTACAGCAGCACGAAGATGATCAGCAGCGTAGCAGGCACCACCACTTGCAGGCGCGCCGTAGCGCGCTCCAGGTACTCGAACTGGCCGGACCACGAGACCGCATAGCCGGCCGGCAGCTTGACCTTGGCGGCCACCGCCTGCTGCATCTGGCGCACTGCCGAGCGCAGGTCGCGGCCGTGGATGTCCACGTAGACCCAGCCGGACAGGCGCGCGTTTTCGCTGCGCAGCATGGTCGGCCCGTCGCTGATGCGCACCGTGGCCACGTCGCCCAGGCGCAATTGGGCGCCGCGCTCGGTCAATAGCGGCAGCGCGCGCAAGCCTTCCAGCGAGTCGCGCAGCTCGCGCGGGTAGCGCACGTTGATGGGGAAGCGCTGCAGGCCCTCCACGGTCTCCCCCACGTTGTCGCCGCCCACGGCGCTGGCCACCAGGCTTTGCACCTCGTCGATATTCAGGCCGTAGCGGCCGGCGCTGGTGCGGTCGACCTCGACGTCGATGTAGCGCCCGCCGTTCAGGCGCTCCGCCAGCGCCGACGATACCCCGGGCAGCGAACGCACCGTGCGCTCGATCTCGCCGGCGATGCGGTCGATTTCCTGCAGGCTGGCGCCCGACACCTTGATGCCGACCGGGCTCTTGATCCCCGTGGCCAGCATGTCGATGCGGTTGCGGATCGGCGGCACCCAGATGTTGGCCAGTCCCGGCACCTTCACCACCCGGTCCAGCTCCGCCACCAGCTTGTCCGGCGTCATGCCCGGGCGCCACTGGTCGCGCGGCTTGAACTGGATGGTGGTCTCGAACATTTCCAGCGGCGCCGGGTCGGTCGCCGTCTCCGCCCGGCCCGCCTTGCCGAACACGCTGTGCACCTCCGGTACGGTCTTGATCATGCGGTCGGTCTGCTGCAGCAGCTGCTGCACCTTGCCCGCACCGAGGCCCGGCAAGGCCGACGGCATGTACAGCAGGTCGCCCTCGTCCAGCGGCGGCATGAATTCCCCGCCCAGGCGCGTCAACGGCCAAAGCGAGAGCAGCGCCACGGCCGCGGCCAGCAGCAGCGTGGCGCGCGGCCAGCGCAGCACCCGTTCCAGCAAGGGGCGGTAAGCCGCAATCAGCCAGCGGTTGAGCGGGTTGGCGCCCTCGTCAGGAATGCGGCCGCGTATCAGGTAGCCCATCAGGACCGGCACCAGCGTCACCGCCAGCGCCGCTGCCGCCGCCATGGCGTAGGTCTTGGTGTAGGCCAGGGGCGCGAACAGGCGCCCTTCCTGCGCCTCCAGCGTGAATACTGGGATGAAGGAGAGCACGATGATCAGCAGGGAGAAGAACAGTGCCGGTCCCACTTCCGCTGCCGCCGCGCCCACCACCTGCCAATGCTCCTCGCCTTCCAGCGCGCGGCCTGGATGGGCGTGGCGCCACGCTTCGATGTGCTTGTGCGCGTTCTCGATCATCACCACCGCGGCATCGACCATGGCGCCGATGGCAATGGCGATGCCGCCCAGCGACATGATGTTGGCATTCACGCCCTGGTAGTGCATCACCAGGTAGGCCGCCAGTATTCCCATCGGCAGCGATACGATCGCCACCAGGGCTGAGCGCACGTGGGCCAGGAACACGGCGCACACCAGCGCCACCACGATGAACTCTTCCACCAGCTTGGTCTCCAGGTGGCGCACGGCGCGCCGGATCAGGTTGGAGCGGTCGTAGACCGGCACGATTTCCACCCCGCGCGGCAGGCTGGCCTTGAGCGTCGCCAGGCGCGCCTTCACCGCGTCGATGGTCTGCAGCGCGTTCTTCCCCGAACGCATCACGATCACGCCACCCGCCACTTCGCCCTCGCCGTTCAGATCGGCGATGCCGCGCCGCATTTCCGGACCAAGCTGGATGGTAGCCACGTCGCCCAGCTTCACGGCGACGCCGGCAGCGCTGGCGGTCAGGGGAATCTGGCGGAAGTCCTCCAGCGTGCGCAGGTAGCCCGAGGCGCGCACCATGTACTCGGCCTCCGCCAGTTCCAGCACGGAGCCGCCGGCTTCCTGGTTGGCGCGCCGGAGGGCGTCGATCACCTTGCCATGCGTGATGTTGTAGGCGCGCAGGCGTGCGGGATCGAGCACCACCTGATACTGCTTGACCATGCCGCCCAGGCTGGCCACCTCGGCCACGTTGGGCACCGCCTTCAGTTCATATTTGAGGAACCAGTCCTGCAGGGCGCGCAGCTGCGCCAGGTCGTGCTTGCCGCTGCGATCCACCAGCGCGTACTCGAACACCCAGCCCACGCCCGTGGCGTCCGGGCCCAGCGCCGCGCGCGCCTGGGCCGGCAGGCGCGATTGCACCTGGTTCAGGTATTCCAGCACGCGCGAACGGGCCCAGTACGGGTCGGTGCCATCCTCGAACAGGACATAGACGAAGGAGTCGCCGAAGAAGGAATAGCCGCGCACGGTGCGTGCGCCCGGCACCGACAACATCATGGTGGTCAAGGGATAGGTGACCTGGTTCTCCACGATTTGCGGCGCCTGGCCCGGATAGCTGGTGCGGATGATCACCTGCACGTCCGACAGGTCGGGGATCGCATCGAGCGGCGTGCGCAGCAGCGCCCAGGCGCCCCAGCAGGCCAGCAGCACGGACGCCAGCAGCACCAGGAAGCGGTTACGGATCGACCAGAGAATCAGTTGCGCGATCATTGATGGCCCCCGTGCTGGCCCTGCGGTGCAATGGCCGTCACGCGGAACTCGCCGTCGCCCTGCTGCACGAATTCGAACGTCACCTTCATGCCTACCGCCACGCCTGCAGGCAGGCCGCCGGGCGGCAGCTTGAATGCCATGGTCATGGCCGGCCACTTGATGCTGGCGATCGGTCCGTGGGACAGCGTGATCTCGTCCTTGTCGATGGCTTCCACCGTGCCGTCGCCGCGGTGCACCGGCGCTGCCGCGCCTTCCATGCGCTGGCCGCTGGCCTTCAGGCTCGCTTCCGAATCGACCAGGAACTGGCCCGACACGGCCACCTTCTGCCCGGCCCGCAGGCCGGAGCGGATCTCGACCTGCCCGCCCGCCTCGCCGCCGGTCTGCACCGTCACCGGCACGAACTGGCCGGGCGCCTGCTCCAGCATCACCACGCTGCGCGTCCCGGTGCGTATTACCGCTTCCGCGGGCAGCAGCAAGGCCGGCGCACGCTGCGCCGGCGCAAACGTGAGGTTGACGAACATGCCCGGCGCCAGGCGTCGGCCGGGATTGGGCAGCTCCACGCGCGCGCGTACGGTGCGCGTGGACGGGTCAACGTCGGGCAGGATCGCCGCCACCTTGCCGCGCAGTTCCAGTTCCGGCAGCGCCGCCGCGCGCGCCACCACCGCGCTGCCGGGCACCACCTGGGCCGCCTGGTTCTCCGGCAGTTCGGCGTTGATCCAGATTCTGTCCAGGCCATTGATGCGGAACAGCGGCGCGCCCATGGCCACGGCCATGCCGTCGCGCGCCGCCAGTTCCGTGATCACGCCGGACATCGGCGCCAGCAGCACCTGGCGCGCATTCACGCGGCCGCCGCTTTCGAGCTGGCGCACCTGCTGCTCGCTCATGCCCGCCAGCAGCATGCGCTGGCGCGCCGCGTCCAGCAGCCCGGCGGACGCGCCGCCCTGCATGCGCCGCACGGCGAGGAACTCCTCCTGCGCCGCCACCCAGTCCGGCATGGTGACTTCCGCCAGCGGCTGGCCGCGCCGCACGTGCGCCAGCGGCGTGCGCACCAGAACACGCTCGACGAAGCCGCCGGATCGCGCCTGCACCACCGCCGTTTCGCGTTCGTCGAAGGCCACGTTGCCCACGGCCGCAACCGACAGGGGCAGTGGCGCCATCGCCGCCACGGCCGTGCGCACGCCCAGGTTCTGCTGCACGCGCGGGCTGATGTTCACTGCGCCGTCGGCGGCGCCACCGTCGGCGTACACCGGAACCAATTGCATGTCCATGAACGGCGACTTGCCGGGCTTGTCGAAACGCTGGCCCGGCACCATCGGGTCATGCCAGTACAAGGGCTTGCGCGCCGCGGCGCCCGGCGCGGCCTCGCCCACGACCACCGCGCTGCGCTTGCCGTATTCATAGGCGCCGAACATGCCGGCCGCCGCCACGCCGGCCAGCGCCAGCGCCATTACTGCATTCTTCTTCATGGTGCTTCCTTGCCACCGGCATGGGCCGGCTGGAGATAGGTCAGTTGCGCCCAGGTGCGGGCGTTGTCGCGTTCGAGCTGCAGGGCCTGCAGCCGCTGCTCGCCTTCCGTCCGGCGCGCCGCCAGCACGTCGGCCAGGCTCGCCTTGCCGCCCCGATAGGCGGCCAGCACCGCGGCGGTGCGGGCGGCCGCCAGTGGCAGCGTTTCCTGTTCGTAGCGGGTGACGCGCTCGCGTCCTGCCTGCCACTGCGCCACTTGGCTGCGCACGTCAGCAGCATGGGCGCGCAGCCCCTCGTCGCGTTCGGCCTGGGCCTGGTCGGCCATGGCCAGGCGCGCGGCCAGCTCGCGGTCCTGCCTGCGTGTCCGGTCCCATTGCAGCGGCACCGAAACGCCGAAGGACACCATGCTCGGGTAGCCCGGTCCGCGCTGCTGCAGGGCCACTTCGACGCTCCAATCGTTGCTGCGGCTGGCGCGCGCCAGGCCCGCCTCGGCTTGCGCCAGTTCCGCCTGGCGCGTGAGCACCGCCACCTGCGGGTGGTGTTCCAGCAGCGCGTCCAGCGAGGCTGGGTCGATGCCCAGGGTGTTCGTCTGCGGTGCGCCGGCCAGCGGCGCATCGGGCGCTACGCCGGTCCAGCGTTGCAGGGCAATGCCGGCATTGCGGCTTTGCAGCGCCAGCTCCGTGGCGCGGTCCTGCAGCGCCAGCAAGGCGGCCTGCGCATCGAGCAAGGCTTGCTGGCTGGCGCGCCCGCCGCGATAGGCCGCCTGCAGGGCGGCGATCTCGTCGCGCGCCAGGGCCAGCTGCGCGGCCAGCTCGGCGCTCATGCGTTCCAGGTAGTAGCGCTCCAGCCAGGCGCTCGCGGCGTCGCGCTGGATGTCGGCGGTCAGCGCGGCGGCAACGGCGCGGCTGCGGTCGGCCTCGCGTTCGAAGCGGGCGGCCCGCCAGCGCCGCTTGTCGCTGCTGGTCAGTTCCTGCATCACGCCGATGCGGCGCATGGTCATGGAGTCCGCCCCGATGCGGTAGCGGTCGGCGCCGCTGACGGGAAGGTTGTCGACGCCGGCCTTCAGCACCGGGTCGGGCAGCTGGGCGGCCGCCTGCGCCATCGCGCTGGCAGCGGCGGTGAAATGGCCTTGCGCGGCCAGTTGGCGCGAATGCTCGACGGCGCGCTGGACAGCCTCTGCCAGCGTCAGCGGCGGTGGCGCGGCGATGGCCGCGCCGGCAGCCAGCGCCAGCGCGCAGGCCAGGAGTGTGGGGGAAAACATGGAACCTCCGGATTGCAATGGGAAACAGCGCGCACGCCATACAGGCGGGCACGTTGCGGCATCAGGCAAAGCGAAGGATTAATTGCGGAAACAGCAGTGTTCTACGGCTATGGGCGGCGCGATACTGCGCGCCAGCGAGGGCGGCGAAGCCGTCGCATCGGGCGGCAGCGCCGACCAGTCGGCGGCAAGCACCAGGCCGGCCAGTTCCAGGGGAATGAAGGGCAATACGGTCGGCACGTCCGCCTTGTCGAGCGACTGCTTGGCCGCCAGGTTGATGGCCTTGGCCTTGCACAGGTTGGGCTGGGCGGGGTCCATGCCGGCACACTGGGCGTCGGCCGCCACGGGTGCGAGGCCGCCAGGACAGCTATAGGACGCCACAGCAAGCTGCATGAACAGCATGCTGAACAGCGCCACCACGGCGGCAACGATCCTGGACGAACGGCGAAGTTTCATGGCGCGATCATAGCCGCGAACCGGCGCCGCCACAAGACTGGCGCACTTAAGATTTGCTTATATTGGAATTCTCGGGAGTGCACGGGTCCCGCAGGTAGAATGCGTGACATGTCCTTCGCCTGGCTACCCAATGTCTTGTCCGCTGCCCTGCTCCGGGCCGGCCCGGCTTTGGCCTGCGGCCTCCTTGCCGCGGCCCCGGCCGCCCACGGGGGCGACGTCCTGCGCATCTGCACCGACGACGCTTCCCATCCGCCGTTTCTCTATCCTGACCGCGACGGCACCATCCAGGTCCTGGTCAGGATGGCGTCGGCCCAGGTCGGGGTACCGGTCGCCTTCATGCCGATGCCGGTGCGGCGCTGCAAGGCCGAATTCCAGCGCCGGGCGGTGGACGCCGCCATCGTCGCCGCCCCCATCCAGGCCAATGCCAGCGACTTCGCCTATCCCATGCGCCAGGGACGGGCCGATGCGGACAAGGCGGTGGCCGTGGTGCAGGCCAGGGTTTTCCGGCGCAAGGGCAGCAAGGCGTCGTGGGACGGCAGCCAGTTCAGCGGGCTGGCCGGGCCAGTCCTGGTGCCGACCGGGAACGCATTCATCACGCACCGCCTGGAGCAACTCAAGGTTCCCTTTGACGAGGGCGCCCGCGACGCCGAGCAGAACTTCATGAAGCTGCTGGGCAGCCGCGCCGACCTGGTGGTCGTGCCCGAGAACGACGGCCTGGCGCTGCTGCGCGAGCCGAAGTGGGCGGCGAAGATCGAAGCCCTGCCCATCGCGTTCACGGCCCAGGAGTTCTTCCTGGCTTTCTCGCAGAGCTATTTCCGCGACCAGCCGGCAGTGGCGGCAGCCTATTGGCGCGCCATCGGCGAGATCAGGAATTCGCGCGAATACCGCCAGGCCATCGCCCCGCTGCGCTAGTTCCCGCTCCCCTTAGGTTTATGGCAATAGTGCTCAATTGCCACATTTTTGCGCAAGCGAATTTTTCCCATGCAAATCATGCGCTTAGTCAGCAAGGATGTTCCTTGTTAACAGACTTTTCCACAGAAACAGTTAACAACTGGGCCGGAGTTGACCTAGGTCAATCCTTTGCAATATATGCACGGTGGAAAGCTTTCACTAACTACTTATATGAAACCGACAGCCCTAGAATGGTGCTGTCGAGGTGAATATGCGAAGACTGTTAAGCCAAATTGTGGAAATGACCGGCCGCCGGCCGAAGATGCTCGTGGTCGACGACGATCCGGGCACGGTGAGCCTGATCAAGGCCCTGTTCAGCGCCGGGATCGAGATCGAATCGGCCGCCAGCCAGGCCCAGGCCCTGGAAAAATGCCAGAGCCTGCACCCGGACCTGATCCTGCTGGACATCAACCTGGGCCAGGACAATGGCTTCGACCTGTGCCGCGAGATCAAGCAGCTCGAACAGTTCGCATACGTCCCGGTCATCTTCATCACCGCCAGCCAGTCGGAGGAGGACGAGATCCACGCCTTCGAACTGGGCGCCGTGGATTTCCTCCGAAAGCCGATCTCGCCCTACATTGCCGAATCGCGCGTGTTCACGCACCTTGGCCTGCGGCTGCAAACCGAACTGCTGGAACAGATGGCCCATGTCGATGGCTTGACGGGCTTGCAAAACCGGCGCCAGTTCGACCTGGTGCTGCAGCGCGAATGGAAGGAGTGCGCGCGCAACGGCCAGCCATTGTCGATCATCATGGCCGACATCGACCTGTTCAAGCGCTACAACGACACCTACGGCCACCTCGAAGGCGACCGCTGCCTGCGCCAGGTGGCCACGCAGATCGGCCACAGCCTGCAGCGCCCGGGCGACTGCGCCGCACGCTATGGCGGCGAGGAGTTTGCCTGCATCCTGCCGCGCACCGGCTTCGAGGGCGCGCTGAACGTGGCCATGGGCCTGCGCAACGGCATCGCGGCGCTGGCGATCCCGCACAAGCATGGCGTCAACCTGGACCATACCGTCACCGCCAGTTTCGGCGTGGCGACCTGCTATCCCTTGCCCGGGCAGGACCCGGCCGGCCTGCTGGGCGCGGCCGACCACCAGATGTATCGTTCCAAGGGATTTGGCCGCAACCGCGTATGCGGCAGTTTCGGCCTGCTCGAACCGGGGGCGGAGGCAAGCACCCTGCCGCCCCTTAACGGCCGCTGCTGATGTGACGCGCGGCGGCCCTGGCCGTCAGGATGCAGCCGGGCAGGAAGGTGCCTTCCAGTGAGCGCTTGCCGCAGGCGCCGCCGCCGCCGAAGCCGGCCGCCTCGCCCACCGAGTACAGGCCGGGCAGCGCTTGCCCTTGCGCGCCGAGCACCCTGCTTTGCATGTCCGTCACCAGGCCGCCCAGGCTCTTGCGCGTGACCAGCTGCATCTGGATGGCGATGAAGGGACCTGCGCCGCGCATCTGCAGCGGCGCAGGCTTGCAGGTGCGCAGCCGGTCGGGGCCCCACTGGCGGGCGTGCACGATGCGGCGGATCTGGTCGTCGTTGTGCAGCTTGTCGCCATTGGCGAAGTTGGCATCGAACGCGTCCGCCGTCGCCTGCAGCACTTCGGGCTTGACATGGCCGCCGCCGGCCAGCGCGTTCATTTTCGCAGCCAGCCCGGCCAGTGTGTCGTCCACCAGGAAATGCGGACTCTCCTGCGCCAGCTGGCGCACCAGGCGGTGGTTGCCCAGCATGGTCTCGCGCAGGAAGTGCAGCAGCTGGCGGTCGCGAATGCGCTGATTGTGTTCGGCGCCGGAGATGGCCAGCTCGCGCGCCGCGATGCGCCAGTTGAGCAGGTGCCAGGTCCAGGGCCGCTCCAGGCCCGCCACGCGCTGGCACAGGTGGTGCGTGTCAAAGCCGGTCACCAGCGGCTCGGGACCGATGCGCCGCCCGCGGTGATCGAGCCAGAGCGCCGACTTGCAGGGAATCGAGGACAGGCCGTGGCCCTCGAAATGCGGCTGTGGATGCGGGAAGCCGGCGGCATAGTTCCACATTGCGCCGGCAGCGGCGATGCGGCCACCAAGGCCTTGCACCAGGCGGTGCAACTTGCCGTCCGAGTACGGGTGGGCGCCGTTCAGCATGCTGGCCGGCAGCGGCGTGCCCGCCGGCCAGTTGGCGCGCACCTCCTCGTGCCCGCCGTTGATGCCGCCCATCGCCAGCACCGCGACCGGCGCGGCAAAGCGCAGCTCCTGGCCGGTTTCCTCGTTCACGCCGGCCGCGCCCACGATGGCGCCGGCAGCGTGATCGAGGCCAGTGATGCGGGTCCGGCTCAGCAGCGTAAGGCGGCCGTTCGCGCCAGCCCGCTCCAGGGCCGCGATCATGGTCAACGCCAGCAGGCGCGACGTGCCCCACAGGACATGGTAGCGCGGCAGGGAGTTGCCCTCGCCATGCAGGCCGCGTTCGACCCAGTTTACCGCCGGCAGGAACTTGAGCCCGCGCGCGCACAGCCAGTCGTACACTTCGGCGCGCGAATGCTCCACGTAATAGCGGGCCCAGGCCAGCGGCAAGGTGTCTGTCGCACCCAGTTCGCCAAAGCGCACCCAGTCGGCCAGTGCACGTTCCGGCGAGTCCGGAATCTTCATGCGCGCCTGCAGCGGCGTGCCCACCAGCGCCATGCCGCCGAAGGCCCAGCGCGCCAGGCCGCCGAGTCGCTCGCGGCTGTCGCGATCGACCAGGGTGACCAGCTTGCCCGCCTGCAGGCATTCGAGCGCGGTGACGATGCCGGCCAGTCCACCGCCCACCACCAGCACGTCCGAATGCAGCGGCTGGCTCACGGCGCCACCTTGCGCTTGAGGGCGCGCGCCACCGCCGGCGGCAGGTTCTCCAGCGAACGCAGAAGGTAGGGCAACACGCGCAGCTTGAGGCCCGAGAACACGCTCGGCACCACCGCCTCAATCAGGTGCGGGCCGGGCGTGGCCAGGGCACGCTCCAGCGCCGCCGTGAATTCCTCGGCCGTGGTGGCGCGCGTGGCCGGCACGCCCATGCCTTGCGCCAGCTGCACGAAATCCAGGCCCGGGCCGTTCAGGTCGAGCTGGGACCTGGCCTTGGGGCCCGCCTTTTCCGCCCCCACCCGCTCCAGCTCGATGTTCAGGATGCCGTAGGAATGGTTGTTGAAGATGACCGAGACCACGTTCAGCTTCTCGCGCGCCATGGTCCACAGGGCCTGGATGGTGTACATCGAGGAGCCGTCGCCCACCAGCGCCAGCACCGGGCGCTCGGGACAGGCCACCGCCGCACCGACGGCAGCCGGCAAGCCCTGGCCGATGGCGCCGCCGGTCAGGGCCAGCACGTCGTGGCGCGGCGCACCGGCGGTAAACATGGGCAGCATGGTGCCGGAAGTCTGCGCCTCGTCGACGATGATGGCGTTCTCCGGCAGCAGGTGGCCGACCGCCTTGCACACCTTCTCCGCCGTCAGCTTGCCGCGCGGCCGCCCGGGACGCTGCGCGGCCTGCAGCGCCGGCGTGGCTTGCGCCGCGCCCATGGCCTGGCACAGGCGCTGCAAGCTCCCCACCGCATCCTGCTCCGGCAAGGCCAGGTCATGCACGGTGCAGCCCTCCGGCACCAGGTAGCTCTTCTTGCCCGGGTAGGCGAAGAAGGACACCGGCGCGCGCGCATCGACCAGCACCAGGTTCTCCAGCCCGGCCAGCTGCACCGATGCCAGTTCGGCCAGGTAGGCGATGCGCTCGGCGTGCGGCAGGCCGGCGCCGCGTTCAAAGCGGGTCGGGAACACCTCCGCGTACAGGCGCGCGCCCGATTTGGCGGCAATGCGCGCCGCCGGCAGCAAACCCGGCTCGCGCAAGGCGCGCCCACCCAGCAGGATGGCGCTCTTGCCGCCCGCCTTGAGCACGCCGGCAATGCGCTCGATCACGACGTCGTCGGCCAGCGGCGGCCGGACCGGTGCCGGCGCCGGCAACGGCTGCGCGCCCTCGCCCCAGGACACGTCGGCCGGCAGGATCAGCGTCGCCACCTGTCCGGGCGGGCCGTTGGCAGCCATCACAGCTTCCACCACGTCCTGGCACAGCGCCTGCGTGCTGGAGGACGTGCGCACCCAGCGCGAGACATTGCGCGCCGCCGTCTCGATGTCCGACTGCAGCTGCGCGTCGTACTTGGTGTGGTAGGTGGCGTGGTCGCCCACGATGTTTATCACCGGCACCCGGCCCTTGCGCGCATTGTGCAGGTTGGCCAGGCCGTTGCCCAGGCCGCAGCCCAGGTGCAGCAGCGTGGACGCCGGCTTGCCCGCCATGCGCGCATAACCGTCGGCCGCGCCGGTGGCCACGCCTTCGAACAGGGTCAGCACCGCGCGCATTTCCGGCGCCGTGTCGAGGGCGGCCACGAAGTGCATTTCCGAGGTGCCGGGATTGGTGAAGCAGACGTCGACGCCTGCGTTGATCAGGGTGCGCAGCATTGCCTGGGCGCCGTTTGCCATGGCGGTCTCCTATGTTGGTTTCACGCCATCATGCGCGCGCCGGGCCCCACTTGTATTGACACTTGGCGACAATAAGTTAACACTTGGCGACATGACTGTCCTGGTACGCTCCGCCACCCTCTCGACCTTCGACATCCTGGCCAAGGGACTCGGGCTGAATGTGGCCCGGCTGCTGGAAAGGTTCGGCATTCCGCCGCAGGCGCTGCACGACCCGGACCTGCTGATCCCCTACCAGGGATTCATCAACCTGCTGGAATACTCCGCCGCGCTGGGGGACTGCCCCGACCTGGGCCTGCAACTGGCGCAGGCGCGCGGCATCAGCATGCTGGGCCCGATCGCCGTCCTGCTGCGCCACGCCGCCACCGTGGGCGACGCGCTGGCCCTGGCCTCGCGCTACATCTTCGTCCACAGCCCGGCACTGAAACTGGAATCGCAGCCCGTGCCCGGCCACCCGGAACTGGTCGACGTGGTGTTCGATATCAACCACGCCAGGCTCACGGCGCGGCCGCAGGTGGTCAGCCTGGCGCTGGGGATCGTGTGCCAGGGACTGAAGGTCCTGACCGGTGCGCGCATCCGGCCGCAGCAAGTGACGCTGCCGCATGGTCCCGTGGCGCCGGTCGAGGCATACCGGCAGGCTTACGGCTGCCCGGTCAGCTTCCTGGCGCCGTGCGCCACCGTGCGCCTGCGCGTGAGCGACCTGCTGGTGGCGGTGTCGGAAAACGACCCGCAGATGAAGGAACTGGCCCTTGTCTACCTGGAGCAGCTGGGCGGCAAGCCGCAGGCCCTGCTGACGGACCGCGTGCGCCGGCTGGTGCGCAACTTCCTCAGCGCCGGCCACGCCCACCATGCCGACGTGGCGCGCGCCCTGTCGGTCCACCCGCGCACCCTGCAGCGGCGCCTGGCGGCCGAAGGCAGCACCTTCGAGCAACTGGTTGACGATGTGCGCAAGGAGCAGTTCCTCGAACTGGTCGGCCTGCACATGGGGCCGGGCATGACGCAGATCGCCCACATCCTGGGTTACGCGGAAGTGTCCGTGCTCACCCGCAGCTGCAAGCGCTGGTTCGGCGCCACGCCGCGCCAGATGCGTGCGCGGGCGGCGCAGGGCACGCGCGATTAGCCGAACGCCAGCGACTCCCTGATCGCAGGCACCGCGGCGCGCCACGCCGGCCAGGCGCTGGCCAACACGCTGCTGGCCAGGGCGCACGCCGACCACACGGCGACGTCGGGCCAGGACACGGCCAACGGAAACGGCAGGCCGAACAGGAGATTGCCAAGCCATGCGCCCAGCCCCGCCGACAAGGGCAAGGCCGCCGCCACGGCGAACGGGATGCTGGCCGTGGCGATCCAGAGCGCCTCGCCCAGCACCGTGCCTTGCACGGCCAGCAGTCCCGCGCCGAGGCAGTGCATGATGGCGAACTCGCGGCGCCGCTGTGCCACGGCGACCGCCATCGACATGGCCAAGCCCAGCATGCCCACCGCGGCGGCCAGCACGGCAAAGCCTTTCAGCATCAGCAGCAGCAGGTCGAAATGGCCGTCGACGTCCTTGCGCACCATGGGCTCCGTGATCGTCATGCGCGAGCGCATGCCGTGCGCCAGCAGCATGGCTTCGATCCTGCCGGCAGCCGCCTCGATGGACGCGTCGTCGTGCCGGTCCAGGCGCACGCGATACGCCGTCGCATGGGCCGGCCGAATCATCAGCGGCGCGAAGGTAGGCGGCGTAACGAAGACCGTGGCGGGCGACATGAACTGGCGGGCAATGCCGACGACCAGCAGATTCACGGGCTTGCCGCGGCTTGAGAGGCGCAGCGTATCGCCCACTTTCGCAGCAGGCAGCAGGTCCAGCGCGCGGCTGTTCAGGACCGCGGCGCCGGTGTCGCCCGGCTGCAGCCAGCGGCCCGACAGCATCTCCAGCTTGAGCAGCTGGGTGTCCTGCGCGATGTTGGCCAGCAGCAGCGCGCCGTGGTCGCCATCGGGATACACCCGTTCGATGGCTTCACCTCGCTCGCCGACCGGCGCGGCCAGCGCTTGCGACATCGGTTCCGCCCGCACCACGCCCGGCACGCCAGCCAGTCGCTCCAGCACCGTTACCGCCGGCGCCGGTGCATCCAGGTGGAACTCGATGTCGTGCAGGCGCTCCGCTGCGGCCTGCAGCAGGTGCCGGTCGGCGGCCAGGCGCAGGTTGACGCTGGCCAGGTAGAAGGCGCCGGCGCAGCCGAGGAGCAGGAGGCTCAGCGCCAGTTGGCCGCGCCGCCGCAGTGCGTTGCGCAACGCGGGCGGCAGCCAGCGCGAGCTCGGCGCGTACCAGTTACTGGCGCAGCCGTTGGCCGAAATGGAACGCAGCGGCGGCGGCAGGCAGTGCTGCAGGACAGGCAGCGCAGCCGACAGCAGCGGCAGGACGATGCCGGCGGCGAACGTGGCCCCGTACACCGTGGCCGGAATGGCGGCGCTGTACATGCTGAAATTCAGGGCCCGCGACAGCAGCTGGTCGGCAATCGCGCGTGCAGCCAGCACACCGCCGGTCATGCCGGCCGCGGTGGCGACGGCAGCCAGCACGCCCACCAGCAGTAGATACAGGCTGGCCACCTGCCCCGTCGTTGCACCCAGCGCCTTCATCACGCCGATCTGCTGCGCCTGGCGCGCCACCATGCCGTGTACCACGCTGGCACTGATGACGGCCCCCAGCAACAGCGTGAGGATGGACAGCGCCAACTGCACATCGAGCACCGCATCGGAAATATCGGCGTGCGGATGGCGTCCAGGCGGCGGCACCTGCATGCGCTCCACCGTGTGCCCACGGCTGCGCAGCCAGGCTGCCAGCCGCGCCGCCTCGCGGTCGATGGCGGCCATGTCATCGCGGCCCTCCCGCACCGTCACCTGCAACAGGCGCAGTTTAGCGTCCAGCCCCAGCGAAGCCACGGTAGCCGGCGTTGCATACGCATACACAGTCGTGCCCTGGCTGGCCGGCGGCAGGCTGGCATCGTGCACCGTACCGGCCAGCGGCAACTGGTGCTCGCTGCCATCGCGGGTGCGAATGGTGAGGGACTGGCCCTGGCGCACCCCGGCAAGGCCTAGGGCATCGCGTTCGAGCAACATGGCGCCTTCCGGTGCCGGCCAGGCGCCCCGCTCCGCCTGCACGGCGCCGATGCCGGCCCGGCCAAGGTCGGGCGAGATGAAAATGGTCAGCGGCAGCCATTTCCCGTCGGCGCCGCGCACGGTGGCGCGCGCCTTGCCCGCGGCCTCGGCGTGCGCGATGCCGGGCAGCCGGCGCACCTCCGCCAGCAAGCCGGCATCGATGGTGTCGACGGTCAAGGTAGCGGACGGCGGATTGGTCACCTGGTAGCTGCGCCCAATCTCGCGCTTCAGGATGGTGTAGGAGCCCAATGTCGTCATCATGGCGAACACGCCCAGGCCGATGGCCAGCAGCATCAGCACCGTCTTGCCGGGAGCCATGCGTACGTCACCCAGCAGCTTGCGCCAGCGCGGGCTAAGCATGCTGCACCTGCGGCGCATGGCTTGTGCCGGCAACGGCGCCGTCGGCCAGGGTGACGACACGATTGAACATGCGGTCGAAGTCGCGCTCGTGCGTTGCCATCAGTATGGTGCGGCCCTGCGCGGCCTGCTCTTCAAACAGGCCCATGATGGCGCTGGCGGTCTCGGTATCGAGGTTGCCGGTCGGCTCATCGGCCAGCAGCACCGGCGGATCGTTGGCCAGCGCCCGCGCAATCGCCGCGCGCTGCTGCTGCCCGCCGGACAGGGCGGCCGGCAGTTTGTCCGCGTGGCCGGCGATGCCCAGCCGTTCCAGCAGCATCATGGCGCGCGCACGGCGCTCGCGGCGCGTCCAGAGGTGGCAAAAATCCATCGGCAGCATCACGTTCTCCGCGATGGTCAGCGTCGGCAGCAGCTGGAAGAACTGGAACACGATGCCGATATGCCGCCCGCGCCACCGGGCCAGGGCGCTGTGCCTGATCTCGTGCACGGGCTGTCCCGCCAGCCACAGTTCCCCCGCGCTGACCGTATCGAGCGCCGCCATCAGGTTGATCAGGGTGGACTTGCCGCTGCCGGAGCGGCCCACCACGGCGATGAACTCGCCCTGCTGGATATCCAGGTGGATATCGCGCAAGGCGGCAAAGCGGCCGCCGGGTGTGTTGTAATACTTGTCCACGCCTTTCAGGATGATGGCGGGACGAATGGGTATGGCGTGATGCATACGGGTCTCCTTATGGAAAGCCTGCATTTAACCCAGGCAGCATTGCTGGCTTGTGTCTTATGATGGCGGTTTTATCGACGCCGGAAACAATCGAGACACAATTCCCGGCTATAAAAGCGCACATGAAAGCCAAGGACCATATTCTGGTCGTGGATGACGACCAAGGCATCCGCGAACTATTACGCGAAAACCTCGAACGCTACGGCTTTGCCGTCAGCATCGCCAACGGGGGCCGCCAGATGCGCAGCGTACTGGCCGGCGGCGCCGTGGACCTGATCGTGCTGGACCTGATGCTGCCCGGCGAGGACGGATTGAGCCTGTGCCGCGAACTGCACGCAGCCGGCGCCTGCCCGCCGCCCATCCTCATGCTCACCGCGCTGCGCGAAGAGGCCGACCGCATCCTGGGGCTGGAACTGGGCGCCGACGACTACCTGGCCAAACCGTTCTCCACGCGCGAACTGGTGGCACGCGTGCGCGCCATCCTGCGACGCAGCCGCATGGCACAGGCGGCGCCTGCACAGGGACTGCCTGCCCCCCTGCAGCAATTCGGCACCTGGCGCCTGGACAACTGCGCACGGCACTTGCTCGATAGCGACGGCGCCATGGTCGCGCTGAGCGGCGCCGAATACCGCCTGCTGCGCGTTTTCCTCGAGCACCCCATGCGCGTGCTGAGCCGAGACCAGTTGCTCGGCCTGACCCAGGGCCACGATTCGGACAGCTTCGACCGCTCGATCGACATCCTGGTGAGCCGCCTGCGCAAACGCCTGCGCGACGGCTCGCGCGACGCCGCCTATATCCGCACGGTGCGCAGCGAAGGCTACATGTTTTCCCCGCAGGGCCAGACATGAAGCGTTTCCTGCCAAAGACGCTGTTCATGCGCCTGACCGTCCTGTGGTGCCTGTTGACGGTCTTCGCCCAGGTGGCCCTTGGCCTGTTCTTCCTGAGCGGCTGGCACAGGCAGTTCTCCCATTGGCCGGTGATCGTGTTCGTCGCCCAATTCGTCGCCGCCCTGTTGCTCACCTGGCTCGCCGCCCGCCACGCCACCCGGCCGCTGCGCGCACTGGCCGACGCGTCCGAAGAATTCGGCGGCGACAAGCCCTTTACCGCCATTCCCGAAGCCGGCCCCTCCGAAGTGCTGCGCGCCGCCGCCGCCTTCAACCGCATGGGCAAGCGCATCGAGCAGCACCTGAGCGAGCGGGTTCGCATCCTCGCCGCCATCTCGCATGACCTGCAAACCCCGATCACCCGCCTGCGCCTGCGCGCCGAACTGCTCGGCGACGCCGCCGCGCGCGACAAATGGCTGGACGACCTGGACGCCATGGAAAGCCTGGTCAACGAAGGCCTGGCCTATGCCCACAGCAAGGACAGGAGCAGCGAAACGGCCTGCCTGGTGGACATCTACGCCCTGCTCGATAACCTAAGCTGCGATTACGCCGACGCCGGCCACCAGGTGATGCTGATGGCGCCGGAAGGACTGCGCGCCAGCACCCGCCCGCGCGCGCTGCGGCGATTGCTGGGCAATGTCATCAACAACGCGCTCAACTACGCCGGATCGGCGGACGTGTCGGCCACGGCGGACGCCACCTGCCTGAGCATCGTTGTCGGCGATCGCGGCCCCGGCATCCCGGAAGACCAGCTGGAAGCGGTATTCGAACCCTTCTTCCGCCTGGAAGGCTCACGCAACCGCGACAGCGGCGGCACCGGTCTTGGCCTGTCGATCGCCCGCGAACTGTGCGCGACGCTGGGCGGCACGCTGGTCCTGGCCAACCGCCCCGGCGGCGGGCTGGAGGCGCGCCTCGCGCTACCGCTGCATTAGCCGATCAGGCCGCTATTGACAGCGCCGTGCCCCCCTCGTAGGATTAGGACACTTGTCCCACCACCCCAGTGCATATGAGCTCAACACGCGACCGCATAGTGGAGTCGGCAGACGATCTGTTCTACCGGCAGGGTTTCGAACACACGTCCTTCTCCGACGTCGCAGCAGCTGTCAATATCTCGCGCGGTAATTTTTACCATCACTTCAAGTCCAAGGACGACATCCTGACGGCAGTGATCGAACGGCGCCTGGCGCATACGCGCGGCATGCTGCAGCAATGGGAAAGCGAGGCGCAAACGCCGGAGGCGCGCATCGGCTGCTTCATCGAGATACTGATCAGGAACCGGGCCAAGATCACGCTGTACGGATGCCCCGTGGGTACCTTGAGCGCGGAACTGGCAAAGCTGGCGCATCCATCCCTGGCCGGCGCCAACGAACTCTTTA
>JAJTCO010000083.1 GCA_021323265.1 Pseudoduganella sp. | reverse complement strand
TCAGGTTTCAATATCACAGCATTCCCATCGGCTATAATCAGCCAAGTTTAGTATTTTGGTTAACGATTCCTTGCACATCAACATGCAAAAAAAATTATCAGTAGTTGCAGCAACAGTCGTACTGTTTAGTTTGTCAGCTTGTGGCCTGTTACCAGAACGCGCGGACGAGTCCCGGGGCTGGTCCGCAACGAAATTATACTCGGAGGCCAAGGAAGAACAGTCTAGCGGCAACTATGAACGTGCCGTTCAGCTCTTCGAACGACTCGAATCCAGCTACCCGTTCGGTACGTACGCGCAGCAGGCGCAGATGGAAATCGCCTACTCCCACTACAAGGCGCAGGACCAGGCACAGGCGCTGGCTGCGGTGGAGCGTTTCATCAAGCTGCACCCGAACCACCCGAACGTCGACTACATGTACTACCTGCGCGGCCTGGTCAACTTCAACGATTCGATCGGCTTGCTGAACTTCCTGTACGAACAGGACCCGGCGGAACGTGACCCGAAAGCCACGCGCGAGGCATTTGCCGCGTTCAAGGCCCTGGTGGAAAAGTTCCCTGAGAGCAAGTACACGCCGGACGCGCGTGATCGCATGAAGTACCTGATCAATGCGATGGCCAAGTATGAAATCTACGTGGCGCGCTATTACTACCGCCGCGGCGCCTACCTGGCCGCCATCAACCGCGCCCAGGGCGTGGTCACCGACTACGCGGAATCGCCGTCCATCGAAGAAGCGCTGGCCATCATGTACCGCGGCTACGACAAGATGGGCAACGTCACGCTGCGCGACGATACCAAGCGCGTCTTCGTGCTCAACTTCCCGAACAGCAAAATGCTGGACGACGACGGGAGCAAGAAATCCGCCTGGTGGCGTGTCTGGTAAAGTCTGACGCGCCTGCCCCGCAGGGCAGGCGCCACCGGCATCAGGCCGCGAGCTTGCGGCGGAACACCCAGGTGGTGTCGTTCGAAGCGTCCGCCTCGAACTTGTAGCCGTCCACATCGAACTTCTTCAGCTTCTTCGGATCGGTGATGTTGTTCACCGCCGCGTAGCGCGCCAGCATGCCGCGCGCACGCTTGGCGAAGAAGGAAATGATCTTGTATTTGCCGCCCTTCCAGTCTTCGAAGACGGGCGTAATCACCGGCATCGCCAGCTTTTTCGGCTTGACCGACTTGAAATACTCGTCCGAGGCCAGGTTGACCAGGACCGGCGAACCTTCCTCGTTCAGCGCTTGCGTGATCATGTCGCCCCAGAACTCGTAAAGATTCTTGCCGCGCGGGTTTTGCAGGCGGGTGCCCATTTCCAGGCGGTGCGGGTGGATCAGGTCCAGCGGCTTGAGCATGCCGTACAGGCCGGACAGGATGCGCACGCGCGACTGGGTGTAATCGAGCTGCCTGGCGGTCATCGAGCGCGCATCGAGCCCGTCGTAGACGTCGCCATTGAAGGTCATGACAGCCTGGCGCGCTTCGCCGGTGCCCTTGGTCCAGGATGCGTAGCGCGCCACGTTCAGGGTGGAGAGCGCATCGGACAGGTCCATCAGCTCGCCCAGTTCCTGCGGCGAAAACGCTCGCAGGCGCTCGATCAGCTGTTCCGAGTGATCGAGGAACGCGGGCTGCGTTGCTAGTTTGGTGGTGGGAGGCGTTTCCAGGTCAAGACTTTTTGCAGGCGACAGCACAATCAGCATAAGATTCAAAATTCAACGAAAAACCCCGACATGATACCTGTTTCACCAAAACGCATCGTCATCGATACCAATGTCTGCCTCGACCTGTTCGTTTTCCAGGACCCGCGCTGGGCATCGCTGCTGGCGGCGATCGAAAGCGGCGCTGTGGAAGCGATCACCCGCGCCGACTGCCGCGCGGAATACCTGTTCGTGCTGCACTACCCTCACCTGCCCCTGGACGACAGCTCGCGCCCCGTGAGCGCGGCCCGTTTCGACCAGTACATCAAGGTCGTGCAGCCGCCTGAGTCCGGTGTGCGCCTGCCGGTATGCACCGACCGCGACGACCAGAAGTTCCTCGAACTGGCGCGCGACGCCCAGGCCGACATCCTGATCACCAAGGACAAGGCGCTCCTGAAACTGGCCAAGCGCCTGGCCAAGGCCGGCATGTTCAAGGTCATGCAGCCCGAAAAATGGAGTCTCGACGCTTGACAATCGTGTTTTACCCTTAGGGCAACACTTGTTTTATTCGCCTGCGATAGAATGGAAAAAATGTCCTTTTCCGAAGCACGATGAAACAACTGCATACCCGTCTGCCAGGCGTCGGCACCACGATCTTCTCGCGCATGTCCGCCCTGGCGGCCCAGCACGGCGCGGTCAACCTGGGCCAGGGTTTTCCCGATTTCGCCTGCGATCCCAAGTTGGTGGACATGGTCACGCTGGCCATGCGCGAAGGCTTCAACCAGTATCCGGCCGGCCCCGGCGCACCCGTACTGCGCCAGGCGATCGCCGACAAGATCGCCCGCGTCTACGGCCAACAGTACGACGTCAATAACGAGATCACCGTCACGCCCGGCGCGACGGAAGCGCTGACCACGGCCATCCTGTGCAGCGTGCACCCGGGCGACGAGGTCATCGTCATCGAGCCGGCCTACGACAGCTACCTGCCGGCGATCATGCTGGCCGGCGGCGTGCCGGTGCTGGTGCAGATGGAAGTGGCGCCGCATGGCGGCTACAGCGTGCCGTGGCCACAAGTGGCTACCGCCGTAACGTCGCGCACGCGCATGATCGTCATCAACACGCCGCACAATCCGACCGGCAGCGTGCTGCGCGGCGCCGACATGGCGGCGCTGGCCGACATCGTGCGCGGCACCGATATCCTCATCCTGTCGGACGAGGTCTATGAGCACATGGTCTACGACCAGGGACGCCACGAATCGATCTGCCGCCATCCGGAGCTGGCCGAGCGTTCCTTCGTCGTTTCCAGCTTCGGCAAGACCTACCACGTGACGGGATGGAAAGTGGGCTATGTGGCCGCTCCCGCCATGCTGACTGCGGAGTTTCGCAAGGTTCACCAGTACAACGTGTTTTCGGTCAATACGCCCATGCAGCACGGCATTGCCAGCTATATGGTAGACCCGGCGCCGTACCTGAACCTGCCGGACTTCTACCAGCACAAGCGCGACCTGTTCCGCAAGGGCCTGGAGGGCAGCCGCTTCGAGCTGCTGCCGTGCGATGGCACCTACTTCCAGTGCGTGCGCTACGACCGCATATCGGAACGCCCGGAGGCGGAGTTTGCCGAGTGGCTGACGGCGGAGATCAAGGTGGCGGCCATTCCGGTATCGGCCTTCTACCGCGACGGCAAGGATTCCGGCATAGTACGTTTCTGCTTTGCCAAGAAGGACGAGACGCTGGCGCTCGCACTGGAGCGACTGGCGCGCGTATAAAACTATGGGGACAAGTTATGAGCCAGTACATGAACAGCCTGCAGGACCTCGGCATGGAAGGCGGAACCCGGCTGGAAGCCCCGCCTTCGGTACTGCATGAACTGAACCTGGCCAACAAGCGCCTGGAAAAGCTGCTGGGGGATTTGCGCAACGAGCGCAATGCCGATGCGGATTTGCGCCGCATTGCGCGCGACGTGGTGCGCGCGGTGGAGCTCAATCCCGACATCGCGCTGGCCTGCCTGTTCCTGAACCAGATCGCGGGCACCTATGCGGTGCGCCACTGCATCGAGACTGCGATCGTCGTCATCATGGTGGCGCGCGGACTGGGACGGGCACCGGATGAAGTGGTGTCGCTGACCGCGGCGGCACTGACGATGAACGTCGGCATGCTGCGCCACCACGACAGCTTCCAATCCAAGCCAGGCTCGCTGAACAGCGAGGAAATGGCCATCGTGCGGCGCCATCCCGAAGATAGCGCTGAAATGCTGAAGTACGCCGGCGTGGACGACGAGGAATGGATTTCCTGCGTGCTGATGCACCACGAGAACGACGACGGCACCGGCTACCCTGCCGGCATGACGCGCGAGCAGATCACGCACAATGCGCGCCTGCTCTCGCTTGCCGACCGTTATTGCGCGCGCGTTTCGGCACGCAATTACCGCTGCTCGATGCTGCCGGACGAAGCACTCGAAAAACTGCTGCACGATCCGGCACATCCT
Source organism: Pseudoduganella sp. (assembly GCA_021323265.1). Taxonomy (GTDB): domain Bacteria; phylum Pseudomonadota; class Gammaproteobacteria; order Burkholderiales; family Burkholderiaceae_D; genus Rugamonas. The sequence continues at coordinate 9,690 of JAJTCO010000083.1, read as the reverse complement.
GCCGACCCGGCCTTGCTGGAACAGTTCCACCTGCAGGTCGGCAAATTCCCTCCTGGGGTGCTGGTGCAGTTGTCGAACGGAGAGATGGGTGTCGTGACGTCGCGCGATGCGGGTGACGGCGTGCTGGAAGTGCACTGCATGCGCGATGGCGCTGGCAAGGCGCTGCCGAGTGCCATACAACGGCGCACCGATCAGCCTGAGTGCGCCATCAAGCAAGCCCTCACCGAGGACCAGGCCGACTTCCGCTTCAGCATGAAGCAGATCTGGGGCGCGCAGGCGGCGCTGTAGCTTACTTCAGTTCCTGCAGGCGCCGCTCGACGAAGGTTTGCAGTTCCGGCGCCAGGGTGCCGGAATCGCGCGCGCGCTGGAAGGCGACTTTCGCCTCGGCGGCACGTTTGTCGGCCTGTAGCGAGATGCCCATCCCCATCCACCAGACAGCGTTTCCGGGCTTCAGGCGCAATGCCGCCTGGTAGTGCTCGGCCGCTTCCTTGTGGCGATTCGAACGCTGCAGCACCCCTGCCAGCAGGGCGCGGTAGTCGGCGTTCGATTCGGCATACGGCAGACTGCGTTGCAGCGTCTCCAGCGCATTGCCGCCCTGCTCCAACTGCAGGCGGGCGAGCAGCATCGCCATGTTTGCCTGGCGCGGGTCCAGGCTGGTGGCAAAGGTCAGGTGGCGGATGGCTTCCGCCGGACGTCCCGCCTCGATCAGCAAGCCAATCACGGTTTGGCGCGCAGCCTCGTGGCGCGGATACAGGAAGACTGCCTGCTCCAGCCCGGCAATCGCCTCGCTGACCCGAGCCTCCTGCAGATGGGCCAAGGCGCGGCGGTATTCATTCTCCGCTTTTTGCTGCGAGCTCAAACCGCCATCGGCACCCTCGGCCGCCGCCAGCTTCGGCGCCGGCTGCACGCGCGGCTTCGGCGCAGCAACGCGCTGCGGTGCCGGTGCGCTGGCGCGGGGCGCCTTTTCCTTCCTTTCGGCGACCGGCTTGTCCGCCGCTGCGGCACGGCGTGCAGCCGCATTGCGCTCTTGCATCTTGCGCGCCAGCGCATTGCCGGCCGCCTCATGCTGCTCCGGCGGGATGGCGCCTGGCACGACGGGCGCGCCTTCATCGCTGCTGACGGGAGCCACGGGTCCGGGCGCCGGCACGGCAGCCGGCTGGCCGCCCGGCTTTGCGGCAGGCGTTGCGGCCACCGCTGGTGCGGCAGGCTGGCCGCCGCGGAAATACTTATACGCCCAGAAGCCGCCGCCGCCCAGCACTGCCAGCGCCAGTAAAGCCGCACCGATCGCCAGCGGCGACGGTCTGCCGCGCGCACCATAGCTGACCGCCCGCATCGCCGAAGATGCGTCGGCCCGTGCGCCGTTGCCGCCGCGCGCATCCAGGTCCTGCAGCATCTTGTTGATCAAGCTCATTTCAGCACCGCCCATGCCACGCCGCCCGCCGCCATGAGCGCGCCGGCGGCCGCAGCCAGCCATGGCCAGCGCATGCGGCCGGCCGCGCCCGAGTCGGCCCGTCCCACCGTATCCTGCGCCGCCATGACGACATGCTTCTTCTCCACCTGCTGGCGGCCCTCGCCGTACGCCAGCATCAGCGACTTGTGCGCGATGATGTTGACCAGGCGCGGAATGCCCTTGCTGGCGGCGTACAGCCGCTTGACGGCAGCCTGCGAAAACAGGCGCGAACCCGTGTACCCTGCCACGCGCAAGCGGTGCGCCAGGTAGAAGTCCAGGTCATCGCGCGACAAGGCTCCCATGTGGTAATGGAAGGTGATGCGCTGCGCCAGCTGGCGAATCGAATCCACCTCCAGATGGTGATTCAGTTCCGGCTGGCCGAACAACACGATCTGCAGCAGCTTGCGCTTTTCGGTCTCCAGGTTGGTCAGCAGGCGCAGCGCTTCCAGGCTCTCGATCGGGATCGCCTGCGCCTCGTCCAGGCACAGGATGACCTGCTTGCCGTCGCGCGCGAACTCCAGCAGGCGGTGCGTGATCGACTTCAGCAACTGGTGCTGGTCCACGTCGCGTTCCAGCGGCACTTCCAGCTCGTCGGCCAGGGCCAGCATCAGCGTGCGCGGTTCCAGGTAGGGGTTCGGGATATAGGCCGTGACGAAGCCATCGCCCACCGTGGCCAGGAACTTCCGGCACAGCAGCGTCTTGCCGGTACCGACCTCGCCGGTGATCTTGATGAAGCCTTCGCCGCTGCGGGCGGCAACGAGCAGCGTGTTCAGCGCCTCCTGCGAATGGGCGCTGGTGAAAAAATACGTGGTGTCGGGCGTGATCCCGAACGGCAGCTCACGCAGGCCGAAATGCTGCCGGTACATCAGCGCGCTCCCTTGCGCGGATCGAGGTTCTTGATGCGGCGCTCGGTATTTAGCAGATCCTCGCCCCAGCTCGCGTCGCTCTCGACGATGGTCGGCTTGATGAGCACAACCAGCTCGCGCTTTTGCATCACTTCCTGGCGGTTGCTGAACAAGGCACCGATCACGGGCAGACTGCCCACGCCCGGCACGCCGGAGCGGTCGTTGGTCGTGGCCTGGCGCATCAGGCCACCGATCGCTACCACCTGGCCATTCTGGCCGCGCACCATGCTGTCGAACTCGGACGTGGTGGACGACGCCAGCGGCAGGTTCAGGTTGCCGGCGCTGCCCAGGCTTACGCCCTTATTCACGGTGGAGACCTGGCTCACCGAAGGATGCACGTGCATCAGGATATTGCCATGTTCGTCGATCTGCGGCGTCACATCCAGCACCACGCCGGAGAAGAACGGCTGCAGCGTCACGTTCGGCGAGACGGTACCGCTGCCGGCGGCATTGGTGGTGGTCGTGGTGCTGACGCCGGTAACGAAGAATTCGTCCGTGCCGATCTTCAGCACGGCTTTCTGGTTGTTGGTGGCGGTAATGCGCGGGCTGGACAGCACATGCACCGTGCCCTGCGATTCCAGGAAGGAAATCAGGGCCGCGAAATTGCTGGTCTGGAAGGCGAGGCCGAACAGCGTGCCGGCGGCATTGGCTGCGCTGGACAAGCCAAAGCCGGTCACGGCATCGATGCCGGTCGGCCCCGGGCTCGAGATTTCGCCAGGGGGGGTATCGCGCCCGCTGTTGCGCCCCAGCGGCGACAGGGAGGTACCCGGCTGCAGCGTACCGGCGGAGATCTTGCTGTTGTTGCGCGTCCCGAACGCCGCCCAGTTGATGCCGGTCTGGAAGCCCTTGTTCAACTCCACTTCCAGGATCTTCGCTTCCAGGATCACCTGGCGCTCCACCGAGAGCTGGGTCGCGCGCAGGTAGCGGTCGATTGCCCGCAACTCTTCCGGCATGGCGCGCACCACGATCACGCCCGACTGCGGGCTGATCACGATGCTGCGACCGCCTTCCCGCGAACCGACCAGGGCTTCCAGCGACGCCTTCAGCTCCTTCCAGAAATCCGATTCCGAAGTGGTCTGCACATTGCTGGCGTCGCGCACGCGGTTGTTGTTGCCGCTGCCACCATTGTTGTCCTGGCCATTCTGGTTGTTCTGGTTGTTCTGGTTGTTTTGGTTGTTGTTCTGCTGGTTATTGTTGTTATTGTTGTTATTGCCGCCCGCGTCGGAAATCGAGGTCGAGCTCACGCGCAGGTTGGAGGAACCGCGGCGCTGGGTATTCAGGTAATTCACCTGGAACATGCGGGTCTGGATCGTCAGCGGCCGGATATAGATGCGGGTGCCTTCGATCTTGTAATCGTAACCATACAGTTCACGCACCGCATCCAGCGCCTCGGCCAGGGTCACGTCGCGCAGGTTGGCCGTGATGGAACCGCTCACCTCCGGATGCACCAGGATGTTGTAGCGTGTTCCGCTCACCAGCGAATTGAAGAACTGCTGCGCCGGCACGTTGTTGAAGGCGACGTTGAAGCGCTCCTCCATCACGGCGCGCGCGCTCGGCAACTGGCTAGCCAGTGCGCTCACCGGCGGCAACAGCGCATTGGCCACCGCATCGGGCTGCGCCGCTGTCGCTGGCTTGGCCAGCGCCGCCATTTCCTGGCTGATCTGGTCGTAGGTCTCGCGCTGCGGCACGTTGCTGCAGGCTGCCAGGCCCGCCGCCATGGCGGCCCCGCTTACCAGCTTAAGAAAGGTTCGCATCATTGTTCTCATTTCTTGCGGCTGCCCGCCGCGAGGGGAAATAACACCAGTTTTTCGGTTTGCGTCCCGCGCCGGAGCAGGACCTCGTTGGGCCGCACTTCTACCAGCACGGCGCCGCGGAATTTCTCGCCCTTGCGCACGATTACACCATCGATCACGGCAAGTTCGCGCCCCTCATGGCCCCTGCCGACCAGGACCGACTGCAGCACCGGCTTGCCCGGCATCGTCGCTTGCACCGGCATGCCCGGCGACAGGTACTGCATCGCCTCGGCCGGCGGGCGCGTAGGGTCGACCAAGCCCGGGCGGTCCTGGGCCGAAGCCAGGACCGGCACCAGCAGCAACGCGGCAGCCCGCAGGCGGGCGCTCATAAGGTCATCCATTCGTCACCCAGGCTCAGCGTGTAAAGGGTCAGCGTCAGGCGCGATTGCGGATAGCCCGACGCATCGAGCTCCGCCTTGCCCCAGAACAGCTGCGAGGGCAAGCCTTCCAGCGCTTCAAGATAATCCAGCATGGCGAAATAGCTGCCCTGGACGGTTACTTCCACGCCATGCCGGTACAGCAACTCGCGCGGCTTCGGGGCAGCGGGAACAGCTGGGGCGGCTGGAGCGGCAGGTGCCGTGCCCGTGGCAGCCGGCGCAGCACCGGCCGCAGCGCCGCCCAGGCCACTTACCGGCAGCGTCCGCAGCGACACCATGGTCAGCTTGCCCTGCGTCCGCAACAGTTGCTGCAACAGCGCCGGCATCTTTTCGGGGGCCACCAGGCCGCGCTGCATCGTGCGCAGGGAGCCGGTCAGTTCGGCCGTCTGACGGGTCAGCTCGGCCAGTTGGCGCTGCGCCTCCAGGTCGGGATTGGCCTCGAACGCGGCCATGCGCGCCGCAATTTCGCCATTGACCGCGACGATCTGGCTGTTCTGCTGGCGGATCTGCCCCAGCAGCAACTGGTTGCGCGCGAACATCGGTTCCATTGCCAAGACATACAGCAAATAGATCACCAACGCCACCGCCGCAGCGAAGACCGCCACCCTTTCGCGTAGCGACATCGCGTCGATACGCCCGCTCAGCTTGATCCATTGTTCCTTCACTTGGATGCCTCCGCTGGCTGGGTCAGCAAACGAAATTCCACATAAGGCGGCACGGCAACGGCAGCTCCAGGCGCACGTCCCGCCAACGCGGCCGGCGCCGCCGGGCCAGCCTGTCCGATCTCCAGCGTGCCGAAAGTCTTGCCCTGCAAGACGGCCTCACGCGTGAGCCGCTGCAGGTAACCTGGCACCAGCTCCGGCTGCATTGCCTTGCCCACCACACCGATATCCTTGCCCGCACCTGCAATATGCACACGGGTCAACCACAGCCCGAGCACGTTCTGCCGCGCCAGCGCCCGGAAGTACTCCGAATAACCCGATGTATTGCCAAGGTCGCCGCCTTCCAGCACGCCGCTCACTTCGCGCAGCGCAGCCAATTCGGCGCGTTTGCGCACCACGTCCGCCTCCAGCTCGGCGCTCTTTTCGCGCGGCGGGAATTCCGCGGTCACGCGCGCCAGGCGCGCCTGGTGCACCGCCAACGTCGCCTTGCCAGCTTCGGCCTGCTGCGCCAGTGCCCTGGTCTTGTACGCGCCGTAAGCGGTGAGCAGCAGCCCGCCGACCAGCACCAGACCCAACGTCTGCACCATATGGGCGGCAGTAAAGACCTTCTTCTGTTTCAGGAAGATAGGATTGAAGAGGTTGACTTGCTGGCTCACAGCACCACCTCCTCATGCCGCAAGGCCGCGCCAAGCGGCAGGAAAAAGCGCACCTGCTCCTCGATACTCATCAACGACGGCGCCTGCGACAAATCGAAGACATCGCCCAGTTCGAACGATTCGACCGGCATGTAGATATTCGCCGCCAGGAAGTCCTGCAGCGACGGCACGCCGGTCGGCGCCAGCAGCAGCTTGGAGATGCTCACAAAATGGTACTGCCGGTCGAAGTGGTCCAGCGAGCGTTGCAGCTCGAGTGCGATGCGGTCAAACGACGCATGGCGCCGCTCGACGTCCTGTTCGCGCAGCATCGCCAGTGTCACGTCCAGGTGGCGCGCCAGATAAAGTTCCTTGTTGAAGTTGACAGTCAACAGCCCGCCCCCTTCGCCAAACGACAGCATCGCCAGGCCACGCCCTTCCGGCTCCAATTGCGCCGCGATATTACGTTGCGCCATCTCCGGGATATCGATCACGCAGAGCGGCGCGTCGGCCGCCGCGAACAAATCCTGGCGCGCCTGGATCAGGCTATTGCGCGCCGCGATGGCAAGCATGGAATGGGCGCGCGGGCCTGCATTCTTGTCGACCGGGATATCGAGAACGTCAATGGTGGCATCGTCGACGTGGAAATCCAGCATATCCTTCAAGCGCCAGCGCACGGCAGTCTTGAGTTCCTCCGGCGGCACATTGGGCGCTTCCACCGACAGCACCTGGTACTCGCCGGTGGCCAGCAAGGTGGCATTGCGAAACGCCGGCGCGCGCTGCTCGCGCGCCACACGCCCCAGGGCTTCCACCGACAGGCTCGGTTGGGCAGGGTAAAAGCTCGCGGTCCGGACGACTGGCTTGGCAGCTGGCGGGCGGTTCACGCTCGCCACGCAGAGGCCGTCCGCGTGGAAAGCAGTTACCAACAAGCCCTCTTTTTTTCTTGCTCTGGAGAAAAAGCCCATGCCACCGTTCTAAATGGAAAACGTTACGCGAGGTTCGCGACGTAGATGGTTGATTATATTCAAGTTAGCATTACTGATTTACTAAAATTTCACCAATTCTCAAAAAATTCCAACATTCCTGTTACGGCCTTGACACATTCTGCAGGGGCATGATTTGATTGCTTATGATTTTTCCCCAGCAACTGTTCAAAAGGAGCCTCGTCCTGTTGCTCCTGTGTCTTGGCGCCGGTAGCGCAAGCGCCCAGACGTATTCATGGCCCGCATCCCTGACAAGCACTTTCGGCTGCACCGTGCAGTCGCCCGGCGTCTACAGCTGCCCTCCGATGAACTTTTCGAAGGACACGTACATCTCCATTACCGCGCCCATCACCGTGATCGTGAACGGCAGCTTCAGCGCGGCCAAGAATTTCATCATCCCGAAGGGCGAGAAACTGCTGCTCGACGTACAGGGTTCCGTCACCTTCCACAAGGACATGAACGGCTACCTGGACATCAAGTCCAAAGGCAGCATGAACTTCGCCAAGAACACGATCCTGCGCGGCGACCTGAACTCCAACGACGACATCACCATCGCCAAGGATTCCCTGATCGACGGCAATGTGTACACCAAGGACCAACTCAAGGTCGGCAAGAACAGCTCCATTTCAGGCTGGTGCTCCTACGCCAGCACCAACTACTACTGCAGCGCGGATCCGCCGCCGCCACCCACGCCACTGCATCACTTCCAGATCGACCATGACGGCACTGGCCTGACCTGCACCCCGTCCGACGTCACGATCTGGGCTTGCAGCGCAGCCAGCAGTGGCGGCGTCTGCCAGACTTCCGACGGCGGCGCCAGCGGCACCCTGCTGGTGAAGAACCCGGGCGGGGTCGTGATCGGCAGTTATCCATTCAGCATATCGGCCGGCGACACGAACGTCACGCTGGAGGTGCCATACACCAATTCGGTCAACGTCACGTTCGACACTACGCACGCCAATACTACCTGCTGGGACGGCAACGATCCCAGCTGCGCGCACAGCTTCCAGAATGCCGGCTTCGATTTCGACGTGCCGAACCACCGCTCCGACACGACACAGAGCGACATCACGATCCGCGCCATCAAGCAGGGAACGCCACACGGAGCCTGCGGCGCGGCCCTCGGTGGAGCCCGGACCGTCAACTTCAGCTGCACCTACTCGAATCCAGGCAGCGGCAGCAAAGCAGTATCGATCATTTCCGGCGCCACCACCACGCTAGTCATGTGCAACCAGGGTACCGTTGGCGTCAGCCTGGCCTTCGATTCGGACGGCGAAGCCTCATTCTCCCTGCGCTACCCTGATGCAGGCAGCGTCACGCTGACCGCGAACTACAACGCACTGTCGATGACCGGCAGCAGCAGCTTCATCGCCGTGCCGGCCGCGTTCAAGATCGCCACCAACAGCCCGTATGTCGCCGGCGTCGATTTCCCGACCACCATCAGTGCCGTCAGCGCCGGCGCCAGCCAGCCAGCAACACCCAACTATGGCAAGGAAACCAATCCTACCGGCGCGACCACGCTCACCTTCGAGCGCTGCGAACCGAGTCATGCACAGGCGGCCGATGGCGTGTTCAAGTCGGGAACCGCGCCAGCATTCAGCAACGGCGTTGCCACCATCGCCGACACCAGCTGGGCGGAAGTGGGCACCATCCGGCTGACCGCCAGGAACAGCAACTACATGAACCTGGGCGCCACCTTTGAAATTGTCGGCAGTACCGCCTGCATCGGCCCCTTCGTTCCACACAACTTCCAGACCGCCCTGGCGCCATTCGACGAATTCGATCCAACCAAGGTGCAAAAGTACGCCTACTCGGGCCAGCCGTTCGCGTTGCGGGTGATTCCGCGGGCCAAGGATGGCACGGTGCTGAACAACTATGTCGGTAGTTTCGCCAAGGACGTCACCCTGTCCGCACGTGCAGCGGATGGCACCGCTCTGCCGGCCAACCTTGGCATCCTTGGCGAAACGGCAGTCAGCAGCGGCAAATTCACCTCCACCGAAGCCGGCAGCATCGCCACCGCCGCACCCAAATTCACCTTCATCAAGCCGCTGGAAACCGCCCCGACCAGCATCCGCATCCGCGCCAGCAACGCCGATGCGGCTTCGTCGACGGACGAAGCGATACTACCGATCCGTACTGGGCGCCTGCGCCTGAGCAACGCCTTCGGCGGCGCACGCAGCCCTCTGCGCATGCCCGTCCGAGCGGAGTTCTGGAACGGCCGCACCTGGGTCATCAACAGTGAAGACAACATAGACGTGCAAGGAGCAGCCGCCGCCACGAAGATACCGCTAACCTCCCTCGCCCTCACACGCGGCAACGGTCTTACCGGCAGCAGCGCCTCTTTTGATGGTGGAACACTGGATACATTGGAAGCGGGCCAGGCCGAGATTGTCTTCAGCGCGCCTACCACCCCAGGATTCATTGACGTGGCGATCAACCTGGGCGACAACGCCCTCGATCCACTCGACGCTTCCTGCCTCCAAGCCCAACCGGCCTCCATCCGCTCGGCACAGCCGTGGCTGCGCTCACGCTACGGCAACTGCGGCGACGCCGCCGACCCATCGGCACGCGTAACGTTCGGTATTTACGCACCTCAAACGCGACGCGTAATCCACGTGCGGGAGTCAACCAATTGAGGCGGCATGCACACGGCTTCAGCCTGGTCGAACTGATCACGGTGATGGTCCTGATCGGCGCACTGGCGGCCGTCGCGGTGCCGCGCCTGATGGGCAACACCTGGGCCTCCACCACCTACCGCCAGGAAGTCATCAGCGCCCTGCGCCATGCGCAAAAGTCCGCCGTCAGCCACCGCCGCCTGGTCTGCGCGAACGTGGCCGGCAACACCGTTACGCTGACGATCGCCACCGCCAATCCCGGCGCCTGCAACC
>JAJTCO010000016.1 GCA_021323265.1 Pseudoduganella sp. | reverse complement strand
GAGGGCGGAGAAGAGCAGCTTAACAGTGAGATCAACACGACTCCGCTCGTGGACATCATGCTGGTTCTGCTGATCATCTTCCTGATCACGAGCCCGGTCGTTCTCAAACTGCAGAAGATTTCGCTGCCGGAAGAGATCAACCAGGCGATCCAGACCAAACCAGAGAATGTCAACATCGTTGTAAACAAGGATGGCGACATCTACTGGAACCAGAAGAAAATGCGCGACGCCAATGAGCTGTTCGATTTTCTGAAAGAGGAAGCTGTGAAGGTGCCTCAGCCTGAAGTTCATGTCCGCGGCGACAAAGACGCGAAATATGAATCGATTGGCCGTGTGATCTACACCACCCAGCGCGCTGGCATCCAAAAGGTCGGTTTCATCACCGAACCGCCTGATAAGATGTAAGAACAAGCCGCCCCCTGCCGTACCGGGGGCGGCCTTCTGAAAAGGAAACAATTCATGAGTATGAGCGTAGGTGGTTCCGGCGGCGAAGCGGAACCAATGATGGAAATGAACATGACGCCGATGATCGACGTCATGCTGGTTCTGATCATTCTGCTGATTATTACCATTCCGAAAGCGAACCACTCGGTTAACCTGAACATGCCGGTCGGCACTCCGCCACCGCCAACCAAGGAACCTGTGGTCGTGACCATCGACGTTGACTTCGACGGCACCATTCTGTGGGACAATGTGGTCGTACCTGACCGCCCTGCCCTGGAAGCCAAGCTGATGAACGTAGCGGCACAGGCTGACCAGCCTGAAGTGCACCTGCGTCCCAACAAGCTGGTCAACTACAGCGTGGTGGCAGGCGTGATGGCTTCGGCCCAGCGTCTCGGCGTCACCAAGATCGGTCTGGTCGGCAACGAGCAGTTCCAGTAAATAATTGGGTCCACACACCCTTTATTTTCCCAAATAGGCAGGTTATCCTGCCTATTTCGCATTTTGAGAAAGAAAAACACCCCATGACCAAGTTTCGTCTCGCACATCTCGGCCTGGTAATGGCCGCCATTGGTTTCAATGCTGCCGTCCCGATGGTGGGCCTGTCGTCGGTCGCCTATGCGCAAACCGTCCGCGCCGAAGTCGGCAAGCCACTGCAAGAAGCACAGAAACTGGCCGCTTCCGGCAAGAACAAGGAAGCGCTGGCGAAACTGAAGGAAGCTGACGCGGTCGGCAACAAGTCCGACCTGGAAAAATTCCAGCTCGAGTACACCCGCGGCTCCATCGCCGCTGCTGCCGGCGAGAATGACACCGCCGCGCGCGCGTTCGAAGCCGTGCTCGCTTCCGGCAAGCTCAACGCCAACCAGCAGTCGAAGATCACCGAAGCCCTGGCCAGCATCTACCTGCGCGCCAAGGACTATCCGAAAGCGATCACCTACATCCAGAAAGTCCTGAAGGACAATCCCGGCAACAGCCAGATGAAGGAACAGCTGATCCAGACCTACTACCTGAGCGGCAAACTCAACGAAGCTGCCAAGGAACTGCAGTCGAGCGGCGCCCGCTCCGAAGCGAACCTGCAGATGCTGGCCAATATCCAGCTGAAGCAGAACGACAAGGCTGGCTACGTGCAGACCCTGGAAAAGCTGGCGGCCTCCTACCCGAAGGCGTCCTACTGGGCTGACCTGCTGAACCGCGTGGTCGGCAAGCCGGGCTTCTCCTCCACCCTGAGCCTGGACGTGATGCGCCTCAAGCTGGCACTGAAGCAGATCACCAAGCCGGCCGAATTCATGGAAATGGGCCAGCTGGCCCTGCAGGCGGGCAACCCGGCCGAAGCCCTGAAGATCGTCGACGAAGGCTACAAGAAGGGTGCCCTGGGCACCGGCGCCGACGCCGGCCGCCACCAGCGTCTGAAGGACCTGGCCGCCAAGACCCTGGCCGAGCAGCAGAAGAACGCGCCGACCCAGGAAGCGAACTTCCGCAAGGAAAAGGATGCCGACGGCCTGGCCAACCTGGGCTTCGCCCTGGTCTCCGACGGCAAGGGCGCCGACGGCCTGAAACTGATCGAAGAAGCGATCAAGCTGGGCAGTGCGCGCAAGCCGGAAGAGATGAAACTGCACTACGGCATCGCCCAGTACAACGCCGGCAAGAAGGCTGCTGCCCTCAGCACCCTGAAGTCGGTGAAGGGCACCGCTGGCGAGCCGGAACTGGCGCGCTACTGGACCATGTACATTAACAACCCGGTCTAAGCAAAGCCGGGCTGAGCCAAGAAAAGCGCTGCCTGCACCCGCAGGCAGCGCTTTTGTGCTTTGACGCCGTATAATCAAGTATTTACGCCAAACAACTGAAGCATGAAGGTATTTCGCGGACTTCCCAACGCAGCGGCGCGCGCGCCCTGCGCCTTGACGATCGGCAACTTCGACGGTGTCCACCGCGGCCACCAGGCGTTGCTGGCGCGCGTGCGCACGGCCGCCGATCGCCTGGGCCTGGAATCGGCCGTCATGACCTTCGAGCCGCACCCGCGCGAATTCTTCGCCCACAAGCTGGGCGACCTGTCCAAGGCGCCGCCGCGCATCGCCAACCTGCGCGACAAGCTGCAGGCGCTGGAGAACAATGGCGTGGACCGCGTGATCGTCGAGCACTTCAACGACCATTTCGCCGCGCAATCGCCGCAAACCTTCGTCGAGCAGGTGCTGGTGGACGGCCTGCACGTGAAATGGCTGATGGTGGGCGACGACTTCTGCTACGGCGCCAAGCGCGCCGGCAATGTCGCCCTGCTGGCCGCAGCGGGCAAGCGCTACGGTTTCGAGGTCGAAGTGCTCCCGACGGTGCGCAATGGCGCCACCCGCATTTCCTCGTCCGCCGTGCGCGCCGCGCTGGCCGACGGCGATTTCCCGCAAGCGCAGGCCCTGCTGGGCCATCCGTATGCGATTTCCGGCCACGTGATCCACGGCGCCAAGCTGGGGCGCGACATCGGCTTTCCCACGCTGAACCTGAAAGTGCCGCACCGCCCTGCCCTGGCGGGCATCTTCGTGGTGCAGGTGCACGGCCTGGCCGACAAGCCGCTGCCGGCCGTGGCCAGCCTGGGCGTGCGCCCAACGGTGGAAGACGCCGGCCGCGTGCTGCTGGAAGTGCACATCTTCGACTTCGCCCAGCATTGCTACGGCAAGGTGGTGCGCGTCGAATTCCTGAAAAAGCTACGTGACGAAGCAAAGTTCATCGACCTGCCGACCCTGGTCACCGCCATCGAAGCGGATGCACGGGAAGCGCGCGCTTTCTTCGCCAACCGAAACACGAACTAAAAGTCCTTACCATGTCTGACAACAAAGCAAAAAAGCCCGAGAGCAAATACGCGGTCAATATGACCGAAACCCCTTTCCCGATGCGCGGCGACCTGGCCAAGCGCGAACCTGGCTGGGTCAAGCAATGGCAGGACAAGAAGATCTACGAACGCGTGCGCAAGGCCGCCAAGGGCCGCCCGAAGTTCGTGCTGCATGATGGCCCGCCCTACGCCAACGGCGACATCCACATCGGCCACGCCGTCAACAAGATCCTGAAGGACATCGTCGTCAAGTCGCGCACCCTGTCCGGTTTCGACGCGCCCTACGTGCCGGGCTGGGATTGCCACGGCATGCCGATCGAGATCCAGATCGAAAAACTGCACGGCAAGAACCTGCCGACCGCCGACGTGCTGAGCAAGGCGCGCGCCTATGCCCACGAGCAGGTCGAGCGCCAGAAAAAGGACTTCATCCGCCTGGGCGTGCTGGGCGAATGGGACAATCCCTACCTGACCATGAACTTCGGCAACGAAGCCGACGAGCTGCGCGCCCTGGGCAAGCTGCTGGAGAAGGGCTACGTCTACCGCGGCCTGAAGCCGGTCAACTGGTGCTTCGATTGCGGCTCCGCGCTGGCCGAGGCGGAAGTGGAGTACAAGGACAAGCGCGACCCGGCCATCGACGTCGGCTTCGCCTTCCATGAACACGACAAGCTGGCTGCGGCCTTCGGCCTGCCGGCCCTGCCGCCCGGCGACGGCTTCGTGGTGATCTGGACCACCACCCCCTGGACCATCCCGTCCAACCAGGCCCTGAACATGCACCACGAGGTGCGCTACGCGCTGGTGCAGACCGAGCGCGAAGGCCAGCCGCTGCTGCTGATCCTGGCCGCCGACCTGGTGGAGTCCTGCCTGCAGCGCTACAAGCTGGAAGGCACGGTCATCGCCAGCGCCACCGGCGACAAGCTGGCCGGCATCGCCTTCAAGCACCCGCTGCACGCGCGCGACGCGTTCTACGACCGCCTCTCGCCGGTGTACATCGCCGACTACGTGACCACCGAGAGCGGCACCGGCGTGGTGCACTCGGCCCCGGCCTACGGCCAGGACGACTTCGTGTCCTGCAAATCGCACGGCATGAAGGACGACGAGATCCTCAAGCCCGTGATGGGCGACGGCAAGTACATCCCGTCCCTGCCGCTGTTCGGCGGCATGACCATCTGGGAAGCCTCCAAGCCGATCTGCGAGGCGCTGCGCGAAGCGGGCGCCCTGTTCGAGCTGAAGATGTTCGACCACAGCTACATGCACTGCTGGCGCCACAAGACGCCGATCGTCTACCGCGCCACGTCGCAGTGGTTCGCCGGCATGGACATCCAGCCGCTGGACGGCGGTTCGACCTTGCGCGAAACCGCGCTGGAAGGCATCGAAGCGACCGAATTCTTCCCCGACTGGGGCAAGGCGCGCCTGCACGGCATGATCGCCAACCGTCCGGACTGGACCCTGTCGCGCCAGCGCCAGTGGGGCGTGCCGATGGCCGTCTTCATCCACAAGGAAACGGGCGAACTGCACCCGCGCACCCCGGAACTGCTGGAGCAGGTGGCCAAGCTGATCGAGCAAGGCGGCATCGACGCCTGGCACGCGCTGGACGCGGCCACCCTGCTGGGCGAGGACGCCGCCAACTACGAGAAGAACAAGGACACGCTGGACGTGTGGTTCGACTCCGGCTGCACGCACCAGACCGTGCTGCGCGGCTCGCATCCCGAACAGGGGCACGGGGGCGCCTCAGCCTTCCCGGCCGACCTGTACCTGGAAGGCTCGGACCAGCACCGCGGCTGGTTCCACTCCTCGCTGCTCACGTCCTCGATGCTGAACGGCCGTCCGCCGTACAAGGCGCTGCTGACGCACGGCTTCGTGGTGGACGGCGAAGGCAAGAAGATGTCCAAGTCGATCGGCAACACCGTTGCGCCGCAAAAGGTTTCCGACACGCTGGGCGCCGACATCCTGCGCCTGTGGGTGGCTGCCACCGACTACACCTCCGAGCTGTCGATCTCCGACGAGATCCTGAAGCGCGTGACCGAGTCCTACCGCCGCATCCGCAATACCCTGCGCTTCCTGCTGGCCAATACGTCCGACTTCAACCACAAGGCACACGCCGTGCCGGTGGCCGAGCTGCTGGAGATCGACCGTTACGCGCTGGCCAACATGGCCAAGCTGCAGGCGGAACTGGCCGGCCACTACGAGCGCTATGAATTCCACCCGGTCGTCTCCAAGCTGCAGAACTTCTGCTCCGAGGACCTGGGCGGCTTCTACCTGGACATCCTGAAGGACCGCCTGTACACCAGCGCGGTGGACAGCAAGGCGCGCCGCTCGGCGCAGACCGCGCTGTGGCACATCACCCAGTCGCTGCTGCGCCTGATGGCGCCGATCCTGTGCTTCACCGCCGAGGAGGCATGGGCCGCCTTCGCCGGCGAGGAAGCCTTCCAGGCCAGCGACGAAACCATCTACACCCAGACCTGGTGGCAGCTGCCGGAACTGGCCGACGCGGAAGCGCTGATGGCGAAGTACGCCACCATCATCGCCGTGCGTGCCGACGTGACCAAGCAGCTCGAAGAGCTGCGCGGCTCGGGCGCGATCGGTTCCTCGCTGCAGGCGGAACTGGAGATCAAGGCTGCCGGCGACAAGTACAAGGTGCTGGCATCGCTGGACGACGACCTGAAATTCATCTTCATCACCTCGCTGGCCAAGGCCATCGAAGTGGCGGCGGAAGCCGACGAAGCCGTCAACGTGGCCGCGTCGACCGCGCAAAAGTGCGAGCGCTGCTGGCACTACCGCGCCGACGTGGGCTCGCATGCCGACCACCCGGGCCTGTGCG
Organism: Pseudoduganella sp.; assembly: GCA_021323265.1. GTDB lineage: Bacteria > Pseudomonadota > Gammaproteobacteria > Burkholderiales > Burkholderiaceae_D > Rugamonas. Next base: position 44,591 of record JAJTCO010000016.1, on the reverse strand, counting down.
GCCGCTGCCACGCCAACCTGTTTGGCGCGGGCGAGACGCGCACGTTCGCCTAAAACCCGGCAGAGCTGGGTCAGACCCAAGGGTCAGACCCCTACTGCAAGACGCGCGACAGCCGCCGGCAGCGGGTCAGACCCTTGGGTCTGACCCCGCTGTACCGGGTTCCGGCGCGCAGCAAAGAAAGAAACAATGGCCACTAAAAAGAAGACTTTCAGCAGCAAACCCGCCTCCGGCAGCATGACGCCATGGCTGGGCATTGCCTTCATCATCATCCTGCTGGACCAGCTGACCAAGATCACCGTCAGCAAGCTGTTCGTCTACGGCGAGGAGAAGGTCGTCACCAGCTTCTTCAACCTGGTGCTGGCCTACAACCGCGGCGCAGCGTTCAGCTTCCTGGCCAACGAAGGCGGCTGGCAGCGCCACTTCTTCACCGCCATCGGCATTGGCGCCGCCCTGTACATCGTCTACCTGCTCAAGCGCCACAGCGGCCAGCGCCTGTTCTGCTGGGCCCTGGCCCTGATCCTGGGCGGCGCGATCGGCAACGTGATCGACCGCATCGCCTATGGCCACGTGATCGACTTCCTCGACTTCCACTGGCGCGGGTTCGGCCACTTCCCGGCGTTCAACATCGCCGACACCGCCATCTGCATCGGCGCCGCCCTGTTCGTATTGGACGAACTGCGCCGCGTGAACAAGTAGGAGCAGCACTATGGAACTGACTGGCAAACGAATCGTGCTGGGCCTGTCCGGCGGCGTAGCCTGCTACAAGGCCGCCGAACTGTGCCGCGCCCTGAGCAAGGAAGGCGCATCGGTGCAGGTCGTGATGACCGACGCCGCCACCCACTTCATCACCACGGTGACGATGCAGGCCCTGTCGGGCAAGCCGGTGTTCAGCAGCCAGTGGGATCCGCGCGTGAGCAACAATATGGCGCACATCGACGTCACGCGCGACGCCGACGCCATCCTGATCGCGCCCTGCTCCGCGGACTTCATCTACAAGCTGGCGCACGGCGTGTGCGACGACCTGCTCTCCACCATGTGCCTGGCGCGCCCGCGCAGCGTACCGCTGCTGATCGCCCCGGCCATGAACGTGGAAATGTGGTCCAACCCGGCCACCCAGCGCAATGTGGCGCAGGTGCTGGAAGACGGCATCACCGTCTTCGGCCCTGCCGCCGGCGACCAGGCTTGCGGCGAGACGGGCCTGGGCCGCATGCTCGAGCCGGAGCAGTTGCTGGCCGAAATGATCGCCGCCTTCCAGCCCAAGGTCCTGGCGGGCAAGCGCATCCTCATCACCGCCGGCCCGACCTTCGAAGCCATCGATCCGGTGCGCGGCATCACCAACCTGTCCTCGGGCAAGATGGGCTATGCCGTGGCGCGCGCCGCGCGCGAGGCCGGCGCCGACGTGACCCTGATCTCGGGCCCGACCTCGCTGCCCACGCCGTACGGCGTGGAGCGCCAGAACGTCCAGAGCGCGCAACAGATGTTCGACGCCGTGATGGAGCACATCGGCGGCCAGCACGTGTTCATCTCGGTGGCCGCCGTGGCCGACTGGAAGGTGGCCAACCCGAGCACGCAGAAGGTCAAGAAGACCGGCGACGGCAGCGTGCCGGAACTGAAGTTCGAACAAAACCCCGACATCCTGGCCAGCGTGGCGGCCCGCACCAGCCTGGCCGGCTGGCCGTATTGCGTGGGCTTTGCCGCCGAATCGGAAAACCTGATCGAGTACGGCGCCAGCAAGCGCGAACGCAAGGGCATCCCCCTCCTGGTCGGCAACATCGGCCACAACACCTTCGGCCAGGACGACAACACCATCATCCTGTTTGACGAACACGGGCACATCATCCTGCCGCGCGCCGACAAGCTCACGCTGGCGCGCCAGCTGATTTCCGAAATCGCCAAACGCATCGACAAGAATTCGCTCTTCCAATGAAAACTGTAGACATCAAGATCCTCGACCCGCGCATGAAAGACCAGCTGCCGGCCTACGCCACTCCCGGCAGCGCCGGCCTGGACCTGCGCGCCTGCATCGACGCGCCGCTGACCATCGAGCCGGGCCAGACCGTACTGGTGCCGACCGGCCTCGCCGTCCACCTGGGCGACCCAGGCTACGCGGCCATGATCCTGCCCCGCTCGGGCATGGGCCATAAGAACGGCATTGTTTTGGGGAATCTGGTAGGCTTGATTGACTCCGATTACCAGGGACAATTAATGGTGTCTACCTGGAACCGGGGTTCAAACACGTTTACGCTGAACCCAATGGAGCGCCTGGCGCAATTGATCATCGTGCCCGTGCTGCAGGTTGGCTTCAACGTCGTGGATGACTTTGCTGCCAGCGACCGCGGCGCCGCAGGTTTCGGCAGCACTGGCAAGCACTAAGGAAATATTTATGGCAGTTGAGCAAGTACATCGTCCCCCCATGTCCCCCCGCCGGCCAGCCCTGCCCGCTGCCTGGTCCGCCATGGCCGCCGCGTTACTGCTCTCTGCCTGTTCCACGTTCCAGCCCAGCAGCGAGCCGGCCGCGCCGATCGAGCCCGCCGCCCCGCTGCCGCCGCCCGCGCCCGTCGTGACGCCACAAATGCAGGCCGCGCGCGACAACCTGAAGGTGATTGCCACCCTGCAGGAACGCCTGTACCGCGTGGCCGCGCCCCTGCTCATCAACAACGCCGACCTGTGCAAATCGCAGGCGCGCAACCTGCTTGGCTTCACCGCGAAGAACAAGTATTCCTACCCCGGCGAATATGCCGAGGCCTCGGCCGCCGTGCTCGGCTACGACGATGTGCTGCAAGTGTCCGGCGTGCTGGCCGGCAGCGGCGCCGCGCGGGCCGGCCTGCGCAAGGGCGACGACCTGGTGGCCGCCGGCGGCAAGGCGCTGCCCAAAGGGCGCGATGCCGAAAGCAAGGCCGCCGCCGTCTTCGCCCCGCTGGCCGCCAACAGCGCCTCGCTCAGCATGACCATCGCCCGCAACGGCCACAAGGAAACGCTGAACGTCCCGGTCACGCGCGCCTGCGCCTTCCGCGTCGACCTGGGCAACTCGGACAATGTCAACGCCTACAACGACGGCAGCCGCGTGCTGCTCACGCGCGGCATGATCAACTTCGCCCAGAACGACGAAGCGATCGCCTACGTGATGGCAAAGGAACTGGCGCACAACGTGCTCGGCCACGCAGGACAGAACCGCAGCACGGCCACCATGGCCAGCATCATCGACAACCTCGCCTCGGTGCGGCCCGACCTGACCATGCTGGTCGGCAGCGCCGGCCTGCGGCCCATGCCGGCCGACCACGACGTCGCCGCCGACAACCTGGCGCTGTACATGCTGGCGCGCGCCGGCTACAACATCAGCAATGCGCGCGCCTTCTGGCAGCGCCTGTCCGGCCAATACCCGGCCACGGTGCTGAACGGCTACACGGCGATCCACCCCAACGTGACGGCACGCCTGGCCGCGATGGACCGCAGCATTTCCGAAATCAGGGCCAAGCAGGCCGCCAAACGTCCGCTTCTACCATGAAAACGGCAGTCCTAGCGCTTGTGCTGGCGCCCTCCCTGGCGCTAGCCGGGCCATGGACGCCGCTGGCGAAGGACAAGGACGGCACGCTGCTGCTGGAGCGCCACTCCGTGCAGGGCGCCGCCGGCGCGCGCAAGGCCTGGACCATGGAGAGCTTCCGCAAGCCGCAGACCGCGCCGGACGGCAAGCTGTTCCTCTCCGTGCGCTCCCAGCACAGCTACGCCTGCGACGCCGCCACGCGCACCCTGCTGGCGCAGGCGTTCTACGCCGAAGTGCTGGGCAAGGGCGAACCGATCGGCACCTACAAGTACGAATCCTACGACCCCGAAACGATCCCCCCCGGCAGCAACGCCGACAAAGCCCTGAAGGCCGTCTGCAAAAAGCGCTGACCCTTGCTATAGTTCCAGGCATGGACAGCATCGACCTCGAAGTTCTCAAGACCTGCGCCGCCTGGCTGGCCGACGGGCACCGCTGCGAGCTGGTCACGGTGATGCGCACCTGGGGCTCGAGCCCGCGCCCGATCGGCGCCACCCTCGCCATCTGCGATGACGGGCGCGTCGTCGGTTCGGTTTCCGGCGGTTGCATCGAAGACGACCTGATCGAGCGCGTGCGCCAGGAAGGCATCGCGCGCGAACTGCCCGAGGTGGTCAGCTACGGCATCAGCGCCGACGAGGCGCACCGCTTCGGCCTGCCCTGCGGCGGCACCATCGAACTGGCGCTGGAACCGCTCGGCCCGCACAGCCGCATCGACGAACTACTGGCACGGCTGGCCGCGCATGAACTGGTGGCACGCACCCTCGACCTGCGCAGCGGCGCCGTCACCCTGGAGCGCGCCCGGCCCGGCGCCGTACTGGAACGGCGCGGCGAATTGCTGGTCACCCAGCACGGCCCGCGCTGGCGATTGCTGATCATCGGCGCCGGACAGCTCTCGCGCATGCTGGCGCAGATTGCCACGGCGATGGATTACCACGTCACCGTCTGCGACCCGCGCGAAGAGTACCGCGCCGGCTGGCCATTGGCCGACGTGCCGCTGGTGCACGCCATGCCGGACGACCTGGTGCAGGAAATGCAGCTCGACACGCGCAGCGCCGTCGTCGCGCTGACGCACGACCCCAAGCTGGACGACCTGGCGCTGCTGGAAGCGCTGAAATCGGACGCCTTCTACGTCGGTGCGATCGGCTCGCGCGCCAACAATGCCAAGCGCCGCGCACGGCTGCTGCAGTTCGACCTGAGCGAAGCGCAGGTCGCCCGCCTGCACGGCCCGATTGGCCTGTACATTGGCAGCAAGACCCCGCCGGAGATCGCCATCTCCATCCTGGCCGAGATGACCGCCGTCAAGAATGGCGTCCCCCAGGGGCTGCAGATCAACCACGCCGCCGCCCTCGCCACGCCCACCGGCGCCGCCTGTGCGGCATGACGACGGTGAATTCAAAAGCAAGAACCAGCTTGCCCCACAGCGGGCTCAAGCGCACGATAGATGAGACTGTGTCCACCGCAGTGGCTCGGCGCCCCCGCCATGCCCCCAAGGTGGACACGAACTGGACCGTATATGAATACTGCTAACCTTCTCAAACTGATTTTGCTGGCCGCCATCTGGGGCGGGTCGTTCCTCTTCATGCGTATCGCGGCGCCGGTGCTGGGGCCGGGGGTGCTGATCGAGTATCGGGTGACATTTGCGGCCATCTTCCTGGCCGTCGTGGCCGTCATCTTGCGCAAGCGCCTGGATGTGGGCAAGCATTGGAAGCATTACCTGATCCTGGGCTTCTTTAATTCAGCTTTGCCTTTCCTGCTCTTTGCTTTCGCGGCGAAAACCCTCACCGCTTCCGTGCTGTCGGTATTGAACGCGACGGCGCCCATCTGGGGCGCCATCGTCGGCGCGCTCTGGCATCGCCATCGGGTCAGCTGGCGCGTCTTGCTTGGCCTGGGCCTGGGAACGGTCGGCGTGGCCATGCTGGTCGGCTTTGACCATGTGAGCAGCAAGGATGGCGCGCTGCTGGCCATCGCGGCGGCGACCCTGGCTGCCTTCAGCTACAGCATCGCGACCACGTACACCAAGGTGGCCGCCTCGGCCCAGGGCGTCGAGCCGTTCGCCAATGCCCACGGCAGCATGTGGGCGGCGGCCTTGCTGACGCTCCCTTCGCTGGCCATCTTCCCGCAGCCGGGCGAGCCGACCGTCGGCATCATGGCGGCGGCCCTGGCACTGGGCGTACTGTGCAGCGGTATCGCCTATCTGCTCTACTTCGGCCTGGTGCGCGACGTGGGGCCGACCTCGGCGCTCACCGTGACGTTCCTGAATCCGCTGTTTGGCATCCTGTGGGGTTCGCTGTTCCTGCATGAAGTGGTGGGCTGGCATACCCTGGCCGGGGCGGCGACGGTGATCCTGGGCACCATGCTGGTCACCGGCTACCAGCCGAAATTGCCTTGGCTGCGCAAGACGGAAGCCGTATGAAGCATGCGTTCTCGCTTGACCTGCCGGCGGACTACCGCGTGCAGGATGTGCTGGCGTTTCATGGCCGCGATGCGGAAAGCGTGGCCGAGCAGGTCGGCCCGGAGCAGATCCGCAAGGGCATGCTGCTCGATGGCTTGCCGGTGGCGCTGACGGTGGCGCTGCCGCGCAACGACGCGCGCAGCGCGGCTTGTCTGGCGGACATCGCTGCGCCCGCTACGGGCGGGGTGCCGCCGGTCCTGGCTGGAAAAATCGCGGCGGCTGCGCGGAATATCCTGGGATTGCGCATCGATCCGGCGCCGTTCGTCCAGTTTGCGCGCAAAGATGCCTTGCTCGGTCCGCTCGTGGCGCGCCAGCCCGGCTTGCGCATTGTGCAATCGGCAACCGTGTTCGAGGCGTTGACGTGGGCGATCATCGGCCAGCAGATCAACCTGCCCTTTGCCATCTCGCTGCGCCGTACCTTCATCCTGCAGGCGGGACGCCAGCATGCCGATGGCTTATGGTGCTACCCGGAGGCGGCCGATGTCGCGCAACTGGCGGTCGAAGACTTGACCAGCCGCAAATTCTCGCGCGCGAAGGCGGAAACCCTGCTGCGCTGCGCCCAACTGGTCGCCTCCGGTGCGCTCGAACTCGATGAACGCGAGGACAACCCCATCCCGCTCATCTGCAAGAACCTGCTCGCGGTCAAAGGCATCGGCCCCTGGACGGTGAACTATGCCTTGCTGCGCGGCTATGGCTTCGCCGATTGCTCGCTGCACGGCGACGTGGCGATCCGTGCCGCCTTGCAGCGCCTGCTGGGCGAGGACAGCAAGCCCGACATGGCGCGCACCGAGCAGATCTTGCAGCAATGGCAACCTCACCGCACAATGGCGGCTGCCCATCTGTGGGCCAGCCTCGCCGACCGCCCAAACGAAAGCGCTTGACCCTCACCTGACGTCAGGCTCCAGCATGTCGGTAGCGAAACGATGACAAGGAGCCAAGCATGATGTTGAAGGTAGGTGAACTGGCGCGCCGTTGCGGCCTGACTGTGCGCACGCTGCACCATTACGACAGCCTCGGCTTGCTCAAGCCATCGGGACGTTCCGATGCCGGCTATCGTCTATACAACCGCGACGACGTCGCCCGCCTGCACCAGGTGCAGGCGCTGCGCCGTTTCGGCATGGCCTTGGCCGACATCGGTCATTTCCTGGCCGCGCCCGGGGCTTCCCTACCCGACCTGATTGCCCGCCAACTCGACGCGCTTGATCAGCAGATTGCCGAGGCGGCCCGGCTGCGGGGGCAACTGGCAGCCTTGCGCGGGCAGTTGCTGGCGGGGGAAGAACCGGAACTGGCCGCCTGGCTAACCACTCTGGAGCACATGACCGTGTACGACAAATACTTCTCGAAGCAGGAACTGGAGCGCATGCCGCTCTATCACGACGCAGCCGCCCGCGATGAATGGGCGGAATTGGTGGCCGCCGTCGGAGAAAAGATGGCTGCTGCTATTCCGCCGTCCGATCCGGCGCTACAGGCGCTCGCGCAAAAATGGATGGCGACTTTTTCGCAGCATGCCGGAGATAATCCCGACATAATGCTGCGGCTGGATAATATGTGGGCCCAAGAAGAATCGATCCGGCTGCAATCCGGTATTACACCGGCAATGCGCGAGTATATTGCCGCCGCCCAGAACGAGGCCAAGCTGGCACTCTATGCAAAATATATGCTGCCGCCGGAAATCGCGACCATGCGCCGACATTTCCAGGGCCGCGCCCGCGAATGGCCGGAGCTCATAAGTGCCATTCGCAATCAAATCGCCATGGATCCTTCGCCTGCGACATCCGCCGCGCGCCAATTAGCCCAGCGCTGGTTCGCGCTATTTACCGATATGGTGGGCACGCGCCCCGATGCGCGCTTGCGCTTCCGCCAGGCACATGAAAACGAAGCGGCGCTGAACGCGGGCCGCCTGATGAGTGACGACGTGCTGGACTTCCTGCGCCAGGCGTACGCAGGGGCATAAGCGGCGTTTCTTACGCCAGTGCTTGGCGCGATCGCGCTAAACACTGGCGTGACTGCGAATAGCCCGGTTCATCGAGCGCGCGCATTGGGCCAATTCGAGTTCGGCTTCCGGAATATCGCGCCAGCCTTGCGCCGCGATCAGGCCGAGAATATCGGCGCTATGCCAGCAGGCCGCGTTGCCAATGAATTGCGGCACGGGGAACAGGGCGCCATATTTCGCCATCAGTGCCCGCATGTTTTTCGGATTTAATTCAAATAGCGCTGCCACGCCGGAGAAATCGATCAAATCCGGCCCGACCCCGGCCAGATAACCTTGGGGCTCAATCTCCCGCAGTTCCGCCAGCGCAGCCATTACCGCCTGGCGCGCGCTGTCCGCGGCCCGGGTATATTCAAGCACCAGCATTCCGGGCAGCTCCGGGTGATTGCCGCGCGCTGCCGCGAAACATTGATAGCGCAATATAAAAGTAAAGCGAGCCTTGCTTTTCATGCGCGCATGGTAGCGCAACTTAATTCATTAATGCAATAACTGATACAAAATCAGGACGAAAAAAAAACCGTCATCGCAAGTAGCAAATGACGGTTTCTTTCGAATTCTGGTTGCGGGGACAGGATTTGAACCTGTGACCTTCGGGTTATGAGCCCGACGAGCTGCCAGACTGCTCCACCCCGCGTCTGATGCACGTATTATAGGGCAGCGCGCCACTTTAGGCAATATTTATCCACCTCGATCTGGCGATAGCTCGAATATATTTCGCCGGACACCCGCCATCGGCCGTTCAGTGTAAAGTAAACCTCGACGAACAATGACGAGGTTCCACGGTAACCCAATGAAATTTTGCTCAGAATGCGCCCACCCTGTTGAGTTGATGGTGCCGGCCGGTGACACCCGGCCGCGCTATGTTTGCGTCAACTGTGCGGCAATCCATTATCAAAATCCCAAGATGGTGATCGGTACCATCCCCGTGTGGGAGCGCGACGGTGTATTGCAGGTCTTGCTGTGCAAGCGTGCCATCGAGCCACGCCGCGGTTTCTGGACCCTGCCGGCCGGTTTCATGGAGAACAATGAGACAACGGCAGAGGCAGCCCAGCGCGAAACCGAGGAGGAAGCCGGCGCCAATATCGAACTTGGCAAACTGTTCAGCTTACTCAACGTGCCGCGCGTGCACCAGGTCCATATGTTCTATATGGCGACCTTGCGCGACCTCGACTTTGCCCCGGGTGAGGAAAGCCTGGATGTCAAAATGTTCACCGAGGCGGAAATCCCCTGGGACGACCTGGCCTTCCCCACCATCCGTACCACGCTGGAGTTCTTCTTCGCCGACCGCGCCCGCATGCGCGACGGCGGCAGCTACGGTTTTCATACGCAGGACATCACCCAGCCCATGCGCCTGCCCGCCGCCACATGATTCCCTGGCTCGACGCCAATTCGCCCTTCCCCGACGTGTCCGAAGCCTTGAGCACGGATGCGCCGGGTTTGCTTGCCGCCGGCGCCGACCTGTCGCCGGCGCGCCTGCTGGCCGCTTACCAGCGCGGCATCTTCCCCTGGTTTTCCGAAGGCCAGCCGATCTTGTGGTGGAGCACCGATCCGCGCATGGTCTTGCGCACGGCCGACTTCAAGATCTCCGAAAGCCTGAGGAAGACGCTGAAAAAAGTGGCGCGCGAGCCCGAGCGCTGGCAAGTGCGCTTTGACAGCGCCTTCGAACAGGTCATGCGCGCCTGCGCCGCGCCGCGCCGCGACGGCCCCGGCACCTGGATTTCGGAAGACATCATCGCCGGCTATTCCGGCCTGCACCGCCAGGGCTACGCCCATTCGTCCGAGTTATGGCTCGACGGGGAGCTGGTGGGCGGCGCTTATGGCGTGTCGATCGGCACCATGTTCTACGGCGAATCGATGTTCGCGCGCGTGAGCGACGGTTCCAAGGTGGCGCTCGCCTATCTCGTGCACTTTTTACGACAGCATGGCGTGGCATTGATCGACTGCCAGCAGGAGACCGGCCATCTGGCGTCGCTGGGCGCACGCCCCATCCCGCGCAAGGATTTCATCGCCCACCTGCAAAAATGCATTGTGATGCCACAGATACGCGATTGGTACCCTACCGCACCGTTCCCGGCCAGGTAAGCGTTATGATATGACCCATGACGCAGCTTAACGACCTCCCTTTCGCGACGTTGCAGTTTTATACAACGGCGCCTTATCCGTGCAGCTATCTCGACGCGCGGCAAGCCCGTTCGCAGGTGGCGACGCCGTCGCACCTGATCAACGCGGACGTCTATTCGGAGCTGGTGAAGAACGGCTTCCGCCGCAGCGGCATCTTTACATACCGTCCATATTGCGATGGTTGCCAGGCTTGCATTCCAGTGCGCGTGGTGGCGAGCGAATTCAAGCCGACGCGCGGCCAGCGCCGCGCCTGGGCGCGCCACAGCCAGTTGCAGGCGGGCGTGGCCAGCCTGTCGTTTTCGGACGAACACTATGAACTGTACCTGCGCTACCAGAGCACGCGCCACGCCGGCGGCGGGATGGACCAGGACTCGCGCGACCAGTATGCGCAGTTCCTGCTGCAAAGCCGGGTCAATACGCGCCTGGTGGAATTCCGCGATCCGGACGGCATGCTGCGCATGGTGTCCATCATCGACGTGCTGTCCGATGGCCTGTCGTCGGTGTATACCTTCTTCGACCCGGATATACCGGGCGCCTCGTACGGCACCTTCAATGTGATGTGGCAGATCGCGCAGGCGCACGAGCTGGGGCTGGACTACGTCTACCTGGGCTACTGGATCGAAGAGAGCCCGAAGATGAACTACAAGATCAAGTTCCAGCCCTTGCAGGCGCGCATCAAGGGCGTTTGGTCGCCCCTGCTTCCTGCTACTGCTTCATCAGATCCAGCAAGGCCGTAGTGGTCGCCAGCACGCCGGTCTGGATCGACTTTTCCGCGTCGACGCGGAACAGCGGGCTGTGGTTGTAGGCTAGCGTGGCCTTGCCGGCGCGCGCCGCGGCGACCTGCTCGCCCGGCGTACCGCCCACCATGAAATACACGCTGGGGATACCCTGGCCGTAGATGAAGTGGGCGTAGTCTTCGCCGACCATGCCGCCGCGCTGGTAGCCCTTGTCGAAAATACCTTCGCCCAATTTCGCCGACCATACGCCGCGCAGGCGCTGCATCAGCGCCTTGTCGTTCAGCGTTGGCGGGACGGGGCGGTCGGTGTGGCGCATTTCGGGCAGTTTGTCTTCGGGGACGCCTGCGGCCCGGGCCGTGTTGTCGGCCACGCGCTTGATGCCGGCCAGCAGCTTGGCGCGCGCCTCGTCGCTTTCCGAGCGCACGGTCAGCTCCAGGCGGGCGCTGTCGCCAATCACGTTGCCTTTGGTGCCCGCGTGGAAGGAACCCACCGTGATCAGGGCCGCTTCGCGCGGGGCGATGTCGCGCGTGACAACGGTCTGCAGGCCGACCACGATCTGCGAAGCAATGACGACCGGGTCCTTGCCCATGTGCGGACTGGCGCCGTGCGTGCCGATGCCGTGCACGACCAGTTCGATCAGGTCGGCTCCCGAGAACGGCGCTTCGCTGACATCGATCTTGCCCGCTTCGATGTCGGCGCCCACGTGCAGGGACAGCGCGTAATCGGGCTTGCCGAAGCGCCTGTAGATGCCGTCGGCCATCATGTCGAGGGCGCCGCCGGTGCGCTCTTCTGCCGGCTGGCCCACCAGCATCAGCGTGCCCTTCCACTCGCCCTTGCGCGCTGCCATCTGGTGCGCGGTGCCCACCAGGCTGGTCATGTGGACGTCATGGCCGCAGGCGTGCATCACCGGCACCAGGTTGCCGCCCTGGTCCTTCACCTTGACCTTGGAGGCGTTCGCCGCACCGGACTTCTCTTCCACCGGCAGCGCGTCCATGTCGGCGCGCACCATCACGGTCGGTCCTTTGCCGTTGCGCAGGATGGCGACGATACCGGTCTTGCCGACGCCCTCCGTGACCTCGAAGCCGGAAGCGCGCAGTTCCTTGGCCATGCGCGCCGCGGTCTGCACCTCCATATATGACAGCTCCGGATTGGCGTGCAGGTGGTTGAACAGGGGCTCCAGGTTGGCTTTGTAGTCGCGGGCAATGGCGGCCGCCAGCGGGTTTTCGGCGGCGACGGCAGGCAGCGCCAGGCAGGCCAGCAGGGCAAGTCCAGTCTTAATCACGGGAAGTCCTCGGTGTAAAATGCTACAAAATACTACAAAGCTGCCCACAATGTCCGATAAATTCCTGTATTCCCTCGCCCGTCCCATCCTCTTCTCGATGGATGCGGAAACCGCCCACCATTTCACCCTGCCCGCGCTCAAGCGCCTGTCGGCACTGGGATTGACGCGCGCCATGGTGCGCCGTCCGAAAGACGATCCGCGCACCGTGATGGGCCTGACCTTCCGCAACCCGGTCGGCCTGGCTGCGGGGCTGGACAAGGACGGCGCCTTCATCGACGCGCTGGCCGACCTGGGCTTTGGTTCGATCGAGGTGGGCACCGTGACGCCGCGTGCGCAGCCGGGCAACCCGAAGCCGCGCATGTTCCGTATCCCGGCGGCGCACGGCATCATCAACCGCATGGGCTTCAACAACGGCGGCGTGGACGCATTTGTCTCGAACGTGCAGTCTTCCCGCTTCTACCAGGGGCGCGAAGGCGTACTGGGCCTGAACATCGGCAAGAACGCGGACACGCCGATCGAGCGCGCGGTCGACGATTACCTGCACTGCCTGGGCAAGGTCTATCCGTACGCCAGCTACGTGACGGTGAACATTTCCTCGCCCAACACCAAGAACCTGCGCCAGCTGCAGGGCGCTTCCGAAATCGATGGCCTGCTGTCGCAACTGAAAGAGGCGCAGCTGCGCCTGGCCGACCAGCACAAGCGCTACGTGCCGATGACGCTGAAGATCGCGCCCGACATGGATGGCGACCAGGTGAAGAACATTGCCGACGCCCTGCTGCGCCACAAGATCGACGGCGTGATCGCCACCAACACCACCCTGAGCCGCACTGCCGTGGAAGGCATGCAGCATGGCGCCGAAGCAGGCGGCCTGTCGGGCGCCCCGGTGTTCGAACTGTCCAACAACGTCATTCGCCTGCTGAAGGCGGAGCTGGGCGACGCGCTGCCGATCATCGGCGTGGGCGGCATCATGCAGGGCAAGGACGCCAAGGCCAAGATCGAGGCGGGCGCGCAGCTGGTGCAGCTGTATTCCGGCCTGATTTACGCCGGCCCGGCCCTGGTGCGCGAATGCGCGGATGCATTGCGAGGGTAAGCGATGGAAAAGACCACGCTTGGACGCAGCGACCTGCAGGTCAGCAAGATCTGCCTGGGCAGCATGACGTTCGGCCAGCAGAATACCGAAGCCGACGCCCATGCCCAGATCGACTATGCGCTCGAGCGCGGCATCAACTTCATCGATACGGCGGAGCTGTATCCGGTGATGCCATCAGCCGCAACCCAGGGCGCGACCGAGCGCTTTATTGGCAGCTGGCTGAAAAAGTCCGGCCGCCGCGGCGACGTGGTGCTGGCGACCAAGATCGCCGGCCCCAATCCCTACATGCACTGGATCCGCAAGGGCAAGAGCAACCACAACGCGGCCCACATCCGGGCCGCGGTGGAAACCAGCCTGCAGCGCCTGCAGACCGACTACATCGACCTGTACCAGCTGCACTGGCCCAGCCGCAACGTGCCGATCTTCGGCGCCAGCCAGTTCGACCCGGGCAAGGAACGCCATAGCGTCGCTGTCGAGGAATCGCTGGCGGTGCTGGGCGAGTTGGTCAAGGAAGGCAAGATCCGCCACATCGGCGTTTCGAACGAGAGCAGCTGGGGCGTCTCGGAATTCGTCAAGCAGTCCGAGATGAAGGGCTTGCCGCGCATTGCCACCATCCAGAACCTGTACAACCTGACGGCGCGCCATTTCGAAACCAGTTTCCTGGACGAGACCTGCTTCCGTGAGCAAGTCAGCCTGCTGGCATACAGCCCGCTGGCGTTCGGCCAGCTGACGGCCAAGTACCACGACAATCCGCGAGCGCACGGCCGCCTGACCATCTTCCCTGCCAGCTGGAGCCCGCGCTACCTGCGCCAGGGCGTGCTGGACGCGGTGGCACGGTACGCCAAGCTGGCGCGCGAGCACGGCTTGACGCCGACCCAACTCGCCTTGGCCTGGTGCTATTCGCGCTGGTTTGTCGGGGCCACCATCATCGGCGCCACCACGCTGGAACAGCTGCGGGAGAACATCGACGCATACGCTGTGACGCTCCCGCCGGAGGTGATGGCGGCAGTCGACAGCATCCATGCCAGCTTGCCGAACCCGGGGCAATAACGCTACATTCTCACCAATTATCACTTGCACCTTAGACAGCTTTCTTGTTAGGATGAAAGCCTCAGGGTGCCCGCGACTGCGGGCCCAGCGCCCTGCAGTCCTGCCGCCCCACCTCTGCGGTCCTCTCCTAAATCCCGATTAGAACCTGCCCGCCCTGGCGTGCCGGATGGAGCCGTACATGCTTTCAAATCTCAGCATCAAAACCCGCCTGGTGGCGGTCCTCACCGTCCTTTCCGCCTTCATGACCGTGATCGGCATCGCCGGCATTTCCAGCCTGTCCCGATCGAACGGGGCGCTGGAGAACGTCTTTGAAGACCGCCTGGTGGCATTGGGCCACCTCCAGGAAGTGATCCGCTACATCAACCGCAACCAGCTCGCCATCGCCAAGGCCGGCACCGACGATCCCGCCAGGTTGCCAGCCATCATAGCGACCATTGAGTCCAACCGTGCCGCGTCCACCAAGGTGTGGGAACAGTACGCGGCCACCGAATTGACGCCCGACGAACGAGCCTTGGTGGAGCGCTTTACCGCCGCGCGCAAGGTCTTCAACGAACAGGGCATGAATCCCGCGATGGAAGCGGCCCGCGCCGGCGACATGGCAGGCATGAACGCCATCCTCAACGGTCGTATGGAGGAGGTCTTCCGCCCGCTGCGCGAAACCATGGACAAGCTGATCGAGCTGCAGATGGAAGTGGGCCAGCAGGAGTTCGAGAATTCGCAGCGTAGCTACGCCAGCTTCCGCGTGCTGGCGATCGCCCTGCTTCTGACTGGCCTGGCACTGGCCGCCAGCATCGGCTTCTGGCTTGTGCGCAGCATTACCATTCCGCTCGACCGCGCAGTGCGCGCGGCCCAGGCAGTGGCAGCCGGCGACCTGACGCAGGAAATCCCGGTAAGCAGCAACGATGAAACGGGCAAGCTGCTGGCAGCGCTGCGCGAGATGAACGCCAGTCTGTCGAGCATTGTCGGCAACGTGCGCCAGTCAACCGATTCGATCGGCACTGCCTCGGCGGAAATCGCCAGCGGCAACCTGGACCTGTCGGCGCGCACCGAGCAGCAGGCCGGATCGCTGGAGGAAACCGCGTCGTCAATGGAGGAACTGACATCGACCGTGCGCCAGAACGCGGAAAATGCCAAGCAGGCCAACCAGCTGGCCGGCAACGCCTCCGAAGTGGCGCGCCGCGGCGGCGCCGTGGTGTCGCAGGTGGTCGACAAGATGAGCGCCATCAACGAGTCGGCCTACAAGATCGTGGAAATCATTTCGGTCATCGACGGCATCGCGTTCCAGACCAACATCCTGGCGCTCAACGCGGCGGTGGAAGCGGCGCGCGCCGGCGAACAGGGGCGCGGTTTTGCCGTGGTGGCATCCGAAGTGCGCAACCTGGCGCAGCGCGCGTCCAGTGCAGCCAAGGAAATCAAGGCGCTGATCGACAATTCGGTGGCCCAGGTCGAGGAAGGCAGCCGTCTGGCCGACCAGGCAGGAAGCACCATGGATGAAGTGGTCAGCAGCGTGCAGCAGGTGACCGACATCATCAGCGAGATTTCCGCAGCCAGCGCCGAGCAAAGCGCCGGCATCGCGCAAATCAACGAGGCCGTGGTGCAGATGGATAATGTGACGCAGCAGAACGCGGCACTGGTGGAGCAGGCCGCCGCCGCGGCCGGCGCGTTGCAGGACCAGGCCACTGCGCTGTCGCAGGCTGTCAGCGTGTTCCGCCTGGTCAGCGCACCGCAGTCCCTGGTGGCGGCGCAGGGCAGGCAACGCGCGCGGGCCACGGCCCCGCAGCTGGCGGCAGCCCCGCGCAGCGGCACTGTCACGCGCCTGCAACCGCGCAGCGCCCCCCGCCCCGCACCGGCTCCTGCAAAGAAGGCCGTGGCCGCAGTCAACGGCGGCGATGGTTGGGAGGAATTCTAAGCGGCCGTACGCTGGCGCCTCGCGCGCCAGCGCGCATTACAGCACTTCGCCACCCTGCAAGGCTTGTTCGATATCACTGCGCTTCAGCTCGGGCGCAAACTGCGTGATGAACTCGTAGGCGTAGGAGCGCAGGTAGGATCCTTTGCGCAGCGCCAGGCGCGTGGTGTTTACCGCGAACAGGTGCGAGGCTTCGATGGCGCGCAAGCCTTTGTCGCGGCCATGGTCGAAGGCCATCGAGGCCACCACGCCCACGCCCAGGCCCAGCGCCACGTACTGCTTGATGACGTCGGAGTCCATGGCTGTCAGCACGATGTCCGGCCGCACGCCAGCCTTGTCGAACGCTGCGTCGATGTGGCCGCGGCCCGTGAAACCGACGTCATAGGTGATCAGCTGGTAGTCCGCCAGGTCCTCCAGCCGGATCGGCGAGCGCGTCAGCAGCGGGTGGCCATCGGGCACCACGACCAGGTGGCTCCAGCGGTAGCACGGGAAGGACACCAGGTCCGGAAACTGCGACAGGCCTTCGGTGGCGATGCCAATGTCGGCCTTGCCCGACAGGACCCATTCGGCGATGTGATCGGGCGCGCTTTGCTGCAAGGCGATGCGCACGTCCGGAAACTCGTTGCGAAAGTGCGAAACCGCCTTCGGCAGCGCGTAGCGCGCCTGCGTATGGGTGGCGGCGATGGTCAGGGTGCCACTTTTCTGGCCGGTGAATTCCCGGCTGGCATGCTGCAGGTTTTCCGCTTCCACCAGCAGGCGGTCGACGATCTTCAGGATGCCCTTGCCCGGCTCGGTCAGGCCGGTCAGGCGCTTGCCATTGCGCTCGAAGATGACGACGCCCAGTTCGTCCTCCAGCTCGCGGATCTGGCGGCTCACGCCAGGCTGCGACGTGAACAGGGCGTTGGCCACCTCGGTCAGGTTGTAGTTGCGGCGCGCCGCCTCGCGCACGGAGCGCAGCTGCTGGAAGTTCATGCGTGGGCGCCTTCATCGACGAACACGCGCAGGCGCTTCGGACGCACCACCAGGGTTTCGCCGTCTTTCAGGCCAAGCTGGGTGTAGCGTTCGTTGGAAATCGTCGCCTCGATGATCTGCGCGTTGTCGGTACGTTCCAGGTCGAGCTGGGCCAGCGGGCCGATGGCGTGCGCGCGGCGCAGCTTGACCACGATGCCTTCGGCGCCCTGCTGGTAGCGTTCCACTTCCAGGTCGTGCGGACGGATGTAGGCCGTGCCCTTGCCGCTGCCGTGGCCCGCCACGTCGAACTCGACGCCATCGCTGGCCAGCACGCCTTCGTGCACGCGGCCATGGAAGACGTTGACGTTGCCCAGGAAGCCGTACACGAAGGGCGACGCGGGGTGGTTGTACACCTCGTCCGGCGAACCCAGTTGCTCCACGCGGCCCTTGTTCATCAGCACCACACGGTCGGCCACTTCCAGCGCTTCCTCCTGGTCGTGCGTGACGAAGATGGAGGTCACGTGCAGTTCGTCGTGCAGGCGGCGCAGCCAGCGGCGCAGTTCCTTGCGCACCTTGGCGTCCAGCGCGCCGAACGGCTCGTCCAGCAGCAGCACGCGCGGCTCCACGGCGAGGGCGCGCGCCAGCGCGATACGCTGGCGTTGGCCGCCGGAGAGCTGCGGCGGATAGCGGTCGGCCAGCCAGTCCAGCTGCACCAGCTCCAGCAGCTCCTTCACCTTGCGCCGGATCTGCTCTTCCGACGGGCGTTCCTTGCGCGGCTTGACGCGCAGGCCGAACGCCACGTTCTCGAACACGGTCATGTGCTTGAACAGCGCATAGTGCTGGAACACGAAGCCCACCTGGCGCTCGCGCACGTGGCGGTCGGAGGCGTCTTCGCCGTCCAGCAGCACGGAACCCGAGTCCGGGTGTTCCAGGCCGGCGATGCAGCGCAGCAGCGTGGTCTTGCCGCAGCCCGATGGGCCCAGCAGCGCGGTCAGTTCGCCTTGCGGGAAGTCGAGCGACACGTTGTCCAGGGCGACGAAGTCGCCGAAACGCTTGTTGATGTTCTTCACTGCGATCGTCATGTCATTACTCCTTGGCGTCGTCGCCATAGTTTTCGTGCAGGCGCCATTCGATAAAGGTCTTCACCGCCAGGGTCACCAGCGCCAGCAGCGCCAGCAGGGAAGCCACGGCGAAGGCGGCGGCGAAGTTGTATTCGTTGTACAGGATCTCCACCTGCAGCGGCATGGTGTTGGTCTCGCCGCGGATGTGGCCCGAAACCACCGACACCGCGCCGAACTCGCCCATGGCGCGGGCGTTACACAGGATCACGCCGTACAGCAGGCCCCATTTGATGTTTGGCAGGGTCACGCGGAAGAAGGTTTGCCAGCCGTTCGCGCCCAGCACCACGGCAGCCTCCTCCTCCTCGCTGCCCTGCGCCTGCATCAGCGGGATCAGTTCGCGCGCCACGAAGGGGAAAGTGATGAACACGGTGGCGATCACGATGCCCGGCACCGCGAACAGGATCCTGATGTCGTGCGCCGCCAGCCATTCGCCGAACCAGCCCTGGGCGCCAAACAGCAGCACGTAGATCAGGCCCGAAATCACGGGCGAGACGGAGAACGGCAGGTCGATCAGCGTGAGCAGCAGGCTCTTGCCACGGAACTCGAACTTGGTGATGGCCCAGGACGCGGCCACGCCGAACACCAGGTTGAACGGCACGGCAATTGCGGCGGTCAACAAGGTGAGCTTGATGGCGGAGATCGCATCCTCTTCCAGGATGGCGCTCGCGTAGACGTCCCAGCCCTTCTTCAGCGCTTCCGTGAAGACCGCGACCAGCGGCACGAACAGGAACAGCGTGAGGAAGGTCAGTGCGACGGCGATCAGGCTATAGCGCACCCAGCGCGGCTCGAGCACGTCCTGGCGCTGCGGCAGTTCGCCGCGGCGGCTTGGGGTGGCGGTGGCGCTCATTTGACGTTCCTCCCGCGCGACCAGGCCTGCAGCAGGTTAATCGTCAGCAGCATGATGAAGGAGGCGATCAGCATCACCACGGCAATCGCGGTGGCGCCGGCGTAGTCGTACTGTTCCAGCTTGGTGATGATGAACAAGGGCGTGATCTCGGAAACGAGCGGCATATTGCCCGCGATGAAAATGACGGAACCGAATTCGCCGGTGGCGCGCGCAAAGGCCAGCGCAAAGCCGGTCAGCAGCGACGGCAGGATGGTCGGGAACACCACGCGGCGGAAAGTCTGGAATGCCGAGGCGCCCAGGCTGGCCGCCGCTTCCTCCAGTTCTCGCTCGGCGTCTTCCAGCACTGGCTGCACGGTGCGCACGACGAAAGGCAGGCCAATGAAGGTCAGCGCCACCACCACGCCCAGCGGGGTGAAGGCCACCTTGATGCCCAGCACACCTTCGATGAACTGGCCGAACCAGCCGTTGGAGGAATACAGCGCGGTCAGCGTGATGCCCGCCACGGCGGTCGGCAACGCGAACGGCAGGTCGACCAGCGCATCGACAATGCGCTTGCCGGGAAACTTGTAGCGCACCAGCACCCAGGCCACCACGCCACCGAAGAAGACGTTGAACAAGGCGGCGATGAAGGAGGCGCCAAAGGTCAGCTTGTACGAGGCGACCACGCGTTCCGAGCTGATGGCCGCCCAGAAGGCGTCCCAGGTCATGGTGAAGGTCTTGAGGAAGATCGCCGACAGCGGGATCAGGACGATCAAGGTCAGGTACAGGATCGTGAAACCCAGCGACAGGTTAAAGCCCGGCATGACCCGATAGGGCGCCTTCCTGGCCTTGACCTCCGCCGCCGGTACTGCGGCCGGCAATGCAACTGCAGACATGCTCGCTCCCTTATTACATTTTCGACTAATAGGGTCGCATGTTCGCATTGGCTCGTTATAAACCAAACTAACCTTTTGTCATTTGCTTAGATGCCAGCACAGGGGTCGGCCAAATGATATTGATGTGCTATTCTGTCCAGGACGCCCCTTCCCCGCGTCTTGTGCAGCGCCCCGCTGCTTCCGGACTCCCGGCCCCGAGTCCCGCTGCCTTATCTCTTTGCCATGCTTAGGAAAATCACAATCGACCAGGTGCGTCAGGGCATGTACGTGCACGCCATGCGCGGCTCCTGGATCAAGAATCCCTTCTGGGCGCCTTCGTTCGCGCTCGACAGCCAGGACATGGTGCGCAAGCTGTTGGCCAGCGGCGTGCAGGAATTGTGGATCGACCTGGAAAAGGGACTCGACGTGGCCTTGCCCGTTCCCCCGGCACCGGCGTCCAGCCCAGCCCCGGCCGTGCCGGCGACGGCGCCCTTCCGCTTCGAGCATGCCCAGCCAAGCAGCATGGCCGACGAACTGCAGCACGCCACGCGCCTGGTCAAGCAATCGAAACGGGCCGTGAGCGCCATGTTCGACGACACGCGCATGGGCCGCCTGCAGGACTTCGGCACCGTCATGCCGCTGGTCGACGAGATTGCCAGCTCCGTGCTGCGCAACCCCGGCGCCCTGGTCAGCCTGTTGCGCCTGAAGCAGGCCGACGACTACACCTACCTGCACTCGGTCGCCGTGTCGGCCATGATGGTGGCGCTGGGCAAGCAGCTCGGCCTGGAAGATGCCGCGCTGCGCGACTATGGCCTGGCGGGGCTGCTGCACGATATCGGCAAGATGGCGGTGCCGCCCGAGATCCTGAACAAGCCGGGCAAGCTGACCGACGACGAATTCGTGCGGGTCAAAGGGCATCCCGCGGCAGGCTACGAAATCCTCCTGTCCGCCGGCGCCCCGCCCGTCGCGCTCGACGTCTGCCTGCACCACCATGAAAAGTTCGACGGCAGCGGCTACCCGCATGGCTTGAAGGGCGAGGAAATCAGCCTGCATGCACGCATGGGCGCCATTTGCGACGTGTACGACGCGATCACTTCGAACCGCCCCTACAAGGCCGGCTGGTGCCCGGCCCAGTCGCTGCGCCGGATGGCCGATTGGGGCAAGGCCGGCCATTTCGACCAGCAGCTGTTCGCCGCCTTCGTCAAATGCATCGGCATTTACCCGGTCGGGACGCTGGTCAAGCTCAAATCGGGCCGACTGGCGGTGGTGGTGGACAACAGCAAATCCCTGCTGCAGCCGCTGGTGCGCATTTTCTACTCCACCAAGGCGAACAGCTACCTGCCGCCGCTCAGCATGGACCTGGCGACGGCCGGCGCGCTGGACAGCATCGCCGGCCGCGAAGATCCGGAGCAATGGGGGCTGACGGACATCAGCCGCTACTGGCTCGACGCTGCCTAACGCCGGGGACAGCCGCGGCGCCGAATCAAAAAAAAGCGCCCCCGCGGGGGCGCTGCGGTGACACCGCTGAGCCTTAGAAGACGGTATCGAACTTCACGTACATGGAACGGCCGTTCACGCCGAACGGGCAGGTCTCCCAGCAGTACTTGAAGCCCAGTTTCGGGAAGGCGCCGCCGTTGGTCCACTCGGAAGGGTAGGTGTCGAACAGGTTGTTGACGCCGACCGAGACGCTGGTGCGCTTGCTGAAGTTGTAGCGGCCGCTCATGTCCACCAGCCACTTCGCGTCCCAGGTTTGCAGCGGGCTGAAGCCTTCGCCCTGCACTTCGCCGTAGTAGTTGGCGCGGGTGTTCACGTTCCACTTGCCGAAGGTGTAGTCCGCCGCGACCACGTGGTGCTTGCGTGGCTGGCCGCGTTCGATCAGGGTCACCTGGGCCTGGCTGAACAGCTGCTCGCCGCTCAGCAGGTTCGACGGCGAGTGGCGCTTGGTCACTTCGGTCTTGTTGAAGCCCAGCTGGCCGGACAGCACCAGGGTGGAACCTTCGAAGCGGGTGGTGTGGTCGGCCACGATGTCCAGGCCGCGGGTGGTGGTGTCGACCGCGTTGGTGAAGAACTGGGCCTGGCCCACTTTCAGCGGGTTCAGCACGTTGGCGATCGGGCCGCCGTTGGCTTCCGGCGAAATCTCGCTGGAGAAGACGATGCGGTCCTTGATCTTGATCTGGTACACGTCGGCCGCCAGCGACATGTTCTTGGCAGGCCGCAGCACCAGGCCCATCGACGCGTTACGCGAGGTTTCTTCCTTCAGCGGCTTGATGCCCAGGGCCGTGGTCACGGCACTGCCTTCCCGCGCCGTCAGGGTTTCGGTCAGCTCGCCAGCCTGGTTCAGGTTGGTCGATACCGAGCTGTAGAACTTCTGCTGCACGCCCGGCGCACGGAAGCCGGTCGACAGGCTGCCGCGCACGCCGACCTGCTTGGTCGGGTCCCAGCGCGCGCTGATCTTGCCGGTGATGGTGTTGCCGAAGTCGGAGTACTTCTCGTAGCGTACGGCGCCGGCCAGCAGCAGTTCCTGGAACGGACGGTATTCGGCGTCCAGGAACAGCGCAATGTTGTGGCGGCCTTCATCGACCGCGGTGGCCGGGGTGTAGCCCGGGAAGCCCTGGGTGCCCGACGCCGCCACGCCGCCGTTCTGGTCCTTGATGACGATGGCCGGATTGTTGGTGCGGCCGTACTGGTAGGACACGGGATCGCCGGCGACGATCTCGTAGTTGTCCTGGCGGTACTCAAAGCCGGTGGCCAGGAACACTTCCGCGCCGCCCAGCTTGACCGGGCCCTTGATGTCGGCGTTGAAGGTGGTCTGGTTGAACTTCAGCTTGCCGGTATCGGCTTCCAGCGGCGACTGGGCGTAGATGCCGCCGCCCGGCTTCGGCTCGTACCAGTAGGAGATGTTGATGGTCTGCGCTTCGTGGAAGTCCAGTTCGCTCATGCCGTGGTTGATGCTGACGTCGGCCTTCCAGTCGTTGGCCAGGTCGCGCCGGTAGCCGAAGGCGTAGGAGCCGTCGCGCACGGTGGTCTGGATGTTGGGCAGGAAGCCTTCCGGATACACGGCCGGCACGTTGCGGCCGTCGCCCTTGGAACGGAAGAAGCCGGAGGAATCGCCGCGGCGCTTGGAGAAGCCGCCGAAGGCGTAGAACTCGCTCGACTTGTCGATCGGCAGCGCGGCGTTCCACCACAGGTAGGCGTCCTTGGCATCGCTGTCGCCGATGCGCTGGGTCACGCGCGGCGGGTCGACGCGCAGCGAGTCCGGGCCGGCGCGGTTGGTTTCGTCGCGCTTGCGGTATTCGGCGGACAGGTTGATGAAGCCGCCATTCTCGCCCAGCGCCCAACCATGGTTGACGCTGCCGGAGATCATGTCGCCGTCGCCTTCCTTGGTGGTGCCGACCTGGCCGCTGAGGGTGGTCTCGTTGACGTTGGACTTCAGCACGATGTTGATCACGCCGGCAATGGCGTCCGAGCCGTACTGGGCGGCGGCGCCGTCGCGCAGCACTTCAATGTGGTGGATGGCCGACAGGGGAATGGCATTGATGTCGGTGCCGGCCGAGCCGCGGCCGATGGTTTGCTGCACGTTCACCAGCGCCTGCTGGTGGCGGCGCTTGCCGTTCACCAGCACCAGCAGCTGGTCAGGGCCGAGCGAGCGCAGCGTCGCCGGGCGGATGATGTCCGTGCCGTCGCTGATGAAGGTGGTGGAGAAATTGAAGGACGGGTCGAGCGTCTGCAGCAGCTTGCCCAGTTCCAGCGGACCGGCCGACTGCATGTCCTTCATGCTGATCAGGCCCACCGGCGCGGACGTGTCCAGTGCGGTCTTGGCCGTCGAGCGCGAACCCAGCACGACCACGGTTTGCTGCTCTTCGGCAGGCGCCGGGGCGGCGGTTTGTGCATGAACTTGGGAAGTGGCCAGGAGAACGGCGCTGGCGATGAGGGTGCGTTGGAAACGTACTGCTTTGTTCTTCATGTAGTAATCCATCTCTCTGAACGTTGCGGGTGCAAAAATACTAACGCGCACGATTTGAGTGCACCAAGGGTGAATTCGATTATTTTGCTGTCAGTGTTGTTTATTTGAATAATATTTACCCAATTGCAGGCTTTCCTACGGGTAATCCCGTATGCTGGCAAGGCGTTCACGGCCGTGCTACATTGTCTTCAAGCGATTCAAGGGAGATGTGCGATGACTGACGCTCTGTTGCTGACCGACCGCCTGTGCGACCTGACCGAAATGGCCCTGCAGGCTTACACCAAGTTCGAAAAGGCCACGGTGTACTGCACCGCCAAGCACTTGATGGCCGATTTCGAAGACGCCGCCCTGCCGCTGGCGGCCCATGAAAAGCTGGAAGCGATCCAGGCCAGCATCCTTGCTGCCGTCGAGTTTGCTCCGCCCGATGGCAAGAACAATCCCCAATGTATCGTGTGCGCGCGCAACGACATCGCTGCCCTGCGCGCCATGCTGAAAGAAAAAAAGCGCCCCGAAGGGCGCTTGCAAGAACATTTGCACTAGCCATTCCGGGAGCCTGGTGATCTTCCTCCGTTCCTGGCCGGCATATTTCTAAACCGTTGAGACGGATCCGGGCAGCGCAGCGCGCTGGGCGGGCCGTGCCGCCGCGCGCGGCCGGGGCGCGTCGTGGAGCCGGACGTTGCTGGCGCGCTGCGCCAGCACTTGCAGCAGGCGCTGGCCGCAGCGCCAGTCGCCCAGGCCCGACTCGGCGTTGATGTGGCCCAGCGCGCCCGCGTTCAGGAAAGCGCTGCCCCAGCGCCGCGCCCATCGTTCGGCGCTGGGCGCCGTCATCCAGGGATCGTTGCTGCTGGCCACCATGATGGACGGGCACGGCAGCGCGCCTTGCGGCAGGATGGCGCTGACCTGGAACTTGTCGGGATCGGCCGGCCCCACCAGCAACACGCCCGCCACATGGGGGGAGGATGCACGTGACAGGCTCAGTGCAGTGGTGAGGCAGCCGAAACTGTGCGCAACGATGAGGGTGGGACGGCGCTCCTGCGCCAGGACCTCGTCCAGGCGGTCGGCCCAGTCCAGCAGGACGGGATCGCTCCAGCGATCCTGTTCAACCCGCTCGAACCACGGGTACAGGCGCTGCCAGCGCGATTGCCAGTGCTGCGGGCCGCTGTTGTGCAGGCCGGGCGCGACCAGCACGCGGAATTGGTTCAGTTGCCAGATCGCCATCGGACCCTCCTTGCTGCGCTTATTTGCCGGCCAGCTTGGCGCCGGGCTGGTAGATCTGGTCGAACACACCGCCATCGGCAAAGTGCACCTTCTGCGCCGTGCGCCAGTCGCCCGCCACGTCGCCGATCCTGAACAGCTTGACGTTCGGGAACTGGGCGGCATGCTTCTTGGCCGCCTTTTCCACGCTCGGCCGGTAATAGTTCTGCGCGATGATCGCCTGCGCCTGGTCGGTGTAGAGGAATTGCAGGTAGGCTTCGGCCAGCTTGCGCGTGCCGCGCTTGTCGACCACCTTGTCGACGATGGCGACCGGGGGTTCGGCCAGGATCGATACGGAAGGCGCGACGATCTCCACCTTGTCCGGGCCCAGCTCCTTGATCGCCAGCAGCGCTTCGTTCTCCCACGCAATCAGCACGTCGCCGATGCCGCGCTCGACGAAGGTGGTGGTGGCGCCGCGCGCGCCGGAATCGAGCACGGGCACGTTCTTGTACAGCTTTTTCAGGTAGTCGCGGGCCAGGGCATCGCTGCCGCCCGGCTGGCGCAGGGCGTAGCCATAGGCGGCCAGGTGATTCCAGCGGGCGCCGCCGGACGTTTTCGGATTCGGGGTGATCACCGCCACGCCTGGCCGCACCAGGTCGCCCCAGTCCTTGATGGCTTTCGGATTGCCCTTGCGCACCAGGAAAACAATGGTGGAGCTGTACGGGGCAGCGTTATGGCCGAGGCGCTTCTGCCAATCCTTGGCCAGCAGGCCGCGCTCGGCAATGGCGTCGATGTCGTAGGCCAGCGCCAGGGTCACGATGTCCGCTTCCAACCCGTCGATCACGGCGCGTGCCTGCTTGCCGGAGCCGCCGTGGGACTGCTTGACTTTCAGGGTGTCGCCCGTCCTGGCCTTCCATTCCTTGGCAAAGGCGGCGTTGACGTCCTGGTACAGCTCGCGGGTCGGGTCGTAGGAGACGTTGAGCAAGCTCACGTCGGCGGCCTGCGCCATGGCGGCACCGGCGAACAAGGCTGCGGCGAACAGTTTCTTGGACAACATCTGGTTTCCCCTGTGTGTTTGGAGAGGCCAGATTACCCGTCCTGCATATAATTACAAACTAATACTTTCTTCGTTCGTTATACCGAAAAGTAATTAGTAGAAGCGATTGAAGAGCACGACCGCCCACGCCGCGCCCGACAGCAGGCAGGCCAGCAGGACGGCGGCGCTGCCGAAGTCCTTGGCGTTCTTCGACAGCGGGTGGCGTTCCAGTGAGATGCGGTCGACCACGGCTTCGATGGCGGAATTGATCAGCTCGACGATCAGCACGATCACCATGCTGCCGATCAGCACCAGCTTCTGGAAGGCCGACACCGGCAGCAGCAGTGCGGCAATGCTGCCCACCACGAACAGCACCAGCTCCTGGCGGAAGGCGTGTTCGGAACGGATCGCCGTCCGCAAGCCGTCGAGGGAATAGAAAAAGGCCGAGAAAATGCGCTTCAGCCCGCTTTTACTTTTGAATTCGCTGGTGGGTTCCATGGTCACGGATTATAGCGAGAGATTTCCCATTTTTTTCACATCATGGTATAAATAAGTCTGCCTATACCGCACTGCACCAACCACATCATGAAAAGTGAAACCCTGCCCCCGCAGGAGCCGAAAACGACGATCCAGGTCATCGACCGCATGACGGCCCTGCTCGACGCCCTGGCGAAATACCCCGATCCGGTTCCCCTGAAAGAGCTGTCCAAGGTCTCCGGCCTGCACCCGTCCACTGCGCACCGCATCCTCAACGACCTGGTGGTGACGCGCTTTGTCGACCGCGTGGAACCGGGCACGTACCGGCTGGGCATGCGCCTGCTGGAACTGGGCAATGTCGTGAAGAGCCGCCTGTCCGTGCGGGAAGCCGCGCTGGACTCCATGCGTGCACTGCACAAGAAGACGCAGCAGACCATCAACCTGTCCGTGCGCCAGGGCGACGAGATCGTCTACATCGACCGCGCCTACTCGGAACGCTCGGGCATGCAGGTGGTGCGCGCCATCGGCGCGCGCGGCCCGCTGCACCTTACCTCGACCGGTAAGCTGTTCCTGTCGGTGGACGAGCCGAAAGCCATCCGCGCCTATGCCACCCGGACCGGGCTGGCGGGCCACAACAAGAATTCGATTACCGACCTGGGGCGCCTGGAGCGCGAACTGAGCCTGGTGCGCGCGCGCGGCTATGCGCGCGACAATGAGGAACTGGAGCTGGGGGTGCGCTGCATGGCGGCCGGCATCCGCGACGATTCCGGCAAACTGGTGGCAGGCTTGTCGATCTCCGCGCCGGCCGACCGGCTGCAGGAGGAGTGGCTGGAAGACCTGGTCAACACCGCCAACCAGATCTCCGCCACCCTGGGTTACATTCCCGAGTAAGTCTGGGCGCCGGTGCTGGCGCCACTCACGGTGTCGCCAAAGGTCGGCTTCAGCGCGGTCAGCCACTTTTTCATGCGGGTGGCATCGGCCACGCGGGCGGCCGCGCCTTTCGCATCGAGCAGCACCATGATGACGGAGCGGCCTTCCACCATGGCCTGCATGATCAGGCAACGGCCCGCTTCGTTGATGAAGCCGGTTTTCTGCAGGCCGATTTCCCACCCCGAGTTCGGCGCCACCAGGCGGTTGGTGGTGCCGAAGGTCACCGGACGGCCATTGTTTTCCACCACGGCTTTCGGGGCGGTGGAGAATTCACGCAGGATCGGGTGCTCGTAGGCAGCCTGCACCAGCTTGGCCAGGTCGCGCGCGCTGGCCACGTTCAGCTTGGACAGGCCGCTCGAATCCACATACCGGGTATCGCTCATGCCCAGTTCCTGCGCCTTGGCATTCATGGCGCCCACGAAGGCCGGCAGGCCACCCGGGTAATTGCGGCCCAGCGCCGATGCGGCGCGGTTCTCGGAACTCATCAGTGCAATATGCAGCATATTGCGGCGGGTCAGGCGGTCGCCCACGCGCAGGCGCGAGGAACTGAATTTTTCGCGGTCGACGTCTTCGTCGGTCACGGTCAGGACTTCATCCAGGTCCTGCCCCGCTTCCACCACAACCAGGCCCGTCATCATCTTGGTGATGGAGGCGATCGGCAACGCCACGCCGGCATTCTTCTCGAACAGGACTTCGGAATTGGCCTGGTCCAGCACCAGGGCCACGTTGGATTTCAGGTCCAGCGGATCACGCACCAGGTTCAGGCCGGCCAGGTCGCCCATGGTGGGACGGCTGCCGAAGTCGCGCACCTTGGTCACGCGCTGGTAAACAACCTTGTTCTTGCCGCGCACCTTGACGATGCGCTTGACCATTTGATGCTTGGCTGCGGGCGCGGCATAGCGCGTACCAGCTTTCTTGATGGCAGCCTGCGCCGACCCCATCGACGCCGTCGCGCAAAACAGGGACACCAGCATGCTGATAACAAGTTTGTTCATTCGTCATTCCCCGGAGTGAATCAGCAGAATCGCTAGTTGCAGTGTAGCAAAATGAGGTTTGCGCGCAAGCGAAATCCCATCTTTCTGCGCCAATGTTTTCAGCCCCACAATACACATTTCTCAGAGTGACGCGCGACTGCAACGAAAGCTTGCTCACTCCATAAATTTAACAAAGTTCGCAATCGGCTCGCGTTCCGTGACCAATGTGTTTTCTATTTTGCCACCATCGGCGAAACCAAGCGACATCCCGCATACAACAGTTTCGCTGGCCGGCAAGCCCAGCACCTCGCTGATGATGCGGTGGTACTGGGTGAAGGCGGCCTGCGGACAGGTGTCGAGCCCGCGGCCGCGCGCCGCCACCATGATGTTTTGCAGGAACATGCCGTAGTCGAGCCAGGAACCCTGTTCCATGATGCGGTCGATGGTGAAGATCAAGCCCACCGGCGCGCCGAAGAACGCGAAATTGCGGCCGTGCTGGGCCGCCATGCCGGCCTTGTTGTCGCGCGTCAGGCCCAGCAGGGCATACAGGTCCCACCCCACCTTGCGCCGCCGGTCGATATACGGCGAGACCCACTCGCGCGGGTAATAGGCATATTCCTCGGTGTGCTGGCGGTTCTGCTCCGGATCGGCGTAGGCGGCCAGGATCCTGGCCGACAGCGCTTCCTTCATGGCGCCAGTCAGGACATACACTTTCCACGGCTGGGTATTGGTGCCGGACGGGGCGCGTGAGGCCACTTCAAGAATGGCGGCGATTTCTTCCTGCGGCACCGGCGTGGGGAGGAAGGCGCGGATCGAGCGGCGCGACGTGATGGCCGCATCGACGGCTTGCTGTTCTGGAGTACGGATCATGGTTGGGCGCTGTGCGGTTGCTTAACCACAAATAGTACCCCAATCACGGCCAGGGCCATACCCGCCAGGCCCATCCAGTTCAGCACTTCGCCAAACATGGCCCACGCCATGAGGGCCGTGGTCGGCGGGGTCAGGTAGAGCAGGCTTGTGACCTGGGTCGCGTCGCTGCGACGAAGCAACTCAAAGAGGAGGAAGATCGCACCGATGGACAGGGCGAACACGGACCAGGCCCAGGCGGCAAAGAACTGGGGCGTCCACTGGACCGCGCCCATGTCTTCCAGCAGCAGGGCAAAGGGCAACACGACAAGCAGCGAGGCGGCGAACTGGATCACGGTGCCGGTGCGCAGGTCGAACTGGGGACAGAAGCGTTTCTGGTACAGCGTGCCGGCCGTGATCGACAAGAGCGCGAAGACGGCCAGCGCAATGGCCTGCCAGCCCAGTCCCACCAGGGTGATCTTCGCATACACCACCAGGGCGACGCCGCCCAGGCCGAAGCCCAGCCCGAGCCACTGGCGTGCGCGGACGCGCTCGCCGATCAGGGGCGCCGCCAGGGCGGTCAGGATGGGCTGCATGCCGACGATCAGGGCCGACAAGCCGGCCGGCATGCCCAGCTTGATGGCGCACCAGACGCCGCTCAGGTAGCCGGCCTGCAACAGCAGGCCGGCTACCGCCACGTGCCCCACCCTGCCGCGCGGCCAGGGCGCGCGCAGCAGCAGGACAATGGGCAGCAGCAGTACCAGCACGCCCACGAAGCGCAGCAGCAGGAAGGTCAGCGGCGGGGCGTAGGGCAAGCCGTAACGCGCGACGACAAAGCCGGTACTCCAAAGGAAAACAAAAAAGAGGGGAACCGGGGAAAAGAGGGAGCGCATCCTTGCCATTCTAGCACCGGGTGAACAACCCCTGCTGGGCAGCAATAAATTTCCCGCTTTTCCCGAGAAAGCCTTACGCGTCAAGGAGTTGATACCTTTGTGCAACGCACAAAAATCGCTTGACATTGATTCCCGAACCCGGATAATCCCATTTGTTGCGTTGCACAATACGTTGTTTTCTGTTGTAGAAGCAGCAAGTTCCAACGACTATTTAATTTTTGGAGAGTCCAATGTTTGCGATTCCTGAGCAGTTTTCCAATGCCACCAAGGCGAGCCTCGAAAACCAATTCGCGCTCTTTTCCTCGCTGACGAACAAAGCCTTCGAAGGCGTGGAGAAGTTCGTAGATCTGAACATCACCGCTGCCAAGGCTTCGCTGGAAGAATCGTCGGTCGCCACGAAGCAACTGCTGGCCGCCAAGGACCCGCAAGAGTTCTTCACGCTGAGCGCCGCCCAGGCGCAGCCTGTTGCAGAGAAAGCCATCGCGTACGGCCGCCACCTGGCATCGATCGCTTCCGGCACCAGCGCTGAATTCAGCAAGGCCGCCGAATCCCAGATCGCCGAGACCAACCGCAAGGTGATCTCCCTGGTCGACGAAGTCAGCAAGAACGCCCCGGCCGGCAGCGAAAGCGCCGTGGCCCTGTTCAAGTCCGCCCTGAACAACGCCAACGCCGGTTACGAGCAGTTCAGCAAGAGCGCCAAGGCTGCCGCTGAAACCTTCGAAGCCAATGTCAACGCCGCCGTGAACCAGTTCACCTCGGCCGCCAATTCGGCCAAGAAGCAGTAATCGATGTCCGCACCGGCCCTGGCGCCGGCTGCGATGAAGCAACGCTGTATCAAGGTCTCCTCGGCATCCGTGGTTTCCTCTCAGCGGATGTCCTTCGCGAGCCCCGGCAATGCCGGGGCTTTTTTTATTACGGCGCATTGGACACAAAATACAATTTGAGATAATCTGTCTCAATGACGACGCGAACTCCCGACCAGCAACACTTGCTGGAACAATTGCAGCACGTGGCCGAAGGCCTGGGCCGCACCCTCGCCCCCTTCACCGAGGTGGTGCTGCACGACTTGCTGGACCCTGAGCATGCCGTGCTGGCGATCCATAACAACCTGTCCGGCCGCGCAGTGGGCGACCCGGCGACGGAACTGGGCCTGGCGCGCATCGCCGACCCGGCCTTCCCGCAGGTGCTGGCCAACTACCGCAACAACTTTCCCGATGGCCGCCCGGCCAAGAGCACGTCGATCGGCATCAAGGACCGCAACCAGCAATACATCGCCGCCTTGTGCATGAACGTGGACCTGAACCTGTTCCGCAGCCTGCAGGCAATGCTGGCGCAGTTCGGCAATGTCGATCCGGCGGCGGCCGTCACCGAATCGCTGGCGCCGGCCGCCGGGGCCGACGCCATTCGCGCCCACATCGAACAGTTCGCGGCGCGCCGCTCCGCCACGCCGCGCGCGCTCAAGGCGGACGAGCGCCGCGCGCTGATGCGCGAGCTGAGCGAAGCCGGCCTGCTGGACATGCGGCGCTCGATGGAAACCATTGCCGCCCACCTGGGCGTCTCACGCGCCACGGTCTACAACGATGCAAAATAACGATGCCCGCCTGCTGCTGCTGGACCGCGACGCCGTCGCCGCCCTGCTGCAGCCGGACGCCGTGCGCGCTGCCGTGCGCGACGCGTTCGCCCTGCACGCCGCGCGCTCGGCCCGCGTGTTCCCGATCGTGCGCGAGGAACTGCCCGGCAGCGCGGTATTCG
Source organism: Pseudoduganella sp. (assembly GCA_021323265.1). Lineage (GTDB taxonomy): Bacteria > Pseudomonadota > Gammaproteobacteria > Burkholderiales > Burkholderiaceae_D > Rugamonas. The sequence continues at coordinate 12,586 of JAJTCO010000016.1, read as the reverse complement.
GCATCAAGTCCGGCGACGTGCCGGCGCAGGAACTGCTCGGTTTCAAGGCTGCCGGCTTCTGGCCCGGCAACCGCGAGGCCGGCGGCGCGGCGCACCAGGCCACCATCGTGCTGGTCGATCCGCGCACCGGCCGTCCGCTGTGCATCGCCGACGGCAACGCGGTCACGACGGCACGCACCGCCGCCGCCGGCGCCCTGGGCTTGCAGCTGCTGGCGCGTGCGGACAGCGAACAGTTGTGCGTGTTCGGCACCGGCGTGCAGGCCTGCGCCCATGCGCAGTACGCGCTGTCCGCCCTGCCCTCGCTCCAGCGCCTGCGCTACGTGACGTCGGACGGACGCCGCGAGCCGGGCTTCGAGGCACGCTTCACCGGCCGCTGCGAGGTTGCCCTGGCAGGGAGTCCGCACAGCGCAGCCGCCGATGCGGCCGTGGCCGCGTCCGATGTCGTCATCACCGCCACGCCGGGGCGCGCCATCCTGTTCAGCGCGCAGGCGGTGCGCGCAGGCACGCATATCAACGCCGTCGGCGCGGATACGCAAGGCAAGCGCGAGCTGCCGCCAGGTCTGCTCGAGCGCGCCCGCCTGTGGTGCGACGACCTGGCGCAGGCACGCAGCATCGGCGAACTGCAGTGGGCACCGCAATTGCCCGCGGCAGAACTGGGCCAGCTGCTGGGCACCTCCGCCGCGCGCGCAGCGCAGGACATCACCATATTCGACATGACGGGCCTCGCCCTGCAAGACCTCACCACCGTGCGCATGCTGTACGAGCGCGCTCTCGCCAACAACATCGGCCGGAACATCCCCTGGCCCTGGTAAGGAAACCACATGACCATTCCAACTTATGACGACGTCGTCGCCGCGGCAGGCCGCATCGCGGGGCACGCCCACCGCACGCCGGTGCTGACCTCGCGCACCGCCAACGAAGAACTGGGCGCGCAGCTCTTCTTCAAGGCAGAGAACCTGCAGCGCATGGGCGCGTTCAAGTTCCGCGGCGCCTTCAACGCCCTGTCCCGCTTCGACGCGGCGCAGCGCAAGGCAGGCGTGGTGGCTTTCTCGTCGGGCAACCACGCGCAGGCAATCGCGCTGTCGGCAAAGCTGATGGGCATTCCCGCCACCATCATCATGCCGGACGACGCCCCGGCATCGAAGGTCGCCGCCACGCGCGGCTATGGCGGCACGGTCGTCACCTACAATCGCTACCGGGAGGACCGCGAAGCGATCGGGCGCAGGCTGGCGCAGGAACAGGGCATGACATTGATCCCGCCGTACGACCACGCCGACGTGATTGCCGGCCAGGGCACGGCGGCCAAGGAACTGTTCGAGGAAGTCGGCGAACTGGACGCCCTCTTTGTCTGCCTGGGCGGCGGCGGCCTGCTGAGCGGCTCGGCGCTGGCCACGCGCGCGCTGTCGCCGCGCTGCCAGCTGTACGGCGTGGAGCCGGAGGCCGGCAACGACGGGCAGCAATCCTTGCGCAGCGGCGTCATCGTGCACATCGAGACGCCGAAGACCATTGCCGACGGCGCGCAGACGCAGCACCTGGGCACGCTGACCTTCCCCATCATCCAGCGCGATGTGAACGACATCCTGACCGTCAGCGACGCCGAACTGGTGGACGCCATGCGCTTTTTCGCAGCGCGCATGAAGATCGTGGTGGAGCCGACCGGCTGCCTGGGCTTCGCGGCGGCGCGCAAGATGGGGGATGCGCTGCGCGGCAAGCGCGTCGGCGTCCTGATCAGCGGCGGCAACGTCGACCTCGAGCGATTCGCCGCGCTGCTGGCATAAGCGAAAGCGCCCGCCGGCTGTGACTTACTCGCCCAGGTAGGCGGCTTTGACGCGCGGGTCGTGCAGCATGTCGTCGGCGTTGCCGGTCATCGTGACAGCACCCGATTCCATGACATAGCCCCGGTCGGCCGCTTGCAGCGCGAGCTTGGCGTTCTGCTCCACCAGCAGCACCGTGATGCCTTGCTTGTGCACGTCGCGGATCACCTCGAAGATCTTGTCGACCATGATCGGCGACAGGCCCATCGAGGGCTCGTCCAGCAGCAGCAGGTGCGGGTGGCACATCAGCGCGCGCGCCATCGCCAGCATCTGCTGTTCGCCGCCGGACAAGGTGCCGGCCAGCTGCCCGGCGCGCTCTTTCAGGCGCGGGAACACGCCGAACCACTTTTCGATGTCGGCGGCAATCGCGGCCTTGTCGTTCATCGTGTAGGCGCCCATCATCAGGTTCTCGGTGATGGTCATGCGGGTGAAGACGCCGCGCCCTTCCGGTACCATGGCCAGCTTCTTCTCGACCAGGTGGAACGACTGCGTTCCTTTCAGCGCCTGGCCCATGTAGGACACGCTGCCCTCCACCTTGCAGGGCGGCAGGGTGCCGGTGATCGCTTTCAGCGTGGTGGTCTTGCCGGCGCCGTTGGCGCCGATCAGGGTCACCAGTTCGCCTTCGTTCACTTCCAGGTCGATGCCTTTGACTGCCTTGATGCCGCCGTAGGCGACCTTCAGGCCCGATACTTTCAGAACATTGGCACCCATCAGTGCGATCCTCCCAGATAGGCGTCAATGACTGCCTTGTTGCTTTGAATTTCCGCAGGCAGGCCTTCGGCGATCAGCTTGCCGTATTCCAGCACGCTGATGCGGTCGCACAGACCCATCATCAGCTTGACGTCGTGCTCGATCAGCAGCACGGTCTTGCCTTCGTTCTTGATCTTGACCAGCAGCTCGCGCAGCGCCAGCTTCTCGGTCGCGTTCATGCCGGCCGCCGGTTCGTCCAGCGCCAGCAGCTGCGGGTCGGTCGCCAGGGCGCGCGCGATTTCCAGGCGGCGCTGGTCGCCGTAGGACAGGTACTTGGACGTGCGGCTGGCAAACTGGCCGATGCCGACGAAGTCGAGCAGCTCCTGCGCGCGCTTGCGGATCGCCGCTTCTTCCTCGCGCGCTGCCTTGTGGCGGAAAACGGCGCCGAACACGCCCTGGTGCGAGCGCACATGGCGGCCCACCATCACGTTTTCCAGCGCCGTCATTTCGCCGAACAGGCGGATGTTCTGAAAGGTGCGGGCAATGCCGGCCTTGGCCACTGCATGCGGGGCGGACGGCGAGTAAGGCTTGCCGGCCAGCTCGAAGGTGCCGGTGTCGGGCTGGTACAGGCCGGTGATCACGTTGAAGAAGGTGGTCTTGCCGGCGCCGTTCGGTCCGATCAGGCCGTAGATCTGGCCCTTGTTGATCTTGATGCGCACGTCGGTCAGCGCCTGCAGGCCGCCAAAGCGCTTGTTCACGCCTTCGATATTCAGGATTACTTGTTCGCTCATCTCTTCAAACCTCACGCTGCCACGACGCCGGACGACTGGCCTTTGGAATCCGAATCGGCATCCGGACGGTCTTCATGCTTGGGCGATGGCCACAGGCCCGCGGGACGGGTCAGCATGATCACCACCATGGCCAGGCCGTACAGCAGCTGGCGCAACACTTCCGATTCGATCAGCACCTTGCCGAACAGTTTCATTTGCAGCGGTTCCACCACGTGGCGCAGGATTTCCGGCAGTGCCGCCAACAGCGCGCCGCCCAGTACCACGCCGGGAATGTGGCCGATGCCGCCCAGTACCACCATGGCCAGCACGGCGATCGACTCGGTCAGCGAGAACGACTCGGGCGAGACGAAGCCCTGGAAGGAGGCGAACATGGCGCCGGCCACGCCGCCGAAGGTGGCGCCCATCGAGAATGCCAGCAGCTTGACGTTGCGGGTGTTGATGCCCATGGCCTTGGCGGCGATCTCGTCTTCGCGGATGGCGACCCAGGCGCGGCCCAGGCGCGAATGCTGCAGGCGCGAGGTGATGAACACGGTGGCAATAGTCAGCGCCAGGAACAGGAAGTAGTAGGCGTTCACCGACGGCATGGAGAAGCTGCCGATATGCACGGTGGCGCGCGAGCCCGCTTCGCCGGCCAAGTTGACGCCGAACACGCGGATCGGGTCGATCAGGTTGATGCCTTGCGGGCCGTTGGTGATGTTGACCGGATCGTTCAGGTTGTTCATGAAGATGCGGATGATCTCGCCGAAGCCCAGGGTGACGATGGCCAGGTAGTCGCCGCGCAGCTTGAGCGTGGGCGCGCCCAGCAGCGCGCCGAACAGGCCGGCCAGGGCGGCGGCCAGCGGCACGATCAGCCACACCGACAGGTGGATGCCGTTGCTGCGGATCTCTTCGCCCAGCATGGCGGCCAGCGCTTCGCCGAAGGCCGGGTGCATGTTGATCAGCGACTCGAGCACGGTGGCGAACTGTGGCGAGGCCAGCAGGCCGGTCATGTAGGCGCCCACCGCATAGAAGGCGATGTAACCCAGGTCCAGCAGGCCGGCGAAGCCGACCACGATGTTCAGGCCCACGGCCAGCATGATGTACAGCAGCGCCAGGTCGGCGATGCGCACCCAGGAATTGCCGAACGGCGCGGCGGCGAACGGGAAAACGAGCAGCACGGCCAGCAGCAGCACGATGCTGATGGTGGCTTGCTTGGGATTCTTTTGTACGTCGAAGTTGAGCATTGTCACATCCTTATCAGGCGCGGTCGGCGACGCGCTCACCCATGATGCCGGACGGGCGCACCGTCAGGACCAGGATCAGCACGATGAAGGCGAAGATGTCCTGGTAGTGCGACCCCAGGAAGCCGCCGGTCAGCTCGCCGATGTAGCCGGCGCCCAGCGATTCGATAATGCCCAGCACGATGCCGCCGATCATGGCGCCATAGATATTGCCGATACCGCCCAGCACGGCGGCGCAGAACGCTTTCAGGCCGGGCATGAAGCCCATGGCGAACTGGATCGAGGCGTAGTTGGCGCCCCACATCACGCCGGCCACGGCGGCCAGGGCGGCGCCGATGGCGAAGGTGGCGACGATGATCTTGTTCGAGTCCACGCCCATCAGGCCGGCCACGCGCGGATTCTCCGCCACGGCGCGCATGGCGCGGCCCATGCGCGTGCGCTCGACCAGCATCACCAGGCCGAACATCGAGACGGCGGCCAGCACCAGCAGCAGCACCTGCGTCACGGTGATGACGGCGCCGCCGATCATGATCGGCTCGGTCGGCAGCAGTTGCGGGAACGGCAGCGGGTTGCGGCCCCAGATCATCATGGCGAAGGTTTGCAGCAGGTAGGACACGCCGATGGCGGTGATCAGGGGGGCCAGGCGGGGGGCGTTGCGCAGGCGGCGGTAGGCGACACGCTCGATGATGATGTTAACCAGCATGCAAGCCGGGATGGCGCCCAGGATGGCGATGCCCAACTGCATGTATCCAGGCAAGTCCGGCGCGTACACGCCCAACAAATTCAAGATGGAAAGGCCGATCATCGCGCCAATCATCAGCACGTCGCCGTGGGCGAAGTTGATCAGGTTCAGCACGCCGTACACCATCGTATAACCGAGGGCGACCAGCGCATACATACTGCCCAGCACCAGGCCGTTGAGAATTTGTTGGATAAACGTATCCATCGAGTATGCCCTTTAGAACTAATAAAAACGGCACCCAAGGTTTCCCTCGTGGTGCCGCCGTTTGGAAGCGTTCGCCATGATAGCGAGGTTTCCGGAAAACTAATCGTGGAAAATCCGCAATATTCTAAATTAAATTCTATGCAGCTCGCATCCCATCACGGGGCGCTGTTGTTTTTGCTGCCATCAAGGCCTTTTGGCAATGGGAAAGTCACCGCCTCCTCCACGCCGTCCAGGGTGCGCACGCTTTTCGCGCCCAGTTCCTTCAGGCGGTTAATGACGGCGTCGACCAGCACTTCGGGCGCCGACGCGCCGGCCGTCACGCCCACGCGCAGCTTGCCTTCGAGCCAGGCCGGATCGATCTGGGCGGCGTTGTCCACCATATACGCCGGGGTGCCCTTCTTTTCCGCCACTTCGCGCAGGCGGTTGGAATTGGAGCTGTTGGGCGAGCCCACCACGATCACCACTTCCACCTGCGGCGCCATGAATTTCACGGCTTCCTGGCGGTTGGTGGTGGCGTAGCAAATGTCGCCTTTTTTCGGCTCAATAATATTTGGGTATTTTGCCTTCAGGGCGGCGATGATTTGTGCCGTATCATCCACGGAAAGTGTCGTTTGCGACACATAGGCCAGCTGGTCCGGGTTTTGCACCTGCAGGCCGGCCACGTCTTCCACCGTTTCCACCAGGTACATACCCTCTTCCGTCTGGCCCATCGTACCTTCCACTTCCGGATGGCCGTCGTGGCCGATCATGATGATCTCGCAGCCCTGCTTGCGCATCTTGGCCACTTCCACGTGCACCTTGGTCACCAGCGGGCAGGTCGCGTCAAAGATCGACAGGCCGCGCGCTTCCGCTTCCGCGCGCACGGCTTTGGACACGCCGTGGGCCGAGAACACCAGGGTATTGCCCGCCGGCACGTCATCAAGCTCTTCAATGAAGATGGCGCCCTTGGCGCGCAAGTCTTCCACCACGTAGGCGTTGTGCACGATTTCGTGGCGCACGTAGATCGGCGCGCCGAACTGCTGCAGGGCACGCTCGACGATCTCGATGGCGCGGTCCACGCCGGCGCAAAAGCCGCGCGGCTGGGCAAGGAGGATTTCTTTGTCCATAACGGTTTACAGCACAGAGATAAGGTTCACTTCGAACTTGACCGGCTGGCCGGCCAGCGGGTGGTTGAAGTCGAAAATGGCCACATCGTCGCGCAGTTCGCGCAGAACGCCGGCAAAACGGCCGCCATTGGGCGCATTGAATTCCACCAGGTCGCCCACCTTGTATTCATTGTCGGGGGCCGAGTTGTCGTCCAGCGTGGCGCGCGACACGGCTTGCACCAGGTCCGGGTTGCGCTGGCCGAAGGCTTCGCCCTGGGCCAGTTCGAAGACCTTGTGCGTGCCTTCGGGCAAGCCGATCAGCAGCGCCTCCAGGTTCGGCGCCAGCTGGCCCTGGCCCAGCAGCAGCGTGGCGGGATTGCCTTCGAAGGTGGAGACGATATTGGTGCCATCCATGGCAGCAAGGCGGTAGTGCAGGGTGAGATAGGCCGAAGCGGTGACGACGTTGGACATAGCGGATTTGCGTAAACGGGCAAACCGCTATTGTAAGCCAAGGCGGGCGGTAGCGGGCCGTAGCGCGGCCCGGAAAGCCGGTGTGCTATCATCCGCCGTCCTTCCACCTTTACTTTCTGACTAGCGATGCAACTTTTTGCGCGCAGGCCAATGGCTTGCCTCGCCCTCTTCGGCGCAGCAGCGGCGACGCCCCTGGCGGCCCTGGCACAATCGTCTATCGACATGGTGGGAATCCAAGCCAACCAAGTGTTCCAACGCCAGGGCGCCACGCCCGGCGCGCCGGCCACCATCTACCTGAAGCCGGCCCAGGCCATCCCCGCCGCCTACAGCCGCTATGCGATTTCCCTGCTGACGCCGGCAGGCGGTGTCGAGCGCGTGTTGGTCCCGCTGCAATCATATGTTCCTGGCAAGTTGCTGGAGTTTTCCCTGGCCACGGGCAAGGCGCAGCGCCGCGTGCGCGTCGCCTTCTTCGACGGCAGCACGGAACGGCTGCGCTGGGACAGCCCGCCGTTCTCGGTGGGCGATGTGTTCCTGGTCGCCGGCCAGAGCAACGCCGCCAGCCATGGCACGCTCGACGGCACGCCGGCTGCGGCGGACGTCAATTCCTTCCACATGATGGCCGACCCCGTACGCAGGACGTGGGCGCCGCTGCGCGAGCCGATGGCCTTTGCCACGGCCTGGGACCTGGCCCGCTCCGGTTCGCCCTGGACCGCCTTTGCCGACGCCCTGGGGGCCCGCACCGACGTTCCCGTGGCCATCGTCAACGTGGCGCGCGGCGGCACGGCCGTGCGCTACTGGCTGCCCGCCGCCAAGGACGCCGACCCGCTCACCGGACAACAGATGAACCTGTTCGAAAGCCGCCTGGTCCCGGCAGGGGAAAGCCTGGCCACGCGCCTTGCCAATGGCGAAGTCCACTGCAGCTTCAAGGCCGTCCTGTGGCACCAGGGCGAGGGCGACGCGCTCAGCAATCCCCTGGTGGATGGCCAGTACCCCCATCTGCGCACCAATTACGCACGCGACCTGCAACAGCTGGCGTCCGCATTCAAGCGCCGCACCGGCTGCGGCCAGCCGTGGATGGTGGCGCGCGCCAGCTATACCAATGAGCACTGGTACGCCAAGCCCGAGTACGTGCAATACAAATGGGCCGCCGAGCAGGCCATTCGCCGGGCCCAGGGCTACCTGCCCACGCGCAGCGCCGCGCCGGGCGAAATCAGCTTCCTGCGCGGGCCGGACACGGACCTGATGGCAGGCTATATGGGCGACGGCGGCCATAAGTACCGTCCCGATGGCCTGCATTTCCGCCGTCTCGCGCTGACCCTGCACGGCAAGATGTGGGCCGACTATGTCGGGCGCGCGATGGGCTACAACCCGCCAGCGGCCGCGCCGAACGCGGCGGCGCCGGAAAACCTGGTGCCGGAAGCGAAGGCAGTGTGGGACTTGTTCGCCACCGTCCTGCAACGCGCTCCGGAAGACATCCTGGCGGATGGCGGATTCATCTATTGGACGCAGTACCTGGCGCTGCAGAACTTGCGCAGCGAGGCGGAGATCCAGGCCCATGCCCACGCCGTCATCAAGCCCCTGATGCAGAACTCGCACGAGTACCGGGTGCGCAGCTGGTTCCCGCGCCTGGTCAATCGCCCGCCCAGCGCGAGTGAGGTCGCGTATTACGTGAAGCAGTTGTCGGCCAAGGCCAGCGAAGCCGCCGTGCGCAGCCAGGTCGCCGTGGAGAACAACCTGACGCCGGCGCAAAAGCAGGTCTGGCTGCTCTTCATCAACACCCTGCACCGCGCGGCGCCGGAAATCGATATCCAGGACCCCGGCTTCGTCAGCCTGGTCGCCGCCCACCAGGGGGGCAAGCCCGCCTCCGCCATCGCGGCGGAACTGCAAGGCAGCGACGAGTACAAGATCAGGAGCGCCTTCATGAAGGCCGCCCTGCGCCAACCCTCCCTGGCGGAACTTGCCGCCTTCCAGCAGAAGCTGGCCGCCGACCCCAGCCTGCGCAGCAACGCCACCAGGCTGGCTGACCTGGTGTGGGCCCTGCCCGGCGCGTAGAAACCCTGCGCCAGCGCAAACGTGCGCGCCTGCCTGCGTCCGATAATGGATGACGCACTGCACAAAGGAGGCGACCATGGGCATTTCCGACTGGCCAGAACAGCTGCGGCCGCGCGAGCGCTTGTTGAAAGCGGGTCCGCAGGCCCTGTCCGACGCGGAGCTGCTCGCCATCTTCCTGCGGGTGGGCATTCCCGGCAAGGATGCCGTGGCGCTGGCCACGGACTTACTGGGGCGCTTTGGCTCGCTGCGCACCCTGATCCACGCCAGCCGCGCCGACTTTACCGCCATGCCCGGCCTGGGAGCCGCCAAGTACGCCCAGCTGCAAGCCGTGGTCGAACTGGCCAGGCGCGCCATCAGCGAGGAAATGGCGTGCGGCGAGGAGCTGTCCTCGCCGCACGCAGTCAAGGATTTCCTGCGCCTCTCCCTGGCCGGCCAGCCCTATGAATCGTTCCATGTCCTGTTCCTGGACGTGAGAAACCGCCTGATCGAAGCGTGCGAGCTATTCCGCGGCACGCTGACCCATACCAGCGTCTACCCGCGCGAAGTGGTGCGCGAGGCGCTGGCGCGCAATGCGGCGGCCGTGATGCTGGCGCATAACCACCCGTCCGGCTCGCCCGCCCCCAGCGAATCGGACGTTCTACTGACCCGGGCACTGGTGCAGGCGCTGGCCCTGGTCGATATCCGCATCCTCGACCATTTCGTGGTGGCCGGGCACCAGGTGCATTCGTTTGCCGAGCACGGCCAGATCTGACGCGCCGTGGCGCGCCGCCCGGCTACCACGGGGCGTTTAGGGCAACACTGGAATTCGATCAAGGCCTTGGGAGGTGGTCAGGCATTGGACGGGAACGTCTGCGCCGCCCCGTCGAGGATGCGGCGCACCGCCGGGTGGTCGTAGGCACGTTCGACCGATACCGCGTAAAACTGCTCAACCACCGAATCGATGCTGCCGACCGGCTGCAGCCCGTATTCCGCGCACACCGCCGCCGCCAGCACTTGCGGCGCCACGATAAAGCCATCGCCGGCGCGGGCAAAGGATTTCAGCAGCGCCCCATCGTCGAATTCGCCCATCACGATGGGCCGCAGGTCGTGCGCTTCGAACCAAGCGTCAAGCTGGCTGCGCACAGTGGCATTCGAGCCCGGCAGCAGAAACGGCGCCACGCGCAGGCGGGCAGGAAACGTCCCGGGCCAGGCGCGGCACAGGTCCGGGTGGCCCAGCACGGCCAGGCCGCTGGCACCCAGCAGGCGGCTGTGGCCGCGCACCGCACTGCCGGCCGGCAAAGGGCTGTCGGCCAGCACCAGGTCCAGCTTGTGCGCGCCCAGGTCCAGCAGCAAATCCTCGAAGCGGCCCTCGCGGCAAATCAGGTGCATCGCCATGCCCGCCGCCCGCGCCGGCTGCAGCAGGCGGAACGCCATCGCCTTCGGGATGATGTCGCAAATGCCCACGCGCAGGGTTTCCTGCCCCGCCAGCACGCCGCGCCGCACCGCCTGCTCCAGCTCATTGCCCAGGTCAAAAATGCGGCTGGCGTAATGCAGCACGGTCTTGCCGGCCTCCGTCAGGTGCAGCAGCCGGCCCTGCTTCTGCAGCAGCTCCTGGCCCACCTGCTCCTCCAGCAGCTGCAATTGCATGCTGATGGCCTGCGGCGACACATGCAGCTGCTGCGCGGCCTTCGCCACCGTCCCCTGCATGGCCACCGCGTGGAAATACTGCAAGTGTTTATAGTTGAGCACGGCAATACCTCAGAAAAAATTGATGATTGCAGAAGTTTAATTGATTTTACTTTCGCATTTGCGGCGCTTACAGTGAAACCACTTTCAACCACGGAGAAAACGCAATGAGGAGCTATGCCATCGACGGGCCGCAGGCAATGTCGCGCATCCTGGCCTTGACCATGATCGTCGACGGACACGTCTGCCCATCCGAAGTGAATGCGCTGCGCAATGCGCCATTCCTGGAGCAGGTCGGGGTGGACGCGGAAACCTTCGACCACACCATGCGCGAACTGTGCGAAGACCTGCTGCTGGACGTCCCGAACCGCAATGCCGGCCTGGTCGAGATCAACCAGGCCGTGCTGGACGAGGTGCTGGCCGAAATCCAGGACCCGCTGCTGCAAATGTGCCTGCTGAAAGCCATGCTCGACATTGTCCATGCCGACGGCCTGCTCGACAGCCGCGAAACCCTGCTGGTGCGCCGGGCGGCAAGCCGCTGGACCCACGCCCTACACTGAAAGGAGTAGACAATGGAATGGTTATCTGCCGTCTGGCTGGGCGCGCCGGCCTGGACCTGGCTGGTGTTCCTGGCCGTCGTCCTGGTGCTGCTGGTGCTCGACCTCGGCATCTTGAACCGCGACGACCACGCGATCGGCGTACGCGAAAGCCTCAAGCTGTCGGCCCTGTACCTGTCGGCCGGCCTGCTGTTCGGCCTGTGGGTCTGGCATGAATTCGGCGGCGAGAAAGCGGTGCACTTCTACACCGGCTTCCTGATCGAGAAGAGCCTGTCGCTGGATAATATTTTTGTCATCTCGCTGATCTTCTCGACCCTGGCGATCCCGGCCGTCTACCAGCACCGCGTGCTGTTCTGGGGTATCGTCGGCGTCATCGTCACGCGCGGCATCATGATCGGCGCCGGTTCGGCCCTGGTGGCCAGCTACTACTGGACGCTGTACATCTTCGGCGCGATCCTGGTGATCACCGGCATTCGCATGTTCTTCGTGACCACCGATGGCGACGACATTCGCGACAGCGCGATCCTGGGCTGGCTCAAACGCCACCTGCGGGTGACCGACAAGCCGCACGGCAACGCCTTCCTGCTGCGCCAGCCCGGCCCGGACGGCAAGCCGCTGCTGTATGCAACGCCGCTGTTCCTGGCGCTGTGCATGATGGAGGCGACCGACGTGGTGTTCGCCGTGGACAGCGTGCCGGCGATCTTCGCCATCACCAGCGACCCGTTCATCGTCTACACCTCGAACATCTTCGCCGTGCTCGGTTTGCGCGCGCTCTACTTCGCCCTGGCGGCGATGGTGAAGCGCTTTACTTACCTGAAGTATTCCCTGGCAGCCGTGCTGGTCTTCATCGGCTCCAAGATCTTCCTGGGCGACTTCGTGTTCGATGGCAAGGTGCCAGCCACCCTGTCGCTGGCCGTGACGGTCGTGCTGATCATGGCGGGCATCGGCTACTCGCTGTGGCGTACGCGGGACGCCGACCGCACTGTATAAACCCGCTGGAAACGGGGCCAAAACCCGGCCCCGTCAAATGTTAAATTTACTTGATATCACATGACACAATTGTTTTTCGCAAGTGCTTGAAAAAGCTGAGAAATTTCCATATACTCTTGTTTTTCCAAATTCGGAAGTAATTAAAGGAGTGTGCCATGGCACGTGTTTGCCAAGTAACTGGGAAGAAGCCGATGGTCGGCAACAATGTTTCCCACGCAAACAACAAAACCAAGCGTCGTTTCCTGCCAAACCTGCAGAACCGCCGTATTTTTGTTGAATCTGAAAACCGCTGGGTCTCCCTGCGT
>JAJTCO010000015.1 GCA_021323265.1 Pseudoduganella sp. | reverse complement strand
AAGCTCACCGCTTTCGTGAAAAATCTCAGCAATATTTAAATCCATTAAATCTCCAACACCGTTCCTCTACTAGGCCGGGAACGTCGGCTTCTGGCCGGATTGGGTCTCTCAAGCAAAGCCGCCGTGAATGTCCGAGGTCGGCGCAGCAAGCTCCTCGTTCAATCCATGAAGGATTTTCTGCAGGGCAGCGGCTTCCGCATTTGCATCTTCAGGATGGAGTGCTCGGGCGATATGTCGGGCTGAGTCCGCAAGGATCGTTCCCCAAGCCACTTCCTCATCAATACCCAACCCGTCCCTATACATGCCAATCTTCAGCGAGCAATGCAACTGCTTCTCGGCTACCCATACACGCAACATTTCCACCGACGCATCGTCCCTTTGCGCGGCAGCAGGTATCGGACGTTCATTCATATAAGTCTATCTTCAAATATTCAATGGCAGCTGCTGGCCGTACTCAGCCAATGATGTTCAACTTCACATGAGCGCCATCCGGTAGGTCTTTAAGTTGCAAAGCCAAGTCGCCTGAGAAACGAACCAGCTCGGTCAACGATATGGTTCCGATATTACTCTCATCGTATTCGCCGCCCAAGGCACCTGGAATCTTCAGGCAAAACTTCCTGCCTTCCTCCAAAACCTTAAACTTCGTCGTCGCAACGTGAACCATCTCACGCATATGCCAGTCTTGAAGAAACTCTTCGTCTCCTAGTAGCCTCGCTAGCTGCGCCTGGTCGCAAGCAACGACCTTGCAATCAAGCTCTTCTGGACAGATGCGCCAGAAGCGTCCGTCGTCATCACGAACAATGAGATTTCCAAAATCGTTCTCGGTGACTACTTCAGTAGGGGAAAGACCTGACCACCCCCAAGCCGCACGGATTACTTCTAATATTGCCATCGAAATTTCCAGCTAATTTGTGATCGCTAAATGTATGTCCTCAGTTGGCCGGATTCTGCCTGCAGCATCATGTGGAGATGTTCGGCACCATGCAGCGACGTGTTGTACCTTGCCGGTTGGTGCCCGTACAGATCGTTCTGTTGGAGAGCGCCATCATGAGCGGTAGAACCGGTAAGCAAACCAAGCCGAACAAAGCCAAAATACTCCGATCAGTTGGGCAACCATCATTCCGACGACTGCCGCGGTAACTTTGATCAGGACGAGGCCAGCTAACGCTGGCTTTGAAATGCCCGCTGCAGAGAATAGAAGTACGGCTACGACGGAGGAGAAGATCAGAGAACTGGCGGCGAAAATGGCCGCCCAATGCGAGGGAGACTGGCTAGAGAAGAGTTCGGCCAGGTTTCCGTATCCGGAAAGGACGCCGCCCAGGCCAATGCACAGGACTGCGATCGTTAAATGAAGCGTCGCGGCTTTCTTTCGAGCGCTGGCGGTCTGCAGCATCAAGCGAATTGTCCCCTGTTTTGGTCTAACGTGTTATTAATCACAAATTGGCAATATAACATGGGGGCTGCGTAACCTGACAGTCTGCATTTGGCCCGGTTGGAGACGCGGAGCTACTTAACATGACGGTAAGTTAGCTCGGCCCCAACCGTCAATGCTACACTTGCAGCACTGTTTAGGAATTCCGTGGCTGACTCAGGTATGGGAAACCTCGCAACAACATCAATGACAAGACCTCGGCCCTTTGCATCTGGATAATCATCGTATATTTGGCGAGAATCAACAAACGAAAAGTACGCGTTTAATTTTGCTTGAAGTCTTTCCAGATGAGTTCTCTCATCTGTCCAGTCCCATGAGTCCAATATACTAAGGACTACTTTCCCGTCGCTCGTGTCGGTCCCGACCGCATCAACAACGTCACAATTTTCCAAACCCATTCGTAAAATCTTTCAACGCAATTACAGCGATAATGCCGAGGGGCCGCTTCTGGCCGAGTGCGGCCCTGCAGAACTCTAACTCATCTGACAACCCTTGTCAGGTCGGGTCTGATGCTGGTACACCTCAGTAGAAATATTTGCCGCCTTCTGTCGATTCGTGGGCATGCCGGACGTCGTCCTGGCAGGACAACCCGCTTAGGAGACCATCATGCAACAGATTACCCCTTGCCTCTGGTTCGACAACGAGGCGGAAGAAGCCGCGCGTTACTACACCAGCATCTTCAAGGACAGCAGGATCACGGAAATCAGCCATTACACGGAGGCCGGCAAGGAGCGCCATGGGCGACCGGCCGGCAGCGTGATGGCGGTGTCCTTCGAGCTGAACGGGCAGCCCTTCGCGGCGCTCAACGGCGGGCCGCTCTTCAAGTTCAACGAGGCGCTGTCGCTGCAGGTGCCGTGCGACGCGCAGGAGGAGGTCGACTATTACTGGGAAAAGCTGGGCGCCGGCGGCGATCCCGCGGCCCAGGTGTGCGGCTGGCTGAAGGACAAGTACGGGGTGAGCTGGCAGATCTTCCCGCGCGAACTGCAGCGCATGCTGCTCGACACGGACCAGCGGCGCGCCGGCCGCGCCATGACCGCCATGATGCAGATGAAGAAGCTTGACCTGCAAGCGCTGCGCCAGGCATACCAGGGTTAAGCCTGCAGCGGGCAGTCGGCCAGCGGCGCCCCCAGGCGCCGCGCCAGTTCGCCGCGCAGCGCTTGCAGGCCGTCGATGCGGCGGTCGATCTCCTCCAGCTTGGCCTGCAGCGCGCCGCGCAGGGCGGCCGCCGTGGCCGGGCTGTCCGCCGCACCGGGCGCCAGCAGTGGCAGGTCGGCCTCGATTTCCTGCAGTGTGAAGCCGAGCGCCTGCGCCAGGCGGATGTAGCGCAGCCAGTCGGCCGCCTCGGGCGGGTAGTCGCGGTAGCCGTTGCCGCTGCGGCGCGCGCGCAGCAGGCCGCGCTTTTCGTAATAGCGCAGGGTGTCGCGGCTGATGCCTGTCGCCAGTGCCAGTTCGCCGATCTGCATGCCGGTCTCTCCAGAAAATGCTTGACCCTGGAGTGTACTCCAAGGTTTAAGCTGCGCGGCATGAATACTTCCCAAATCAGAAATCTGGTGCGCGCCAGCGCCGCCTACGACCTGCTGGTGACGGCGCCTTTCGCCACCCCGTGGACTTTCGCCATCGCGCATGGCCACCTGTCGGCCGTCAACGCCGCGCTGGGCGGGGCGCCGCTGCCGGCCTTCGGCACCATGCACATCCTGTTTGCCTGCCTGTTGGGCAGCGTGGTGCTGGTCTGGTCCTGGCTGCGCTTGCGCGATCCGCAGCCGCAGTTCGCCACCTACGACGGCGCCGCGCGCTTCCTGTTCAGCACATGGATGGCGTGGGCGCTGGCCGGGGGCGGACTGCCGCTGGTCTGGCTGTTCCTCGTTCCCGAGTTCGCGTGGGGCATCGCCCAGTGGTATGCTGTTCCTCCGATGAGCAAACGGGGAGGGTGACATGCAAGCACAACCTTTAATTGCTGTCAGTAACGTCGAAGCGGCCAGCCGCTGGTACCAGAAGACGCTCGGCCTGCAAAGCGGCCATGGCGGCAATGAGTACGAGCAGTTGCTGCACGACGGCCGCATGGTGCTGCAGTTGCATCGCTGGGACGCCCACCATCATCCCCATCTCGGCAATCCCGACCAGCGTCCCTACGGCAACGGAGCGCTGCTCTGGTTCTGGACCGACGATTTCGACGATGCGGTGGAGCGCGCCAGCGCCGCCGGTGCGACGGTGCTGGAAGGGCCGAAGGAAAACCGCAACGCGCAGCACAGGGAGCTCTGGCTGCGCGATCCGGAAGGCTACGTGGTGGTGCTGGCCGGTCCGTACGGCGACGTCGGCATGTGATTACTGCCAGGTGGCGCGCGCCACGCGCAGCATGTTGCGGCCCAGGACCTGCTCGATCTCGTTGGGCGCCATGCCCAGCTTGCGCAACTCCTGCGGCAGCGACTTCCACGTATTGATCGGCACGAAGGCGGGCGGCTGGCCGGCGCGGTAGCCTGCCGCTTCCGGCCACCACCACGACGGATCGAATGCGCCGGGCGGCGTATCGTCCAGGTCCTTTTCGCTGATGCAGATATCCAGCCCGATGCCCACGTGCGCCACGCCCACCAGGTCCGCCACGTAAGCCACGTGGCGCGCCACGTCGGCGGCGCCGGGCTGCGCGCTGCCCAGGAACCAGGACAGGCCGGAAATGCACACCACGCCGCCCGTTGCGGCGCAGGCGTGGATCTGTTCATCTGTGACGTTGCGTCCGTGCGGTACCAGCGCGAACGGATTGGCATGGCTGAACACCACCGGCTTGGCCGATTCGGCCATGATCTCCAGGCTGCACAGGCGGCCGGTATGCGAGCAATCGACGATGATGCCGGCGGCGTTGACCGCCGCCAGGGTGCGCAGGCCCAGCGGCGTCAGGCCGCGTGCGCTGTCATGGCAGCCGTCGGCCACGTTGTTGTTGCGGTTGTAGGCGAAGTGCATCTGGCGAACGCCCAGCCGGGCGTAGACGGCGGCCATTTCCGGCTGGTCCATCAGCGGCATCGCGCCTTCCAGGTCGAAGCCGATGGCCAGCACGCCGTCGGCCGCGGCCTGGATCACGTCGTCCGCTCCCGCCACCAGGCGAAAACGTTCCGGTTCGGCGGCGATGGTGGCGCGGTAGCCTGCGATCACGGACATGACCTGCGAGACAGGGTTCATGTCCGCGCCCACGTTGATCGACACGTAGTTCACGCCAGCCGAATGCAGCTGGTCAAGCGGTGAGAAATCCGCCTGCGGATGCTGCGGCAGGCAAAGGTGGGCGTCCCAATTGATCATGCTTCGACGGCTGTTGGTAGTTTGATAGCACGCGTATAGTCGCATGAAACCCGGCGCAAGGTATACTGGGAGATTGTCTAAAAGAAGCGCTCCATGAATTTTTCCAGCCTGGGCCTTGCCGCCCCTCTGCTCAACGCCATCGCCGAAACCGGCTACACCGCGCCGACCGCGATCCAGTGCGCCGCCATTCCTCCCGCCCTGAGCGGCGCCGACGTGCTGGGCCAGGCGCAGACCGGCTCGGGCAAGACGGCCGCATTCGCGCTGCCGCTGCTAAATGCCTTGCTGGCCGCGCGCCCGGCCGGCGGAGCGCGCAAGCTGCACGCGCTGGTCCTGGCGCCGACGCGCGAACTGGCGGCCCAGGTGGGCGAGGTGCTGCGCGGCCTGGCGTCGCACCTGCCGACGCCGGTCAAGGTGTCGGTGGCCTTTGGCGGCGTCTCGATCAACCCGCAGATGATGGCGCTGCGCGGCGGCACCGACATCATGGTGGCCACGCCGGGCCGGCTGCTGGACCTGCTCGAGCACAATGCGCTCAAGCTCGACGAAACGGCGGTGCTGGTGCTCGATGAAGCCGACAAACTGCTGGACATGGGCTTTGCCGACGAACTGGCGCGCATCTTGGCGCTGCTGCCGGCGCGCCGCCAGAACCTGTTCTTTTCCGCCACCTTCCCGCCGGCGGTGCAGGCGCTGGCCGACCGGCTGCTGCGCGACCCGGTGCGGGTGGCCATGCCGGATTCTGACGAGCATGCGCCCGACATCGCCCAGCGCGCCATCGAAGTCGACGAGCCGCGCCGCACGCAACTGCTGCGCACCTTGGTCAAGGAAGAGGGCTGGCGCCAGGTGCTGGTGTTCGTCGCCACCAAGTACGCTTCCGAGCACGTGGCGGAAAAGCTGCGCCGTAGCGGCGTGGCGGCGGAAGCCTTCCACGGCGACTTCAGCCAGGGTGCGCGCACGTCCGTGCTGGGCGACTTCCGCGCTGGCAAGCTGCAGGTGCTGGTCGCAACCGACGTCGCCGCGCGCGGCATCGACATTGTGCAACTGCCGGTGGTGGTCAACTACGACCTGCCCCGTTCGCCGGCCGACTACACGCACCGGATCGGGCGCACCGGACGCGCCGGCGCATCCGGCCTGGCCGTCAGTTTCATCACGTCCGATGCCGAACAGCATTTCCGCCTGATCGAAAAACGCCAGCACATCAGCGTGCCGCGCGAGCGGGTCGCCGGCTTCGAGCCGACGGCGCCGGCGAAGGCGCTGCCGCCCGGCGCCCACGACGGCACGGGCGGCATCAAGGGCAAGCGCAAGAGCAAGAAGGACAAGCTGCGCGAGGCCGCGGCGGCCGCCGCAGCCGGCAAGGACTGACCGGGCTTACGTGCCGCCGGCAAGTTTGATGCGGCGGCGCAGGCGGGCCGCCTCGGCGGTGTCGCCGGCCTGTTCGGCGCGCTGCAGTTGCACCTGCATCCAGGCCAGCACCGCGCGCCGCCAACCCTGCGAGGAAGCGGTGTTGACGGCCATCGTCAGCAGCTCCGGCGTGGCGCGGTTGGCGCGCAGCAGGGCGCCGGCGGCGACCAGGCGCGAGAGCGGATCGGCAATTGCCATGGCGGCAGTCGTGGCGGCGCGCTCGTCGCCGGCGGCGGCCACGGCGCGCTGGGCTTCCGGCAGCAGGCCGGCGTCGGCGGCGCTGGCCGTCCCGGCCAGGTAGCGCGCGTAGGCCAGGTCGGCTGCCGTCGCATCGGGCTGCAGGGCGGCGAAAGCGCTGCATTCTTCAAACACCAGGGCTGCCACCTGCACGGCGCAGCGCAGCAGTTCGACGCGGATGGCGTGTTCGGGCAGGCCCGTGCTGCCGACCTGGGTGCGCGCCAGGCCGAACTCGCGCTCGGCGACGGCACTTTTGCCTTCCAGGTAGGCGGAGGTGGCGCGTTCGGTGGCGCTGGCGGCATTCAATTGCCAGTCCGGCACGCGCGGGCCGCTGCCGCAGGCGGCGAGCATGAAGGCCAGCGTGGCGGCGCCGGCGGCGGCAAGATGGGGCTTGTTCATGGCAGTCTGATCTCCGGTTCGTTGCGCTTGAACGGCCATTTGCGGTTCAGTTCATTGATCATCTGTTCGATCTTGCGCACGTTGGCGTCGACTTCGGCGCGCAACGCCCCCAGGTCTTCCGTGGCTTCGCGCGTGTTGGCGCCCACCGCCTGCGCTTCGACCAGCACGGCATCGAGCTTCTTGAGCGTGGTGCGGGCGTCGGTGAGCAGGGCGTTCAGCTGCTGCACGGCGGCCTGGGTGTCGTTGGCGATGCCTTTTTCGCCGAACACGCGCTTGTCGGCATTGCCCACCAGGCTGTCGGCCTTGATCACCAGCGAGTTCGCATTGCGCAACAGCTCGCGCGCCTTCTGGTCTTCGCCGGTCAGCACGCCCAGCGCGCCGCCGGGTCCATTGAGTTTCTCCGTCACGCCCTGCACGTTGCGCAAACTGGTACCCAGCGCCGATTCCTCCGCCGTCAGCGCGGCCAGGTTGTTCAGCAGGTCCTTGGCCGACTGCAGCAGGCGCGGTATTTCCGCCGCCATGTCGCCCACCAGCAGCGCGCGCTCGGCGCCTTCCTGCAGCGGCGGATCGGCTGGAATGCCGGTGAAGGCGCGCAGCTTGGCGCCGCCCACCAGGCTTTTCTCCAGCGTGAAGATGCTGGAGGTGCGCAGCCAGTGCGCGTCCTTCCGGGGCACGTCGACCAGGATGCGCGCCTTGCCGTCCTGCGCCAGTTCGATGCGCTGCACGCGCCCGATCGGGAAGCCGGCAAACGTCACGTCCATGCCCACCGTCACGCCTTCAGAGTCGTCGGCGGTCAGCACCAGCCGCTGGGTCGGTTCGAAGGCGCCGCGCGCATACATCAGATACAGGACGGCGCCCAGCACCAGCGCCACCAGGAGCACCAGCAAGGCCACGGCCTTCGCTTCGGCGTTGTGGATCGGCGCCGCTTCAGGAGGATTGTTCGTGTCGTTCATGTTGTCAGTAGTAATTGCCCATCAGGGAAGCTGCTTCCACCAGCAGGATCACGGAAAACATGCGTACCATGTCCGCCAGGCCATGTGCCGCGCCCTTGCGCCGCGCCAGCGGTGAGGCGGCACTGCTGTAATAGGAGGAGGCGAGTGGAATCACCGCAACGGCCAGGCTGAAAAAGACGATCTTCAGCACCAGGATCAGGCTTACGGCGGGATTGAAGACCTGGCCCACCACGCGCGTATAGCCGGGCAGGGCCCAGGGCGTGAAGCCGTACATCACCAGGTAGGCCAGCACCAGGGTCACGGCGCAGCTGACGGCAGCCAGCATCCACACCGCGAACACGCCGGCGGCGGCGCGTGGATAGAACTGGGTGCGCAGGGCGACGCGCGCATCGAGCGCCTTGCCCGCCAGCCTTTGCTGGGCGAACTCGACGCCGGCCGGCAGGGTCGTGCGCAGCGCCACGAACAGGGCAGCCGTCAGCGGCAGCAGTTCCAGCACCAGCACGCGCACCACCATTTCCAGCGCGTAGCGCGACAGGCCGTAGCTGGCCGAGGTGACCACGACGATGCGGATGATGACCAGGCTGATCAGGGCGCACAGGACGGAGAACCAGGCCAGGTTGACGCTGGTGGCAAGCACGATCTGTTCGGATAGCATGCGCCGGTTGTCGCGGCGGTAGCTGGAAGGGGCCAGGGCGCGTGTCAGCAGCAGGGCGGCGAATTGCAGCAGCCGCCACCAGCTAGTCAGCCATGCGATGGCGGAGCGATGGGCGTTCATAGGGGCAATACTAGCATTGGCTGCCCCGCATGGTGTATCGTACCCAGTTATGAAACTACTAAAATTGCTCCTGGCGGTCACCCTGCTGTGCTGCTCTTTCGTGGTCTCGGCCACCCCCGACCTGTCCAACCCGCTGCCGCTCGGCCCCCAGGTCAAGATGGGCAAGCTGCCCAACGGCCTGACCTACTACATCCAGCAGAATCGGCGCCCGGAAAAGCGGGTGGAGCTGCGGCTGGTGGTGCGCGCCGGCTCCGTGCTGGAGGACGAGGACCAGCTTGGCCTGGCCCACTTCACCGAACACATGGCGTTCAACGGCTCGACCCATTTCAAGCGCCATGAACTGGTGTCCTGGCTGCAGTCGGTGGGCGTCAAATTCGGCGCCGACCTGAACGCCTTCACCGGGTTCGACGAGACGGTCTACATGCTGCCGATCCCGGTCGACAAGAAGGAGAACCTGGACAAGGGCCTGCTGGTGCTGGAAGACTGGGCGCAGGGCGTCACGTTCAACGAAGCCGACATCGAGAGCGAGCGCAGTATCGTGCTGGAGGAGCTGCGCGTGGGCAAGGGCGCGGCGGACCGCATGAACAAGGTGCTGCTGCCGAAGGTGTTCAACGGCTCGCTGTACGCGCGCCGCCTGCCCATTGGCCGGGCGGAAGTACTCAAGCACTTCAAGCCGGAGGCCATCCGCCGCTTCTACAAGGACTGGTACCGTCCCGACCTGATGGCGGTGATCGTGGTGGGCGACGTCGATCCGCAGGAGGCCGAGCGCCTGGTCGTCAGCCACTTCGCCAAGCTGGTCAACCCCGCCAATCCGCGTCCGCGCACTTACCCGAGCATCCCGGAACGCAAGGAATCGGAAGCGCTGGTGATCACCGACCGCGAAGCGTCGTCGAACCAGGTCGTGATCCGCTACCCGTTCCTCGCGCGCGAGGAATCGCGCACCATCGGCGAATACCGCGCCAAGATGGTGGAGCAGCTGTCGGCGTCGATGCTGACCCAGCGCATCGCCGAACTGGCGCAGCAGCCCAACCCGCCATTCCTGCAGGGGTACAGCAATATGGCCAAGGCGGTGCACGGTTACCGCGCCTTCGTTTCCAGCGCCGTGGTGGGCAAGGCCGGCACCTTGCCGGCCATTCGCGCCGTGGTGGAGGAGGGCGAACGCGCGCGCCAGCTGGGCTTTAGCGCGGCGGAGCTCGAGCGCGCCAAGAAGAACACGATGCGCTTCATCGAGCACCTGTACAACGAGCGTGACAAGACCGATTCCAGCGTGCACGTGGCCGAGATCCAGCGCCACTTCCTGGACGGCGAAGCCATGCCCGGCATCGAGGCCGAGTACGGCTACCACAAGGACCTGCTGCCCGGCGTGACGCTGGAGGAAGTCAACGCCCAGGTGCGCGACGCCATTCCGGTTGGCCAGAAGAAGCTGATCATCTTTACCGGCAACGACAAGTCCGGCACCGTGGTGCCGCAGGCGGCGCAAATGCTGGCCACCGTGGAGGCGGCGGAAAAGGCCACGCTTGCCGCGCGCGAGGAAAAGACCCTGGCCAGCAGCCTGATGGCGCAACCGCCCAGGACCGGCCGTATCGTCAAGGAAACCAGCGACAAGGCGCTGGGCACGACGCAGCTCACGCTGTCGAACGGCGTGCGCGTCGTGCTGAAACCGACCGACTTCAAGAACGACCAGGTGGTGCTGGCTTCCACCCGCTTCGGCGGCACCTCGCTTGCCCACGAGGGCGATATCGTCAATGCGCGCTATACCACCAGCATCCTGGCCAGCATGGGCGTGAAGGATTACGCGCCGCTGGAGCTGCAAAAGATGCTGGCGGGCCGCAGCGTCGGTTCGGCCTTCGGCATGGGCAGCATCAACGAAGGCTATGGCGGCAGTTCCAACAGCGCCGACGTGGAAACGCTGCTGCAGCTGATCTACCTGCAAATGACCGCGCCGCGCCGCGACCCGGCCCTGTTCCAGGTGTTCATCGACCGGCAGCAGGAGCAGGCGCGCAATGCCCAGGCGCGGCCGGAGGCGGTGCTGACCGATACCATGCGCACCATCCTGTACGGCAACCATCCGCGCGTGGCGCTCACGCCGCGTCCGGAGGAGTTCGACGGCATCCACCTTGACCGCGTGATGGCCCTGCACAAGGAGCGCTTGTCCAGCGCCTACGGCATGACCTTCTTCATCGTCGGCAGCTTCGAGCTGGCCAAGCTCAAGCCGCTGGTCGCCACCTATCTCGGCGGCCTGCCGGCGCACAAGATCGCCACTGAATACAAGGACCGCAATGCGCGTCCCGTGCGTGGCGTGATCAAGAAGGAGGTGCGCCGCGGGCGCGAGCAGAAGAGCCAGGTCAGCATCGCCTTCAGCGGCGACGCCAGTTTCAGCGAGATCGAACAGATGCGCCTGCGCGCGCTGGTCGAGATCATGCAGATCAAGATGACCGAGGCGCTGCGCGAACAGCGCGGCCTGGTGTATACCTCCAGCATCAACGGCGCCATGGCGCGCAATCCTTACCCCCATTACACGATCAACATCGGCCTGCCGACCGCGCCGGAGAATGTGGACAAGGCTATCGAGGCCACCTTCGCCGAAGCGCGCAAGCTGCAGGAGCAGGGGCCGGAAGCGGCCGACCTGGCCAAGATCAAGGAAAACTGGAGCACGAACTACCGCCGCGCGCTGCGCGAGAATGGCTGGTGGGTGGGGCAGCTGCAGGCGGCGCTGGTCAACAGGACGGACCCCAAGGCACTGCTGCGCCAGGACGAAATGATCGCCAGCGTGACCGCGGCTGACGTGCAGGCAGCGGCCAAGCGCTACTTCGACTTCAACAACTACGTGCAGGTGGTGCTGCATCCGGCGGAAAACCTGGCGGCCAAGCCTGAGGCAAAGCCGGAAGCGCCCGCCGAAGCTGCTAAACTCCCGGCTGGTAATTGATTTTGAGTTGCAATAAATGCATTTTCGTCCCGACCTGGCGCGCTGGCGCCAGCTGCCATCGCCTGCCTGGCTGGCACGCCTGCTCGACGGCGTCCCGGTGCTGGCAGCGCCGGCCGGGGCATGGCGCCTGTTCGAGGTAGGCTGCGACACCGAGGCCGCCTACCGGGCTGGCCACATTCCCGGCGCAGGCTATATCGACACCAACCGTTTCGAGCGCCTGCCGCTGTGGAACAAGGTGTCGGACCAGGCGCTGCTGGCGCTGCTGCTGGAACACGGCATCGCCCACGACACCACCGTCATCCTGTACGGCCGCAATTCGCTGGCGGCCGCGCGCGCCGCCCACCTGATGCTGTACGCCGGGGTGGCCGACGTGCGCCTGCTCGATGGCGGCCTGGATGGCTGGCTGCGCGCGGGACGGGCGTTGGCGCAGGGCGCCGCCCCGGCGCCGCAGCCGGCGCCCGCCTTCGGGGCGCCGTTTCCCGCCCGTCCGGACTTCCTGATCGACAGCACCGGGGTGCGCGAGCTGCTACGGCAGCCGGACGGCGCCCTGCTCAGTATCCGTACCTGGCAGGAACACGTCGGCGCCACCTCCGGCTACAGCTATATCGATGCCTGCGGCGACATACCCGGCGCGCGCTGGGGACGGGCCGGCCAGGATGGCGACGTGCACAGCATGAGCGAATACCAGCACGCGGACGGCACCATGAAGTCTCCGGCGGAGATCAGTGCCTTGTGGCGCCAGGCGGGCGTCGAGCCCGGCCAGCGCACCGCCTTCTATTGCGGCACGGGCTGGCGGGCTTCGCTGGCGTTCTTCTATGCCTGGCTGATGGACTGGGGACGCATCAGCGTCTACGACGGCGGCTGGTGCGAGTGGAGCCGGCTTAATCCGCCAGCTGCATGTAGCGGATCGCGGCCCTGAGCTGGGCTTCGCTCAGGTCATCGCGCCCACCCTTGGGCGGCATCGCGCCGAAACCCTGGGCTGCGTTGCGCACCAGCCCTTGCATGCCGCCGGCGCGCTCCGAGCGCTCCTGCCAGGCCTTGCGGTCACCCAGCTTGGGCGCACTGACCATCACATTTTCCACCGCGTGGCAGGCGATGCAGACCGCTTCGTAGACTGCGCGGCCGGCCGGCTGGGCCGGGGCCGCGAAGGAGGCCAGCAGCCCGCAGGCTGCCAGCAGGGCGGATGCCGGCCGCATGATCACTTCTGGCCTTCCTTGGCGTTGAACATGTCCTTGGCGTAGATGATGCCCAGGCCGTAACCGCCGCCGTGTTCAGCCGCGATCTTGGTCACCGGGGCATAGGTCTCGCCGCGGGCCCAGTCGCGCTGCAGTTCCAGCATGTACTGCATCCACGTCACCGGACGGGCGCCGGCCTGCACCATGCGCAGCACGGCCATGTCGTGCGCTTCCTTGCTCACGCCGCCGGAAGCGTCGGTCACGATATATACCTGGTAGCCCTGGTCGATGGCCGACAGCACCGGCTGCACCAGGCATACCTCGGTCCACAGCGCCGCCATCACCACCTTCTTGTGGCCGTTCTTGTGCACCGCGTCGACCACGCGCTGGTCTTCCCAGGTGTTCATGGTGGTGCGGTCGATCGGCAGCTGTTCCGGGAACACGGCCTGCAGCTCGGGGAAGATCGGGCCGCTGAAGGATTTGGCGGCGACCGTGGTCAGGATGGTGGGCACCTTGAAGGTCTTGGCCGCCTTCGCCAGGCCGGTCACGTTGTTGCGCAGTTCCGCAATGTCGATGGAGCGGGTGGCGAACGCCATTTGCGGCTGGTGGTCGATCAACACCAGGGTGTGGTTCTTTGGGGTCAGCAGCTGTTCTGCCGGCGGCGCGGCCAGGGCGGGGGCGGCGGCGCTGAAGGCGAAGACGACTGGCAGGACGGCTTTGATCAGGGACTGGAAGTGCATGGTGTGCTCCTTGTGTTGTGGGGTTGGGTGCTGCGATGGAGTGCACTTTAATAAATTCTCGCATCGTAATAAACTATGGTCTGCGTAAATCATTTTTGCGAAAAATGGAACAATATGACCTGATCGACCTGCGCAGCTTCATTGCGGTCGTCGAGAGTGGCAGTTTCGTGCGGGCCGCCGAGCAACTCGACGTCAGCACGGCCGCCATCAGCCGCCGCATCGCCACCCTGGAAGCGGCGCTGGGCAGCCAGCTGATCACGCGCACCACGCGCCGCAACGACATCACCGAAGCCGGGCGCGCCTTCTATGCCGACGCGCAGGCGGTGTTCCAGCTGCTGGACGAAGCGCAGGAGCGCGTGCGCCAGGGCCAGGACAGCGCCAGCGGCACGCTGCGCATCGCGGCGCCGCTGAGCTTTGGCATCCAGAAGGTGGCGCCGGTGCTGCCGCCGTTCATGCAGCGCCATCCCGGCCTGAAGGTGCAACTGCTGCTGGAAGACCGCACCACCGACCTGCACGCGGAAGCGATCGACGTGGCGCTGCGCATCGGCTTCTTGCGCGATTCCTCGCTGGTGGCCACGCGCATCGGCAGCGTCGGCCGCGTGTTTGCCGCCGCGCCCGCTTACCTGCGCCGTGCCGGGCGGCCGCAGACGCTGGCGGCGCTGCGCGGCCACTCGGTGCTAAATTACAGTTTGTTGAGCGTGCGTGAGGAGTGGGGCAGGCTGATCGGCGATCCCGGCGAACAGCTCGACCTGAAAGTGCCGCTGGCGGCCAACAATGCGGAAGCCCTGGCCGAATGCGCGATGCAGGGCATGGGGATCGTGTTGCTGCCGGAATTCGTGCTTGCCGCGGCACTGGCCGATGGCCGGCTGGAGCAACTGCTGCCCGACGCGAGCCCCGAGCCGTTCGGCCTGTTCGCGGTGCGGCCGTCGCGCCAGTTTACGCCGGCCCGCCTGCGGCTGTTCATCGACTATTTGCGGAAGTGCGGTTTTTAGCGGAGGTGCAGCATGGATCACCTGCCTGGCCCCGCCGGCTATCCGCTGGTGGGCAACGTCGGAATCGACACGGCCCATTTCCACCAACAGCTGGAGAAGTGGGCGCACGAGTACGGACCGCTGTACCGCATGCGCCTGATGGACCGGCGCTTCATCGTCAGCAGCCGCGGCAAGGACATTGCGCAGATCCTGCACGACCGCCCCGACCAGTGGCGGCGCACGCAGCGCCTGGCCAGCGTCCTGGAAGAGGCGGCGGCCTGCGGCGTGTTCTCGGCCGAGGGCGACGAATGGCGCCGCCAGCGCAAGCTGGTCATGCATGCCCTGACGCCGGAAGTGGTCAACCGGTTCCAGCCCACGCTGGCGGCCATGACGGAGCGGCTGCGGCAGCGCTGGCTGGCGGCGGCCCAGGCCGGGCAGCCGCAGCGCTTGCTGCGCGACCTGAAAGCCTATGCGCTGGACGTCACGATCGGCATGGCCATGGGCCAGGACCAGGACATGCTGGACCATGAGGACAAGCGGCTGCAGCAGGACATCGAGTTCGTCTTTAGCCAGGTGGCGCGCCGCGTGGTGGCGCCCATCGCCTATTGGCGCACGGTCAAGCTGCCGGTCGATCGCGCCACCGATGCCGCCGGCGCGCGCATCCGCGCTGCCGTGGACGGCTTCATCGCCGACGCGCGCGCCCGCATGGCGGCTGATCCTGCGCTGCACGACCAGCCCGGCAACCTGCTGGAGGCGATGCTGGTGGCGGCCGACAGCCCCGGCTCGGGCATCAGCGACGAGATGGTGCAGGCCAACGCCATCAACATGGTGTTCGCCGGCGAGGACACCACGGCCAACACCTTGGCCTGGCTGCTGTACCTGCTGGCGAACGCGCCGCACGCTGCCGCGCGCCTGGCCGAGGAAGCCGATGGCAAGCCCGGCCTGGAGCAGATGCCCTACCTCGACGCCTGCGTGCACGAGGCAATGCGCATGAAGCCTGTCGCGCCCATTCTGGCGGCGGAACCGGTGCGGGACGCGGCCCTCGACGGCGTGCAGGTGCCGGCCGGCACGGTGGTGTTCCTGCTGCTGCGCCACGCCTTCGAACGCGAAGTGGCCCTGGCCGATGGCGCCCAGTTCCGGCCCGAGCGCTGGCTCGATCCGGCGATGAAGGAAAAGCTCGATGATCCGGCCCGCAAGATGGTGCCATTTGGCGGCGGACCGCGCTTTTGCCCCGGGCGCTACCTGGCCATGTGCGAGATCCGCACGGTCATGTCGATGCTGGCGCGCAGCTTCACCATCCACGCCGTGCCCGACGCGCCGCCGGTGGAGGAAGTGTTCACCTTCACCATGACGCCAAGCGCGCTGCCGCTGCTGTTGCGGGCCCGTTCCCTGTGCTAATCTGGCAAGTAGCACAATAGCCAACGAGGACAGCATGCTGAAAAAGATCTCCCTGGGCCTGATCCTGGTGGTCCTGGTCGTCCTGGGACTGGCGCTCACGCAGCCGGACAGCTTCACGGTGCAGCGCAGTGCCCTGATCCAGGCGCCGCCGGCCAAGGTCATGGGTTACCTGAACGATTTCCACCAGTGGCCGGCCTGGTCGCCGTGGGAGAAGCTGGACCCGAACATGCAGCGCAGTTTCGAGGGTGCAGCCAGCGGCAAGGGCGCCGTGTATGGCTGGCGCGGCAACGATGACGTGGGGCAGGGGCGCATGGAAATCATCGACAGCAATGCGTCGTCCAGCCTGGCCATTCAGCTCGATTTCATCAAGCCTTTCGCCTCCTCCAACAAGACGGAATTCACGCTGCAGCCGCAGGGCGACGCCACCGTGGTCACCTGGACCATGTCGGGCCCGAGCCACCTCATCACCAAGCTGATGAGCGTGTTTACCAGCATGGACAAGATGATCGGCAAGGACTTCGAGAAAGGCCTGGCCCAGCTGAAAGAGGTCGCCGAAAAATGAAAGCTGCCTACGCCCTGGCCCTGCCCCTGCTGGCGGCCGCCTTGCCGGCCGCGGCGCAGGCGCCGCTGCGTCTCGACCAGGAAGCGATCCGGGAGGCCGTGCGCGCCACGGTGGCGGAAATGCCGAAGCTGCAGGCCGCGGAGGGACGGGCCGATTTTGGCGGCGGCACGGCGGCGGAAAAGGGGGCGCAGGCGAAAATCGACCGGGCCTTCGCTGCGGCGCAGGTGCCCTACTGCCTGCACGCCGACGCCACCCGGCATGTGCCCATCCGGCTGGGGGGCGTACTTGGTTTGCCCGGCTGGTTTTACGCCGCAGCAACAGGAAAGTGCAAATAGGCGGAGCGGGATATACTGGAACCAACAACTCCACGGGAGCCGCCATGAAATCCCCCTTGTTGCTCGCTGCAGCCTTGCTGGCTGCCCAATGTGCGCTGGCTGCTCCACTTCGCGCCGACCATCCCATCGTCGGCACCTGGCGTTTTGAGTTACCGGACGGCTCCTGCCATGAAATGTACCGCATCCGCGCCGACGGCACGGCGCTGATCACCAGTGCGGCCGAGGTGGCGGAAACGGAGTTCGACATCGACGACCAACCCGATGGCGAGGGCTTCTACAGCTCCAACGACAAGATCGTCAAGGACAACGGCAAGAAGGATTGCACGGGCGAGGTGACCCAGGTTGGCCATGTGATCCGCGCCTTCATCCTGTTCCACCCGTCCAAGAACATGTTCCTCATGTGCCAGCGGCGCGACATGAGCAGCTGCATCGGCCCCTTCGTGCGCGTGCGCGGCCTGGAAATCTAGCGTCCCGCCGCGCGCCACGCGCCCGGGTTCATGCCCGACCATTCGCGGAAGGCGTGCGTGAAGGCGCTTTGTTCCTGGTACCCGAGCAGGAAGGCGATGTCCACCAGGGACAGGCCGCCCTGGCGCAGGTAGTCGCGCGCCAGGGCGAAGCGCGCCTCGTCCAGCACCTGCTGGAAGCTGGCGCCGGCGTCGGCCAGCTTGCGCTGCAGCGTGCGCGGCGCCAGGCCCAGTTCTTCGGCCACGCTGGCCACGCGCACCTGGCCGTGCGACAGGCGCCGCACGATCACGCCGCGCACCTGCTGCACGATGCCTTCCGGCGCGGCGCCAGGCGCGGCGCGCGCCGCGCGTTCCTTGAGCAATTGCTCCGCATGCTGCTGCAGCACCGGATACAGGCTGACGTCGGCATTCGGCACCGGCCACCTTAGCAGCGCCGCGTCGAAGCGCGCCACGTTGGCCGCAGCATGGAAGCGGGGTAGGGCACCGAACACGCGCACGTACTCGGCATGCCCGGCCGGGTCGCCGCCGTCGTGCATCAGCGACAGTTCGGCCGGCGGCAGGGGGGCGCCGGCCAGCCAGTTGCCGAACACGCGGATGCCGGCGAACACGCTGTCGGCCAGGTGGCGGCAGTGCGCCGGATAGTTGGAATGCCAGGTGTACTCGGCCAGGCCGCCGTCGGCGCGCAGCGTCGAGCGTCCCAGGTCGTGCGCCAGCTGTTCGTAGCGCATGGTCTGCTCGAACGCCTGTCCGAAATCGCGGCAGCTGAGCAGGATCAGGCCGTACACGGTGTAGGTGCCCAGCTTGACCCGCTCGCCCACGTGCAGGCCGAAATGCGGGTCATGCGCCAGGCCGGCGCCGATGTCGAGCAGGCGCACGTAGGTGTCGGCGGGCAGCGACTCCGGCAGCGGATCGAGCGCGCCGGGCGGCAGGCCCGCCGCCTGCTGCAGCGCCAGCGCGCTCACGCCGCGCGCCGCCGCCGCTTCCAGCAAGGGCTGCAGGTAGGAGCCCGCAACGCGGGCCGGCTTGGCATGATCGAACAATTCGGCTGGCATGAAAACGCAAGACTGGCGGTCGGAAGGGAGTTAAGCTCTGTTGAGCAAAGTATAACAAGGGATGGACATGAAACGTTGGAACGGTTGGGGCGAAGAGACATACGAGTATCCGCTGCACGACGCTGCGCTGGCCTTCCTGGCCGAGCGCATCGGCCCGGGCCGCGCGCTGCAGGACGCCAGCTTCGAGGCCGCTTGCGCCTCGCTGGCCGCGTCGCGCCTGCCGGATCACCCGCTGCTGGACAAGACGCCCGCCACCCGCCTGCGCAACGCGCTCGGCCAGAGCCTGCCGGACTGGTTCAAGCTGCGCTACGGCCGCATCGGCAGCGCGCCGGACGCGGTGGCCTATCCGGAAAGCGCGCAGCAGGTGCGCGAGCTGATCGCGTTCGCGCAGCAGCACGGCGTGGCACTGATCCCGCAAGGCGGCGGCACCAGCGTGGCGGGCCACCTGACGGCGCCGGCCGGCGAACGCCCGGTGCTGGCCGTGAACATGACGCGCATGGGCCGCATGCATTACCTGGACAAGCAGTCGCAGCTGGCCACCTTTGGCGCCGGCGTGCTCGGCCCGGACCTGGAAGCGCAGCTGCGCGCACACGGCTTCATGCTGGGCCACTTCCCGCAATCGTTCGAATACTCGACCCTGGGCGGCTGGATCGTCACGCGCTCCTCCGGCCAGCAGTCGCTGCGCTATGGCCGCATCGAGCAGATGTTCGCCGGCGGCGTGGTGGAGACGCCGCAGGGGCGGCTCGACATCCCCACTTTCCCGGCTTCGGCCGCCGGTACCGATTTGCGCGAGATCGTGCTCGGCTCCGAAGGCCGCATGGGCATCCTGACCGAAGCGACGGTGCGCGTGTGCCCGGTGCCGGAGTACGAAGCCTTCCACGCCGTCTTCTTCCCGGACTGGGAGCGCGCCGAAGCGGCCGTGCGCACCCTGGCGCAGGCACGCGGCGGACTGTCGATGCTGCGCCTGTCCAATCCCCTGGAAACGGTGACCATGCTGGCGCTGGCCGGCCACAAGCGCCTGATTGGCCTGCTGGAGGGCTGGCTGCGCCTGCGCGGCTGCGCGGACGGCAAATGCATGCTCATGATCGGCGTCAGCGGGCAGCGCCGGCAGGCGCGCGCAGCCCTGGCAGCGGCCCTTGCCACCTGCGCCGACCTGGCAGGCGTGCATGTCGGGCGCCGCATGGGCGACAAGTGGCGGGAAGGGCGTTTTCGCAACGTCTACCTGCGCAACGCGGCGTGGCGCCACGGCTATGTGATCGACACGGTGGAAACCGCGGTGGACTGGCCGCGCGTGAGCCTGATGATGCGCGCCGTGGAAGCGGCGGCCACCGGGGTGCTGGGCGGCATGGGCGAGAAGGTGCACACCTACACCCACCTGTCGCACCTGTACGCGCAAGGCGCCAGCGTGTACACCACCTTCGTCTATCGCCTGGGCGGCGACTTCGAGACGGACATGGCGCGCTGGCGTGCGCTCAAGCACGCCGTCAGCATGGCCATCGTCGACAACGGCGGCACCATCAGCCACCAGCATGGCGTCGGCAGTGATCACGCGCCTTACCTGGCGGCGGAGAAGGGGGCGGCAGGCATTGCGGCCATGCAGGCGCTGTTCTCCCACTTCGACCCGCAGGGCATCATGAACCCGGGCAAGCTGCTGCCGGCCGGGCAGGCGACATGAACTCGCAGCATGCCGCCCACTGGGCACCCGGCGGCCGCGCGCACGTGCCAGCCCTCCTGGGGCAGGAATGGGACCTGCTGGTGGTCGGCGGCGGCATCACCGGCGCCGGCATCCTGCTGGAGGCGGCGCGCCGCGGCCTGCGCGCCCTGCTGGTCGAGCAGCGCGATTTCGCCTGGGGGACATCGAGCCGCTCCTCCAAGCTGGTGCACGGGGGATTGCGCTACCTGAAGCAAGGGCAGTTCGCGCTGACGCGCGAATCGGTGCACGAACGCGACGCGCTGCTGCGCGATGCGCCGGGACTGGTGGAGCCGCAAAGCTTCGCCTTTGGCGACTACGTCGGCCGCAAGCCGGGCCGGCGCGCCTTCCTGCTCGGGCTGGCGATCTACGACCGCATGGCGGGACAGCGCGCCCGCCACTATTTCAGCGCCCCCGAGTTCATGCAGATGGCGCCGCGCATCCGCAGCGAAGGGCTGCAGGGCGGCATCTGCTACCAGGACGCCAAGACCGACGATGCGCGCCTGGTCTTGCGCGTGCTGCAGGAAGCGCAGGCGCACGGCGCCGTGGCCCTGAACTACTGCGCCGTGCAAACCCTGCTGCGCGAAGGCGCCGGCGCCCCGCACCAGGGGCGCGTGCGCGGGGCGCAGGTACGCTGCGCGGTCAGCGGTGCGGCACATGAAGTGCGCGCGCGCCTGGTGGTCAACGCCACCGGCGCCTGGGCCGACCGCCTGCACGGCAGGCCGGCCGCGCGCCTGCGGCCCCTGCGCGGCAGCCACCTGGTGCTGCCGGCCTGGCGCCTGCCGCTGGCGCAGGCCATCAGCTTGATGCACCCGCACGACGGCCGCCCGGTGTTCGCCTTCCCGTGGGAAGGCGTGAGCATCGTCGGCACCACCGACGTCGACCACGGCGCCGACCTGCAGCAGGAAGCGGCCATCACGCAGGAGGAAACGGACTACCTGATGGCCGCGCTGCACGACCAGTTCCCGACCCTGGGGCTGGGCGAAGCGGACGTGCTGGCCACCTACGCCGGGGTCCGTCCGGTGATCGACACCGGCAAGGCGGACCCCTCCAAGGAAGCGCGCGACCACGTGCTGTGGCAGCAGGAAGGCCTGCTGACGGTCACCGGCGGCAAGCTCACCACTTTCCGCGCCATTGCGCTGGACGTGCTGCGCCATGCGGCGTCCCAGCTGCCGGCATGGCGGGCCGACCTTGGCCAGCGCCCGATCTTTGCCGCCGCGCCGCTGCCTGCGCGCACGGCGCACAAGCTGCCGCCCGCCCAGGCGGCACGCCTGTGCGGCCGCTACGGCGACAAGGCCACGCAGCTGATCGCTTGCGCGCAGGAAGGCGAGCTGGAAATCATTCCCGGCACCGAAACCCTGTGGGCGCAGCTGCGCTGGGCCGCCCGCCACGAAGCCGTGCAGCGCCTGGAAGACCTGATGCTGCGCCGCAGCCGGCTAGGCCTGCAGCTGGCGCAGGGCGGGGCGGCCGTACTGCCGCGCATCCGCGCCATCTGCCAGGCGGAACTGCAATGGGACGAACAACGCTGGGCTGCCGAGGAAGCGGCATATCTGGCATTATGCCGAGCAAACTACAGCCTGCCGAAAGCGCGCGCATGACCCAATACCTCCTTTCCATCGACAATGGCACGCAGAGCGTGCGCGCGCTGCTGTTCGACCTGCAGGGCAACCTGGTGGCCAAGACCCAGGTCCACCTGGAACCGGCCTACTACTCCGAGCAGCCCGGCTGGGCCGAGCACAAGGCGGAAGGCTATTGGGACGCCGTGTGCGCCGCCTGCCAGCGCCTGTGGACAGTGACGGACATTCCCCGCTCCGCCATCGCGGGCGTGGCCGTCACCACCCAGCGCGGCACCGTCGTCAGCGTCGACGCCGACGGCAAGCCGCTGCGCGCCGCCATCACCTGGCTGGACCAGCGCCGCACCGAGCAGGTGCCGCCGATCGGGCCGTTGTGGAAGGCCGCCTTCAAGCTGGCCGGAGTGGACGGCACGATCGACTACTTCCGGCGCGAGGCGGAGGTCAACTGGATCAAGGCGCACCAGCCGGGCTTGTGGGAGCGTACCCACAAGTTCCTGCTGCTGTCGGGCTACCTGAATTTTTGCCTGAGCGGCCGCTACGCCGATTCGATCGGCTCGCAGGTCGCCTACATGCCGTTCGATTACAAGCGCCACGCCTGGGCCGGAGCGCGCGACTGGAAGTGGCAGGCGCTGGCCGTGCGTCCCGACCAGTTGCCGGAATTGGTGCAGCCTGGCAGCGTGATCGGCGCCATCAGTGCCGCCGCTGCCGCCGCCACCGGCATCCCGCAAGGCGTGCCGCTGGTGGCCGCCGCCGCCGACAAGGCCTGCGAAGTGATCGGCGCGGGCGGCCTGGAGCCGCACATCGGCTGCCTCAGCTACGGCACCACCGCCACCATCAACACCACCACCAGCAAATACGTCGAGGTCACGCCCTACATTCCGCCCTATCCGGCGGCAATTCCCGGCGCCTACAGCACCGAAGTGCAGATCTTCCGCGGCTACTGGATGGTGAACTGGTTCAAGGAGCAGTTCGGCCACCTCGAGCAATCGGCGGCGATGGAGCAGGGCACCCCGCCCGAAGCCCTGTTCGACCGCCTGGTCAACGACGTGCCGCCGGGATCGATGGGACTGATGCTGCAACCGTACTGGAGCCCCGGCATCAAGGTGCCGGGGCCGGAAGCGAAAGGAGCCATGATCGGCTTTGGCGACGTGCACACGCGCGCCCACATGTACCGCGCCATCCTGGAGGGGCTCGCTTACGCCCTGCGCGAAGGACGCGAGCGCATCGAAAAGCGCAGCGGCACCCGCATCACCGAACTGCGCGTGGCCGGAGGCGGCTCGCAAAGCGACGCCGCGATGCAGCTGACGGCCGACATCTTCGGCCTGCCCGCCGCGCGCGCCCATGTCTACGAGACCAGCGGCCTGGGCGCCGCCATTGCGATTGCCGCCGGCCTTGGCCTGCACAAGGATTTCGCCAGCGCCATCAATGCCATGACGCGCCCGGGGCGCGTATTCCAGCCCGATCCCGCGCACAGCAAGACCTACGACCAGCTGTATCGCCGGGTCTACCTGAAGATGTACAAGCGCCTGCAGCCGATGTATGCCGAGATCGCGGAGATCACAGGGTACCCGGACACGCTGTAAAGTTCGGGGTCAGCTCTGTCAATCGGACAAATTGCGCGGCAATTTGTCCGATTGACAGAGCTGACCCCGAATCTATTATCGTTTGGCAAGGGCCGCGCGGGCGGCTTCGATGGCGGTGGTGGGGGGCCGGGTGGCGCGCACCTGGTTGCGGCCTTCTTCCTTGGCCACGTACATGGCGCGGTCTGCCGCGACGAACAGCGACTCGATATTGTCGCTCGGGGATGGGCACAGCGTCGCCACGCCGATGCTGACAGTGATGTAGGGCGACGTTGCCGAACGCGGGTGGGGAATGCGCAGCGACTCGACGTGGGTGCGGATCGACTCGGCCATCTGCAGCGCGGCGTCGGCGTCGGTCTCGGCGAACAACAGCACGAATTCCTCGCCGCCGTAGCGCGCCGCCAGGTCGGTTACGCGCAGCGCGTGCGCGCCGATGGCCTGCGCCACCTGCTGCAGGCAGACGTCGCCTTGCGCATGGCCCAGGGTGTCGTTGTACAGCTTGAAATGGTCCACGTCCAGCACCACCAGCGACAGCGGCGCGCCGGTGCGCATGGCGCGCTGCCATTCCTTCTCGAGGAAGGAATCGAAGTGGCGCCGGTTGGCGATCTTGGTCAGCGGATCGATCATTGCCGCGCGCTGCAGCGCGTCTTCCGACAGCTTATGGTGCGTAATGTCGTGCAGCAGCCCGATGAAGAGCGGCTGGCGCAGGAACATCGGCGTCAGCGTCAGGTCCATGCAGACCGATTTGCCGGTGCGGTGCCGAATGATCACCTCGCGCGTGCCGTGGCTGTGCGCCGTTTCCGGATTGGCGGCGTAGCGCGCGAAGTATTCCAGGTATTCGTCCGCCACCAGCGGGTTGAGCAGGTCGGTGATCGACTTGCCCGCCAGTTCCTGCGCCATGTAGCCCAGGTGCTGGTCGCAGGCTGGATTGGTGAACTGGATGCGGCCATCCGCTTCGATGATCAGCAAGCCTTCGGCCATGTTGTTGACGATGGTGCGCAGGCGCTCGGCCTGCTCCTGCTGCGTCTCGGTGGCAAAGCGGATCTGCAGTTGCGTGCGCACGCGGGCGCACACTTCGGCCATGCGCAGCGGCTTGCCGATGTAGTCGACCGCGCCCAGCTCGAAGCCGGTCACGACGTCTTCCTGCTCGTTGCGGGCGCTCATGAACAGCACCGGGATGTCTTCGGTGGCGGGGTGGGATTTCAGCTGGCGGCACGTCTCGAAGCCGTCCATGCCCGGCATGATCACGTCGAGCAGGATCAGGTGCGGGTGGACGCGGCGTGCGATTTCAAGCGCCCGTTCGCCGGAGTTGGCGACGTACGTCTGGTAGCCCTGCTCGACCATCAACTTGCGCAGGACGGAGAGGTTGTCCGGCGCATCATCGACAATCAATATCACGGCATCCCGCCGTGGGGTAAAGCTGGTACCGCCTTGATTCATGCTGGCTAGGGGTGTGTAGGATGTGCCAACGATGATACCGTGTTGCCAATTGGAATTGTGAAAATTCAAGGAAGGTTTTGCTGAAAAAAGACGATGGGTTGGTGATACTTGGTCAAAGTTTCCTACACGCTAAGGGAAATTGTGACATTTAGTGAGCTTTTGAATATGGGTCGTTAATAATTAAATAACGGTAATTTTAACGGTTTTTTTATGATTTTTTTGTAGTCCTAAGGCAATAGAATGGCGTTTCCTTTAACTCTTTGGAAACATCATGAAAAAACTCCCGCTGCTGCTCATGCCCGTCCTGTTGTCCGCCTTTGCCATCACCGGCTGCAAGGTGATCGACACCGGTGAAGTGGGGTTGCGCGTCAACTTCGACAAGACTGTCGAGGCGGAAGAGCGCGTCGCGGGCAGTTTCAACCAGACCCTCGTCGGTTCCATCCTGACCTTCCCGATCAAGGACGTCAGCGTCGAAGTGCGCGACCTGAGTCCCCTGGCCGCGGACAACTCCACGATGAAGGACTTCGACCTGGCCGTGATCTACAACGTCACGCCGTCGGCCGTATCCGACCTGTACATCAACAAGAGCCGCGCCTTCCATACGCTCGATACCGACGGCGACATCTACCTGATGCACGCCTATATCTCGCAGACCGCGCGCAACGCCGTCTACAAGGTCGCGCGCAAGTACGAGGCCTTGAACATGAACGACAACCGGGCCCAGATCGAACAGGAAATCCAGGCCACCATGGTCGACACCCTGGCCGACGAAAAGCTGAACGGTATTGTGATCTCGCAGGTACGCGTGGGCAGCATGGTGCCAAGCGATGCGGTGAAGTCCAGCGCCGACAACCTGGTGCGCGCCAAGAACGAGGAGAAGACCAAGGAAGTGGAGGTGCAGATCGCCCGCAAGGAGGCGGAGCGCATCGCTGCCCTGAACGCCAATGCCGGCGCCATCTCCTATATGCAGGCGCAGGCGCAGATGAAGATCGCCGAAGGCATCGCCGCCGGCAAGGTGCAGACTGTGGTGATTCCGTATGACTTCAAGGGCATGGTCAACATCACCAGCAAGTAACCGTGCCATAATCGAGTCCAGGCAATCGGACTTTCTGGGGGCGGCATGCTGGATTTGATGCGTGGCCTGCGCAGTGGTGGGGCCTGGGCTTTGGTGCTCGCGGGATTTTGCCAGCCGGCGATGGCGGCGAAATCCGGCCCACCTGCCTGTCCCGCGCGGCCAATCGTGGTCGGCCTGTATGAATTTGGCCATTTCTTCCACGCCGGTGCAGGGCTGGACAAGGACATGGCCGAGGAGCTGCGCAAGCGCAGCGGCTGCACCTTCTCGCTCAAGGTCATGCAGCGGCGGGCGATCTGGCCGGCCATGCAAAGCGGCACCGTGGACATGACTTTTTCCGCCGCCGCCACGCCGGAGCGGCTGCTGTTCTCCTGGGCCGAACCCTATGTCTGGGTCAAGCACATGGTGCTCTTGCGCAAAGACGTGCCGGCAAATGTGCGCTCCACCGCCGACTTCATCGCAGCGCCTGAGCTGCGCCTTGGCTTTGGGCGCGGCTATGCCGCCGGAACCGACCACGAAGAATTCGTCACCCAGCTGCGCAACATCGGGCGCGTGGAAGACGTGGACGATGGCGACCGCCTGTATGCGATGTTCAAGGCGGGGCGCTTCCAGGCAGTGCTGGCATCGAAGATGGTGTACGAACGCTACATCAAGGACGAAATCGCTTCCAGCGCCGTGCGCATCGAAGACTGGAGCGCAAGCCGACCGCGCGTGCCGGCCAATTTCATGCTGAGCAAAAAGAACTTTGGCGCCGGCGAAGCACGGCGCTGGGCGGAGTTGCTGAAGGCGATGCGCAACGACGGCACCATACAGCGGCTGGTGGCACGGTACGTCGGCGACGATGAAGCGGCGAAAATGCTGGCGCCTTAGCCGGCGCGCCTACTGTCGCAGGGCCGGCGCTTCATAGCTGCGCAGGCGGGCACGCTCTTGCGGCGTGAAGCGCTCCGTTGCGCAACCGGCGCCGGATGCGCATTGCCTGCGAAACTCCGCAACGCGCCCGTTCCAGCTGGCCTCCGCCGCCTCCATTGCCACCAGCGACGCGACCTGGGCCGCCGGCAACTGGCTGGCGCGCATGCGGTAGATCTCGTTCTCGTCGGCGCCGCGCAGGCGCGCCGCCCGTACGGCGGCTTCCACGGCATGCAGCGGCGGCGCCGCCTGCGGCACGGCTGCGGCGCGGGCCACGGCCGCCGGCGCGGTGTGCTGGCGGGCAGGCGCCCGCTGCACCGTTGCCGGCGCATCGCCCGCCGCTTGCGGCGCCGGTGCCTGGGCGGAGCCGAGCAGGGCGACGACCAGTGCGGCCAGTGCCGCAATTGCCAGCACGAGCCGCATGTTCAAAGCCCCGCGAGGATGCTGAGCAGGTTGTCGTAAATCGGATAAACGGCCCATGGCGATGCATTCCAGCCGATCACGTCGAAGTGGTCGTATTGGTCGTAGTAGCCAATATAGTTCCAACTGCCCCGGACCGGCGCACCGTCGAACAACCGGAACGGCTGCCCGGCCGGTCCGCGCATGCTGTTGGTATTGACCACGCCATCGTTGGCATACCATTCCGGCGCGCGGTAGGAACCCATGCCGCGCTGCAGGATCGAGGGCACGACCCATTCGCCCGC
Organism: Pseudoduganella sp.; assembly: GCA_021323265.1. Classification (GTDB taxonomy): domain Bacteria; phylum Pseudomonadota; class Gammaproteobacteria; order Burkholderiales; family Burkholderiaceae_D; genus Rugamonas. The sequence continues at coordinate 23,626 of JAJTCO010000015.1, read as the reverse complement.
CGTATTCTTCAGGAAGAAGATCATGTCGTTGCGGGCGTACTGGTAATCGCTGCTCTGGAACGGCGCGATGACGCGGTCGGTATTGTTGCAGCACCAGCTGCCTTGTTCGGTCGCGCGCGAACCGATGGAGAAGTAATAGACGTGGGGCGACGTCTTGACCCAGCCATTCAACTGGGCGGCACCGTCGGGCCCCAGGTCCCATTGCGCCGCGTCGCGGTTGGACAGCTGCCAGAACGGCGCGCCGTGCGTCCGGCCCAGGAAGTCGCCGATCGATTCCGCCGGACCCTGCGCCAGGCCGTACTGCTCCAGCCGGAATTTGTAACCCGTCCCGTTCGACCCGCCCAGGCCCGCCACTTCGACGAAACTGCCGGCCAGTTCGGACACCTTGGGCACGAAATCGACCACCACGTCGCGCAGCGTCGTGCCATTGTGTGGCGACGAGATCGACGTCGCACTCCGCACCCAGCCCACCTTGCCGCCGGAGTACAGCGCGCCATCGCCCTCGCTGCCCGCGCCGTTGGGCGCACCCGATTCCAGCAACTGGATCAGGGTGCGGATGGTCTGGCCGCCCTGGCTATGCGAGACGAAATGCACCGGATGCTGCGCATCCCATTGCGGATAAAGCGCGAGCGGATAGTTGTTCGGATTATTGGCCGCATCGGCCGCCCAGCACTTGCCGGCCGGCTTCTGCACGTGGCCCAGCGCGGCGTGTTCGGCCGCATGGCGCGCGCCATAGTCGGCGCAACCGCCCTTGATCTGATAGTACAGCTCCACCGCGCGATCCCAGTTGGAACTGACCGGACCCACCGCCGCCGTAAAGACGGGGCGCTGGGAACTGCGCATATGTGCAGCGATGTCGTTGAATCCGCCCCAGTACTTGAAGCCGGTCGCCGCAAAGGTATCGGGACCGAAGCCAAGGAAGCCGTGCACCAGTACAACGGGATCGTTGTTGGCGGCGTGGGCGGAGGATGCGGCCAGCACGGTGGCCAATGCGATGGAGGTAAGTGTTTTCATGAGCCCATTTCATCACAGGCCGAACACTCACGAAAGCGCCGCAGCCATGCGTGGCGAGCCAATCGCATGGCGCGGCGAGCCAGGGGCTGCGGCAGCGCCCGCCGGATGGCCGTCCCGTCCACCTTGGGGTCAGGCCCTTTGGTGGACAAGGGTGGGCTGTTACATGCGGGCTTTGATCAGCTTGCCCAGCACTTCAATGCCGGCGCGGATGCGCTCCGGCGGCACGGTCACGAAGGACAGGCGCAGGGTGTTGGTGGCTGGCTCGTTGGCGTAGAACGGGGCGCCCGGCACGAAGGCGATCTTGTTCTTGATCGCTTCGTCCAGCAGTTCCATCGCGTTGATGTGCTGTGGCAGCTCGACCCAGATGAACATGCCGCCGTCCGGTTTGGTCCAGGTGGCTTCTTTCGGGAAGTGCTCGTCCATCGCGTCCAGCATGGCCTTGCACTGGTTGCCGTACAGTTCGCGGATGGTCGGGATGTGCTGGTCCAGGAAGCCGTCCTTCACCACTTCGTGCACCACCATCTGGGTCAGTTGGGCGGTGTGCAGGTCGGCCGCTTGCTTGGCCAGCTCCAGGCGGCGCACCATCGGCAGCGGAGCCACCACGTAGCCCAGGCGGATGCCCGGGGTCAGCACCTTGGAGAAGGAACCCATGTAGATCACGCCTTCCGGATTCATGGCGATCATCTTCGGGCTTGGCTGGCCGGAGTAGGACAGCGCGCCGTACGGATCGTCTTCGATCAGCGGCAGGTTCAGGCGGGCGCAGGTTTCCACCAGTTCCTGGCGGCGCTGCACGGACAGCGAGCGGCCGGTCGGGTTCTGGAAGTTCGGCAGCGCGTACAGCAGGCGCGCGCCTTCGGCGATGGCGTCCAGCGAGGACGGCACCAGGCCATGTTCGTCGGTGGCGACGGAGTGGAATTCAGGGCGGTACACCGAGAACGCCTGCAGCGCGCCCAGGTAGGACGGGGTCTCCACCAGCACCTTGCTGCCTTCGTCGATCAGCACCTTGCCGATCAGGTCCAGTGCCTGCTGGGAGCCCGACACCATCAGCACCTGTTCCGGGGCGATCTTGGCGCCGTTTTGCGACAGCGAATCGGCGATCCACTGGCGCAGCGGCATGTAGCCGTCGGTCGGACCGTATTGCAGGGCAACTTTGCCGTTGTTCGTCAAGACCTTGTCGTAGGCCGCTTTCATGATCTCCACCGGGAAGGTGGCAGGCGAAGGCAGGCCGCCGGCGAACGAGGTGATTTCGGGCTGCTGGGTGACCTTCAGGATTTCACGGATGAAGGAGGCCTGCATGCCTTTGGCACGTTCGGAAAAATGCCACTGCAGTGGGTTCGGGTTCTCGATTTTCATAATGGTTCTCTATTTAAGCGATTTCGGCGATCAGTTCGATTTCCACGCAGGAGCCGCGCGGGATTTGTGCCACGCCGAAGGCGGAGCGGGCGTGCTTGCCGGCGTCGCCGAACACTTCGCCCAGCAGTTCCGAGCAGCCGTTGGTGACCAGGTGCTGTTCGGTGTAATCGGGGGTGGAATTGACCAGGCTCATGACCTTGACGATGCTGGTGACGCGATTCAGGTCGCCGCCGCAGGCTTCCTGCAGGGTGCCCATCAGGTCGATGGCGATGGAACGTGCTGCCTGCTTGCCTTCTTCGGTCGAGATATTCTTGCCCAGTTGGCCAACCCATGGGTTGCCGTCGGCTTTCTTGGCGATATGGCCGGAGATGAACACCAGGTTGCCGGTCTGGACGTACATGACGTAGGCGGCGACAGGGGCGGCTGGCGGTGCCAGGGTGATATCGAGCGACTTCAGTTTTTCGTAGACAGACATGTGATTTCCAAAGAAAAATGGTTCCGTGAAGCTGTTATTGTACTCTGCGCATTGCCGAATTCGTCACGGTCAGCGGCCCACTTTCATGCGTTTTCCTGCGCCGACGACGGCTATAACGGCAAAAGTGAACAGAATATGCTCAATATGCAAAGTTTCATTCAGGATCAGTGCGGCGCCCAGCAGGGTCAGTCCCGGTTGCACCAGTTGCACCTGGCCGACGCGCGCCACGCCGCCCACGGCCATGCCGCGGTACCAGAAAAAGAAGCCGATGAACATGGAAAACACGGAGACGTAGCCAAAGCCCAGCCAGCTGCTGGCCGGTGCGGCGGCGACCATGGACCAGTCGCGCCACAGCAGCCAGGCCGTGGCGGGCAGCGCCACGGGCAGGGACAGCACCAGCGCCCAGGCGATGACTTGTTCGCCGCCCATGCTTTGCGACAGGCGGCCGCCTTCGGCGTAGCCCAAGGCCGCCAGCAGCACGGCGGCTAGCACGGCCAGGTCGGCGCCATGCAGTCCGCCATCGCCCTGGCGTAGGGCGAAGCCGATCACCAGCGCGCTGCCGGCGGCGGCCATCACCCAGAAGCCTGGCGAGGGCCGTTCGTGTCCGCGCATGGCTGAGCACAGGGCGGTGGCCAAGGGCAGGATGCCGACCAGGACTGCGCCATGGGAGGCGGGCAGGGTACGCATGGCGATGGACGTCAGCAGCGGGAAGCCGATCACGCAGCCGATCGTGACGGCGGCCAGTGTCGGCAGCTGGGCGCGTGTGGGCAGCGGGGCGCGTTTCCATTGCAGCCAGCACAGGGCCAGCAGGGCCGCGGCGAGGGCGCGGCCCATGGCGACGAAGACGGGATCGAGGCCGGCCACCGCCAGGCGCGTAAAGGGTAGCGTCAGGCTGAAGATGGCGACGCCGGCCAGGCCCAGCAGCATGCCGCGTGTTTCGCGTTTGGCTAACCCCGGCAAGGCGGGGTCGGACCCTGCCGTACCGGGGTTGTGTGCGCCCAGCCACCCCGGTTCATCGTGCGAGTAGGGCGTCATGGCAGCACCTCTGATAAGACACGCATGATCTTCTCCGCATCGACGTTGGCCCCGGTGAGCGGCAGCCCGACCTTGCAGCCGGCCACGCGCGGGTCATGCTTCAGGCGCATGGCCGCCGCCAGCGCCGCCGCGCCCGCGCCTTCGGCCAGGTTGTGCGTGGCCCGGTAATACAGGCGGATGGCGCGCGCCACTTCCTCATCGCTGACTGCGACCACGTCTTCCGCATAGCGTTGCACGATCTCCAGCGAGCCGGCATCCGGCGTGCGGCAGGCCATGCCGTCGGCCAGTTCGGTGCTCGACGGCGCTTCCTGCAGCGTGCCGCTGCGGAAGGAGTCCAGGTACGCGGTGGCATGCGAGGACACCACGCCAATGACGCGGGTGCGCAGCCCAAGCGCTTCACGCGCCGCGATCGCCGCGCAAAAGCCCGAGCCCTGGCCGATCGGCACGAACACCGTGTCGAGCGCCGGCTGGGCATGGAACAGCTCCATCCAGTAGCTGGCGACTCCGGCCACCAGGTCCGGATGGCAGGAAGGCACCATGTGCAGGTCCTGCTTGCGCGCCAGCGACAGCGCGTGTTCGCGGCTGGCCTGGAAGTCGTCGCCGTGTTCGACCAGCTGCGCGCCCAGCGCGCGCATGGCGGCGTTCTTCTCCGCGCTGTTCCCGTGCGGTACCACGATGGTCGCCCGCACGCCGTGGCGCCGCGCGGCAAAGGCCAGCGACTGGCCGTGGTTGCCGCGCGTGGCCGACACGATGCCGGTGACGCCGGGCTCGCGCTGCAGCAGTCCTTGCAGGTAGACCAGCCCGCCGCGCACCTTGAACGCGCCCGTCGGCGTGTGGTTCTCGTGCTTGACCCAGGTCTCGGTGCCCAGTGCCTCGTTCAGCAGCGGCCAGGAAAACTGCGGGGTGGCGGGCATGGCGCCATGGACGATGGTGGCGGCGGCGTCAAGTTCGGAGCGGGAGGGCAGCAGGTTCATGGCGGTCTCACTGGCAATTGGTGGGGGATGGGTGTATCGTAGAATAAGTAACCAGTACAGTACCAGTACACTTGCACGAATACTTTCACACACTGTGATGGTGATATGACCAATACAATCCTCCTGTCCCGCGCAGCTGGCGAGTCGCTCGGCGACCAGATCGTGCGCAGCGTCGCGGCCCGCATCGACGACCGCGTGCTGCGCGCCGGCACGCGCATGCCGTCCATCCGCCAGTTCGCCAGCAGCCATGGCGTGTCGCCCTTCACCGTGGTGGGCGCCTACGACAAGCTGGTGGCGCGCGGCTACCTGGAGTCGCGGCGCGGCGCCGGCTTCTTCATCCGCGACCGCGCACCGCTGCAAACGCCGCAGCCGGGCGCGCGCACCTCCGGCCTGGCGCCGCCGGACAATACGCACGCGCTGGATGTGGTGTGGCTGGTGCGCAATATGTTCCGCACGGTGCCGCACCAGTACATGCCCGGTACGGGCGTGCTGCCGGCCGACTGGCTCGATGGCGCGGCAATCGGCAATGCCTTGCGCGCCATCAGCCGCCAGCACAGCAATATCCTGCTGAACTACGGCGTACCGCAGGGCTACCTGCCGCTGCGCCAGCATCTGCAGCACAAGCTGGCGGAACTGGAGATCGGCGCCGCGCCGGAGCAGATCGTCACCACGGCCGGCGTGACGCAGGCACTTGACATGGTGGCGCGCGAATTCACGCGGCCCGGCGATACGGTGTTCGTGGACGATCCGGCCTGGTTCCTGATGTTCGGCTCCTTTGCCGCCCTCGGTGCGCGCGTGATCGGCATCCCGCGCCTGGCCGACGGCCCCGACATCGAGCAATTGGCCGCACTGGCCGCCATCCACAAGCCCAAGCTGTACGTCATCAACTCCGTCCTGCACAACCCCAGCTCCACCTCGCTGTCGGCGGCCAAGGCCTTCCAGATCCTGCGCATCGCGGAGGAGCACGACATCACCATCGTGGAGGACGACATCTACTGCGACCTGCATCCCGGAAGCAGCGTGCAGCCGGCCACCCGCCTGGCCGCGCTGGACCAGCTGAACCGCGTGATCTACCTGGGCGGCTTCTCCAAGACCATGGCGGCTAACCTGCGCGTGGGCTTCATCGCCACGTCCGACGAGCTGGCATTGCGCCTGGCCGACCGCAAGATGCTGCAGACCTTGACCACCAGCGACATTGGCGAGCGGGTCGTGCACAAGGTGCTGTCGGAAGGGAGTTACCGCAAGCATACCGAGCGCATGCGCGTGCGGCTGGACGGCCTGCGCTCGCGCATCGTGCGGCAGCTGGAAAAGACCGGCATGCGCATTGCCAGTGCGCCGCCGGCGGGAATGTTCGTGTGGGTGGATGCGGGGTGCGACACGAATGTGCTGACCGAGAAGGCGATGGCGCAAGGCTTGCTGCTGGCGCCTGGCAGCCTGTTCTCGCCAAGCCAGCTGCCGTCGCGCTACATGCGCCTGAACATCGCCGCGCTGCAGGCGCCGGAGATCTGGCGGTTCCTGCAGCGCGAGGTGGGCGGGGTTAGTTGACGGTGATGGGGATCTCCAACGGCGTCTTGATTCCCAAAGGCGTCGTCACCAGGATCTTCAGCATCCCGGTGGTGGCCGCGGGCGGGCAGGTGATGGTCAAGGCGTAAGTCGGGATCGGCGCCGCCATGCCGATCGAATGCACGACATTGCGCACGGCATCGCCATCGGGCGAGACCGAGCCGGTGCCAACAGCGAAGGCCACCGTGAATCCGATGCTCGTACCGGCAGGCATCAGGTTGCGCGCCACGTCGAACACCCGGATGGCTGCGGTGGTGGTGCGGCCGGGGCTGCAGGACAGGGAAGCTGGCGCCTCGAACTGGGCATCGCTGCCGGAGAAGATCTGCGTGTACGTATCCGACACGTACAGGGTCTGGGCACTGCGTACTTGCGGCCGGCGCAACACGCCGTTGTACACCCCATCGCCCGCCGTCGAGCAGGCGCTGTTGTTGTTCGGACCAATGCAAGGCTCGCCAGCATCCCAGCGTGCGTTCTCGCTGTCGTCGCGGAAGATGTCCGGGCTCTTGTCGTTAAAGACTTCACCGGGGTCGTACACGTTGTTGCCGTTGTTGTCGAACAGCGTTTCTTCGCCCACGGCGTAAGCCAGCACGGTCAAGCGACCGTCGGGGAACTTGGTGTTCGAGGAGAACAGCTTGACTGTGCAGATGCCGTTCGCTGTCAGGCACGAAGCATCGATCATGCCCGATTCGGTGGTGAAGTTGACCGCGGTGCCGTCCGGGACGGGATTGCCGAAGTGGTCGGCGACGTGGGCAACGACCTGCGTGCACTCGCGAATCCAGTCGCGGCCCTCGCAGTTGCCGATGACCGGGCGGACCGAGAAGTGGCGCTGGTCCGGGATGCCGGTGGACACGACAAGGATGCTGGAGACGGTCGTCAGCAGCTGGTTGTTCGCGTTGGTCGTCGTGGCAAGGACCCTGACGGAGGTGGGAATGGTGCCGTTGCCGACGACCGTGCTGGCATAGCCGTCCTGGTCGGTGATGGCGGAGGTGGGCTTCAGATCGAGCCCGCCGATGGTCCTGGTCAGGCCTGCCGTATCGGCGAACGTGAAGTCCAGCTGCTTGCCTGCCAGGGGATTGCCGTTTTCGTCGAACAGGCGGAACCTGACGCTGGAGAACTCTACTCGGCCAGGACCGCCAGTGCCGACCAGGGCGATGTTGCTGTTGCTGACGCCCGCGAAGCTCAGGGAGCCGGCCGCTGGCGGCAACACCGTGATGGTGCCGAACCTGACGACGGTTCCCGATGGCGTCGCAATGCTGGCCTTGACCGTATCGGCCGTGCCGCAGCCCTTGTCGGTATAGCTGGCCACCGCCACGCCGTTCTGCGTCATGACCGGGCTGCCGATGACAGCCTTGTTCGCATCGGCGCATGGCGAGGAGAAGGCCACAGGAATCGACGGCAGGTAGGGCGCGCCGCCCGACGTCACCGACACCCTGATGCTTGCGTTGCCGCCTGCGGCCAGGGTTGCCGGCGTAAACGTGAGGGCGCTGAGCGCCAGGGCAGGGAAGCTGACGGAGTAGGCGGAGGACGAAGTCAGCGTGGTGGTGCCGACGGTCCCCGTTGCCCCCGCGATGAACGCGCCCGCTTTGGTTCCGCTGGCGAGCGTGACCTTGGCGACGCCGTTGGCGTCCGTCAGCGCGGTGCCCGACGAGGGAGACAGCACGGCCGTGCTGTCGGTCGTGTTGAAGGTGATCGCAACATTTGGCACGGGCTTGTTCTGACGGTCCTTGACCACCACCTGCATCACCCCCGTGCTTTCGGGCGTGATATTGCTGATGGCGACGCCGCTTTCGTTCAGGAGACCGAGACTCATCGTGGTGCCGGCAGTGCCGTCATTCGGGCCGAAGGTCACGGTGTAGTTGTTGGAGCCGGTGACGGTCGCCGTGCCCATTGGCGTGCTGGCGCTTGCCATGAAGGCCCCGGCCTGTGTGCCGGCTGCCAGGTCGACGCTGGCGACGCCGCTGGAATTGGTCAGCGCTGTGCCCGTGGCAGGCGAAAAGACGGCCGTCGTGTCAGTGCTCTTGAAGGTGACGAGCGCATTGACGATGGGCTGGTTGAGGTTGTTCTTGACCGTCGCCACCAGCTTGCCGCCCTTGATCGGGCTCAGGGCATTGAACGGCGCGCCGCCGGCATCGGTAATGGCCAGCGTCACGGTCCCGGCGGCGGTGCCATTGCCGGTGCCGGTTCCCGGCGTGGCCGTCACGCCGCACCCTGGCAGGGCGCCGGAACGGGACGGGTCGACGTTCTGGCAACCGTCATTGGTGCCGCCTCCGCCGCAGGCGGCCAGAATGCCCGCCATCGCGCAGGCCAGCAGGAAGTTCACCAGGCTGTTTGTCCTCAATTGCGTCAACATATGCAACCCCTCGAGAGTTTGAATTGGGTCCGGCGTGTATCAGTTGCCGTCTTCGTCATGCATGGCCACCAGCGAGAGCCCGGCGGCTTGCGTGGCCGCGCTCAGGCTCTGCCCGGCATCCTTGCCCAGCACCAGGCGCACGTCGCTGCTGGCGAGCTGGCGGCTGGCCAGCAGCGCCTTGCCTTGCAGGGCCTTCTTCAGGCTCGCTGCCTGCTTCTCGAAGCCGGGGCTGTATTGGATGGTGGTGCTGACTTGCGTGTAGGGCTTCTCGTTGCTCAGGCGCTCTACCGGGATGCCCATCTGGCCCAGCAGGTTGCGGAAGCGGCGTGCCATGCCTGTGACGCCGTTGCCATTGGCAACTTCAAGGCGCGCCATGCGCAAGCTGGTGGCCTGCGGTACGGCGCGCGCGGCGGGTTTCGCTGCGGCGGCAGCGAGCGGCGGCGCCGCTGGCGCCTTTGCCGGTTCGCCAGCTGCGCGCGTCTTCAGCTCGTACACGTTGGACGCGACCTTGATCAGCTCCATATGGTTGCCGATTTCGCGGGCGGAGACCGGTACGACAGTCAGGGGCTGCGGCTCGGCGCGCGGTGCAGGCAGTGCTTGCGGCGCGGCGACGGCAAGCGGCGGCTTGGCTGCATGCGCAGCCGGGGCGCTTGCCTCGGTTGGCGCGAGCAGTGTTCGCGTCGCCGGTGCAGGCGCCGGTTCCACGGCAGGGGCCATGGCCGCTACGGTGGCTGGCGCGGCCGGGGGGACGATGGCCGCGGCAGCGATCTGCGCTTCGTTGGCGGCGGGCGCGGGCGCCGCCTGGATCGCCGCTTCGGCCAGCTGCAGGTTCTGGAACGCTTTCGGGCCCGCGCCGAGGGCCATGGCGCGCCGCAGCGTCCTGGCGGCGCCGGCATAGTCGCCCATCAGGTGCTGGACGTAGCCCAGGTTGGTGTGCGGCTGCGCTTCGCCGGGAAAGTCGTTGACCAGGGCCGTCAGGGCGCGCCGGGCGCCTTCCAGGTTGCCCTGCTGGGCCTCGATCACGGCCACCGCATTGCGCGCTTCCAGCTGGTTGGTGTCCAGGGCCAGCGACTGCGCGTAGGCTCCCAGCGCCAGTGCCAGTTGCCCGCGCTCGTGGTGGAAGCGCGCCAGCCGGTTCCAGCTGGCAGCCTGGTTGGCCGGCTGGTCGCCGCGTATGACGGGCGATACGGCCAGCGGGCGCGACGGCCCTGGCGCATTGCACGCTTGCAGAAGGCCGCAACCCATTATGGCCAATGCGATTGGCTTGAGCTTGATCATGGCGAATCCTTTCTTAGCCGTTGCCGGCCATGGTTGGCAACAGCACGCGATAGATGGAAATGAAGGCAGGCCCCATCAGCACGACCAGCAGCGACGGGAAGATGAAGAAAATCAAAGGGAACAGCAGTTTCAGGGAAATCTTGGCGGCCGCTTCCTCCGCGCGCTGGCGGCGGCGGGTGCGCAGCTGGTCGGACTGCACGCGCAGCGAGTCGGCGATGCTGGTGCCGAAGCGTTCGGCCTGGATCAGCATGGCCACCAGCGCGTCCACGTCTTCGACGCCGGTGCGCAGGGCCAGGTTGCGCAGCGCGCGTTCCTTGGCCAGGCCGGCGCGCAGCTCCAGCGTCACCAGGTGTAGTTCATCGGCCAGGATCGGGCTCTTGATGCCGATCTCGTCGGCCACGCGCAGCAGCGCCGCGTCCATGGCCAGGCCGGCCTCCACGCATACGGTCATCAGGTCCAGCGCATCGGGGAAGGATTCGAAGATCTCCAGGCGGCGGCGGTCGATTGCCCAGTGAAGCAGGAGGTTGGGCAGGTAGTAGCCGGCGCCGGCGGCCAGCAGCAGCCAGAACATCAGGCCGTTGCCGCTCAGGCGCGAGTGCATCATCACGAGCGAGGCATACAACGCCAGCGGCAGCATGATCGCCAGCGTGGTCTTGGCTGCGAAGTACAGTACGCCCATCGAGGAGTGGCGCAGGCCGGCGTTCATGAAGCGCGTGCGCAGCGCGGACTTTTCCCATTCCTCGCTATCGCCGCCGGAAAGCTTGGCGATCGGCGCCATCCAGGCCGCGATGCGGGCCAGGACGTTGGCGTTGATGCGCTCGCGCCGGCGCGTGGCTGCCGGCCGCTCCGTCACCTGCTGCAGGCGGCCTTGCACCGGGTCGGCGCTAAAGCGCATCATCAGCAGGTAGGCCGAGCCGAACACCAGCAGGAACACCAGGGCCAGGAAGGCGATTTGTATGACGTTCATCTCATTCTCCCGCTAGACGCGAATCCGGATGATCTTGCGCATGGCGAACACGCCGAGGATCATCATCACGATGGCCGTGCCCACCATCTTGCGGCCGGCCGGATCGGTGTACAGCACCGACAGGAAGCCGGGGTTGCTCAGCTGGATCATCAGGGCCGCCGCAAAGGGCAGCAGGCCCAGTACCCAGGCCGACATCCTGCCTTCGGCCGAGAGGACGCGAATCTGGCCGAGCAGCTTCATGCGGTCGCGCACGATCTTGCTGATGTTGTCCAGCAGTTCGGCCAGGTTGCCGCCGGTTTCGCGCTGGATCAGGACGGCGATCACGAAATAGCGCAGGTCCGTGCTGGGCACGCGCGTGGCCAGGTTCATCAGGGCGTCCTGCATGGAAATGCCGAAGTTGACCTCGTCGAACGTGGCGCGGAATTCGTCGGCGATCGGGGCGTTCATCTCGTCGCCCACCATCTTCATGGCGGTGGGGAAGGCGTGGCCGGCGCGCAGGGCGCGCCCGATCAGGTCCAGCGCGTCGGGCAGTTGCTGGTCGACCCTGGCCAGGCGCTTGCTCTTGGCGTTCATGACCCACAGCAGCGGGAAACTTATGGAGAGCGCCATTGCCGCCAGCACCGCGAACAGCGGCAGGCGCAGGTAGAGCGTCAGTCCGCCCACCAGCACGGGGCAGATCAGGGAGAGCACGATCAGGTCCGACACGGTCCAGCTCACGCCGGACTGTTCGAGCAGACGGTCCACCTGGCTCGCGCGCGGCAACTGCAGCAGCAGGCGCTGGAACAGGGGCGACTCGCTCAGCAGACGCTTCTTGATCATCGACTGGCTCTCGCCGCCGACATGGCCGCCGGCCGACATCATGCGCAGGCGGCGCGAGATGCGCTCCGCTTCCGGTCCCTTGGCCGAATTCCAGGTCAGGTACAAGCCCTCGATCAGCAGCACCACGGCCAGGAAGACCAGGATGCCGGTGGCGTAGTAGAGATAGTCCATGGCTTACATCCTCTTCTGGACGATGGGGTCGAACATGTCGTCGGCCAGGCTGACGCCGAACGTGCGCAGGCGTTCGCCGAAGCGCGGCCGCACGCCGGTGGCGCTGAAGTAGCCCTGCACGGCGCCATCGGTGCCGACCCCGGTCTGCTTGAAGGAGAAGATCTCCTGCATGGTGATCATCTCGCCTTCCATGCCGGTGATTTCCTGGATCGACATCAGCTTGCGCTTGCCGTCGGTCAGGCGCGCCACCTGCACCACCACGCCGATGGCGGAGGCGATCTGCTGGCGCATGGCCTTGACGGGCAGGCCGGCCGCGCCCATGCTGATCATGTTCTCCAGGCGCGTCAGCGCGTCGCGCGGGGTATTGGCGTGGATGGTGGCCATCGAGCCTTCGTGGCCGGTGTTCATGGCCTGCAGCATGTCCAGCGCCTCGGCGCCGCGCACCTCGCCCAGGATGATGCGGTCAGGGCGCATGCGCAACGCGTTACGCACCAGGGCGCGCTGCGTCACCTCGCCCTTGCCCTCGATGTTCGGCGGGCGCGTTTCCAGGCGCACGATGTGCGGCTGCTGCAGCTGCAGTTCGGCGGCGTCCTCGATGGTCACGATGCGTTCGCTGTGCCCGATGAAGGCGGAGATGGCGTTGAGCATGGTGGTCTTGCCGGACCCCGTGCCGCCCGAGATCAGGATGTTGACCTTGCTCTTGCCCAGCGCCTGCAGGATGGTGCCCATGGCTTCGGTCATCGAGTTGAAGCTGATCAGTTCCGCCAGGCCGAGCGGATCGGCCGAGAAGCGGCGGATCGAGAGCACCGGGCCGTCGATGGCCAGCGGCGGGATGATGGCGTTCACGCGCGAACCGTCCGGCAGGCGGGCGTCGACCATCGGGCTCGATTCGTCGATGCGGCGGCCCACGCGCGACACGATCTTGTCGATGATCTTCATCAGGTGCGCGTCATCGTTGAAGGTGACGCCGGTCAGTTCCAGGCAACCCTTGCGTTCGACGTACACCTGGCGCGCCCCGTTGACCAGGATGTCCGACACGTTGGGGTCGGCCAGCAGCGGCTCCAGCGGCCCAAAGCCCAGCACTTCGTACTGGATGTCGCGCGTCAGCGTGCGGCGCTCACTGTCGTTGATCACCACCATGTTCTCTTCGAGCAGGCGCTCCACCAGGATCTTCAGCTCGTCGCGGATCTGGTCCTGGGTCAGGCGCTGCATGCTCTCCAGGTCCACCCGGTCGAGCAGGGTCTGGTGGATGCGGTGCTTGAGCTGCTGGTAGGCGCGGTTGTCGATCGCGTCGGCATTGCGCAGGGCGGCGACGTTGCCGTTGACGGCCGGGGTGGCACCGAGGCGGTTGCGGAGGGTCTGGGCGGGGATCTGCATGATCGGCTCCAACGTTTTTTATCAGCGCACGGGGTCAGGCGCGCTGGAGAATTCGGGACAGCCAGCCGCGCGACTCCGTGGTGCTGTCGCCGGCCAGGGTACGCGCCAGATCCTGCAAGGACTTGGAAATGGGACTGGTGCGCTGCAGCTGAAGGATCGGAACGCCCTGGTTGACCGAGGCGGCAGCTGCTTCGTAATGGTTCGGGATGGTGCGGAACATCTCCATGCCGTAGGCTTGTTCGCAGTCGCGCAGGCGGATGTCGCCGTTGTTCGAATGGCGGTTGACGATCAGGTGGATTTTGTCCTTGCGATAGTCAAGCGAGCGGAATACCTGCAGCAGGCGCTTGCCGTCGCGGATATACGGCAGCGTAGCCTGCAGGATGGGGAAGATCATGTCGGCCTGGTCCAGGGCGCGCACCGAGACGGCGTCCAGGCTGCGGCCGATGTCGAGCAGGACGAAGTCGTAATGCTGGCGCGCCAGGCGCAGCAGGGCGTCGATGTGCTCCGGGTGCACGTCGTTGGCCTGGGTCGGGTCGTCCGGCGCGGCCAGCACGTGGAAGTTGGGCGTCACCTGCACCATGCTGGAGAGCAGCAGCGAGGCGTCCAGGCGGTGCATCTGCTGCGCCACGCTGGCCACGCTGGCGGCTGGTCGCTGGTCGGACACGAACAGCGAAGCGTCGCCGAACTGCAGGTTGAGGTCGAACAGCGCCACCTTCTTGCCTTCGGCGGCGGCCAGGGCGTAACCGAGGTTGGTGGCGAGGAAGGTGGCGCCGCTGCCGCCCTTGCAGGAAATGAAGGCGAGCACCTTGCCCAGCGAACGGGCGCTGAAGTTGCGCTTCTCGTCGATGCGGCGCACGGCCGAATGCAGCTGGGCACCGTCGATCGGCATCGGCATCACTTCGCGCACCCCGGCGCGCATGGCCTGCAGCAGGAAGTCGGGCGTTTGCTGCTGGCAGGCCAGGACGATGGCCATGTCGGGATGTTGCGCGCTGAGCGTTTCCAGGCGGTCCAGGTCGTCGCCGTTCAGCAGCGGCTGCGCCACCAGCAGCAGGTCCGGCGCACCGTTCTCGAACCGCGGGAGCTTGTCGAGCAGCCCGGGCAGCACGTCGACCTGGTCGGCCTGGCTGCGCTCGCGCAGGATGCGGGCAATCTCGAACAGTTGCTTGTCGTTGCTGGAGATGGCGGTGATTTTCATGATGTTGCGTCCACTAGTTGGTAAAGCCCAGGCTTTCGGCGTACATCACCACTTTCGTGGTGGGCATCGCGATGTTCAACATGCCAAACAGGCTGACAAGGGGAACGAAGGTGACGTTCTCCAGCGACACGCTGACGCTGTAGATGCAGTCATTGGTACGCAAGGCGTCGTTGCAGGCGGACATGTTGTCCCCGGCGTCGAGCGGCGTGTTGGTGACCTCGTTGCCGGCGGCATTCAGGTACTTGATCGAGATGTTGCTGGTGGTGAGCTCCGGCGCGGCGGGCAGGGTGGTGCCGCCGAACAGCGCCATGGTCTTGATGGCGGGCGCGTCGCTGACCCAGCGGATCACCGCCTCGCGCGCGCCGCGCCGGGTGACTTCCTGCATGGTGTTGTACAGGTAGAGCATGCGTCCGAGCTCGATGATGCCGAGCACCAGGGTGAAGAACAGCATGCAGATCAGCGCGAATTCGACGATGGCGGCACCGCGCTGGCGTTGCAGCCTGGCTGGATGGCGTGGGCGGTTCATGGCTGGCCTCATAGCATGTGGCGCATGGTGGTGCTGGGCGTCAGGTCGATCCCTTGCACCGGGTTGCCGATCAGGGGGATGGTCTGGCCGATGTTGATGCGGTAGCCGGTGATCTCCACCTTCACGCCGCCCAGGTTGGCCATGCCGTCGCTGCAGGTGGCGGCGTTGTAGTCGGTGTCCAGGCAGGTGATGGTGACGTAGCTGGCATCGAAGGTGCTCATGCCGGCTGCCACCGCGGCGTTGGCGACCACGGTCTTGGCGGCCGGCACCCCGACGGAGGAGATGGTGGCGACCTTCGCCACGCTCATGGCGCGTGCGCCGTCGCGCGTGGCTTTGCTCAGTGCATCGTAGAACCAGAAGGCGCGGCCGAACTCGTACATGCCGGCCATGAGCACGACGAGGATGGTGGCCACCAGCGCGAACTCGACCAGCGCCGCGCCGGATTGCCTGGTGTGTTGACGGTAGCCCATGGCGTTCACTTGTACAGTTTGACTTCGGAGGACGGCACCGGTTCGACCAGGCCGGTGAATTCGACGTGCAGCTTCTTCGGCGAACCGCTGAAGTCGGCCTTCTTCTGCATGAAGAACTTGCCGATGCCGACCACGTTCATCACGCCGCAGGCGCCGCTGCCGACCGGCGGCGTGCGGCAGTCGATCAGCACGATGTTCAGGATGCGGCGGTCCGCCACGCCGGGACGGCCGGCGGGCGACTGGAAATAGTTGCTGTTGCTGGTCTGGTTGTACGGCGCCGGCGCGGTGCTGAGCGGGAAGCCGCTGCCCGCTACGGTCGGGTAGTTGGTGGCGTTGATATAGTCGGCCGAGGAACCCCGGTTGCCATACATCTTGTTGGCGCTATCCTTGGTGCCGTTGGCTTCCGCGGGCAGGACCAGGGTGGTGCCGTCGCTGCGCACCGGTCGGCCGTAGGACCAGAGCGGACCGTATTCGGCGAACGAGGCGGGGCTGCTGCCGACGGCGGTCATGCGCGGCACCTGCACGGTGGGGCCGATGGTGGTGCCGGCCGCCGTCGCTTCGGACGGGGTGGCGTAGCGCGGCGTGTACAGGCTGCCATTGACCAGGGTCGACACGCTCATCTGGTTGGGCATGTCGTTGGCGCCGGTTTCCATCCAGTCGATCGGTGGCGTAGTGGCGATATTGTTGCTGTTGTTGTTGACGCAGTCGCCGCCGCCGGCCTTGCACGGGTATTCCTTGACGTTGACGTCGGGCGGGGCGGAGCCGGGATCGCATTGCGAGCCGCCGCTGTAGTCGTTGAAGCGCGAGTTGAGCGCCTTGTCCAGCGACGCGGTCATGCCGGTGTTGGTGTACACCTGGCCAATGCCGGTCGGCAGGACGGCGCTGTTGCCGACGCACATGAATGGCGCCGTGACGTTGGCGCTGGAATTGCCAGCGACGCAGGCGTTGGGCGGCGAGTTGATGGGATTGATCTGGTACGGGTCGGAGGAGGCGCCGCCCAGGGAGCCCAGTTCGAACACGTTGTAGGTGACGCCGCGGCGGAAGCCATATTCCACCAGTTCGGTGAAGCCGCCATAGTTGTAGCTGGCGTTGCGGTTGGCCGGGTCCACGGCGCAAATGCCGATCGGGGTCACGGTGTTGGTGAAGCGGCCGGCGACGGCGGCGCCGAACGTCTCCGTGGTGTTGTTGCCCGCCACGCGCATCAGGTAGGTGTTGATCGAGGTGGCGCTGCCGTTGTAGCCGCCGGTCTTGGTGTTGACTTCGACGAAGCTGCGGCCGTTCGGGTTGGTCTGCGTGTCGGCCACGGAATACCATGGCCCGTCGGGCGACGTGCCGAAGCGGAAGTTGGCATCCTCCAGCGTCAAGGTGCTGCCGAAGTTGTAGCGGTTCTTCTGCGCCAGCGCCTTGCCCGTGGCGACCGCCTTGTTGACGCCGGCGGTGCTGTTGTCCAGGTCCTTGGCCGCCGCCAGGGCCGATGCGTCGGCCAGGTTCTGCAGCTCGGACTTGACGATGTACAGGTGTCCCAGGTCGAGTACCAGGCCGGCCACCGGGATTAATACCAGCAGCATCAGCAAGCCCGTCATCACGGCGACGGCGCCACGCTGTTGATGTCGATAGGGAAGGGGCTTGCGCATGGCGCTCTCCTAGCGACCCAGGCCAATGACAAAGCTGTTGTTGGTCTTCTCGGGGGTCTTGAACGACTTCTGGTATTGGTCGTAGCCGAGTTTGGCGGTGCTGGCGGCCATCCCGACTGGCGCTGCCATGTTGCGGTCGGCGCCCGGGTGGAGTACCTGGGCGTTCTTCATGTCCGTCAGCGAGCGGCCGAGCACCCGCTCGGTATGCGGCGCCGGGGCGGTGCAGGCGGCCAGCGAGAGCGGCAGCAGGGCGACGCCGGCGGCGCGCAGGAAGTAGTGGTTCATGGTGGCCTCCTAGTTCAGATCAAAGCCGCCGGCTGGCTTGGCGGGCTGGGTTGCTGGCTTGCCGCTGTCCGGCGGCATGCCTTCCAGTTTGCCGCTCAGGATGCGGGCGGTACGGGTCGGGTCGGTCACCTGCGCGGTCGGCAGGCGTTCCGCGAAGTCCGGCGGCAGCGGCTTGACCAGGCGCGGCGTGATCACGAACACCAGCTCGGTGCGGTCGTTCTGGAAGTCGTTGGAGCGGAACAGCGCGCCCAGCACCGGCACTTCGCCCAGTACCGGCACGGCCTTGATGTTGGTGGTGCTGTTGTTCTTGATCAGGCCACCGATGGCGAAGCTCTGGCCGTCGTACAGCTGCACCACGGTGGAGGCGCGGCGCGTGGTGAACGAGGGCAGGATCGCAACGCCATTGACGCCGCTGGCGGAGATGCCCACCCCTTCCTTGTTCAGCTCCGACACTTCCGGCGCCACCTTCAGGTTGATGCGGCCGTCGGCCAGCACGGTGGGCGTGAAGCGCACCGCCACGCCGAACTCCTTCTCTTCCAGCGTGATGCGGGTGAAGCCGCCGTCCGGCGCGGAGGCGACCGGGATGTAGATGCGGCCGCCGGCCAGGAAGCTGGCTTCCTGGCCGCTGATGGCCATCACGTTCGGCTCGGCCAGTACCTTGACCAGGCCGTCGCGCTTTTGCGCATCGATGGTGAGGAAATTGCCGTTGCGCTTGTTGAAGGCGTCCAGCAGGCTGGGATTGCCGGTCAACAGGTTCGACAGCAGGGTGTAGGTCCAGTTGCCGATGGCGTGGCTGGCGCCGATGCTGGCGCCCAGCTGGTCGACCAGCGACTTGGATACCTCGGCCACTTTCACCTCCAGCATCACCTGCTGTGGCGCGGCGATGGTCATCATGTTGATGATCTTGATCGAGATGCCGGCTTCACCCTGGCCGCCGGCATTGCCGGTGCTGCCCGTGCTGGCGGCGCCGGGGCCGGTGCCGGTCGGCCGCGAACGCGAGACGAAGGCGTTGGCCAGCTGCAGCACGTGGTCGGCCAGCACCACGTCGGGCACCATGCCACTTAACATGATGGAGTCTGCGGCGGGCGTCACCTTGACCATGCCCTTCTGGCCGGTCAGCTTGTCGACGCCGTCCTGCAGCGTCGCCACGTCGGTGCTGACGGTCAGGTCGGCGATGATGGTGTCGCCGCTCTTTTGCCACAGGATCAGGTTGGTGGTGCCGACGGTGCGGCCCAGCATGTACAGTTCCCGGGGATTGAGCAGGATCACGTCGGCGATGCGCGCATCGCCCACCGCCACCCGCGACGCCGGATGCTGCAGGCGCACGATGCTCGACTTGCCCTCGGCCAGCTGCATGGCCGGCGCCAGCTCGGTGCGGCCCTCCGCCATCGGGACCGAGCCCGAGACTGGCGTCCGTGCCTCCACCGGGCCTTGCGCTTTGGCCTTGGCCTTTGGCTTCTGGGTCACCACGGCCGCTTCGGCCGCCACCTGTGCTGCAGCGGGCGTGACCAGGGCGGGCAGCGCGAGCAATGCGCCCAGGATGGCCGGTACAGCGGTGCTTAGTCGTTTCATGGGAAGGCTCCGTTCAGAATTGTTGGCTGCTGCGATCGAGTCCTTTGATCATCTCCACCTTCACCCCTGGCGGCGGCACGTTGGCCACCTTGCGCACCGGCGCTGGCCGGGGTGCGGGCGCTTGCGGTTTGGCCGGCGCCACCGCCACCTGCTGGCCCAGCAAGGTGGTCTTGGTGGCGCCCTTGGTCTGGGCCGTGTTCGGATCGACCTGGTTGCGCAGCACCAGCGACAGGCTGCCCACGCTGCGCGCCAGGTCCAGTTTTTCCACCTGCTCCGGCGTCAGTTCCAGCGTGACCGCGTTGACCACCTTCGGTTTGGTTTCGTCGCGCGAGGATTCCTGCGCCACGGCCAGCACCAGGATGCGTTCCAGAACGATCTTGGAGATGGACGGGTCCTTGTTGCCGGTGCGCTGGCCTTCTTCCTGCGTGTTGACCAGGATGTCGACGTAGTTGCCGGGCAGCGCGAAGCCGGCCACGCCCACCACGTCGTTCACGCGGACCGTCATGGCGCGCTTGCCTTCGGCCACCACGGCGGAAAGCCCGCCCTGGGTGCCGGGCGGCGCCAGCTTGGATTCGAGGATCGCCTCGCCGCGCGTGATGCTGCTCTTGGTGACGCGCGATTCGAGCAGCTTGTCGTCCCTGATCGCGCCGGGCGGTTGCACCGAAGCCGGCCAGTCCACCAGGCGCACCATGTCGGGCGTGATGCGCGCGCCCAGGCTGATGTCCACCTGCGCCACGGCCACCTTGGCGGTGGTGCCTGTCGCTTGCGCGTTGATCCAGCGTGCAGCCACCACGACGGCCACGAAGGCCAATGCGACGGCGACCACCATCATGATCGTTGCTCGTGTATTCCTCATGATCTTCCCCTCGATTTCCTAGGCTTCAGTTAGCTGAAAAATAGTTGTTCCAAGCCCACTCCAGCGAACCGACATCGAGTGTGGGAATCCGTCCTTCGTAGGCGGCCAGGTCGCGCAATTGCGAGACCAGGTCGCGCGGATAGCAGGCCATCAGCGGCCGTTCGTGCGACTGATGGCGGCGCATCAGCCAGGCAAAGGCCTCGCCGTCGAACGGCACCGAATAGCGCTGGCACACCTGGCGGAACACGGTTTCGTACTGTTCCGGCTGCAGCGGGCCGACATGGATCTTGTAGCCCAGGCGGCGCAGGAAGGAGCCGTCGGCCAGTGTTTCGGGCGGCATGTTGGACGAGAACACCACCACCACGTCGAACGGCACGGGGAACTTGTAGCCGTTTTGCAGAGTCAGGTAGTCGACCTGGCGGTCCATCGGCACGATCCAGCGGTTCATCAGTTCCACCGGCGAGCAGCGCTGGCGGCCCAGGTCATCGATGATGAAGATGCCGCCGTTGGCTTTCAGGTGCGGCGGGGCCTGGTACAGGCGCGTGGTCGGATCGAAACGCAGGTCCAGCATCTCCAGCGTCAGCTCGCCGCCGGTGACGACGGCCGGGCGCTGGCTGCGTACCCAGCGCTGGTCGCGCGGCGTGCGGCGGTCGAACAGCATGCCCGGTGGCGCCGTGTCCTCGATGGCGGCATGCACCACCGGGTCGTAGACGGGAATGGTGTCGCCGTCGACCAGCAGCGCGTGCGGCACGGCGATCTGGCCGTTGAGCAGGCCGTTCAGTCGTTCGGCCAGGTAAGTCTTGCCGCTGCCGGCCGGGCCGTGCACGAAGATGGCGCGGCCGGAGTTCATGGCGGCGCCCAACTGGTCCAGCACGATGGGGCTGGCGACTATGCCGTCGAACACCTTGCGGATATGTTCGCGCTTGATGCGCATCTGTGCCACGCTGTGCGCCTTGACGCGTTCCGCGTAGGCGGCGAAGGTGACCGGGGCCGCGCCGGCATAGGCATCGCGGCGGACGAATTCGGCGGCGCGTGCGCGGCCGGTGTCGGTCAGGTTGTAGACGATATCGGCGTCGGTGTTGCTGATCCCGCGCCGCATCATCTCGATCAGCTTTTCCGTGCGCAGGAAGGCGATCACCGGATCCAGCACCGACAACGGCAGCTTGATGTGACTGGAGAGCTCGTTGAGCTTGATCTGGCCACGCTGGTACAGGATCTTGCAGGTCAGCTCCACCAGCAGCAGGAAAGGCAGGCCGGTTTCCTCCACGGTACGTGGAGCGGGAACGCGCAGCGGGTCGTCGGCCCAGGGGCGCTTGCTAGGTTCTTCAAAGTCGGCAGGCATGTCGGGCACCTTTCAAAACACCATTGGCAGGACGCGGTACTTCACGCGGTGCATGTACAGCACGTAGTCGCTGTTGCGGGCCAGGAAGCGCTCCTCGCGGTACAGGCGGGCGATCAGCAGGGCGGCCGCAGCAAGACAGGCGACGACATTGCCGGTGCTGGTGTTGGCCAGCACATAGCCCACGTATGAAAGCAGGTAGCTGGCATACAGCGGGTGGCGGATCACGCGATACATCCCGCTTGTCTTGATCACCCGGCGCGCGGCAACCAGGCCGAAGCTGCGGTTCAGCGACAGCAGGCCGCAGATCTGCAGGATGACGGCGGCGACGATCAGCACGCGGGCGGCCGGGATCACGCCGCTGGTGGCGGGAATGAACAGGAAGGGCGCGCCGGTGGAGGCGATGGCAAGCGCCCAGTCCAGCGGCGAATGCGAGACGGCGGCCGGTTCCGAACGCATGACGAACAGCAGCGCCACCAGGGTTTCGGAAGCGACGAACAGCAGGTAGGTCCAGTCGCCGGAAGCCTGGAAGGCGCGCAGGTGGGCGATGGAGAACAGCAGCCAGATGCTGGCCAGTGCGGTGGCTGCCAGGATGTTGACGGTGCGCGATCCGAGGATGTGTGCTGTGTTCATAGCAGGCTCCAGCCAAAGTAGCGGGTTAGCAGCAGATAGGCCACGGTGCCGGTGGCGATGGCGACGGCGTACGGCAATTGGCCGCTCGCGGCGACGGGAGCGTCGACACGGGCGCTGCCGCCGGACAGGCCGCGCAGAACGCTGCCCAGCACCATCACCTTGACGTTCCCGGCCACCTTGCGCAGGCTGCCCTGGAACAGGGCCACCAGCAGCGCCAGTACGCCCCCGGCCAGCACGCTGGACAGGCCGGCGCCAAGCGTATCGAGCGGACCGAGGAAGGTGCCGATGGCGGCCAGCAGCTTGACGTCGCCGGCGCCCATGGCGCCCAGTGCGTACATGGGCAACAGCAGCACGAGCCCGAGGGCCAGGCCGGCCAGGCCCTTGAGCAAGCCCAGGGCGCCGAACGGCACGCTGAACAGGCCGGCACCGGGCGTCACCGTCGCCTGCAGGGCCAGCCCGGCCAGCATGCCGGCCAGCACCAGCTGGTTCGGGATGCGGCGGCTGCGCACGTCGCTTGCCACGGCCCAGGCCAGCAAGGCGCCCAGCAGCAGGGCAGGCAGGGTGCTGCGCAAGTCCATCATGGCGCGCTCCGTTGCGCGATGCGGCCGCAGGCACGCCAGATGATCCAGGCGCCCAGGCCGCCGACGTAGCCGTCCAGCGCGTAATGCCAGGCCAGGTGCACCGAGCCGACCATGACCAGCGCGGCGAACACGGTCAGGGCGATGCCGGCGGCGCGGTTCAGGCGCCAGCCCAGGAGCGCCAGCAGCACCGCGGTGGCGACGTGCATGCTCGGCATGGCGGCAATGCTTAACGCATTGGTGCCGGCATTGGCGCTGTAGTCGCTCCACAGCATGTCCTGCACCTGCAGGGCCAGCACCGGGATGCGCTGGTCGGCTTCGCGCAGCAGCGCCATTTGCGCCGCGAAGGGATCCGCGCCGGCCACCACGTGGCCGTAGTAGCAAGGGCCGACGGAGGAGAAGAACAGGGCCAGCACGTTGCCCAGCACGACCCAGCTCAGGACAAAGCTCAGCATGAACTGCATGCGCAGCACGCGCCGCTCCATATTGAACGCCAGCCAGTACACGGTGGCCAGCATGATGAAGAACCACAGGTGGTAGTTGTAGTTGACGATGGCCGTCATCAGCGGGGAGCCGAACAGCGGCTGCAGCCATTCCCACGGCTGGCGGCCGAAGTGCAGCCAGGCGTCGGCGGCGGCCAGGCGGGCATCCCAGGCAAAGGGCTGGAACATCGGCACGGCGGCCTTGACCACGGTGAAGCTGGCGGCAAACAGGGGAATCATGGCCAGCACGGGCGCCGCGAACAGCAGGCGCTCCAGGCTCAGGTAAGCGGCCAGGTGCTGGCGCAGGTAGCGTACCAGGCGCGCCGGGCGCTTGAAGAGCATGACGTAAATGGTGTAGCCGCACAGGGCGAACACCAGGCCCATGGCGAGGCTGGCCAGGTAGCCTGGCAGCTGCAGGTTCTGGCGGTATTTGTCCGGGAAGGCCCAGCACAGGGCGAGTGCGACGCAAAAGTGCAGGGCAACCACCGCCAGCAATACGCCGTGTTCGGCGAGCAGCTCGCGCAGCACGCGGCTGCGGGTGGGGATCGGCGTGGCGAAGACTGCGCTCATGACATGGCCTGTGCGACTTGGGACGATACGTAGTTGAACAAGGACTGCAACTGGGTGCCCGCGGCGCTGACGCTGATCAGGATGACCACGGCGATCAGGCCGGCCAGCAA
>JAJTCO010000082.1 GCA_021323265.1 Pseudoduganella sp. | reverse complement strand
CGGCGAAACGGAAGTCCACGAACTTGACTTCGTGATCTGCTACCATCTTCAGAACGTCTGCGGCGGTCATTGCCATTGCATATCTCCTAAGTGAAAAAACTGCCGCTGCCTCTTGGGCGCGGCAAACGCTGATGGTACATTAAGCAGAAATCATGCCAGCCAAATCACAGGTACCGACACGTAAAAGCCGCACCACCCAGGTGCATTTACCGATTATCGCACCACTATGGTGCATTCTTGCACCGATTGATGCAAATGCATCGTTGTGGTGCAGTCATCATAAAGGAAAAAACATGAGCGCCAATCCCGAAATCCTCGACCGCGCACGCAAACGCGACACTTCCCTGCCCTATGCCGGTGCGGTGACCCCGCAAGAGGCATTCGAGCTGCTGAGAAGCGATCCCCACGTGCGCCTGGTCGACGTGCGCACCAATGCGGAGCGGGATTGGGTGGGGCGGGTGGCGATCCCGGCCGAGCAGCAGGCGGCCGTGCAGTGGAACATGTATCCGGGCGGCACGCCTAACGCGGATTTCCTGGGGCAATTGCGCGCCGCGGTGCCGGGCAAGGAAACGGTGATCCTGTTCCTGTGCCGTTCGGGCGTGCGCTCGCGCCATGCCGCCAAGGCCGCCACGGAAGCGGGCTACACCCACTGCTACGACATTCTGGAAGGATTCGAGGGCGAGAAGGACGTCAACGGCCACCGCAAGACGGTGAGTGGCTGGTGCAAGTCCGGCCTGCCCTGGTTCGGCGCCTGATACAACGGCGCCGCCGGCAGGGAGGGTGTCCGGCCCGGCGGGCCGGACACCGGTTCACCGGTTTCAGAGCGTGTAATTCAAGCGCGCATACACAAAGCGCCCCGAGCGGCCGAACGGCGAGTAGTTGGAGAACGGCGCATTCCCCGTCCCGTTCAAGGTCGCCGGATACGCATCCGGATACTGGTCGAACAGGTTCTCCGCCCCCAGCGCCGCCGTCAGGCGCTCGGTGATCTTGTAGCGTCCCTCCAGGTCGACCAGGGTCTTCGGCGTCATCCAGTGGTCACGCGCCGGATTGGCATCGGGCTGCAGCACCTTGCCATAGCGCGTGGCACGCAAGGTGCCGCTCCAGGCACCCAGCGTATGGTTCACGCTGGCCGTAAGCTTGGTCTGCGGCGTCCCATGCTCGAACGTCAGCACGTTCACGCGGTCGAACAGCGGCGGCGCCGGATTGAGTGCGGCCAGCTGCGCCGTCACGGGCACCTTGGTCACTTCGGTCTTGGTGTAGTTGCCCGCCAGCGTGAAGTCGAACTTGCCCGCCGCGCCGCTGTTCCAAGGGTAGTTCGCCACCACATCCACGCCGCGCGTGGTGGTGTCCACGCCGTTGATGAAGAAGCGTCCGCCACCGATACCGATAAAGCCGCGCGAGGTCAGGAAGTCACGCACGTTCGGCTGCAGCAGGTTTTCCGAGAGCACGATGCGGTCGCGGATCTTGATCTGGAACGCATCGACCGTAAGACTGGCCTTGCCGATCCTGGCCACGGCACCGAGCGAGAAGTTGGTGGACTTTTCCGCATCGAGCGGCTTGGCGCCCAGCGCCACCGCAGCCGGATCGCTCGGCTTGAAGGTGGTGATGTCGTACGGTACGCCGCCGACGAAGTTGGTGGCGGTGGAGGTGAAGAACTGCTGCTGCGGCGACGGCGCGCGGAAGCCGTTCTGCACCGAGCCGCGCAGCGCGAAGGCCGGGGTGAAGTTGTAGCGGCCAGCCAGCTTGCCCGACCAGTTGTTGCCGAAGTCGCTGTAATGCTCGCCGCGCACGGCGAACGACGCGAGCAGGTTCTGCGTCAGGTTCGCTTCCACGTCGGCGAACACGGAATAGGCCTTGCGGTTGGCGTCGGATTCGTCGCTCGGGCGGAACCCGGGGAAGACTTGCGAACCGGACGCGGTCGGCTGGCCGTTCGGCAGCAGCACGCCGCCGTTGCGCCAGGAGTCCGGCTCGCCGGCATGCAGGGCGTAGCCTTCGCGGCGCGCCTCGGCACCGACCGCCAGGTTCAGCGGCGACGACAGGCCGACGTCGAACTGGCGCACGCCGGACACGTTGAACGTCAGCTGGTCATACTTGAAGCCGCCGGCGTCGAAGGACGTCTTGGAGGCCGGGCCCAACGAACGGTTCAGCGTGTTCTCGATGGTGAAGTCCATCTGGTTCTCGCCATAGGTCAGCGAGGCATCCAGTTCCCATTCGCCGGCAGACCAGGTGGCGCCAAAGGCGCCGCTGAAGTCGGCCACCGCAGGCGCGATGATCGGCAGGAAACCATGCGGGTAAATCTGGATCGTGTTGTTGTCCTGCACGGCGCGGCGGAAGAAGCCGCCCGAACGCGCATCGCGGTCCTGGTAGCTGGTCCAGCCATACAGCTTGACCCCGCCGCTCAGGTTGTAGCCCGCATTGGCAAAGAAGGTGTTCTGCTTGAGCTCAGGCTCCCCGTACCACGCGTTGAAACGGTCGAAGGTGGCTTCGCGCGGATCGAAGGCGCCGTTGACCAGGGGGTACTGCTGGCGCACGTCCCAGCCGGAGCGTTCGGTATGGTCCTGGCGCTTGCGCTCCAGCGCCACGGTCAGGAAACCGTTCTCGCCCAGTTCCATGCCTTTCCACAGGCTGAAGGTGGCGGTGTTGCCATCCTTGCGCTTGCGCGAGTTCTGCGTGCCCCAGGTGGCGCCGGCCGGCGGCGTGCCAGGATTGAATTCGTATTCGGTATCGCGGCGGCCATAGCTGACGCTGGCCTCGCCGCCGCTGCGGTCGTTGCGCAGGCGCACGTTGATCACGCCGGCGATCGCGTCGGAACCGTATTGCGCGGAGGCGCCATCGCGCAGCACTTCGATGGTCTTCACGATGCCGGTCGGGATGGTGTTCATGTCCACCGCCGCCGAACCGCGGCCGATGGTGCCGTTCAGGTTGACCAGCGAGGACGTGTGGCGGCGCTTGGAATTGACCAGCACCAGGGTCTGGTCCGGCGCCAGGCCGCGCAGGGTGGCCGGGCGGATGGTGTCCGTGCCGTCGGCCAGGCCGGGGCGTGGGAAGTTCAGCGACGGCAGCGCCACCGACAGCGCTTGCGTGATTTCCGGCACGCCGCTGTTCTTGATGGTGTCGGCGCTGATGATGTCCACCGGCGCCGTGGTATCGAGTACGGTGCGGTTCGATACCCGGGTGCCGGTGACGACGACGGTGGCGGTGGAGTCGGCGGCGGGCGCTTCCTGCGCCCAGGTGACGTTGCTGGTAAAGAGTGATGCGATTGCGATTGCGAGAACCTGTTTTCTTGGTGCCATGTGTACCCCTTGAAGTTGATTCAGTGTCATTCCCTCCTTATCTTTGGGGTAACTGTGAGTAACTGTCAATAAAGGTTCTCGCGGACGCAACACTTTTACGTGTTTGTACGTAGCCGCTGGCGCACGAAATCGATGTGGTTGCGCAAGCCATAAAACTCATCGGCGAAGGACAGCGGCACGGTCAGGCGGTTCACGCGCTCTTCGATCTGGTCCAGGCGGTGCAGCAGTTCCTCGCGCGGCTTGCCCTCGTCGACACCATGCTCGACCGCGCGCAGCTGGCCGTACCAGCGGTACACGCGCGAGCGGATGCGCCACACGTACAGCGGCGGCACCACGCGCGACAGCGGCAACACCAGCGCGCCCACGGCCAGCAGCACCACCCACAGGCGGTCGAACAGGTTGGCCAGCCAGAAGCTCATATAGCGCTGCAGGAATGGCGGGCCATCCTTGTAGAACTTGGCCGCTTCGCGCGCAACCGGGATTTCCGTGTAGCGCGGCGACGGGAATTGCCCTTGCTGCTGGAACCACCCTGCCCCGCCATGGATGCCGCTGGCGGCCTGCACGAACAGGTCGACCAGGGCCGGATGCAGGTCTTCGCGCGCAACCAGGGTGGCGGTGGGAGCGATCAGCTGATAGTCGCGCGCTGGCAAGTCGCGTCCCAGGTCGACGATGCCGCGCGGCAGGGTGACGTGGGTGAGGAACGGCAGGCGCCGGGCGTAGGCTTCGGCTTGCGTGAAGTCGAACAGCTTGATGCCCGGCGTCATCAGCAGCATCTGGATCAGCGGGTCGTCGGGGGCGGCGGCGAACACCAGGGCGTCGATGCGGCCCTCCAGCAGCTCCACCGTGGCGGGCGTGTTTTCCAGGCCGCTGGCGGTGAATTCGTCGGGCATCACGCCATTGGCCTGCAGCACCTGGCGGAACAGGCGCGGGGCGCCGCTGCCTTCCGGGCCGAGGTTGATCTTCAGCCCTTTCAGCCGGGTCAGGCTGGTGACGGCCTTTTTCTCGCGCATGAACAGCCAGAGCGGTTCGGTAAACAGGCTGCCGAGCGAGACCAGGCCGCGCCGCTCCGCCTCCGCTTCGTTGGTGGACCCGCTTTGCACGAAGGCGATGTCGGTTGCGCCCTTGTTCAGGCGTTGCAGGTTTTCCTGCGAGCCCTGGCTGGGTTGCAGCGTGACCTGGATGCCGTGCTTGGCCATCGCTTGCGCGTAGCGCTTGCCGATGTTTTCGTAGGCGCTGTTTTCCTGGCCGGTGGAGAGCTTCACCACGCGCGGCGGGGTCGGATCGATGATCCAGTAGGCCAGCACGCAGGCGCCGGCAATCAGCAGCATCGTGGGCGCGACCGAGACCAGTAGGTCGCGCAGGCTGAATTGGGTGAATTTCATGAGCTTCATGGGCGCATTCTAACCCCGGCAGGGCTGGGTCAGACCCAAGGGTCTGACCCTTGGGTCTGACCCAGCCTTTCCGGGTTGCTCAGCGCGCCCCGCAAGCGCGCAGCGGCGCGGCGGGAACGGTAGCGGCAACGTTCTGCACGCCGCCGGCTGCCGGGGCGGCAACCGCACTCGCCCCACCGGGCTGGTTCGGCTCGATCAGCGGCATCAGCGAAGGCGCCAGCACCGTCAGCAGCTGCACCGGCAACGCCGAGGTGAAATCGTAGTTCTTCGACTCCGGCCCATGCACGTACGCCGTCATCGAGCCAAAGAAGCGCTCGCCGATATTGAACACGAACGTCGCCGAGCGGTTCACGTAGCGCGACTCGATCAGGCGGCCGCCCGCCGCATACACGTCGAAGCGCTGGTCGCCGGTGCCGGTCTTGCCGCCCACCGGAATCACCGCGCCATCGGCGCCGACGAAGGCCGCCTTCACGCGCCGCGCCGTGCCGTCCGACACCACTTCGCGGATCGCATCGCCTACCGCACGCGCCACCTCCGGCGACAGCACCTGCTCATTCGACGTCGACTTGTTGCGCGCGACGGTGGTCTCGTAAGGCGTGCCGGCGCCAAAGTGCAGCGATTCGATGCGCTGCGTGGTCTTGCGCACGCCACCGTTGACGATGATGCCCATCATCTCGGCCAGCGCCGCCGGCCGGTCGGCCGAGGCGCCCAGCGTGGTGGCGTACGACGGCACCAGGGAATCGAAGGGGTAGCCCATCTTCTTCCACTGGCGGTGGATGCCCATGAAGGCTTCCATTTCCAGCAGGCCGGCGATGCGCTTGTCCTGCGCGTGCTTGCGGTGCGTCTTGAACAGCCACTGGTACACCTCCTGACGCTCCTTCTCGCTGGCGGCGATGACGTCGGACAGCGAAGCGCCCTCGTTCTGGTGCAGGAATGCCACCAGCCACAGTTCCAGCGGATGCACAGCGGCCAGGTAACCGCGGTCGGCCAGGCTCCACTTGTCCATCGCGTACTGTTCGTACATGCGTGCCAGTCGGTCTTCCGGAACGTCGTTTTGCACCTTCAGGTTGTCGTTGATGAACTTGCCGAACTGCGCCGGCGTCGCATTCGGGTGCACCGTGCGGTGGATGTTGGCCAGGCGCACCGGCGTCGGACGGATGGTGTCGAGCAGGATGCCGTCCAGTTCCGACGTCTTCTTGCCCTTGTACTTGGCGTAGAAGCGCACCAGGAACTCCTTGCCTTCCTTGTCGGCGAAACGTGCCAGGTAGGCCGCGCGGCGCGGGTCGTCGGCGTCGGCCAGCACGGTCTGCGAGGAGCCCGGCATCTGGAACGAGTAGTACTTGACCACGTCGCGCATCAGGCGCACGAACACCAGGTTGGTGGAGCGGCGCAGCGCCTCGCGCACGGACATGATCTTGAGGTTGTCGTCCTTGCTGAAGTTGCCGAAGTAATGCAGGCCGCCGCCGGTGAAGAAACCTTCGCCCGGATTGGCCGAATACTTGCGTTCGAGCGCCGCCTGCAGCATGGCCGGCAGGTCGCGCTTGTCCTGCGCTGTCGTTGCCAGGTATTCCAGGGCCCAGGTGGTCAGGCGGTCGCGCGGATCGACCGCGATCTTCTTCAATTCCGCCGCGTCCATCTGGCCGTACTTCTTGTGCAGCTGGTCGATGATGTCCAGGTACGTCACCAGGGTGCGCAGCTTGGCGGTGGAACCCAGGTCCAGCTTGGCGCCTTCGTTGATGTCCAGCGGCTGGTCATAGTTGTCGGTCTGCACGCGCAAGTAGTTGGCGTGTTCGCCGCGCTCCAGCAGCGTGAAGCTGTACACCACATTGGCCGGGTCGCCATTGCCCAGCAGGCCCTTGCCGGTCAGGCCGGCCTGGACGGCGGTTTCCGGGTCGCGCAGCTCGCGCAGCAGGGCCGTGACGGCTTTCTGGGTTTGCGCGTCGAGCGTGCTGCTGACGGCCAGGTCGAGCCGGTCCAGGTTGTACATGCGGTTGTCGCCCAGCAGGTTGGCCAGGTGCACGCGCACGGCGTTGGACGCCTTCTTCGTCACGTAGGACATGGGCGGCGCGGCCTGCAGGCCGTTGCCCTTGGCCGGATGCAGCTTCTCCTTCAGCGCCGCGTCGCGCAGTTGCGGCGTGATGATATTGGCGCTGGCCAGCAGGCGCAGGTGGCTGTTGGCCAGCACTTCCAGGTCCTCGTCGCCTTCGCCCAGGTAATAGCTGGGGCGGCGCTGCGCGATCAGCAGCGACAGCGCTTCCTTGAAGGCCAGGGCGCTGCCCGGCTGGTCCATCTTGCCGCCCAACAGGCGCTGCACTTCGTCGAAATCGCGCCCGTACCAGACCCACATGCCGTCGCCGATGCCGTTGACTTCGCCGTAGCCAGGCTTGGCCGACAACGGCACCGTGTTCAGGTAGTCGACCACGATCTGGCGCCGCACCTTGGTGGTGTCCTCGCCCTGCTGGTAGGCGCGCAGGGTGGCCGAGACCATCTGCTGCAGCTTGTCCTTCATCGAGCCGGTGCGCCCTTCCGGCGAGTGGCGGTACTTCTCGATCTGCGTGGCCAGGGTGGAGCCGCCCGCCGCGCGGTGGCTGCCCAGGCCGACGGCGCCCATCGATTTCTCCAGGATGGCCTTGGACAGGCGGTCCCATTCCACCGCCGGGTTGCGTTTCGGGTACTTGTTGTCGAGCAGCTCGCGGTTCTCGATGAACAGCAGGCTTTGCACCAGCGCGGTCGGCGTCTGTTCGAAGCCGCCGTAGATGCGCTCCGGGTAGCTGGCGGAAAACAGCGGCTGCGCGCGGCAATCGAGGATGGTCAGGCCGGTGCGGGTCTTTTCGCGGTAGGTCGCAAACACGCCCATGTCGGTCAGCTCCACCATCTTCGGCGAGAAGCGCGCCTGCGACGTGATCTCGTAGTCGCGCGCTTTCAGCTTGACCAGGTAGTCCGGCAGGTTGGCATAGCCCAGGCGCTCGTCGTACGGGCTGTCCTGCGGATAACGGATCGCCTTGCTCGGCCCCGGCTCCACTTTATAGGTCAGTTGACTGACCAGGTCCGTGAACAAGCGCGCCTGCATCGTCGAGGTGCGGGTTTCGTGATAGCCCCAGAAACCGGCGACGGTCAGCAGCACCAGGATCAGCACAATGAGGGCATTGCGCGAACGCGAACCCTTGATCGGTTCGGACGGTGGTGGCGGTGCGGGCTCGGTAGGGTCGTAAGGGCTTGTTTCGTGATCTTGTTGGGAAGGCATAGGTACCGAGCGCAAGCGTCGCCTGTTGCCGCCATATCCAACTGCTGCTGCACCGGCGCGCATCTTGCGCACCGCACGCACAACAACTCGGGGCCGGCGAAAACGACGATTGCTTAACATAGTGTTCAAACCGGACAATACATGCAGTGTATTTCTGCTTGATTACCATTGCACCACAACGGCGAACGGTGCACCGGGCAAGTCGCAAAAAATTTGATCTGTGCGTGGGACTTTCGCAAAAAAACAACGGCGCTTCACGCCGTTCGTGAGCGCCGTTGCAAGAGCTGTTAACACCCTTTTCACACTGTGGATTCAGGGCTTCACATACTCCATGTTCAAGGCATCGAGCTCGCGGCACATATGCGCAAACGCCGCTGCGCATTGGGCCGGATCACCTTTCACGCCAAGCTCGATATGGCGCCTTGTCTTTGCGTCGCCCACACTGGGCAGGCTGAACACCTTGATGCGCGGCCAGGCGGCTTCCAGGGCCTGCATCAGCGGTGTCAGCGCGGCTTCCGCTGCCTCATACACTAGCACCGATTGCTCAGCGCGCGGCTCACGATTGAACAAGTCGGCGTAATGCGTGTCGAGTACCCACTCGATCATGGGCCAGGCCATGACGGGGAAGCCGGGCACGAAGTAATGCGTGCCATGCGCAAAGCCGGCGACGTTGTTGTAGGGATTGGGAATCAGCGCCGCGCCCTGCGGGAACTCGGCCATCTGCAAGCGCTGCAGGTTGTCCGGCGCCTGCAGGTCGGCCTGCTCGCCCTTTTCCTCGGCCACCTGGCGGATGCGCTGCTGGATGCCTTCCTTGGCGCCTTCATGCAGCACCAGCGGCAGGCCCAGCGCGGCGGCCGCGGCCTGGCGCGTGTGGTCGTCCGGCGTGGCGCCGATGCCGCCGCAGGAAAACACGATGTCGCCGCTGGCGAAGGTGCGCTTGAGCGTGGCGCTGATGCGCGCGCGGTCGTCGCCCAGGAATTCGGCCCAGCCCAGTTGCAGGCCGCGCGCCGCCAGCAGCTGCACCACTTTGGGGAAGTGCTGGTCGACGCGCTTGCCGGACAGGATTTCGTCGCCGATGATGATCAGTCCGATTGGCATAGGCTTTCCTCAAAGGGTGCGTGACGCAGCTGGGCCAGCGCTTGCAGGCAATAGTATTCGAACCACAAACCGGTAAAGATGAATATTACGACATACACCCAGATCGAGGCAGCCAGCAGGATGGGGAAGAAGGCAATCGCGGCTGCCGCGCCGCCCACCCACACCAGGGCCGGCAGCGTACCGGCCAGGCCGGACACGACGCCGATGGCCATCAGCTGCCAGCGGTGTTCGCGCTGCAGCGTGGCCAGTTCGTCCGGGCTGGCGTAGTCGGCCAGGGCGTCGTAGCTCATCACGCGGCTGGTGAGCCAGGCCCACAGCAGCACGGTGGCCAAGCCCGCCAGCGGCGGGATGATGTAGAGCGGCACGATGCACAACCAGGCCAGCAGGAAGGTACCGAAGGCGCCCAGGGCCTTGAGCACGCCGCCCAGGATGGAACCGCCCTGCTTTTTCTCCAGCTGCGGGAAATGGCGGCCGCCGACGTGGCGCACGATGAAGGGCATGGCGGCCACGCCAATGAAGATCAGGGCCGTCACGATCATCAGCGGCAGCAGCAGGAGCAGCGCGAACAGCGGCACCACGATCGAGCGCAGCCCGCCCAGGCCGATCTTTTCGAGCCAGTCGCTGGTGACGCGGTAGATTTCGAAGCCGACGAAATGGCCGTGCAGCCAGTCCAGCAGCGGCTGCAGGCCAAGCCACAGCAGCAGCGCCCACAGGGCTACCGACAGGAGGAACGGGACAATACTCAGCAGGAGAATCTTGCCGTGGAACTGGGACAGCAGGGCCCTGCCGTAAGCGTGGAGAACAGCGCGCATTCGTAGTAATTGGGTGATTGAAACGGGTTATTGTTGCCTTGGTGCCGCAGTGTATACGAAGCCGGGCGCACCGGTGTTGGCACGAATTGGGCGGCATCGGCCGCAGATGCACTACAATCGCGCCCTAAGTCCCACATTTCATAGGAATCCAACATGACTATCATCACGACTGAATCCGGCCTGCAATATGACGACATCAAGGTTGGCGACGGCGCCGAAGCCAAGGCTGGCCAGAACGTCACCGTCCATTACACCGGCTGGCTGCGCAACGACGACGGCAGCAAGGGCCCGAAATTCGATTCCTCGAAAGACCGCAACGATCCGTTCGAATTCGCCCTGGGCGCCGGCATGGTGATCCGCGGTTGGGATGAAGGCGTGCAAGGCATGAAGGTAGGCGGTACGCGCCAGCTGATCATTCCTGCTGAGCTGGGCTATGGCGCGCGCGGCGCCGGCGGCGTGATTCCGCCCAACGCCACCCTGATCTTCGACGTGGAACTGCTGGGCGTATAAGCCCCGCGCGGCCTAACGCAGCCACTTGCGCTGCAGGGCCTCCTGCTCGCCCTTCGCATCCAGCGGCTGGCCGCTGATGCGCTGGTCGATCGCTTCCAGGACCTGGGGCGGCATTTCCGCCCCGGCCTGCCGGTATTCCCCCTGTGCTCCCTTGCCCTGGTGTTGCAGCGCCAGCTGGACTTTCCACGCCCCGCCCTGCTTGCAGGCCAGGCCGGCCAGCTCCTGCGCCGTCATGAAGCTGCGGCAATAGACGCCTTCCTGCGACAGGAAGGTGGTGCCGATGCGCACCGGCCCGCCGCTGCCGGCCAGCTGCTGCTCCAGCGCTGTCGCCAGGCGGCCCTGCGCCAGCAGCATGCCATCGCGGCTGGCCACGGTTTCGCCGCGGTCGCCCGGCAGCATGGCCATGCCGTAGTGGCCGACCAGCACGCCCACCATCAGCATGGCGGCCAGCGAACCCCATTCCGGCCACGACCAGTGCCGGCCGCGGCCGGCCTTGCGCACGGCTTGCTGCTCCGCCTCGCGCCGCGCGCGCACGGAGTCGAGGCTCACCACCGTGGCCTGGCGCAGCGGCTGCGCCAGGCGCGGCGGCACCGCCTCTTCGGCCACCGGCGCGTAGGCGGCAAACACGTTGGCGCGCATGGCCTTGTGCTGGGCCACGCGGTGCGCCAGCGCCGCATCCTTGCGCATGGCCTCCTCGACGGCGCGGCGGGTGACTTCGTCCAGTTCGCCATCCGCATAGGCCATCAGGATTTCGTCGGAAAAACTCTTCATGCTAACCTCGCTTGTTCCGATAAATGTTCTTGCAGGGCGGTGCGGGCCCGCGCCAGCCGGCTGGTCAGGGTCCCGACCGGGATGTCCAGCACTTCGGCCGCCTCTTTATACGGCAGGCCTTCCACCAGCACCAGGCCGACCACCAGCCGGTGCTCCTCGCTCAACAGGCTGACCGCCTTCTGCACCGCCATGCGCTGCTGGTGGGCCTCGGCAAAGTCGTCGCCCACGTGCTCGCCCTCCTCTTCCGGCGCAAACAATTCGCTGCGGCGGGTGCGGGCGCGCACTTCGTCGATCCAGGCATTCTTGATGATACGGAACAGCCAGCTGTCCAGGCGGGTTCCTGCCTGGTAGGAGCTGCTGTGCAGGATGGCGCGCTCCACGGACAGTTGGACCAAGTCGTCCGCGTCCTCGCGGTGCCAGGCCAGCGTGCAGGCAAAGCGCCGCAGTCGCGGCAGCAATGCAGCGATTTCCTCGTGCAGGGCGTTCTCGTTGTCCATCATGGGAGGATAACGAACGGGGCAGGGATTTTCTTCCCGCTTTCCATCGTTTACACAGATTAAATACCGATAGCTTATATTATCATCCGACCATGCCAAGCCTGCGCCCGTCTCGTTCCCTGTTGCGTCCATGCCGCTGCCTGCTGATTGCCCTCGGCCTGCTGGCCGGACCGGCGCCGGCGACGGCGCAAATCGGCCTGCCCGGCCTGCCGCAGCTGCCCGGCGCCGGCCTGCCGCAGCGCCTGGGCGATGGCGCCATGCTGCGCGACCGCCTGCGCGAGCGCTTGCTCGATACCACCGAACTGCCACGCCGCGTGCCTTCGCTAGACCAGCTGCGGCAGGCCCTCACCCGCGACTTGCTGGTACGGCATCCGGCGCACCTGGAGCCCGATCCCGCGGGGTTTCCGGCCGTGCGGCGCGAGATCCTGGCCTGGTCGCCATCGGCCGCCGGACTGGCCGCCGCCACCGCCGCCGGGCTGGCCGTGGCGGGGCGCCAGGACATGCCGGAGCTGGGACAGACACTGGTGACCTTGCGCGTGCCCGATGGCGTGGCCACGGCCGCCGCGCTGGCGGCCTTGCGCGCGGCCGATCCGGATGGCAGCTACGACTTCAACCACGTCTACGTCGGCGCCGGCGCAAGCGCAACGTCGCCAGTGCAGCCGCAGTCGGGCCAGACGGGGACCGCGGCATCCGGCGAAGTGCGCGTCGGACTGGTGGACAGCGGTGTCGATGTCCGGCACGAAGTGTTCGACGCGGCGCGCATCGTGCGCTGGGGCTGCGAGGGCGCCGCGCGGCCCGCGCCGCACGGCACTGCGGTGGCCGCCCTGATGGTGGGCAAATCCGGACGCTTCAGCGGCGCGGCGCCGGGCGCCCGGCTGTACGCGGCCGACATTTACTGCGACCAGCCGACGGGCGGGTCGGCCAGCCAGATCGTGCAGGCGCTGGCCTGGCTGGCAAGGGAGCAGGTCGGCGTGATCAATATCAGCCTGGTCGGGCCGGCCAACCAGATGCTGGGCCGCAGCGTGCAGGCGATGGTGGCACGCGGCCACCTGCTGGTGGCGGCCGTCGGCAACGACGGGCCGGCCGCGCCGCCGCTGTATCCGGCCAGCTATCCGGGCGTGGTTGGCGTGACGGGCGTCGATCCCAAGCGCCAGCCGCTGCCGGAGGCGGCGCGCGGGCCGCAAGTGATGTTTGCCGCGCCGGGCAGCCAGATGGCCGCAGCGGCGATCGGCACCCCGCCCTACAAGCTGGTGCGGGGCACGAGTTTCGCATCTCCCCTGGTGGCGGCGCTGCTGGCGCCGCGCCTGCCCTCCCCTTCGCCCGCGCAGGCGGCGCAGGCCCTGGCGGCACTGGCGGCAGACGCCAGCGCGGCCGGCGAAGGCACCGGCCGCGGCGTGGTCGGGCAGCACCTGCGCACGCCCGCTTCCGCCTTCCGCTGAAAAATATTTGAATTTTTTTTCGCCGGGATGGAAGAAATCCCGCATCCCACACGTTCTCTGAATGAAAGCGGCGGATTTCCCGCGGCAAGATCCAGGAGAACTGACATGAACAAGACCATCGCCAACATCATCCACGCCGCCATCATCGCCGCTGCCGGCGCCACTTCCATCGCCCAGGCCGGACCGCTCGGCGGCGCATTGGGCGGGAACATCGGCGGCGCGATCGGCGGCGGCTTCGGCGGCAGCATGGGCGCCACGCGCGGCATGATCGGCGGCAGCGGCGCCGGCGACATCTCCGCCATCACCCGTCGCGGCAGCCGCGCCGGCGCGGACATCGCCGGCAATGCAACGGGCAGCGCCAGCGCAGCGGCATCGCGCGCAGCAGCTGCCGATGCGGCGCCGGGCGACAGCATGCAGCGCGGCATGAACATCGCCGGGGCGGCAAACGGCGCCGGCAACCTGGCGGGCAGCCTGTCGCGCGGCGCCGGCAACGTTGAAGGCGCCGGCAATGGCGCAGCCGGTGCGGAAAAGCCGGGCATGGCGGGCAACGCCGACGGCGCATCCGGCCTGGGCGCCAGCGTGGCGCGCGGCGCGCAGGTGCTCAGCGGCAGCGCCGATGGCGCGTCGAACGGCACTGTGAATGCGCATGCAGAGCGTTCCGGCGCCAGCGGTTCGGCCGATGGCAACGCCAACGGTGCAGCGAACGGCCAGGCCGCCATGCCGTCGCTGCCGCTGCGCAGCATCGCCAGCGGGACGCGCGACGCGGCTGCCGAAGGCCGTGGCGCAGCCCAGGCAGCCGGCAACCGCAGCGGCAACGCCGCGGCATCCGGTGCCGCGGCCGGCTCTGCCAGCGGCAGCAAGGCAGCCCGCGACGGCAGCCAGAGCGCAGCGCAGCAAGCGCCCCGCAGCGCCTCGGCAAACGGCTCGGCGAACGCCAACGCGAGCATCGGCTTTAACGCCCAGGGCGGCAAAAGCGCCGCCGTTGAAGGCTCCGGACAATAACGCACCAGGCCGGGGCGGTGCGGCGAAAAAAGCTTGAACTACCCCGGCTTTCCGCCTAAAACACGGTGCGATTTCGTGGCGAGCCAGTCACTATATGGTCTTCTTCAAAAAAGGGGGAACACTTTTTTCAATTAATGTGCTAATCTGCGCGCTCCATTAACCAAGGAGGTAGTAATGAAAAAAGGCGAACTGATTGCAGAATTTGCGAAGCGTAC
>JAJTCO010000081.1 GCA_021323265.1 Pseudoduganella sp. | reverse complement strand
CCGATTGACAGAGCTGACCCCGAATTGTTCGAAGCCGAGGGATTTACTCGTAGTCGCTGGCGTTCAAGCCCATCACGTGCGAGAAGCCGCCGTCGACGTACATGATGTCGCCGGTGATGCCGGACGACAGGTCGGACAGCAGGAAGGCGGCGGCATTGCCCACTTCTTCAATGGTGACGTTGCGGCGCAGCGGGGCGTGCGAGGAGGCAAAGCCCAGCAGCTTGCCGAAGTCCTTGATGCCGGAGGCGGCCAGGGTCTTGATCGGGCCGGCCGAAATGCCGTTGGAGCGGATGCCGTGCTGGCCCAGGTTCTCCGCCAGGTAGCGGACCGACGCTTCCAGCGATGCCTTGGCCAGGCCCATGGTGTTGTAGTAAGGGATCGCGCGCACCGCGCCCAGGTACGACAGGGTCAGCACGGAGGAGCCTGGCTTCAGCAGCGGCAGGGCGGCTTTCACCATGGCCGGGAAGCTGTAGGCGGAAATGTCGTGGGCAATGCGGAAGTTTTCGCGCGACAGGCCGTCCAGGAATTCGCCGGCAATCGCTTCGCGCGGGGCGAAACCGATGGCGTGCACGAAACCGTCCAGGCGGTCCCAGCTCTTGGCCAGGTCGGTAAACAGGTTGGCAATCTGCTCGTCGCTGCTGACGTCGCAGTCGAAGACCAGCTTGCTGTCGAATTCGGCTGCGAATTCAGTGATGCGGTCTTTGAAGCGCTCGCCAACGTAGGTGAAAGCCAGAACGGTTGGACAGGACGCCAGTAATCAGGATTTTTTTGCCTTGCAAGAAAGCCATATCTACTCCAATGGGGTTATACCGCAAGACCGAGATTGTAAACGCGCCGCCGCCCCACCTGCAAGTTTGACAAGGGGGCGGGGCGTAGTTTAGTTGCTGCGGCGGGTCTTGGATTTGCCGGCCTGGTCACGCTTGATGCGTGCCTTGACCATGCTGACGGCCGGCTTGGACTCGCTGCGGGAGGAGGAAGCCTGGCGGTAATTGCTGCGTTTTGGTGCGGTGCGCTCGGCTTCGACCGCCAGGGCGGCGTTTTCGATCACGTCGGCGGAAATGTCCGATGCGGCCGAGGCGGAGATCTTCGGCACCAGGATGGTGGAGCCGGCTTTCAGCACCGATTTGTGCGGAATGTTGTTGGCCTGGCGGATGGCGTCCGGCGTGGTGCCGAACTTGCGCGCCAGGGAGGCGATGCTTTCGCGTGCGCTGCTGATCTTGTGGGTGGTCCAGCTCGACAGGGCGTGGGTCCAGGAGGCCAGGTTGGCGGCGAACTTCTCGGCGTTTTCGGTCGGCAGCAGGATCTTGGTCCGCTCGCCGCCCGTGATCACCGGCTTCTTGAATTGCGGGTTCAGGGCGCGGAATTCGTCGACCGAAATCTCGGCCAGCTTGGCCGCCAGGGTCAGGTCGATGTCGCGCGTCTTCTCGATCGCGGTGAAATAGGGCTCGTTACTGATGGCCGGCAGGTGCACCGCGTACTGGGCCGGGTTGGCCACGATGTTTTTCACCGCCTGCAGCTTGGGCACGTAGTTGCGCGTCTCGGCCGGCATGTGCTCGGCCAGGCTTTCGAAATCGGTCGGCTTGCCGGCGGCCTGGTTGCGCTTGATGGCTTTCTGCACATTGCCTTCGCCCCAGTTGTAGGCGGCCAGGGCCAGGTGCCAGTCGCCGAACATGGTGTACAGGCGCTGCAGGTAGCTCAGGGCGGCGTCGGTGGAGGCCAGCACGGAACGGCGGTCATCCTTGAAGGCGTTCTGCTTGAGGTCGTAATCGCGGCCGGTGCCCGGCACGAATTGCCACAGGCCGGCGGCGTTGGCGGTGGACAGCGCTTGCGGGTTGAAGGCCGATTCGATGAAGGGCAGCAGGGCCAGCTCGGTCGGCATGTTGCGCTTTTCCAGCTCTTCCACCACGTGGAACAGGTAGAGCGAGGCGCGGCCGACGGTGCGGTTGATGTAGTCCTGGCGGTCGGCGTACCATTTCACGTGCTTGCCGACCAGGCTGTTGTTCACATCGGGAATGGCGTAACCGGAGCGGATGCGGCCCCAGACGTCGGTTTCCTTGTATTCTTCAACGACAGGCACTTGAAGCACCACGGATTTCGCCGCTTCGGTCGCTGCCAGGGAGGTGGCTGCCGGGACCGCAGCGCTCAGCGCCAGGGCGATCAGGACAGCTTGTTTGAGTCGATCGTGCATAATGTTTCGCCGTTGCCTTCCAGAAACAAAGGATGGACTATCTAAGGCCGGAGTGTAGAGTTGAATCCCTGCCGAGTCAAGGTAAAATTCGCTATGTGCCTGATTTTCTTGGATAATTATGTCGAACTGGCTATATAATTAGTGCCTTCGATAACGATTTTGGATGTATCAATGAGCAACGCCCGCGTGGATTATGAAGCCGTCATCGCCGACACCGAACAGTGGCTGGAGAAGGCCGTCATCGGCCTGAACCTGTGCCCCTTTGCCAAGGCCGTGCACGTCAAGAAACAGGTGCGCTACGTCGTGTCGGAAGCGGCAACGCCGGAAGAATTGCTGGAAGACCTGGTCAAGGAACTGGAATTCCTGGCCGAGGAAGATCCGGAAGTGGTCGATACGACCCTGCTGATCCACCCGCTGGTGCTGCAGGATTTCGAGGCCTACAACGAATTCCTGGACGTGGCCGATGCCGCGCTGGAAGAGCTGAAGCTGGAAGGCGAGCTGCAGGTGGCCAGCTTCCACCCCGACTACCAGTTCGCCGATACCGACAAGAACGATATCTCGAACTACACCAACCGTTCGCCGTACCCGACCCTGCACCTGCTGCGCGAGGCGTCGATCGACCGTGCGGTGGAAGCCTTCCCGGAGGCGGCCGATATTTTCGAAAAGAACATCGAAACCATGGAGCAGCTTGGCCACGAAGGCTGGGACAAGCTGGGCTTGAAGGTGAAGTGATGCCGGAACAGAAAGCACCGGAACGGCCCGATACCCCTTGCGTAGCGGTCTGTTCGACGACGTTTGACGAAATTTGCCGCGGTTGCGGCCGCACCTACATCGAAGTCGCCCACTGGGTGGCCATGAGCGACGACGAAAAGGAAAAGGTGTGGCAGCGCATCCTGGCGCAGGGCTATCCGCGCCGCAACACCTGAACCCGTCCCGGCGTTATTCCGCCTTCCAGGTCCCGATAAAGTCCTTCTTGCCGATCTCCAGGCCGTTGTGGCGCAGGATGTTGTAGGCCGTGGTGGCATGGAAGTAGAAGTGCGGCAGTGCGTAATGCGCCAGATACTCCTGGCCCACCCAATGCTTGGCCTTTTCGCCGCTGCCGGTCGTGATGGCGCGCTGCTCGCTGCCCTCGATCGCTTCGCGCGGCAGCGAGTCGATGAAGGTCAGGGTGCGCTGGATGCGCAGTTTGAGTTCGCCAATGGTCTTTTCGGTGTCTTCGAACGAGGGCACGTCGGCGCCGGCCAGGCGCGCGGCGGCGCCCTTGGCGAAGTCTGCGGCGATCTGGATCTGGCGTGTAAACGGCAGCATGTCGGGGAACAGGCGGAACTGCAGCAGGGCGTTCGGGTCGAGCTTCTTCGCCTCGACATAGGCTTCGGCCTTGTCGAGGATGGACAGCAGGCTGCCCAGGGTTTGGCGAAACGCCGGAACCGACGCGGAATACATGGAAAACGACATGGGGGAACTCCTCCGTATATAGAGTGGCGATCATACCAAGATAAGTGCATAATTGCTGCTGGATAATCTTTTCCAACAGAACCCGCTTGCATGGCACGGAATTTTTATAACAAACTTAGGTCCCGCCTGAGCGCACTGTATGGCTTGTCCATCTACGGCGCCTTGTTACTGGTGGTATTCGGCGGCCTGGTGATTCCGGCAATTATCGGCAGTTACCTGCTAATCGGCGTTCACGAGCAGAAATCGGCACAGACGGCCCTCAACGAATCGCTCCAGCGCAATGCCGACATCCTCGCGCTCGGCATGCAGGAATCGCTCTGGAACATGAATGCGGAATCGGCCCACTCGCTGGTCGAATCCGTCATGCGCGACCGCTCGGTGCTGCAGGTGCAGGTCACCGGCCAGGCCGACACCCAGTTCATGCACGTGGAAGCGCCCAAGCGCGCCATCGGCAATGTGGTGCGCGCTGAACGCGAGATCCTGGTGCGCGGCGAGAAGATCGGCCGCATCATGGTGGAAATGGACGATGCGCGCTCGCAGCAGGAATTGCGCGAGAAGCAGCTGTCCTACGTCTTCGTGCTGGCGGCCCAGCTGACGGTGTCGCTCTTGCTGATCGTGCTGTTCCTGAACCAGCGACTGCTGAAACCCCTGCGCAAGCTGATGCGCTTTTCCGACCGCCTGTCGCACGGCGACTTCGAAACGCGCATGGAACTGAGCGGCAGCGACGAGCTGGGACGCCTGGCTGGCCAGCTGGACCAGATGCGCGTGGCGATCAAGCACCTGTTCGAGGACGTGGCGCAGCGCGAGGAGCGTTTCCGCACCATCGTGACCCAGGTGCCGGGCGCCGTGTTCCGCTTCCGTCCCGACGGCCCGATCGACTTCGTCTCGGATGCCATCGAAGAGATTTCCGGCTACCCGGCCGCGCAGTTCATGCGCAGCACCACCCATGCCTGGGCCAACCTGATCTGCCCGGAAGACCGCAGGCGCCAGCGCCGCGCCGTGGTGCAGGCGATCCAGGATGGCAAGCCGTACGAGATCGAGTACCGCATCGTCGACTCCACCGGCACCGAACGCTGGGTGGCCGAGAATGGCCAGCCGCAGCCGGCCGAATCGGGCGGCTCGCCGTGGGTCGACGGCATCATTTCCGACATCAGCCAGCGCAAGCACAACGAGATGCGCATCGAGGCCTTGCTGGCCGAGCAAAGCGCCATCCTGGACAACGTGATGTTCGGCGTGATGTTCGTGCGCCACCGGACCATCGTCTCGGTCAACCGCCGCTGCGAGGACCTGTTCGGCTACGAACCGGGCCAGATGATCGGCGCCTCCACCGCCATCGTCTTCCCGACCACCTTCGATTTCGAATCGGCCGGCGCGCGCCAGTACCCGACCCTGGGGAGCGGCGAATACTTCAGCGAGGAGCGCCACTACCGCCGCAAGGACGGCTCGCTGTTCTGGTGCATGGTGTCGGGCTGCGCCATCGACCAGAACCGCCCGAACGAGGGCTCGATCTGGGTGTACGCGGACATCACCGCGCGCAAGGAGGCGGAAGAGAAGCTGCGCCTGTCCGGCACGGTGCTGGAACACATTGCCGACGGCGTGATGGTGATCGACGACAAGGGCACCATCGTGGCCGTGAATCCTGCCTTCACCCAGATCACCGGCTACTCCGAGGAGGAGGCGTTGGGGCGCGACCGCGGCCTGACACGCTCCGGACGCCACGACGACCAGTTCCACGCCGCCCTGTGGAAGGAGCTGGTGGACCACGGCTACTGGCGCGGCGAGATCTGGAGCGAGCGCAAGAACGGCGAGCTGTACCTGGAGTGGCTGACCCTGACGGCCGTGCGCGACACGCGCGGCGTCACCACCCACTACGTGGGCGTGTTCAGCGACATCACCCTGGTCAAGGAATCGCAGGAAAAGCTGGACCACCTGGCGCACCACGATCCGCTGACCCAGCTGCCGAACCGCCTGCTGTTCCACGACCGCCTGCAGCACGCCATCCAGCGCGCCACGCGCAGCAACGAGCAGCTGGCGCTGCTGTTCATCGACCTGGACCGCTTCAAGAACGTCAACGACACCCTGGGCCACCACATCGGCGACGAGCTGCTGAAGCAGGTGGCGCACGCGCTGTCGGACAAGCTGCGCGAAGGCGACACCCTGGCGCGCCTGGGCGGCGACGAATTCATCGTGCTGCTGGAGGACGTGGAGGGCCAGTACGGCGCCGGCCAGGTGGCCGAGAAGCTGGTGAGCATGTTCGAGCACCCGTTCATGGTGGCGGGCCACGAGCTGTTCGTGACCTGCTCGGTGGGCATCTCGATCTTCCCGACCGATGCCAGCGACCTGAATA
Organism: Pseudoduganella sp.; assembly: GCA_021323265.1. GTDB lineage: Bacteria > Pseudomonadota > Gammaproteobacteria > Burkholderiales > Burkholderiaceae_D > Rugamonas. The sequence continues at coordinate 21,114 of JAJTCO010000081.1, read as the reverse complement.
TGCTGATCCGCAACGCCGACGTGGCCATGTACCAGGCCAAGGCGCGCGGGCGCAACGGCTACCGCTTCTACCAGCCATCCATGACGGGCGAGGGCGTCGAGCGCTTGCGCCTGGAAACCTACCTGCGCCGCTCGATCGAGAAGGAGGAGGTGTTCCTCAACTTCCAGCCGCAGGTGGAGATCGACACCGGCAAGCTGCTCGGCGTGGAGGCGCTGGTACGCTGGAACCACCCAGAGCTGGGCCTGGTGCCGCCGCACCGCTTCATTCCGCTGGCGGAGGACACGGGCTTCATCAACCAGCTGGGCAAGTGGGTGCTGTACGAATCCTGTCGCCAGATGGTGCGCTGGCAGGACGCCGGGCTGCACGTGCCGAAGATCGCGGTCAACCTGTCGGCCAAGCAGTTCGAGCGCGGCAGCATGGTCGGCACCGTGGCGGAAATCCTGCGCGAAACGGGCCTGGAGCCGCACCGCCTGCAGCTGGAAGTGACCGAGTCGGTCATCATGAACACCGGCGATGCGCTGGCCTTCATCAACGACCTGCATGCGGTCGGCGTCTCGCTGGCGATCGACGATTTCGGCACCGGCTACTCGTCGCTGGCCTACCTGAAACAGATGCCGGTGCAGACGCTGAAGATCGACCGCTCCTTCATCAAGGATATTTCCACCGACGCCAACGACGAGGCGATCGCCATCGCCATCATCCAGCTGGGCCGCAGCATGAACCTGTCCGTCATCGCCGAAGGCGTGGAGACGGAACAGCAGGCGGCCTTCCTGCTGCGCCACGGCTGCAACCAGGCGCAGGGTTACTATTACAGCCGTCCGGTGATGCCGGACGACCTGCTGCAGCGCTGGCTGCCGTGACGGAACCGCTATGCTGAAACCCAAGACATCTTCGCGCCGCCGCTTCCTGCTGAGCGGCGTTGCCGTGGCCGGCGCCATGGTGGTCGGCTGGGGCGTGATGCCGCCGCGCCAGCGCCTGCGCGGCAAGGCGCCGCTGCCGGTCGAGAATGGCGCGGTGCCGCTCAACGGCTGGATCGCCATCGCGCCCGACGGCGGCGTGCAACTGGCCATGCCGCGCGCGGAGATGGGGCAGGGCGTGCACACTGCGCTGGCCATGCTGGTGGCCGAGGAACTGGACGTGAGCCTGGACGCGATCAAGCTGGTGCAGGCGCCGCTCGACAAGATCTACAGCAACCTCGCCGTCATGCACGACAACTGGCATTTCCACCCGGACGACGACAGCAGCGGCAAGCGCATGGCGGTGCGCATGCTGGAGAAGGTCGGGCGCGAGCTGGGGATCGTCATCACCGGCGGTTCGTCCAGCGTGGCCGATGCCTGGGGGCCGATGCGCGAAGCGGGCGCCATGGCGCGCGCGCTGCTGGTGGCCGAGGCGGCGCGCGAATGGAAGGTGCCGCACGAGCAGGTGCGCACCGAGAACGGCGTGCTGTATCACGACATCAGCAAGCGCCAGGCCAGCTACGGCAGCCGCGCCGCGCGCGCCGCGCTTGGCCAGCCGCAGGAATTCAAGGTCAAGGACCCGCACAGCTTCCGCCTGATCGGCACCCCGGTGCCGCGCCGCGACTCGCGCATCAAGTCCGAAGGGAGCGCCCGCTACGGCATCGACGCCCGGCCGCAAGGCATGGTGTACGCCGCGCTGCGCATGTCGCCCTATGTGGGCGGCTCGGTGCAGGGCATCAGCCCGGGCGAGGTGACCGGCATGCCGGGCGTATTGAGCGTGATCGACTTTAGCGGCGCGCTCACTGAAAAATCCGGCGCCGGGGCCGGCGTGGCGGTGGTCGCGCGCACCTTCTGGCAGGCGCGCCAGGCCGCGGCGGCGCTGCCGATCCGCTGGAGCGACGGCGGCAACGGCGCGCTCTCGAGCGAGAGCATCTATGCCGAGATGGCCAGCGCGCTGGCCAACGACGACGGCTTCGTGTACTACAGCGCCGGCGACATGGAAGAGGGCAAGGATGCGCTGCGCACCATCCGCTCCGAGTACCGTGCCCCCTTCCTTGCTCACGCCACCATGGAGCCGGTCAACTGCACGGCCCAGGTCAAGGACGGCAAGGTGCGCCTGTGGCTGGGCACGCAGTCGCCCACCTTCGCCGTGCGCGCCGCGGCGCGCGTGGCCGGCGTCGACGAGAGCGACGTGATCCTGCACGAACACTTGCTGGGCGGCGGTTTCGGCCGGCGCCTGGAAGCGGACATGGTGGCGCAGGCGGTCGCCATCGCCCTCGAATGCAAGGGCGCGCCGGTGCAGGTGATCTGGACGCGCGAGGACGACATGACGCACGACGTCTACCGTCCGGCGGCCATCGCGCGCATGGAAGCGGGCCTGGACGGCGCCGGCAATATCGTCAGCTGGGACGCGCGCAGCGTGAGCGGCGTGCTGGTGCACCAGTTCATCGAGCGCAACCTGGGCTTGCCGGGCATGGGGCCGGAGAAGCACACCGCCGAAGGCCTGTACGACATGCAGTACGAGATTCGCAACCAGCGCATCAGCCACATCGCCGTCGAAAGCGCCGTGCCGCTGGGGAACTGGCGTGCCGTCGGCCACTCGCACAACGCCTTCTTCAAGGAGAGCTTCATCGACGAAATGGCCAGTGCCGCCGGCAAGGACCCGGTGGAGTTCCGCCGCACGATGCTGCTGAACCACCCGCGCCACCTGGCCGTGCTCAACGCGGCGGTGGCCAAGGCCGGCAAGGCGCCGCAGGGGCGCGCGCACGGCGTCGCCCTGCACCAGTCCTTCGGCTCGATCGTGGCCCAGGTGGCGGAAGTATCGGTGGTGGACAAGGAGATCCGCGTGCACCGCGTGGTGTGCACCATCGACTGCGGCCTGGTGGTGAACCCGAACCTGGTGGCGCAGCAGGTCGAATCGGGCGTGGTGTTTGGCCTCTCGAGCGCGCTCGATGGCGAGATCACGATCAAGGATGGCAAGGTGGTGCAGACCAACTTCCATGACTTCAAGGTGCCGCGCATGAATGCCGTGCCGCTGGTGGAAACCATCATCACCCTCAGCACCGAGCGCCCGACCGGCGTCGGCGAGCCGCCTACGCCGCCGGTGGCGCCGGCGGTGGCCAACGCGGTGTTCGCACTGACGGGGCAGCGCCTGCGCAGCCTGCCGCTGCGCCTAGCCTAACAGGGCGCGCAGGTTGCATTCCTGCTGCCACTGGCGCCGTTCCGGCGTGGAGGCGGCCTGGCGTTCCAGTTCCTCCTCGCTGAGCGCGGCCTGGGCTTCGATCAGGCGGTGCGCCACCTGCGGGTCGGGCAGCATGGTGCCGAAGAAGGCGACGTTCTCGTGGCGCTGGATCAGCAGGGTAGGGAAGTTCTCGACATCGAGGTCGCCCACCAGGTCGGCGTGGTCTTCGATATCGACCCACAGGAAATACTTGTCCGGGTGGCGGCTGGCCAGTTCCTCGAACGCGGTGCGGTAGGAGGTGCAGGTGCCGCACCAGGCAGCGCACAGGCAGGCCACGATCAGGTGGTCCTGGGCCAGCGCGGATGCCACTTCGGCACGGTTGTCGGCGTGTAGGGTAGTGCTGTGCATGGGGTGCTATTGTACATGCCCGCAGGTTAAAATACCGCCTATGGCTACCATTCTTGCAATCGAAACATCCTCCGAAATGGCTTCCTGCGCGCTGCTGCGCGGGGAGCGCGTGTATTCCCGCGAATCGTCCGGGGTGCGCACGCACTCCCAGTCCGTGTTGCCCATGATCCAGCAATTGCTGGAGGAGGCAGGTATCGTCCTGCGCGATTGCGATGCCATCGCCTACGGCGCGGGACCGGGTTCCTTCACCGGCGTGCGTACCGCCTGCGGCATTGCGCAGGGCCTGGGTTTCGGCGCCGGCCTGCCGCTGCTGCCCATCGTCACGCTCGACGCCATGGCGCTGGCCCATCTGGAGCGCCATGGCGCGGGCGCCGATGTCCTGACGGTGCTTGACGCGCGCATGAACGAAGTCTATTGGGCGCAGTTCCGCTTTGATGGCGGCCTGCCCGCCGCGGTGCTGCCGCCGGCGCTCTCGGCGCCGTCCGACGTGGCGCCGGTCGGCCCCGTGCTTGCCTGCGGCAACGGCATCGCCGCCTATGCCGAGGCATTTGCCGGCAAGGCCTTTGCGCAGGACGCCGACGGCGACATCATGCCGCACGCGGTGCAGGTTGCACGCCTGGGCCGCGCCGCCTTCGCTGCCGGACACGCCGTGCCAGCCGCGCAGGCGCAGCCGCTTTACCTGCGCAACAAGGTCGCCTACACCAAAGCCGAACGCGCAGAAATGAAGGCGACGCAGGCATGAAGCAGCAGGCTTGGGATCTGGCCCGGCTCATTTACGAGCCGATGCAGGAAAGCGACCTGGATGAAGTCGTGGCGGTGGAGCAGGAGGTGTATCCGCACCCCTGGAGCCGCAGCAATTTTTCCGACTCGCTGGCGCAGGGTTACCATGCCTGGGTGCTGCGTGCGCAGGACGGCCAGCTGATGGGGTACTTCCTGGTGATGGGCATCGTCGATGAAGCGCACCTGCTGAACGTCGCGGTGGCGCGCCCATGGCAGGGCAAGGGCCTGGGGCGCCTGCTGGTGAACCAGGCCGTCGCCTTGTCGCGTGGCCTGGGCATGGAGTCGATCCTGCTGGAAGTGCGTCCATCCAATGTGCGCGCGCTGGAAATCTACCAGCGCTATGGTTTTGCAGAAATCGGCCGCCGCAAGGGCTATTATCCCGCTCCCAATTCAACCCGTGAGGACGCTATCGTGATGCGTTATGGCTTATGAATGACCGTCGCTCCGCAGTGTTCCTGGATGAGATGGCGCTCGGCCCGCGCTGGCTGCTGCGCGATCGCGTGGCGCCTGCCGCCACCGAAGCCGTTGCCGCCGACGCCTTCACGCAGGCCGCCGCCGACCCGCAGCCGGTGGCGCCTGCCGCCGCTCCCGTGCGCGCCGCCGTGACGCCACCGGCCGCCGTGCCCGAGGCCCCCGCCGTTGCCGAGCCGCCGCCGGCGCCCGCCGCGCCGGCCCGTGCGCCCGGCACGCCAAGCATCGCCTCCACCGGCGAAGACATGTCCTGGTTCGACGACGCGCCAACGCCGGAATTCAAGCCGCAGCGCAAGAAAGTCGCGCCGCCCGAGCAGCCCGCCGCGCCGCTGCAGCGCCCGCAGCCGCCCGCGCCCGCCGTGCATGCCGCCCCGGTGTACGCCGAACCGGCGGCGGACGAACCGCCGTCCTGGTTCGACGACGAGCAGCCTGCCGCGCCAGCGCGCGCCGCAGCGCCGGGCGGCCAGCCGACGCAGGACGACATCGGCGCCATGGACTGGCCCGCCCTGCAAGCCGCAATCGCCGCCTGCACGCGCTGCGGCCGCTGTGCGACGCGCCAGCAGGCCGTCCCTGGCCGCGGCGACGAACAAGCCACCTGGCTTGCCCTCGACACCGCCCCCGGCGCGGCAGAGGATGCGGCGGGCTACCAGTTCGCCGGCGACCCGGGCTACCTGCTCGACAACATGCTCAAGGCCGTTGGCCAGTCGACGGAGAAGGGCGCCTACCTCACCAGTCTGGTGAAATGCCACGCCCCGCACGCGCCGGGCGCAGAAGAACTGCAGGCGTGCCGCCCCTACCTGGAGCGCGAACTGGCCCTGACGCAGGCCAAGGTGATCGTCGCCTTCGGCCACAGCACCGGCAAAGGCTTGCTGGGCGGCGCCGCGCGCGGCCGCATCATGTTGCACGGCAGCGTGCCGGTGGTGGCGACCTACCACCCGTCCGGCCTCCTGGCGCAGCCGGCAGACAAGGCCAAGGCATGGCAGGACTTGTGCCTTGCCAAAGCCGCCCATGCCGGCCGACGCTAGCGCCTTCCACCGCAAGTGGGGCCACCTCGCGCGGCCCCACGTCCGCGCGCTCGCGTGGCTGCTCGACTCGCCCGACCTGCTCGATCCCGCCAGCCCGCACTGGCAGGGCAGGATCGCCACGCTGGGGCCGGTAAGCCCGGCGGTGGCGAACTGGCTGGCCGACCTCGATGCCGACCCGGCACCGCTGGACGCCGCGCTGGGCAAGCGCTTCTATACCCGCCTGGGCCTGTACGCTGAAAAGCTGATGGCCTTCTACTTTGCCCAGCGCGGCATGCTGGCGGCGCACGGCCTGCAGGTGCGCGACGGCCGCAACGGCACCATCGGCGAGTTCGACTTCCTGCTGCGCGATGCGGGCGCCGTCACGCTGCGCCACATCGAATTCGCCACCAAGTTCTACCTGCTCGACGGCGCGCCCGACAACGGGCGCTACAACCGCCTGGTGGGCCCCAACCTGGCCGACACGCTCGGCCTCAAGATGCGCAAGATCTTCAACGCCCAGTTGCAGCTGGCCCGGCATCCCGCCGCGCAGCAGGCCTTGCCGGCACCCGTCAGCACCGCGCAGGCGCTGGTGAAGGGCTGGCTGTTCTACCACGCCGGCGAAGCGGTGCCGCCCATCGAAGGCATTTCGCCGCACCATTGCCGTGGCTACTGGCGCACGCATGGCGAGCAGGCCGCGGCACCGGGCGAACAGTTCATCGTGATGCCGCGCCTGCAATGGCTGGCTCCCTTGCGCACGCCCGCCGCGCGCGGGGCGGGCGCCGACCTGCCGGCCACGCCGGCGCCCCTGCAAGGGGCCGCGCTGCTGGACGTGCTGGCGGAGAAATTCAGCACCGATCCTGGTCCGGTGCTGGTGGCAACGGTGCGCGAGGCGGGTGGCTGGCTGGAGGAAGTGGAGCGCGGCTTCGTGGTGCCGGCGCCTGAATCAGTGCTTGTGCTCGCCGATCAGGCCGAGCGAATCGTGCTCGCGCTGGTTGGCCAGGTGCAGCTGCTGGATCGCATACATGGAGCCGGCCACGAACAGGCCGAAGATCACGATGATGGTGTTGATGCCCAGGTGCAGTTTCACCATCAGCGCATACATCGCCAGCATGGTCAGGATCGACAGGTTCTCGTTGAAGTTCTGCACCGCGATCGAATGGCCCGCGCTCATCAGAACGTGGCCGCGATGCTGCAGCAGCGCGTTCATCGGCACCACGAAGAAGCCGGCCAGCAGGCCCACCAGCACCAGCAGCGGATACGCCAGGCGCACGTCGTGCACGAAGATCATGAGCATGACGACCACGCCCATGGCGATCCCGAGCGGAATCACTTTCAAGGAATTGCGCAGCGTGACAAAGCGCGCCGACAGGCCGGCGCCAAGCGCCACGCCGACGGCAAAGACGGCAATCGTGCTGGTCGCCTTATCGAGCGGCATGCCGAGCGACTGCTTGGCCCATTCCAGCACGATGAACTGCAAGGTCGCACCGGCGCCCCAGAACAGGGTGGTCACGGCCAGCGAAATCTGGCCCAGCTTGTCGCGCCACAGGATGCTGCAGCAGCCGGCGAATTCGCTGATCAGGCGCAGCGGATTGCGCTCCTGATGCTCGTAGCGCGCGCCGGTGTCCGGGATGCGCCAGTTGAACAGGGTCGCCAGCGCGTAGCACACCATCACCACCATCAGCGCGGTTTCGCTCACGGTGTCGATGCCGCTTTCGATGCCCGGCATGTCGAAACTGTTCAAGGCCGCGGAAACCGGACCGCCCACCAGGGCGCCGCCCAGGGCGAAGCCGAGGATGACGGAGCTGACGGTCAGGCCTTCGATCCAGCCGTTGGCGATCACCAGTTTTTCCGGCGGCAGCAATTCGGTCAGGATGCCGTACTTGGCCGGCGAGTAGACGGCGGCGCCGAAACCCACCACGGCATACGCGGCCAGCGGGTGCACATGGTAGAACAGCAGCGCGCAGCCAAAAATCTTGATCAGGTTGGAAATGAACATGACCCGCCCCTTGGGCAGGGCATCGGCGAACGCGCCTACGAATGCCGCTAACAGCACGTAAAACAGCACAAAGGTCAGCTTCAGCAGTGGGGTCACCCAGGCTGGAGCTTGCATGGTCACCAGCAGGTCGATCGCCACGATCAGCAGAGCATTGTCTGCCAGGGACGAAAAGAACTGCGCGGCCATGATGGTATAAAAACCACGATTCATTCAGGACGCCCGATAATATTCTCGGCATGCTTTATACCATGGAAAGGAAGGTTTCCAAAGAATTCGGCCTGCACGCGGCGGGCGCAGACGGTAAAATGCGCATTCTTTTTCTCACTGTTTCCGCCATGCCAAGGCCTATCGTCGCGCAGATCCATCTCGCTGCAATGCAGCACAACCTGGCCCGGGCCAAAGCCTGTGCGCCCGGCGCCCAAGCGTGGGGCGTGGTAAAGGCCAATGCCTACGGCCACGGCCTGGAACGCGGCATGCGCGGTTTTGCCGCCGCCGACGGCCTGGCGCTGATCGAGCCGGACAATGCCGTGCGCCTGCGCGAGCTGGGCTGGACCAAGCCCATCCTGCTGCTGGAAGGCTGGTTCGATGGCGCCGACCTGCTGGCGATGGCCGAACACGGCATCCAGGGCGCGGTCCACTGCATCGAACAGGTCGAGCTGCTGGAGCGCACGCCGCTGGCGCGTCCCATCGACGTGCACCTGAAGATGAATACCGGCATGAACCGGCTCGGCTTCGCGCCGGCCGCGTTTGCCGCGGCCCATGCCCGCCTGCGCGCCATCGCGCACGTGGGCAGCATCACCCTCATGACCCACTTCGCCAACGCCGACGAACTGCACCACCCGTGCATCACGCTGGCCGAGCAGGTGCGCCGCTTCAATGCAGCGACGGCCGGCTTGCCCGGGCCGCGCAGCCTGTGCAATTCGGCCGGGGTGCTGCACATGCCGGAACTGGGCGCGCTGCTGGCCACGGACTGGATCCGGCCCGGCATCATGCTGTACGGCGGCACGCCCGGCGGCAAGAGCGCGGAAGAATTCGGCCTGCGCCCGACCATGACCCTGACAAGCGAACTGATCGGCGTACAGGAAATCGCCGCCGGCGATTACGTCGGCTACGGCAGCCGCTTCCAGGCCAGCCAGGCCATGCGGATCGGCGTGGTGGCCTGCGGCTATGCCGACGGCTACCCGCGCCACGCACCGGTCGACACGCCGGTCCTGGTCGACGGCGTGCGCACGCGCATCGTGGGCCGGGTCTCGATGGACATGCTGACGGTGGACCTGACCGACGTGCCGCAGGCGCGCGTGGGCAGCCAGGTCGTGCTGTGGGGCGAGGGCTTGCCGATCGACGAGGTGGCGGCGGCGGCCGGCACCATCGGCTATGAGCTGATGTGCGCCCTGGCGCCGCGCGTGCGCGTGGTCGAGGCGTAACCATGGCCAAGGCGAAAACCAACTATACCTGCAGCGAATGCGGCGGCGTCAGCAGCAAGTGGACTGGCCAGTGCGCGTCCTGCCAGCAATGGAACACCCTGGTGGAAACCGTGGTGGAGACGGCCGGCGCCAATCGCTACTCGCAAGCCCAGCACCAGTCGCTGGCGCAGACCGCGCCCGTGCTGTCGCTGCAGGACATCGAAGCGCTGGACGTGCCGCGCTTTGGCACCGGGATCGAGGAATTCGACCGCGTGCTGGGCGGCGGCCTGGTGGCGGGCGGCGTGGTGCTGCTGGGCGGCGACCCCGGCATCGGCAAGTCGACCCTGCTGCTGCAGGCGCTGGCCAATATGGCCAAGGTCAAGAGCGTGCTGTACGTCAGCGGCGAGGAGTCTGGCGCCCAGATCGCGCTGCGCGCCAAGCGCCTGGCGCTGGACGCGCGCGAACTCAAGCTGCAGGCGGAAATCCAGCTGGAGAAAATTCTCGGCACCCTGGCCGACCTGAAGCCGCAAGTGGCCGTGATCGACTCGATCCAGACCCTGTACTCGGACGCGCTGGCCTCGGCGCCCGGTTCGGTGGCCCAGGTGCGCGAATGCGCGGCCCAGCTGACCCGTTTTGCCAAGATGACCGGCACCACCATCATCCTGGTCGGTCACGTCACGAAGGAGGGCGCGCTGGCCGGCCCGCGCGTGCTGGAACACATCGTCGACGCCGTGCTGTACTTCGAGGGCGACAACCATTCCAGCTTCCGCCTGGTGCGCGCCATCAAGAACCGCTTTGGCGCGGTCAACGAGCTGGGCGTATTCGCCATGACGGAAAAAGGCCTGAAGGGCGTGTCGAACCCGTCGGCCCTGTTCCTGTCCCAGCACGAGAACCAGGTGCCCGGTTCCTGCGTGATGGTGACGCAGGAGGGCACGCGTCCACTGCTGGTGGAGGTGCAGGCCCTGGTCGACACCAGCCACCTGCCCAACGCGCGCCGCCTGTCGGTTGGGCTGGAACAGAACCGCCTGGCCATGCTGCTGGCCGTGCTGCACCGGCACGCCGGCATTGCCGCGTTCGACCAGGACGTGTTCATCAACGCCGTGGGCGGGGTGAAGATCACGGAACCGGCGGCCGACCTCGCGGTTTTGATGGCGATCAACTCTTCGATGCGCAACAAGGCCTTGCCGAACGGATTCGTGGTATTTGGTGAAGTAGGGCTGGCCGGTGAAATCCGGCCCGCGCCGCGCGGCCAGGAACGCTTGCGCGAGGCGGCCAAGCTGGGCTTCTCGATCGCCATGATCCCGAAGGCAAATGCCCCCAAGCTGGCCATGGAAGGCATGACGATCATTCCGGTGGAACGCATCGACGAGGCGTTCAACCGGCTGCGCGAGCTTCAGTAGTGTAATAACTTGCAGAAACATTGCTATAATACCATCTCGAGTTCAACCACTTCAGAGACCGGACAAGAAAGTGTTAGTAGATTCAAGGCAGGGCGCACGCAAGATCTTGCGTGTACGGGCAATGATTGTGATGGATGGCGGCGCGCCGCTGAGCGCGCGCACCTTCGACCTCGGGTTGGCGGGTATTTCCCTGACCTCCGAGCACAAGGTGAATGTCGGCGCGACGGGCCAGATCGTGTTCGAAATGTTGGTCGACGGCAAACCGCAGATCGTCCATACGCGCGGCAAAGCCAACCACTGCATCTTCAGTGGCGGTGAATTCAAGATCGGCTTTGTCTTCCTGCCGCTCGATAACGACGCGGCGGGTGCGATTACCAAGTTCATGCGCTAAACTGGACGCATGAACTATGTGAGCAGCTTGCTGAGCACGATGTACGGCACTTCGCTGGGCTTGGGGAATGCCAGCGTTGTCGGCGCCCCATCGGCCAGCGTGCTGGCGCGGGTGGAGCAGACCCTGGCGCCGCAGCGCGGCGCGGCCGCCAAGCTCAACGCCAACATCAACAGCACGCAGGCGCGCCTGTCCGGCCTGGGGCAGTTGCAGGGGGCGCTGGCGGTGTTTCAGGATATTGCCGAGGGCCTGGCGGGCGCGGGCCTCAGCACGCGCGCCAGCAGCTCCGCCGACGGCGTGCTGGGCGTGGCCACCAGCGGCAAGGCGGAACCGGGCACGCACACGGTCAAGGTCAGCCAGTTGGCCCAGCAGCAGATCCTCATCAGCCCGGAAGCGCTGGGCGCCGATACCCCGCTGGGCACCGGTTCCCCCACCGTGCTGCGCATCGGCACGGGCGACAGCAGCCAGAGCCTCACCATCGACAGCCGCAACAACACCCTGCAGGGCATCGCCGATGCGCTGAAGGAGGCGGGGCTGGACGCCAGCCTCGTGCGTTCGAGCACCGGCACGGCGCTGCAGCTGCGCAGCGCGAGCGGCGCGGCGCAGGCCCTGCAGATCAGCGTGGCGGGCGACGCCACGGTGCGCCAGCTGTTCAACGGCATGGAGCAGACCCAGGCCGCGCAGGATGCCGTCCTCACCGTGGATGGGAAGACCATCCGCAGCGCGGGGAACAGCATCACGACCGCCATTGCCGGCGCCACCCTGAACCTGACGGGCGCGGGCGAGACGACGCTGACCATCGCCCGCGACGACAGCCAGATCGCCAGGAACGTGGAAACCTTCGTGAAAGGCTTCAATGCACTGCAGGAGCGCCTGGGCGCGCTACAGAAGGGCGCGCTGAAGGGCAACCCCGCCATCGATCAGGTTGGCACGCAACTGGGGCAACTGGTGCGCACCCTGGGCGGCGCCAAGGACGCGCTGGGGCAAGCGGGGCTGACGCTGGAAAGCAATGGCCGCCTCAAGCTCGATGGCGACCGGCTGGCGGCCGCCATCGCCAACGATGCGCAAGGCGTGGCCAAGCTGTTTACCAACGAGGGCCGGGGCCTGGCCGATGCGCTCGGTGCGCGCCTGGAAGTGCTGGGCGGCGAACGCAGCCTGGTGGCGCGCGCCCTGGCGCAGGCCGACCGCGAAGTCGATACGCTGCAGGACCGCAAGGCGAGGATGGGACAGGCGCTGACCTTGCAGGCGCAAGCGCTGGTGCGGCTCTATGCGCAGGAGGAGCAGGGCGGTACGGCCTCGCTGCTGGACCTGCTGGCCTGACCCGGAAAAAGTGAAGGCTCCAGCGGCGCCATCGGGAGACGGCGCTGTGGAGCCTCGCTTCTGCAGAAGCGCGAGCTACTCGTGGTAGCGATCGACCAGCTTATGATGTCCCCCGCGATACTCGGCGATGATCTCATACACGATGAGAGCGATCATGCAGCCGAATATGCCCATGGTGAACAGTGCCCACATAACAATCCAGCCAGCGTTTCCGGAGGCTGCTCCCTAGAGTTGATACAATTAAACTCTAGCAGACAGACTTGCAATTACAAGCCCAACCGTAAGAACTATTTCGTGACGAGGTCTGGCTGCATCACTGCCTTCAAGTAGAAGGTCGACGGATCGTCCGCTTCGCGTTGCACGAACCACCAGGCTGCGCCCTTTTTCATCTCCCAGTCGCCGTCTTCGCCGGTCATCAGCTGGGCCGCCGCCTGGCCCAGGGTCGGCTGGTGGCCCACCACCAGCACCGCTTCCCGCGCCCCCGGCCAGTTCACCGCCTTCAGGATGTCGCTCGGATCGGCGCCCGGCGCCAGGTCGGGGTGAACCTTGTATTTACGCCCCAGGCCGGCTGCCGTCTGCACCGTGCGCGTGGCCGGGCTGACCAGGATGCGGCAGTTTTCCGGCAGGACGGAGTCGAGCCATTGGCCCATGCGGCGCGCCTGCTTGTGGCCCTTGGCCGTCAGTGCGCGCTCCAGGTCGTCCAGGCCCGGCTGGCCCGGTTCAGCTTCTGCGTGGCGCCACAAGATCAGGTCCATGCTTCCTCCCGTGAACAGGATTCAATCCACCGGCAGGTCGGCCGGCGTACCGAGCAACTCCATCAGGTGCTGCTGGGCGCTGAAGGGCTTTTGCTTGCCGCGCGGCTTGCGGCGGTGGTAATGCCCCTGCGGGTCCAGCTCCCACGCGTTGGAGTTGTCCTTCAGGTAAGGCGTCAAACCCTCCGCCACCACGCGCCGCTTGAGCGCCCGGTCCAGGACCGGGAAGGCCACTTCGATGCGGCGCAGCAGGTTGCGGTTCATCCAGTCCGCGCTGGCGAGCATGACGTCGTGCGCCAGGTCGTTGCGGAAGTAATAAATGCGGCTATGTTCCAGGAATCGCCCGATGATCGAACGTACGCGGATGTTTTCCGACAGGCCCGGCACGCCCGGCTTCAACATGCAGGCGCCGCGCACGATCAGGTCGATCTTCACGCCTTCGCGCGAGGCGGCGTACAGGGCGCGGATCACCGGTTCATCGGTCAATGCATTGATTTTAGCGATAATCCGCCCCGGACGCCCGGATTTCGCAATCTTCGCCTCGTTCTTGATGGCCTTGATGATCTGCTCCTGCAAGGCGAACGGCGCCAGCCACAGGTGGCGCATGTGCTGCGGCTTGGCCAGGCTGGTCAGGTGCATGAAGACTTCGTTGACGTCGCGTCCCAGTTCCGGCTGGCAGGTCAATACGCCAAAGTCGGTGTAGAACTTGGTCGTGGCCGGATGGTAGTTGCCGGTGCCAAGGTGGGCGTAGTAGCCGAGGCCGCCTTCCTCGCGGCGGATGACCAGCGCGATCTTGGCGTGCGTCTTCAAGCCCACCACGCCGTACACCACTTGCGCGCCGGCCTGCTCCAGCTTGTCGGCCCAGTTGATGTTGGCTTCCTCGTCGAAGCGCGCCATCAGTTCCACCACCACCGTCACTTCCTTGCCGCTGCGCGCGGCGGCGATCAGCGCCTCCATCAGGTCGGAGTTCATGCCGGTGCGGTACACCGTCTGCTTGATGGCCACCACGGCCGGGTCCAGGGCCGCGCTGCGCACGAAGTCGATTACCGTCTGGAAGCTCTGGAAAGGGTGGTGCAGCAGGATGTCGTGCTTGCGCAGGGTGGCGAAGATATCGTTGTTGACGGTCTTGGCCAGCACGCCGGGCACGAAGGGCGGGAAGCGCAGCTCCGGCCGGCGCGCCTGTTCCACGATCTCGTTCAGGCGCACCATGTTGACCGGTCCGTCTACGCGGTACAGGCGGGTCTGGTCCAGGCCGAACTGGTCGAGCAGGAACTGCGACAGCTCGGGCGGGCAATTCTTGGCCACCTCGATGCGCACCGAGCGGCCGTAGGCGCGCCCTTGCAGTTCGCCCTTGAGCGCCTGGCGCAGGTTCTTCACTTCATCTTCGTCCACCCACAGGTCGGAGTCGCGCGTGACGCGGAACTGCGAGTAGGCCAGCACGTCGCGCCCGGCAAACAGTTCGGCGATATGCGCGTGGATGACGGACGAGAGCAGGCAGAACGACACGCCGCCGTCTTTCGACAGGTTGTCGGGCAGGCGGATCACGCGCGGCAGCACGCGCGGCGCCTTGACGATGGCGATCGCGGTGCCGCGCCCGAAAGCATCCTTGCCGTTCAGGGCGACAATGAAGTTCAGGCTCTTGTTGACGACCTGGGGGAAGGGGTGGGCCGGGTCCAGGCCGATGGGGGTGAGCAGGGGGCGCACCTCGCGCTCGAAATACGCCTTGACCCAGGCGCGCTGCGCTTCGTTGCGCTGGCTGTGGCGCACGATGTGGATGCCCTGGGATTGCATTTCGGGCAGGATGGCCGCGTTGAATATTTCATACTGGCGCTTGACCAGTTCATGGCATTCGTTGCTGACCCGTTCGAGCGTGGCCGCCAGCACCGGGTTGCTCTCCAGGTCGCCGTCCATGCTGGCGGCGGCCAGCAGGCTGGCCACGCGCACTTCAAAGAATTCATCCAGGTTGCTGCTGACGATGCACAGGTAGCGCAGGCGCTCGAGGACGGGAATATGCGGGTCTTCGGCCTGTGCCATGACGCGCCGGTTGAACGCCAGCTGTGACAGTTCGCGGTCGAGAAATGAAACTTGGGACTTCGTCATGCTTGTCATCTTAGCACTTATTCAGGGGTGTAATTTAGTGTAATTAGGAAATATGACAAGTTTGTGACCATGCCTGAAACATAATTTTCCAATGTCATAAAGCTGTAATATTGGCGTCATAGACTGCGCAGCGTTCAACCCCAAAACCCTTACGAGGACCTTTGATATGCGTATGAAACAGTTGTTGACCTCCTTCGTTGTTGGCGCTTCGGCGGCAATGGCGTTCTCGACCACCGCCCTGGCGGCGGATATGACCGGCGCAGGCGCAACTTTCCCTTATCCGATCTATGCCAAGTGGGCGGAAGCGTACAAGGCTTCCACCGGTAACGGCCTGAACTACCAATCCGTCGGTTCCGGCGCAGGCATCAAGCAGATCAAGGCCAAGACCGTGGACTTCGGCGCGTCCGACATGCCGCTCAAGGCAGAAGACCTGGATGCCGACGGCCTGATGCAGTTCCCGGCCATCATGGGTGGCGTGGTCACCGTGGTGAACCTGGACGGCATCGCCCCGGGCCAGCTGAAGCTGACCGGCCAGGTGGTGGCGGACATTTACCTGGGCAAGATCACCGAATGGAACAGCCCGGCCATCGCCGCCCTGAACCCTGGCGTGAAACTGCCGGCGACCGAAATCACCGTGGTGTACCGCGCTGACGGCTCCGGTACCTCCTTCCTGTTCACCGACTACCTGTCCAAAGTGAACCCGGAATTCAAGACCAAGGTCGGCGCTGGTACCGCCCTGAAGTGGCCAACCGGCGTGGGTGGCAAGGGCAATGACGGCGTGGCCGCCAACGTGCAGCGCATCAAGGGCGCCATCGGCTACGTGGAATGGGCATACGCGAAGAAGAACAAGATCGCGCACACCCAGCTGAAGAACAAGGACGGCAACTTCGTCCAGCCCGACGACGACAACTTCAAGGCTGCCGCCGCCAATGCCGAGTGGACCAAGACCCCAGGCTTCGGCGTGGTGCTGACCGACCAGGCTGGCAAGACTTCCTGGCCCATCACCGGCGTGTCCTTCATCCTGATGCACAAGCAGCAGGCTGATGCGAACAAGGGCCGCGAAGTGGTCAAGTTCTTCGACTGGGCATTCAAGAACGGCGACGCCGCCGCCACCGAACTCGATTACGTGCCGCTGCCTGACTCCGTCGTCAAGCAGGTGCAGTCGTCCTGGAAGGCTAACCTGAAGGATGCTTCCGGCAAGGCTCTGTACTAATAATCCTGCCACCCCGGCAGGACCGGGTCGGACCCACGGGTCTGACCCGGGCTGGCCGGGGTGAAAGGAGGCTGAGCGGGGCGCCTTGACCGCAGGACGCCCCGGTTAGCTAAACCAGAAAATAAACTATGAGTGCAGAAATCACCTCGCCATCCTCGCCCCAGTTAGCGGAGCCGGCCACCATGAGTGCATCCGTCGCTGCCATGCAGTCCGTCGTGCGCAGGCAGCGCATCCAGGACTGGTTCTTCCACAAGATTACGATGCTGTTTGCGCTGACCGTGCTGTTTGTACTGGTCGGCATTATCATTTCCCTCATCAACGGCGCCTTGCCCGCACTGAAGGAGTTCGGCCCGGCCTTCATCACCACCGTCGAATGGGACCCGGTCAACGACAAGTACGGCGCCGCCATTGCCATTGTCGGCACCCTGGCCAGCGCCGGCATCGCGCTGCTGATCGCCTTCCCCGTCAGTTTCGGGATCGCTCTGTTCCTGACCGAGGTGTGCCCGGCCTGGCTGCGCCGCCCGCTGGGCACCGCCATCGAACTGCTGGCCGGCGTGCCGTCGATCATCTACGGCATGTGGGGCATGTTCATCTTTGCCCCGATGTTCAGCGAATACGTGCAGCCGCTGCTCAAGGCGGCCTTTGGCGGCCTGCCGTGGATCGGCGTGCTGTTCAAGGGCCCGACCATGGGCGTCGGCATCCTGACCGCCGGCCTGATCCTGGCCGTGATGATCATCCCGTTCATCGCTTCGGTGATGCGCGATGTGTTCGAGATCGTGCCGGCCGTGCTCAAGGAATCGGCCTACGGCCTGGGCTGCACCCGCTGGGAAGTGGTGCGCAAGATCGTGCTGCCCTACACCAAGACCGGTGTCGTGGGCGGCGTCATGCTGGGCCTGGGGCGCGCCCTGGGCGAAACCATGGCGGTGACCTTCGTGATCGGTAACGCCAACAAGCTGCCGACCTCGCTGTTCTCGCCCGGTAACAGCATCGCCTCGACGCTGGCCAACGAATTTGCCGAAGCGTCGACCAAGCTGCACGTGTCCTCGCTGTTCGCGCTGGGCCTGATCCTGTTCGTCATTACCTTAATCGTCCTGTCCGCCGCCAAGCTGATGTTGATGGGCCTGTCGCGCAAGGAGGGCGTGAAATGATGCAAGCTAAAAACCCTGTGTACCGCAAGCGCCTGCTGGTGCACCGCATCGGCATGGCGCTGTCCGTGGCGGCCATGTCGGTCGGCCTGATCGCGCTGCTGTGGATCCTGGTCACGCTGCTGGTGAACGGCTTCTCGGCCCTGAGCGTGAACATGTTCAGCGCCGACACCCCGGCCCCGTCCACCGAAGGCGGCGGCCTGCGCAACGCCATCGTCGGCTCGCTGATGATGGTCGGCCTGTCGACCGCGGTGTCGACCCCGATCGGCATCCTGGCCGGCGTCTACCTGGCCGAGTACGGCGAGGAAAACAAGGTCGCCCAGGTGACCCGCTTCGTCACCGACATCATGCTGTCGGCGCCGTCGATCGTGATCGGCCTGTTCGTGTACGCGATGTACGTGGCCAACGTGCAGCACTTCTCCGGCTACGCCGGCTCCATCGCGCTGTCGCTGATCGCCATTCCGGTGGTGGTGCGCACCACCGACAACATGCTCAAGCTGGTGCCGAACTCCCTGCTGGAGGCGGCCTATGCCCTGGGCGCGCCGCGCTGGAAAGTGTCGATGATGGTGCGCCTGCGCGCGGTCAAGGCAGGCGTGATGACCGGCGTGCTGCTGGCGGTGGCCCGCGTCTCGGGCGAAACCGCGCCGCTGCTGTTTACCGCCCTGAACAACCAGTTCTTCAGCACGGACATGAACCAGCCGCTGTCGAACCTGCCGGTGGTGATCTACCTGTATGCGATGAGCCCATACGACAACTGGCGCGAGCTGGCATGGGGCGGCGCACTGCTGGTGACCTTCAGCGTGCTGGCACTGAATATCCTGTCGCGCACCGTGTTCGCGCAAAAAGCACCAAAATAACGAGTACAGATCATGACCCAAGTTAGCAAAATCATTGAAATCTCCGGCCTGAACTTCTACTACGGCAAGACGCGCAGCCTGCACAACGTCAACCTGGACATCCATGAGAAGAAGGTGACCGCCTTCATCGGTCCTTCCGGCTGCGGCAAGTCGACCCTGCTGCGCACCCTGAACCGCATGTACGACCTGTACCCGGGGCAGCGCGCCGAAGGCGCCATCCGCTACCGCGGGCACAACATCCTGGACGCCGGCCTGGACGTGAACATGCTGCGCGCCAAGGTGGGCATGGTGTTCCAGAAGCCGACCCCGTTCCCGATGTCGATCTACGACAACATCGCGTTCGGCGTGCGCCTGTACGAAGACCTGTCCAAGGGCGAGATGGACGAGCGCGTGGAATGGGCCTTGAAGAAGGCGGCCCTGTGGGGCGAGGTGAAGGACAAGCTGACCAAGAGCGGCCTGTCCCTCTCCGGCGGCCAGCAGCAGCGCCTGTGCATCGCGCGCGGCGTGGCGGTCAAGCCCGACGTGCTCCTGCTGGACGAGCCGACTTCCGCGCTGGACCCGATTTCCACTTCCAAGATCGAAGAGCTGATCTCCGAACTGAAAGAGGACTATACGATTGCCATCGTGACCCACAATATGCAGCAGGCGGCGCGCTGCTCCGACTACACCGCCTATATGTACCTGGGCGAACTGGTGGAGTTCGGCGAGACCGACCAGATCTTCATGAATCCTGTACGCAAGGAGACCCAGGATTACATCACCGGCCGCTTCGGCTAATAAGAAAAGAGAGAGAACATACTATGATGGGCGAACATTCCTCCAAAGCCTACGACAC
Source organism: Pseudoduganella sp. (assembly GCA_021323265.1). Taxonomy (GTDB): domain Bacteria; phylum Pseudomonadota; class Gammaproteobacteria; order Burkholderiales; family Burkholderiaceae_D; genus Rugamonas. Next base: position 1,904 of record JAJTCO010000081.1, on the reverse strand, counting down.
CGAACTCGAAGGCATCCGGTCCAAAGTGCTGCTGATGGGCGGCATGGTTGAAACCCAGTTCCTCGATGCGATGACCTGCTTCCGCATCGGCAATGTGGAACGCGCCGAGCGCGTGATTGCCGAGGACGCGAACGTCAACCAGCTCGAAGTGCAGCTGGACGACCAGTGCAGCCACCTGATCGTCAAGCGCCAGCCGACCGCCAACGACCTGCGCACCGTGATGGCCACCATCAAGGTGATCACCGACCTGGAACGCATCGGCGACGAAGCGGCCAAGATCGCGCGCATCTCCAAGGCCCTGCACGCGCGCGGCGCCGTGACGCTGAACCACTACGAGATGGTGCGCAACATCGCCACCGCCACCAGCGACTTGCTGCACGACGCGCTGGACGCGTTTGCGCGCAGCGACGAGAAGCAGGCGCTGGAGCTGATCGCGCAGGACGCGGTGATCGACCACGAATACCGCACCATCATGCGCAACCTGATCACCTTCATGATGGAAGATCCGCGTACAATCTCGGCGGCGCTGGACACGATGTGGGTGGCCAAGGCCATCGAGCGCATCGGCGACCATGCCAAGAACATCGCCGAATACGTGATCTACGTGGTCGAGGGTAGGGACATCCGCCACACCCACAGCGTGCCAACCGAGGCGAGCCCTGAATAAGAAAGCACATGGCATCCGATAAAACGACGGTACTGATAGTTGAGGACGAGCCGGCCATCGTCGAGCTGGTGAAGTTTTCGCTGCGCGAGGCGGGCTGGCATTGCGTGGTCGCGCAAAGCACGCAGGAAGCCTGGGAAGTCATGCAGAGCCGCACGCCGCAGCTGGTGTTGCTGGACTGGATGCTGCCGGACCAGAGCGGCCTGCGCCTGCTGGCGCGCATCCGCGGCGACCGCCATTTCGCCGCCGTGCCGGTGATCATGCTGACGGCCAAGAGCATGGAAGAGGACAAGCTGGCCGGCCTGAACGGCGGCGCCGACGATTACATCACCAAGCCGTTCTCGCCGCGCGAGCTGCTGGCGCGCGCCCGCGCGCTGCTGCGCCGCAAGAGCCCCGAGCTGGCGGAAACCCAGCTCAAGGCCGGGCCGGTGGTGCTGGACCCGGTCAGCTGCACGGTGTCGATGCACGACAATAAGATCGACATCGGCCACGCCGAGTACAAGCTGCTCAAGTTCTTCATGGCCCACCCCGAGCGCGTCTTCTCGCGCAGCCAGCTGCTGGACAAGGTGTGGGGCGACCATGTGGTGATCGAGGAGCGCACGGTGGACGTGCATGTGCTGCGCCTGCGCAAGGCGCTGAAAGATGCGGAGCACCTGATCAAGACGGTGCGCAGCGTGGGATATATGCTGACCGAGAAGCCATGAATCCAAAAGTCGTGTTCTGGGTGCCGGTCGTCCTGCGGCTGGCCTTCCTGCTGGCCGGCGCCGGCCTGGTGGGGTGGTGGTTCGGCATGGCGGCCGGCATCGTTACTGCCTTTGCCGGCGTGCTGGCGGCCGTCTTCATCCAGCTCAAATACCTGTATCAGCTGAGCGAGTGGCTGGACAAGCCCGAATCGGGCCGCCTGCCCGACGGCTGGGGCGAATGGACCAATATCTTTTCCCGCCTGTACCGCCTGCGCCGCGACGACGAGAAAAACCAGGCCGAGCTGACCGAATGGCTGGCGCGCTTCCGCCAGGCCATGCACCTGCTGCCGGACGGCGTGGTGATCATGGACGACGTGCTGTTCCTCGAATGGTGCAACCCGGCGGCCGAAGAGCACCTGGGCCTGCAGCAGGCGCGCGACAAGGGCATGCGCGTCACCAACCTGGTGCGCAGCCCGGACTTCATGGACTACCTGATCCTGGGCCGCTACGACCAGCCGCTGACGCTGAACTTCCGCGGCCGCAAGCTGGTGGCCCAC
>JAJTCO010000080.1 GCA_021323265.1 Pseudoduganella sp. | reverse complement strand
CTCAACCTTGGCAAGGTTGCGCTCTACCAACTGAGCTACTCCCGCATTTCAGAGGAACCGTATTATCGCAGAAACATTCTCATATTTCCAGCGATTGTTGCCGATGACTTTTTGGAGCGGGAGAAGAGTCTCGAACTCTCGACCTCAACCTTGGCAAGGTTGCGCTCTACCAACTGAGCTACTCCCGCTTCGCATCGCTGCGCCGTCATCAACAGCAGGCCAGCATTATAGATGATCCAACCGCGCTGTCAAGGGGCAATCTTGCTATTTACGTTAACGACCCGGAACGTTCCTTGATCATGGGCCACGCCTTCTTCAGGTAATAGAACATGGACCAGACCGTCAGCACGCTGGCCACCCACAGCAGCATGTGGCCCAGCACGCGGGTATCGAGCGCGCCGAACAGCACGTCCTGGTACAGCAGCAGCGGGATGGCAGTCATCTGGGCGGCGGTCTTGATCTTGCCGATCGAGTGCACGGCGACCGATTTGGAGGCGCCAATTTGCGCCATCCATTCGCGCAGGGCGGAAATCGTGATTTCGCGGCCGATGATGACCAGCGCCAGGATCGGGTGCCAGGGGTCCTGGCGCAGGTTGACGATGACCAGCAGGGCTGCTGCGACCATCAGCTTGTCGGCCACAGGGTCGAGGAAGGCGCCGAAGGCCGATGTCTGGTTCCAGCGCCGGGCCAGGAAGCCGTCGAACCAGTCGGTGATGGCGGCAACAATGAAGATGGCGGTGGCGGCGACGTTGCGCTCGTGGGCCGAGAGCCAGGTGTCGGGGACATAGAACACACCTACGACCAGGGGAATCAGCGCAACGCGCAACCAGGTCAGCAGGATGGGGATATTGAAAGGCATATGCGGTGTATAAGAATTGTAATGACGCGCCGCTAGTGTATAACGGCAGCGCTGGCAAAGCCACTTTCGCTTGAAAACCGGTAAACCCGTGTCTGACCCGCGGGGTCAGACACGCTCTGGTCGGTTTCAGTGCAGCTGCCTGTAAATCTCTTCGGCCAGCGTGTCGGAAATCCCCTCCACCGACTTCAGGTCCTCGATACTGGCGTTGGTGACGCCTTTCAGGCCACCGAAGCGTGCCAGCAGCTTCTGGCGCCGTTTGGCGCCGATACCCTCGATCTCCTCCAGGCGCGAGGTCTGGCGCGCTTTGGCGCGCTTGGCGCGCATGCCGGTGATGGCGAAGCGGTGCGCCTCGTCGCGGATCATGGCAACGAGCATCAGGGCGGCCGATTCCTTGCCCAGCTCCTGCGGCGTGCGGCCATCGACGAAGACCAGCGTTTCCAGGCCAACGCGCCTGCCCTCGCCTTTCGCCACGCCGACGATCAGGCCGATGTCCAGGCCCAGTTCGACAAACACCTGGCGCGCCATTTCGACCTGCCCTTTGCCGCCGTCGATCAGCACCACGTCCGGCATCACGCCGTCGCCGCCCGCCACCTTTTCGTAACGGCGCGTCAGCACCTGGCGCATGGCGGCGTAATCGTCGCCAGGGGTGATGTCGTTGATGTTGTAGCGCCGGTATTCGCCGTTCTGCATCTGGTGGTGGTGGAACACCACGCAGGACGCCTGGGTCGCTTCGCCGGCCGTATGCGAAATGTCGAAGCATTCGACACGCAGCGTGTCCAGGTCTTCGTTGTCCAGTCCCAGCGCTTCGGCCAGGGCGCGGGTGCGCGCCTGCTGCGAGCCTTGCTCCGATAGCAGGCGTGCCAGCGAAATCTCGGCGCCCTTTTGCGCCAGTTCCTGCCATTGGCGGCGCTGGCCTTGCGGCTGGAACACCAGGTGGATGCGGTGGCCGCACTGCTCCTGCAGCGCGAGGATCAGCTCCGGCTGGTCGAATTCGATGTTCAGGATCAGCGTGCCGGGAATCGACTTTTCCGGGTAGTGCTGCACCAGGAAGGCCGCCAGCACCTCCTGCTCGATCGGGCGCTCGGCCACGATTTCTGCATCCATCACGTGCGTGGGGAAGTAGGCGCGGTCGCCCAGGTGCCGCCCGCCGCGCACCATGGCCAGGTTGACGCAGGCGCGACCGCCCTGCACCACCACGGCCAGGATGTCGACGTCCTGATCGCCCGTGGTTTCCATCGACTGCTGGTGCAGCACCTTCGACAGCGACTGGATCTGATTGCGCACCGCTGCGGCCTGCTCGAATTTGAGCGCGCTGGCGTAAGCGAGCATCTTCTGCTCCAGCTCCTCCATCACTTCGCTCTGGCGGCCGCGCAGGAAACGGGCGGCGTTGTTGACGTCGTTACGGTACTCATCGGGCGCGATCAGCCCCACGCAGGGGCCGCTGCAGCGGCCGATCTGGTGCAGCAGGCAGGGACGCGTGCGGTTCATGTACACGCTGTCTTCGCAGGTGCGCAGCATGAAGACCTTTTGCAGGATCTGCATCGATTCGCGCACCGCCCAGGACGACGGGAATGGGCCGAAATACTGGTGCTTGCGGTCCACGGCGCCACGGTAGTACACCATGCGCGGAACGTCGTCGCCGGTGATCTTGAGGTAGGGGTAGCTCTTGTCGTCGCGGAACAGGATGTTGTAGCGCGGCTGCAGGGCCTTGATCAGGTTGTTTTCCAGGATCAGGGCTTCGGCTTCGCTGCGCGTGACCGTGGTCTCCAGGCGCGCGATGCGCTCGACCATCAGCGCGATGCGCGGGCTGGCCAGGTTCTTCTGGAAGTAGCTGGAGACGCGCTTTTTCAGGTCGCGCGCCTTGCCCACGTAAAGCACCTTGTCCTCGGCGTCGAAGTAGCGGTACACGCCGGGCAGGTTTGGCAGCTTGGCAACGGTGGCTAGCACCAGTTCGCGCGGGTCTTGGGTTTGTTCAGTCATTCGCTCGCTCGACGATCGCGTAGGCGACCGCGTAATCCTCTTCATCGCTGACGGAGATATGGGCGACCAGGGCGTTCTGCAACATGAATTCGCCCAGCGCGCCGCTGCAGGCCATGTACGGCTTGCCAAGATCGTCATTGAGGAGTTGCGCCGTGTGCCACGTCATCGGCTGGCGCAGGCCCAGGCCAAGCGCCTTGGAGAAGGCTTCCTTGGCGGCGAAGCGGCTGGCGGCGTAGCGCACGCCCCGCACCGCGCTGCGGGCGCTGCGCTCCACGTAGACGGCGTATTCATCGGGGCCGAGGATCTTGCGGGCGAAGCGCTCGCCGCTGCGCTCGAGGGCGGCGGCGATGCGTGGCACTTTGCAGACGTCGGTGCCGATCCCGTAGATCATTTTGCGCCCAGGCGGGTCGACACCATGATGGCTTTCATCTCGCGCACGGCATTCTCCCAGCCGGCGAAGATGGCATGCGCGACGATGGCGTGGCCGATGTTCAGTTCCGCAATGTCCGGAATGGCGGCAATTGCCTGCACGTTGGTGTAGTGCAGGCCGTGGCCGGCGTTGACCTTCAGGCCATTTTGCACGCCCCAGCGCACGCCATCCTTGATGCGCTGCAGCTCGCGCGCCTGGGCTTCGCCTTCGGCGTCGGCATAGGCGCCGGTGTGCAGTTCGATCACGGGCGCGCCGACGGCGGCGGCGGCCTTGATCTGCGCTTCATCGGCGTCGATGAACAGCGATACGCGGATACCCTCCCCTTGCAGCTGCTTGATTGCCGCTTCGACTTCCTTGTGGAAGCGCACCACATCCAGGCCGCCTTCGGTGGTGATCTCGGTGCGCTTTTCCGGCACCAGGCACACGTCGGCCGGCTTGATGCGGCAGGCGAAGTCGATCATTTCCTGGGTTACGGCCGCTTCCAGGTTCATGCGCGTGAGCAGTTGCGGCGCCAGCGCGATCACGTCGGCATCCTTGATGTGGCGGCGGTCTTCACGCAGGTGCAGCGTGATGCAGTCGGCACCGGCCTGCTCGGCCAGCAGCGCGGCGCGGATCGGGTCCGGGTACGCGGTGCCGCGCGCGTTGCGCAGCGTGGCGACGTGGTCGATATTCACGCCGAGGTCGATGACAGTGCCGGAAGGATGCAGAAAGCTCATAATTTCTTCTTAAAGTTGCAGCAAATCGATCAGTATCTGGCGCGTGTTCAGAGGCGCGCCGCCAAGATGCCAGGACAGCAGGTAGCGCATCAGCTGCTTGCTTTGCGCCTGCGTGGCCGGGTCGGTGTAATCCTCGCGCTCCATGTCCAGCAAGGTCTTGCCGGCGACGCGCGGGGCACTGTCGTCGGCGCGCTCGGGACGGGGGCCGCGCTCGGGATCCACCACATAATGTACATCGGGCTGGACTTTCGTGCGCGTGGCGGTGCAGCGCGTCAGGTCGGCGGCCACCCCGGTTTCCTTCAGCAGCGCCATCTCGAACTTGCGCAGCACGATGGGCGCCGGTTCGTTGTGGGCCAGCTGGTTCAGGGTGGCGACGTAATGGTCGAACAGCTTGCCGTGCGCGTCGTCGCGGGCGGTCAGCTTGACCAGCAGTTCGTTCAGGTAGAAGCCGCACAGCAGCGCGGTCTTTTCCAGGGGCAGCATGCCGCCCACCCAGTCCGCATCGGTCAGGGTGCGCAGCTCGTTCTTGCCGGTCCAGCCGGCGCTTAGCGGCTGGAAGGTCTGCAGCACGCCGCGCAGCTGGGAGTGCGGGCGCTTGGCGCCCTTGGCGATCAACGCCACGCGCCCATAGTCGCGCGTGAACAGCTCGATGATGAGCGAGGTTTCCTTGTAGGGATAGCTATGCAGCACGAAGGCCGGCTGGCCCGTGACCCGGGTGCCGAGGGTGCGCTGCTGGCCCGGCGCGCGGCGGCGCTGGGCCGGCGGCGCCGGCACGGCCGCGCCCGTGTCCACCTTGCGGTCACCCCTAGGGGCCAAGGTGGACACGGGCTCGACTGCGGGGGCGGTCATTACTCGTAGCCGTATGCGCGCAGGCCAGCCTCGTTGTCAGCCCAGCCCGATTTGACTTTCACCCAGATCTCGAGGTAGACCGGGCCGCCGAACAGCTTTTCCATGTCGAGGCGCGCTTGCGTGCTGACTTCTTTCAGGCGGGCGCCCTTGTTGCCGATGATCATGGACTTGTGGCCGTCGCGCTCGACCAGGATGGCGGCGAAGATGCGGCGCAGGTTGCCTTCCTGTTCGAACTTCTCGATCAGCACGGTGCTGGTGTAGGGCAGTTCGTCGCCGACAAAGCGGAACAGCTTTTCACGCACGATTTCCGAGGCGAGGAACTTCTCGCTGCGGTCGGTGATGTCGTCTTCGCCGAACACGGGCTCGTTTTCCGGCAGGTGCTTGCGGATCTCGTTTTGCAGGCCGTCGAGCTGGAAGCGCAGCTTGGCGCTGACCGGGACGATGGCGGCAAAGTCGAACCTGGCGGCGATCTGCTGGGCAAACGGCATCAGCACGGCCTTGTCCTTGACGCGGTCGGATTTGTTGATCACCAACAGCACCGGCACGTTCTTGGGCAGCAGGTTCATCACTTGCTCGTCGGCCGGGCCGAAGGTACCGGCTTCGACGATGAACAGGATCACGTCGGACGACTCCAGGGTGTTGGTCACCGTCTTGTTCAGGGTCTTGTTCAGCGCGTTCGAGTGGCGCGTCTGGAAGCCGGGCGTGTCGACGTAGATGAACTGGGTGTCGGCCACGGTCTGGATGCCGGTGATGCGGTGGCGCGTGGTCTGCGCCTTGCGCGAGGTGATGCTGACCTTGGCGCCGATCAGCGTGTTCATCAGGGTCGACTTGCCTACGTTCGGGCGGCCGACAATGGCAATGTAACCGCAGCGAAAGCCGGCGGGAGTGGGTGCGCTAGTCATGGTCAAACTCTATTCGGTTATTGTTTGGCGAGCTTCTTGTCAGCTGCCGTATCGCTCTGGACCGTGGCAATACCGGCCAGCTTGAGCTGTGGGGAGCGCTGGCGCGGCTTGCGGCCGGCGGCCGGGGCCTTCTTCAACGCTTCTTCCGCCACTTCCAGTGCCAGCTTGGCCGCGGCTTGTTCACCCGCGCGGCGGCTTCCGCCGCGCCCGAACACCTGGATGCCCAGCTTGGGCACCAGGCATTCGATTTCGAATTCCTGGCTGTGGGCGGCGCCGTGCGTGGCCACCACGTTGTACAGCGGCAGCGAAATCTTCTTCGCTTGCAGGAACTCCTGCAGCAGGGTCTTGGCATCCTTGCCCAGGGTCTGCGGGTCGACCGAGTCCAGGATCGGGATGTAGAAGGCGCGGATCACCGCCGCCGCCTGGTCGAAGCTGCCGTCCAGGTAGACGGCGCCCAGCAGGGCTTCCAGCGTGTCGGCCAGGATCGAGGGGCGGCGGAAACCGCCCGACTTCAGTTCGCCTTCGCCCAGGCGCAGGAACTGCGACAGCTCCAGCTTTTGCGCGATTTCGAACAGCGATTGCTGCTTGACCAGGTTGGCGCGCACGCGCGACAGGTCGCCCTCGTCGAGGGAGTTGAAACGTTCGTACAGGATCGAGGCGACCACGCAGTTGAGGATCGAGTCGCCGAGGAATTCCAGGCGTTCGTTATGCAAACTGCTGTGGCTACGGTGCGTCAGGGCCTGCTGGAGCAAGCCAGCATCCCGGAACGTGTAGCCCAATCTGGTTTGCAATAACTGTAGATTCATCACTTATTATTCAGCCTTCTTTTTCACGCCTGCCTTGGCCGTCGTGCCTTCGTACTCCATCAGGAGACTGGCCGGCCCCACCAGGGGGATCTTCTTCTCGTAGGCGAAGCTGATCTCGAATTCGCCGCCCTGGCGCTCGATCATCAGGTCGCGGCCGCTGATGGCACTGATGTAGCCCACTTCGGCGCTCTTGTTGAACGAGTCCTGGATTTCCTTGATCGAGCCGCCACCGTCGCGCTTGGCGCGTTCGATGGCGCCCTGGATGGCGCGGTATTCCATATACGTCGGGAAAATCTGCATGCCGAGCAGGCCAATGCAACCGAGGATTGCGATCACCACAATCAGTCCCACCAGGCTGATGCCGCTTTGCCGCTGCTTGTGCATAGAGTTACTCTCCCCTGTCTGCTTAGCGGATGCCGCCAAGTCGATCGAAATTGAAATTACCCAGGTTCATCCAGACGAAGAAGGCTTTACCCACAATATTCTTGTCTGGAACGAAACCCCAGATACGGCTGTCGGCACTGTTGTCCCGATTATCGCCCATCATAAAGTAATTTCCTTGAGGCACTACACACGAAAAGCCTTCGTAATTGTAGGTGCATGCTTCGCGGCCCGGAAATTCCTCGACCTGGCCCAGGCTCACGGGCGGCGCTTTCTCGTTGTTCAGGATGCGGTGCTCGACATTGCCCAGCTGCTCGGTGAACTGTTTCTGGTAAGTAAGCGTGCCCTCTTCCAGGTAGTCTTCCATCGGGGTGTAGCCGACGGCCTGGCCATTCACGGTTAAGCGCTTGTTTTGATACGTAATCTTATCACCCGGCACGCCAATGACCCGCTTGATGTAATCCTGGCTCATGTCCTTCGGATACTTGAACACCATCACGTCGCCGCGTTGCGGGTCGTTCAGCTGCACCACCTTCTTGTTGATGATGGGCAGGCGGATGCCGTAGGTGTACTTGTTCACCAGGATCAGGTCGCCCACCAGCAGGGTCGGCACCATCGACGAGGATGGGATCTTGAACGGTTCCCACAGGAAGGAACGCAGGAAGAACACCAGCGCAATGACGGGGAAGAAGCTGCCCGAGTACTCGATCCAGGTCGGCTGGCGCAGGATGTCCGCCTCCAGCTTGGCGCGGGCATTGCCCTGCTCGTCCATGCGAATGCCGTTGGCGGCCGAGCGCGCCATGCGCGCGTCGTACTCGGCCAGCGCCTGGTCGGCGGCGGCGCGACGCTGCTTGGACAACACCATCAAATCCAGGAACCAGATGACCCCGGTCACCACCATCAGGACGAACAGGATTAGCGCGAAATTGCCCAGGATGGATTGCAATGTCATTTCTCTTCCACTTGAAGGATTGCCAGGAATGCTTCTTGCGGGATCTCGACGGAGCCCACTTGCTTCATGCGACGCTTACCCGCTTTCTGCTTCTCCAGCAGCTTCTTCTTCCGGCTGATGTCGCCGCCGTAGCACTTGGCCAGCACGTTCTTGCGCATCGCTTTCACGTTCTCGCGCGAGATGATGTTGGAGCCGATCGCGGCCTGGATCGCCACGTCGAACATCTGGCGCGGGATCAGTTCGCGCATCTTGGCGGCCACGGCGCGGCCGCGGTATGGCGCGTTGGCGCGGTGTACGATGATGGCCAGCGCATCGACTTTTTCGCTGTTGATCAGCATGTCGACCTTCACCACGTCGGCTGCGCGGTATTCCTTGAACTCGTAGTCCATCGAGGCGTAGCCGCGCGAGGTGGACTTGAGCTTGTCGAAGAAGTCCAGCACGATCTCGGCCATCGGCATTTCGTACACCAGCTTGACCTGGCGCCCATGGTAGGCCATGTCCATCTGGATGCCGCGCTTGGCGATGCACAGGGTGATCACGGAACCGACATACTCTTGCGGCATGTACAGGTTGACGGTCACGATCGGTTCGCGCACTTCGTTGATGTGGCTCGGGTCCGGCATGCGCGACGGGTTGTCGACGTTGAGGATGCTGCCGTCGCGCAGCTCGACCTCGTACACCACGGTCGGCGCGGTGGTGATCAGGTCCATGTCGAACTCGCGCTCCAGGCGCTCCTGCACGATCTCCATGTGCAGCAGGCCAAGGAAGCCGCAGCGGAAGCCGAAGCCCAGCGCCTGCGACACTTCCGGCTCGTACATCAGGGCCGCATCGTTCAGCTTGAGCTTTTCCAGCGAGTCGCGCAGCGCGTCGTACTGGTTCGCTTCCACCGGGAACAGGCCGGCAAACACTTGCGGCTGCACTTCCTTGAAGCCTGGCAGCGGTGCGGCGGCCGGCTTGGCCACGGAGGTGATGGTGTCGCCCACGCGGGCGGCCTTCAATTCCTTGATGCCGGCGATGACGAAGCCCACCTGGCCTGCGCTCAATGCCGGCAGCGAGAGCGAACGCGGCGAGAAGATGCCGATGTCTTCCACCAGCTGCACCGAGTCGGTCGCCATCAGGCGGATCTTTTCTTTCGGACGCATGGTGCCGTTGACCACGCGCACCAGCATCACCACGCCCACGTACGAGTCGTACCAGGAGTCGATGATCAGCGCTTGCAGCGGCGCTTCCGGGTCGCCCTTGGGCGGCGGCACCTTGGCGATGATCGATTCCAGCACGTCTTCCACGCCCAGGCCGGTCTTGGCCGAGCAGTGCACCGCGTCGCCGGCTTCAATGCCGATCACGTCCTCGATTTCGGCAATGGCGGTGGGCGGGTCGGCGTTGGGCAGGTCGATCTTGTTGAGCACCGGCACCACTTCCACGCCCAGGTCGAGGGCGGTGTAGCAGTTGGCCACGGTCTGCGCTTCCACGCCCTGCGAGGCGTCCACCACCAGCAGCGCGCCTTCGCAGGCCGACAGCGAGCGGCTCACTTCATAGGAGAAGTCGACGTGACCGGGGGTGTCGATCAGGTTCAGGTTGTAGATCTGGCCGTCGCGTGCCTTGTACTTCAGGGCCGCGGTCTGCGCCTTGATGGTGATGCCGCGCTCACGCTCCAGGTCCATCGAATCGAGTACCTGCGATTCCATCTCGCGGTCGGACAGGCCGCCGCACAGCTGGATGATGCGGTCTGCCAGCGTGGATTTGCCGTGGTCGATGTGGGCGATGATGGAAAAATTGCGAATGTTGTTCATTAAAATTGAAACGAGCTATAACAAAAAGGCGCTTGAGCGCCTTTTTATGGAAATCAATGCAAGGGTAACCCCCCGCATTTTACCGGATTTCAGAGGGGAAAGCCCATTTTCTCTGGGGGCGGCCGTGAAATAGTGATAGTTTTGCAATTATTTCGACAACAAGGCCCGTACTTTCGCCTCGTCCAGGAAATAGTGGCACAGTTCCGGCTCGCCCAGGTCGCCGAACAGGACCGGCACCAGTTCGTCGAAACGCGCCACCAGGGCGTCGTCGGCATCGACGTCGATCACTTCGACGGTAAATGGCTTTTCCGGCGTCTGCAGGGCATTCAGGGCCGCCAGCATGTCGTCGCACAGGTGGCAGTAGGAACGGGAGTACAGGGTGAAGTGCATTCAGGGCGTGCGTTGCGGCGCCCCCTCGGGCGCGGGCTGCCATTGTAGCGCGCCGGCCGGGCGAATGTAACGCCGCCGCGGGCTTGCCGCCTTGCGGGGCGGCAAACGCGCGGCGGCGGGCGGCCGGCTTACTTGGTTGCCGGGGCCGGGCGCAGCGAGAAGTGCTGCGCCTGGTTACCGCGGCGCACCAGCACGGCGGCCGCCCGTTTCGGGTCGAGCTTGGCGACGGCCGCGTTGAACTGCTTGGCGTCCACGATATCCTGGTTGTTCAGCATGAGCAGGATATCGCCCTGGCGCAGGCCGGCGGCTTCGGCAGGCCCTGCGGTGTCCTCGACGATCACGCCGCCGGCCACGCCCAGTTCACGCTTTTGCGCCGGCGTCAGGTCGCTGACGACAAAGCCCAGAGCATTGGCAGCCGAGGCCGGCGCCGCGCCCCCCTTCGGCTCGCCGCGCTTGCCGCCGGCGCGGCCGGCGGTGCGGGTGTCCGGATCGGCCTCGCCCACGGTCACCTGGACGTCGGTCGGCGCGCCCTTGCGCCACACGGTCAGGGTCGCCTTGCTGCCCGGCGCCGTGCCCAGCACCATGCGCGTCAGGTCGGCGAAGCGGTCGATGTCCTTACCGTTGTACTTGATGACCACGTCGCCCACGCGCAGGCCGCCCTTGTCGGCCGGGCTGCCCGGTTCGACCTGGGTCACTTCGGCGCCCTTGTTGTTCTTCAGGCCCAGCGATTCGGCCACTTCCTTGTTCAGCTCGCCAATCTGCACGCCCAGGCGGCCGCGGGTCACGCGCCCGGTCTTTTTCAGCTGGTCGGCCACGCGCATCGCCTCGTCGATCGGGATCGCGAAGGAAATGCCGTTATAGCCGCCGGACAGGGTGGCGATCTGCGAATTGATGCCGATGACTTCGCCTTTCAGGTTGATCAGCGGGCCGCCCGAATTGCCCGGATTGACCGCCACGTCGCTCTGGATCAGCGGCAGCAGGTCGCCCGTGTCGCGCGCCTTGGCCGAAATGATGCCGGAGGTCACGGTGCTCTCCAGGTTGAACGGCGAGCCGATGGCAATCACCCACTCGCCCACGCGCGACTTGTTCGGGTCGCCGATGGTCAGGTAGGGCAGCTTGCCGCCGTCGATCTTCAGCACCGCCACGTCGGCGCGCACGTCGGCACCCAGCACCTTGGCCTTGAATTCGCGCTTGTCGGTCAAGGTCACGTAGACCTCGTCGGCGCCGTCGACCACGTGCGCATTGGTCAGCACATAGCCGTCGGCCGAGACGACGAAGCCGGAACCGATGCCGCGCTGGATTTCCTGGCCCGGCGACGGCAGGTTGCGGCGGCGCGGGGTCTGGCCGCGCGGAATCTGGCCACCGAAGAAGCGGCGCAGGAATTCCTGCATTTCATCGGCCTGGCCGGCCGCGTCGACGTCACGCTGGGTAATGCGCTCGGTGGTACGGATATTCACGACTGCCGGACCGACCCGCTCGACAAGATCGGCAAAGTCCGGCAAACCTGCCACGGCGGGAGCCGCTGCATAAGCGGGCGCAAAACCAGCGATGGCTGGCAGGCCGAGGGAAGCTGCGCTCAGGACCAGCGCAGAGATCATGGTTTTTTTCATGGTTGCGTTTAGTGAAAGTAGATGAAGTACAAGCAATATAAAACAGCTTCGGGTAAAACGGGCGCGTGATTTTGTGACGATATGTTGCGGCAACCTTCCCACGTTTCAAGAGGGGGCGTCCACCGTCCGCTCGCCCGGCTCCGTGGCGCACGGCCCCGGCGCCCCGCCTGCGCGCTCCAGCTCGTCCAAGGCCGCCGCCAGGCGCGCCGCAAAGCCAGGCCCCACTTCGGCCTGCGCCACGCTGGCGCGCAACGCCGCCCCCACCAGCGCATGGACCTGGGCGCTCACTGGCGTTTCATCGTCATCCGGCAGCACGATCATTCCCCCTCCCCTCACCAACGCTTATCGACCGGCAAATCCAGCAGGGGCCGCACGCGCCGCGCAATGGCTTCGCGGGCGCGGAAAATCCTGCTGCGCACGGTTCCCAGCGGACACTCCATGATTTGCGCAATTTCCTCATAACTCAAGCCCTCGATCTCGCGCAGCACAATGGCGGTGCGCAAGTCCAATGGCAGCGCTTCCAGCGCGGCATCGATGGCCTGCATGACCTGCTTGCTCAGCAGCATGGACTCCGGCGTGCCCGTTTCCGGCCCCTGCGCCGGCAGTTGCGAGGGCACGGCGCCCAGCGGTCCCGTGCGCTGGCGCCGGCGCAGGATGGCGTTGCGCGCCCCGTTCAAGGCAATGCGGTAGAGCCAGGTGAAGAAGGCCGCCTCGCCCCGGAAGCGCGGCAGGGCCCGGTACGCCTTGAGGAAGGTCTCCTGCACCACGTCCTCCGCCTCGGCCTGGTCGCGCAGCAGCCGCAGCACCAGCCGCAACAGGCGGCGCTGGTAGCGTGCCACGAGCTGGTCGAACGCAGACCGCTCGCCCGCCCGGGCGCGCTGCACCAGCTCACGATCTGGGTCCACCTTCATAGAGCCGTCCCGCGAAGATTGGTTCAATTTTTTTGCAGCTGCGCCCGGATGGCTGCCTGCAGGCGGCGCCAGTCGGGCCCGGCCACCGCGTCCGGCAGCAGGACCAGCCACAGGCGCCGCCCGTCCGCCAGTTCCGCGTGCAGCAACAGCACGCCCGGCCACAGGGTGCAGTCATCGAGCAGACGCGCCCGCCACTGTTGCTGGTATACCGTCAGGCGGATTTCTCCGACACCGGAAATGTCAATGTGGCTGCAATTGACTTCCCGCCGCAGGCTTGCCAGGGCCGCCGCCAGCAGCGGCCAGCCGCACCAGGCACCGACGGCCAGCACGGACGCAACAAGCCCTGCCCGCAACACGCGCAGGCATGGCGACGGACGAACGGCGACGGATGCCGCGATCGACATGGTGGGTTTGAGTGTGGGGGGTACAGCAGGAGCGCTCGCCCCGGTACTTGGACCGGGGCGAGCGTGGGAAGTTCCGTTTAGACTTTAGCGAACAGCAGGCTGCCGTTGGTGCCGCCGAAGCCGAAGGAGTTCTTCAGCGCATAATTGATCGTGGCGCTGCGCGCGGTATTGGCGCAGAAGTCCAGATCGCATGCCGGATCCTGGTTGAACAGGTTGATGGTCGGCGGGATCACCTGGTTGTGAATCGCCAGCACCGTAAACACCGCTTCCAGGCCGCCCGCGCCGCCCAGCAGGTGGCCGGTCGCCGACTTGGTGGAGCTGACAACCAGCTTCTTGGCGTGGTCGCCGAAGGTGCGCTTGATGCCTTGCACTTCCGCGACGTCGCCCTGCGGCGTCGACGTGCCGTGCGCATTCACATAATTCACCTGGTCGAAATTGATGCCGGCATTGCGGATCGCATTCTGCGCCGACTTGCTGCCGCCGGCGCCATCTTCCAGAGGCGAGGTCATGTGATATGCATCGGCGCTCATGCCAAAGCCGAGCAATTCTGCATAGATCTTGGCGCCGCGCGCTTTCGCGTGCTCGTACTCTTCCAGCACCATGACGCCAGCGCCTTCGCCCAGCACGAAACCGTCGCGGTCCTTGTCCCAGGGACGGGACGCGGTGGCTGGGTCATCGTTGCGCGAGGACAGGGCACGCGCCGAGGCGAAGCCGCCCAGGCCCAGCGGCGACACGGTCGATTCCGCACCGCCGGCAATCATGACGTCGGCATCGCCGTACTCGATGGTACGGGCGGCCACGCCGATCGAATGCAGGCCGGTGGTGCAAGCTGTCACGATGGACAGGTTGGGACCGCGCATGCCGTACTTGATCGACAGGTTGCCGGAGATCATATTGATGATCGAAGCCGGTACGAAGAACGGGGAGATACGGCGCGGACCGCGCTTGTCGTAGTCTTCCTTCTGTGCTTCGATCATCGGCAGGCCGCCGATGCCGGAACCAATGATCACGCCGATGCGGTCGGCGTTCTCTTCAGTCACAGTGATACCGGAATCCTGGATCGCCTGGATGCCGGCCGCCATGCCGAAATGGATGAACTTATCCATGTGGCGCGCCTCTTTCGCGTCGAGGTAATCCTCGACGTTGAAGCCCTTCACTTCGCCCGCGAAACGGGTGGAGAAGGCAGACGCGTCAAAACTGGTAATGTTAGCGATCCCGGATTTGCTCTCGGTGATGGCTTTCCACGCGTCGGCAACCGTGTTGCCGACGGGGGAAATGACACCAAGGCCGGTGACCACTACACGACGGTTTTTAGAACTCAAGCGAGTCTCCCGGAGTGGATCGGAGAGTCAGCGGGCTGATTAGGCCTTGACGTGTGCAGTGGCGTAGTCGATCGCTTGCTGCACGGTGGTGATCTTTTCAGCTTGTTCGTCAGGGATTTCCATTTCGAACTCGTCTTCCAGGGCCATCACCAGCTCAACGGTGTCGAGGGAATCGGCGCCCAGGTCGTCAACGAAGGACGATTCGTTCTTGATGTCTGCTTCAGCGACGCCCAGTTGTTCAGCGACGATTTTCTTAACGCGTTGTTCGATATCCGACATGTTATGGCTCCATTATGTT
>JAJTCO010000079.1 GCA_021323265.1 Pseudoduganella sp. | reverse complement strand
CAGGGTGAAGGCCTTTTCGATCAGCAGGGCCTTGCCGGCCTGCAGGCACATGAGGGCGTTCTCGTGGTGCATGGCGTGCGGCGTGGCGATGTAGATCACGTCCACGCCCGCGTCGTCGGCCAGCGCCTGGTAGCTGCCGTGGGCCCGGCCGCCATACTCCTGGGTGAACGCGGTAGCGCTATCCTGGCTGCGCGAAGCAACTGCGGCCAGTTCGGCGTCGGGCACCTCGCGCAGCGCCGCGGCGAAGGCCTTGGCGATCTTGCCGGTGCCCAGAATGCCCCAGCGAATTGTCTTTTCCATCCCGTGCTCCTTGTCAGTCCGGCTTCCGCTTGGGGCGGAACACCGTTACATCGTCGTAGAAGGCGTCATCCTGCAGCGGCCACCAGCCGGGTATGCCCAGCACCGGCAGCGGTGTGAAACTGCCCTTGGCCAGGCCGTCGCCGGCCAGGCGCTGCGCTTCGGCGCGATCGAGCCAGGCGCGCCGGCCCGCTTCGTCCTGCGTCCAGTAGTCGTCGCCGGCCATGACCACGCGGGTGTGGGCGGTGATGGCCTTGTACGGCGCCACCAGCTTTTCCATCAGGGCGTGGCCGAACAGCCAGATCTGCGCACACGCACCAAATTGCGCGGCGCGCTGCACGAACGCTTCGCGCCAGCGGTGATTGCGCAGGGCGTCGACCAGTGCGGCGCCGTCGGCGTCGTCACGCACCACCAGCAGCGCGGAATTTTCGTCGTAGATGGTAGCAGCATCACGCGCCGGGCCGCGCGACTTACCAACGCCGTCCTGCGCGATCTGCGCGGCCTGCAGGGCGTTCAGTTCGCGCTTGATCGCGGGAAAAGTCAGCCACACCAGGCCGTTGAAGAAGTCGTGCAGGTTGTCGCGCGTGGGTACCTGGCCGGTGGCGCCAATGAATTCCTCGTAGGCCGTACCTTCGGGCAGGTCGGCCTGCGGCACGAAGCGCAGCGGCTGGCCGGCGTGGTTGACCAGGCCCAGCGCCGCGGCCAGTTCGCAGAACGGCGCCACTACGCTGGGCTGAGAGAGGTCGATGCGGGAAGCGGCGTCCCGCACCGACGCATACCAGGGGCGGGACCAGTCGATCTCCTGGAACACCGTGGTCCTTATGCCATTTTCCAGTTGATGGTTTCGCCGGCGTTGAGCGGAATCAGTTTCGAGTCGCCGAACGGCAGGTCGGCCGGCAGCGTCCACTGCTCGCGCTTCAGGGTGATCTTGCCCTTGTTCGGCTCCAGGCCGTAGAAGGCAGGCCCGTTCAGCGAGGCGAAGGCTTCCAGCTTGTCCAGCGCGCCGGCGCGGGCGAAGGCCTCGGTGTACAGCTCCATGGCGTGCAGCGCGGTGTAGCAGCCGGCGCAGCCGCAGGCCGCTTCCTTGGCGCCTTGCGCATGCGGGGCGGAGTCGGTGCCGAGGAAGAAGCGTTCATCGCCGCTGGTGGCGGCGGTGACCAGCGCCAGGCGGTGTTCCTCGCGCTTGAGAACGGGCAGGCAGTAGTAGTGGGGACGGATGCCGCCCTTGAAGATCTCGTTGCGGTTGTACAGCAGGTGGTGGGCGGTGATGGTGGCCGCGATCGGGCCTTCCGCTTCGGCCACGTACTGCGCCGCGTCCTTGGTGGTGATGTGCTCGAACACGATGTTCAGCGCCGGCAGGTCCTTGCGCAGCGGGCGCATCACGCGCTCGATGAACACGGCTTCGCGGTCGAACAGGTCGATGTCCTGGTCGGTCACCTCGCCGTGCACCAGGAACGGCATGCCGACTTCCTGCATGGTTTCCAGCACCTTGTAGCACTTGGCCAGGTCGGTCACGCCGGCGTCGGAATTGGTGGTGGCGCCGGCCGGGTAGAGCTTGACCGCGTGCACGAAGCCACTGTCGGCGGCGCGCAGGATCTCGTCCGGCGCGGTATTGTCGGTCAGGTAGAGCGTCATCAGCGGCTCGAACTCCATGCCTTGCGGCAGGGCCGCCAGGATGCGGTCGCGGTAGGCGGCGGCCTGCGCCACGGTGGTGACTGGAGGTTTCAAATTTGGCATCACGATCGCGCGGCCGAACTGGCGCGCGGTGTCGGGCAGCACGCTGGCCATGGTGGCGCCGTCACGCAGGTGAAGGTGCCAGTCGTCTGGGCGGGTGATAGTGATGCTGTGCGGGATCTCGAAGTCACTCATGGCGGCAGGCTTTCCTATAAAACGAATCCCGCCATTTTACTCTGTCGGCGCCGGGTGCTCCTCTGCATAGCGGCGCGCCGATTCCAGCATGGCGTCGAGTTTGCTGCGCTCGTAAACCTTGCCCTGGCTGAGCACCATGCGCACCTTGCGCGTGTTGGCGATGTCCTGCAGCGGATTGGCGTCCAGCACCAGCAGGTCGGCCGCCTTGCCCGGCGCCACGGCGCCGTAGCGTTCCAACTTGCCCATGAAGCGCGGGCCGTTGATGACGGAAGCCTGCAGCGCCTGCTGCGGCGTCAGGCCGTGCCGCACGAAGATGCCCAGCTCGTCGTGCAGGCCCTGGCCGGGGTAGTCGAAGGAGTTCAGGAAGCCGGCGTCGGTACCGGCGATGATGTTGACGCCTTCCTGCTGCATCAGCGGCAGCAGCGAGGCTGCCTTCTCGTAGGCGGCGTGGCGGTAGGCGATGGCCGCCGCGTCATCCTTGGCCGCGCGCTGCACGCGCCATTCGTAGGTCTTGCGCAGGCCCTTGCCGATGTATTTCAGGTAGTCGTCGTGCGCGTGGTCGTTCTGGTCCAGGTAGGCGGTCACCTGCGAGCCGACCAGGGTCGGGGTGATCGACATCCCGGCGGCGGCCATGCGGCGGAAGGTGGCGCGCGCGGTGGCTTCGTCGAAGCTCTCGATGCTGGCGCGCATGGCGTCGCGCGGGGGCAGTTTGCCGGCCGCCACTTGCGCGGTCAGTTCCGCTTCGCGCGGCGTGGCGCCGCGCAGCGCATACGACTGGTGCTCGATGCTGCCAAGGCCGGCCTGCATCACCTGGTCCAGCGTCAGCTGCACTGGCAGGTGACCGGAAGTCTGCATGCCGCGCGCTTTCGCCTGGCGCAGCGCTTCCAGGAAGATCTCGGGCTTCATGGTGTTCTCGGTGATCTTCACGAAGTCCACGCTGCGCGACTGCAGGTAGTCCAGCGCCTTGCTGATCTCTTCCGGCGTGCCCACTTCAATGGTGCCCTTCCACTGCGGCTTGTAGCCTTCCAGCTTTGGGCCGGAAGCCAGGATCTTCGGGCCCACCAGCCTGCCCTGCCGGATCTGGTCGCGCCAGTCGAGCACGGTGTCGGACAGGTCGCCGGCGCAGTCGCGCACCGTGGTGATGCCGTGCGCCAGGTAAAGCCCCAGGAGCTGCTTGTTCTCTTCGATCAGGGCAGGACCGCCGCCGAAGTGCACGTGGGTGTCCCACAGGCCCGGCATCAGGTACTTGCCGGGCAGCTTGACGGTGCGCTTGGGCGCATAGTTCTTCAGCCTGGCGTTGTCGACCACGGCGAGGATGTCGCCGCCTTTCAGCAGCACGGCCTTGCCGCGCACCAGCTGGCCGCTCGCCACGTCGACAATCGTCGCCTGCGTCAGCGCCACATCCGCCACCACGCGTCCCGCAGCATGCGCGCTGCCGAACGCCCCCAGCACCAGCATGGCGCCAACCAACAGTTTAGTCGTCTTCATATCCCAACATGGTACCCCCGCTGCAGCCTGCGCACCAGCCACGATAACAAAGTACACAATACGAAATATACGAGCGCCACGAACAGGTACATTTCGACCAGGCGCCCGTCGCGCTGGGCGATTTTACTGGCGGCGCCAACGAAATCGGGCACCGACAGCACGTACACCAGCGATACATCCTGAAACAATACGATGGTCTGGGTAAGCAGGACCGGCAGCATGTTTCGAAAGGCTTGCGGCAGCACGACTTTCGACATGGTCTGCCAGTAGTTCATGCCCAGCGCCTGGGCGGCGTGGACCTGCCCTTTGGAGATGGCCTGTATGCCGCCGCGCATGATCTCGCAATAGTAGGCGGCCTGGAACAGGGTGAAGGTGATCAGCGCCGAGAGGAAGGTGCCCACCTTGACCGGTTCGGCCGCGCCGATCAGCCAGGCGGCGATGTAGGGCACCAGGAAGTAGAACCAGAAGATCACCAGCACCAGCGGCACCGCGCGGATCAGGTTGACGTAGGCTGCGGCGGGCAGCGCGACGGCGCGCAGCGACGACAGGCGCGCCATCGCCAGCAGGGTGCCCAGCGCCACCCCGCCCAGCATGGCCAGCACGGTCAGCTTGAGCGTAAACAGCATGCCCACCTTGAACAGGTAGATCCAGGAGTTGGCAATCACGCCGAAATCGAAACCGGCCAGCATCAGGCGGCCCTCCCGGCGGCGTCGCCAAGCGTGCCGCGCAGCGACACCCGGCGCTCCAGCACGGACATGCCGGCGACGACGGCGATGTTGACGACCACGTAGATCGCAGTGGCGGCGGCGAAGGCCTCGAAAAACTGGAAGGAAAACTCCTGCATGGAGCGCGCGCTGGCGGTCAGCTCCATCAGGCCGATGGTGAGTGCGACGGAACTATTCTTGATGATGTTGAGGAATTCGCTGGCCAGGGGCGGCAGCACGACGCGCAGGCCAAGCGGCAGCAGCACGTAACGGTAGGCCTGGGCGCGCGACAGGCCCAGCGCCATGGCGGCCAGCCCCTGCCCTCCCGCCACGGCATTGATGCCGGCGGCCACCTGCACCGCCACCCGCGCCGAGGTGAAGAAGCCCAGGCACAGCACGGCCGTCACGAAGGGCGCGTTGGGCAGCGCCTTGAGCCAGTCGCCCGCCGCGCGCGGCAGCAGCTCGGGCAGCACGAAGTACCACAGGAACATTTGCACCAGCAGCGGAACATTGCGGAACACTTCGACCCAGCAGATGGCCAGGCGGCGCAGCCAGCGCCTGGGCGCCGTGCGCAGCGTGCCGACGGCGATGCCCAGCGCCAGCGCGATCACCCAGCCGGCCAGCGAAGTGGCCAGCGTCCAGGCCAGGCCCGACAGCAGGGTGTCCCAATAGGTATGCACACCGTCCGGCGACAGCTCCCAGAAGATGCGCCAGTTCCAGTTGTAGTGCATGCTATTTGTAGGCAGCGGGGTCGGGCGAGTCCGTCGGCTTGGCTAGCACGGCCTTGAGTGCGGCCGGCATGGGGAACTTCAGGTTCACCCCGCGCGGCGGGATCGGCTGCATGAACCACTTGTCGTAGATGCGCGCCATCTCCGCCGACTGGTACACCTTGGTCAGCGCGGCGTCGACCGCCTGCTTGAACGGTGCGTCGCCCTTGCGCAGCATGATGCCGTAGGGCTCGACCGACAGCGCTTCGCTGCCGATCACGTATTCGCCCGGCGTCTTGGCGCTGGCCACCTGCGCTGCCAGCAGGATGTCGTCATTGGCCTCGGCCACGGCGCGCCCGGTTTCGAGCATCAGGAAGGACTCCGGGTGGTCGCGCCCGGTGAGGATCTTCATGCCCAGGGCGCGCTGGGCGTTCAGGGCGGTCAACTGCTTGAGCGACGTGGTGCCCGCGGTGGCCACCAGGGTCTTGCCTTTCATGTCCGCCAGCGAGCGGATGCCGGACGATTTCTTCGTCAGCAGGCGGCTGGAGATGACGAACATGGTCGGCGCGAACGCCACCTGCTGCTGGCGCTCCGCGTTGTTGGTGGTGGAACCGCATTCGAGGTCGATGGTGCCGTTGGCCATCAGCGGGATGCGGTTGGCCGAGGTGACCGGGTTGTAGGCGACCTTCAGGCCCGGCATCGCCAGTTGCGCCTTCAGGTGCTCGACGACCTTCAGGCACAGGTCCACCGAATAGCCCTGGTATTGCTGCTTGTCGTCGAGGTAGGAGAAGGGCACGGAGCCGTCGCGCACGCCAAGCACGATCTGGCCGGTGCGCTTGATCTTGGCCAGGGTGCCAGTGGCGTCCTGCGCCAGCACGGCGGGCGCCGCAGCCAGGCACAGAAGGGGAAGCAGGCGCAGAAAGGTCATGAGGTCCTCCGCTGGCAAACAAACCGCGGGTCCGCGACCCGCCCTGTTAATGGATGATACGCGCTAAAAAGTCCCTTGCGCGCTCGGAACGCGGCGCGCCGAAGAATTCTTCCTTGCTGCAGTCTTCCAGGATACGGCCTTTGTCCATGAAAACAACACGGTTGGCGACCTTGCGGGCAAAGCCCATTTCGTGGGTCACTACCATCATGGTCATGCCCTCCTGCGCCAGCCCCACCATCACGTCCAGCACTTCATTGATCATTTCCGGGTCCAGCGCCGACGTCGGCTCGTCGAACAGCATGGCGATCGGGTCCATCGCCAGGGCGCGCGCGATCGCCACGCGCTGCTGCTGGCCGCCCGAGAGCTGGTTCGGATACTTGTCCTGGTGCGCCAGCAGGCCGACCCGGTCCAGGTATTGCAGCCCCTTGGCGTTGGCTTCGTCCTGCGAGCGGCCCAGCACCTTGACCTGGCCCAGCGTCAGGTTTTCGCGCACCGACAGGTGGGGGAACAGCTCGAAGTTCTGGAACACCATGCCGATGCGGGCGCGCAGGGCCGACAGATTGGTCCCCTTGGCGCCGACCGATGTTCCATCGACAATAATCTCCCCCTGCTGGAACGGCTCCAGCCCGTTGACCGTCTTGATCAGGGTCGATTTGCCCGAGCCGGACGGACCGCAGATCACCATGACGTCGCCCTTGGCCACCTCGGTGCTGCAGTCCGCCAGCACCTGGAAGTTGCCATACCATTTACATAAGTCTTTAATTGCGATCATCTTTTTCTGGTTTCAGCAGATTCAATCTTGCTTGACAGTGGGCTAGAACCGCAAGGATACTTCGGGACTTGCTTAATAGCTCATCATTCTAACGGCAAATCCGCCCCTCTTCAGGAATCTTGCTTATGGCCAACAAAAACCGCCTGACCACCTATATCCTCGTCGGCCTGGCGCTGGGTATCCTTACCGGTTACTTCATCAACGTGGGACAAGACAAGGCATCGGCGACCAGCTTTGCCGAGTATATGTCCCTCATTACCACCCTGTTCCTGCGCCTGATCAAAATGATCATTGCGCCGCTCGTGTTCTCGACCCTGATGGTGGGCATCGCGCGCATGGGCGACACCAAGGAAGTGGGCCGCGTCGGCATGAAGACGCTGGGCTGGTTCTTCATCGCGTCGGTGCTGTCGCTGACGCTGGGCCTGATCATGGTCAACCTGTTCCGTCCTGGCGACGCGCTGGTGGGCCACATCCCGACCGACGCCGCCGCCGCCGCCGCGTCGCTGCAGACGTCCAGCCTGTCGCTGAAGGAATTCATCACCCACCTGGTGCCTTCCTCGATCATCGACGGCATGGCCAAGAACGAGATCCTGCAGATCGTGGTGTTCTCGCTGTTCTTCGGCACCGCCGCTGCCGCCGTCGGCGCCAAGGCCGAACCGCTGATCGACGCGGTCGACGGCGTGGCGCACATCATGCTGAAGGTAACCGGCTACGTGATGCAGTTCGCACCGTTTGCCGTGTTCGCCGCCGTGGCCGGCACCATCGCCAAGAGCGGCGTGGGCGTGCTGCAGACCTATGGCGTGTTCATGGCGGAGTTCTACCTGTCCATCGGCGTGCTGTGGGCGATCCTGATCTTCGCCGGCTTCCTGTTCCTGGGCCGCCGCGTGTTCAAGCTGCTCTCGGAAGTGAAAGAGCCGACCCTGCTGGCCTTCTCCACCGCGTCCTCCGAAGCCGCCTTCCCGAAAACCCTGGAAGGCCTGGAACGCTTCGGCGTGCGCAACCGCATCGCGGCGTTCGTGCTGCCGATCGGCTACTCCTTCAACCTGGACGGCTCGATGATGTACTGCACCTTCGCAGCCATCTTCATCGCCCAGGCCTACGGCATCCAGCTCGACCTGGGTACGCAGATGACCATGATGGCGGTCCTCATGCTGACCTCGAAGGGCATGGCCGGCGTGCCGCGCGCTTCGCTGGTGGTGATTGCCGCCACCCTGTCGCAGTTCAATATTCCGGAAGCGGGCCTGGTCCTGCTGCTGGGCATCGACCACTTCCTGGACATGGCCCGCTCGGCCACCAACGTGGTGGGCAACTCCATCGCTACCGCCGTGGTGGCCAAGTGGGAGGGCGAGCTGGTCGCCACCGACGACCGCGAACTGGCGGACCGTCCGCTGCCCTGACCCGGACGCTCGCGCAAGAAAAATGCCGCCCAACCGGGCGGCATTTTTTTTCGCTCATCGGGAAGCGGGTGACATGCCGTGGCACGCCGCGACCATCGCCACCGTGCTGAACCGCCAGGCCATTCAAGCGCTGTTTTTCAGCAGCTGGTGGTAGAAGCGGATCATGTCCACGTAACCCTTCACCGACATGCGCTCATTGGTGCCATGGAAGCGCGGCAAGTCCTCCGGCCGGGCGCGCACCGGGCCAAACTTCAGCACGCTGTCGCTCATGCCGTCGAAGTAGCGCGAGTCGGTGGCGCCGATCATCAGGCCGGGCGCCACGACCACGTCCGGGAATACCTGGCGGATGGTGCGGTTCACGGTGGCATAGCCGGCGCCGTCCTGGCGCGCCACGCGCGACGCCTCGGTATTGGAATTGCCCGCCGGCGCAATGCGGATCTGGTCGTTGCCGATCACCTGCTGCATGTGCCGCTCCACCTGGGTCAGCGTGTCGCCCGGCAGCAGGCGGAAATTCACCGTGGCGCTGGCGGTGCCGGGCAGCACGTTGTCCTTCACGCCCGCATTGACGATGGTGAGCGCGGTGGTGGTGCGCATCAGCGCATTCACGCTCGGGCTCTTGGTCAGCATGCGCTCCAGCATGGGGCCAAACAGCCAGAAGTTCGACAGCGCCACGCGGTTCATGCCGCTCATCTCCGGCGCCAGGGTCTCGAAGCTTTGCTGCGGCAGGCCGGCCATGCGCACCGGCATCGGGTTCGCTTCCAGCGCGCTTAAGGCCTTGCTCATCATGCCGATGGCCGTTTGCTGCGGCGGCATCGAAGAGTGGCCGGGCGCGGTCTCCAGTTCCAGCTTGTAGCTGGCGTAGCCCTTTTCGGCCACGCCGACCATGGCCGCCGCCGGGGCCAGGCCCGGCACAATGCCCTGCACGATCATCAAGCCTTCGTCCAGCACGTAGTCGAGCTTGACGCCACGTTCCTTGAGCAGTGCGGCAATCGCCGCCGCGCCGCGCTTGCCGCCCACTTCCTCGTCGGCGCCGTAGGCCAGGTAGAGCGTGCGGCGCGGCTGGAAACCGGCGGCCAGCAGCATCTCGATCGCTTCCATCTGCGCGGTCAGGTTGCCCTTGTCGTCCCAGGCGCCGCGGCCCCAGATGAAGCCATCGTGCACGGCGCCGCCGAAGGGCTGCTGCTGCCAGTCCTTCTCGGTGCCGGGCGCGATCGGCACCACGTCCTGGTGCGCCATCCACATCACGGGGGCCGCGCTCGCATCGCTTCCCTGCCAGGTGTAGAGCAGCGCCTTGCCGTTCACGCTTTCCCGCTTCAGCGCGGCGTGCAGGCGCGGGAAGCTCGCCTGCAGGTGCGCGTGCAGCTTGTCGAATTCGGCGGCGCTGGCCTCGGCATCGTTGGCGTCGGAAATGGTCTTGAAGCGCAGCGCTTCGCCGAGCCGCTGTGCGGCCCCCGCTGCGTCCACCTCCAGCACGGGCGCCGCCGCGACCGCCAGTTGCCGGCTGCCGCTGCGCACGGTGTTGACGCCGACCGCCAGCGCCAGCACGCCAATGCCCGCCAGGGCCACTGCCAGGACCTTCTTCACTGCCATCCTCATTCTCCTTGTGCGACCAGCTCGCCGCCCAGCGGCGAGGACTGTTCCGTTTCAACACGCGCCTGCTGGCGTTCCCACATCTGCGCGTACAGGCCCTCGCGCGCCAGCAGCGCCGCGTGGGTGCCGCGCTCGACGATGCGGCCGTGGTCCAGCACCAGGATCTGCTGGGCGTCGGCGATGGTCGAGAGACGGTGCGCGATGACCAGGGTGGTGCGGTTCCTTGCGATCTCCTTCAACTGCGCCTGGATCGCCTGCTCGGCCTTGGAGTCCAGCGCGGACGTCGCTTCATCGAAGATCAGGATGGCGGGGTTCTTCAGCAGGGTGCGGGCGATGGCCACGCGCTGCTTCTCGCCGCCGGAAAGCTTGAGTCCACGCTCGCCCACCATGGTGTCGTAGCCGTCGGGCAGGCTGGCGATGAAGTCATGGATGGAGGCGGCGCGCGCGGCGGCAATGATCTCATCCTTGCTGGCGCCGGGGCGGCCGTAGGCAATGTTGTACTCGATGGTGTCGTTGAACAGCACCGTATCCTGCGGCACGATGCCGATGGCGTGGCGCAGCGAGTGCTGCGTAACGTCGCGCACGTCCTGGCCGTCGATGGTGATGCTGCCGCTATTGACCTCGTAGAAGCGGTAGAGCAGGCGCGACAAGGTGGACTTGCCCGAGCCGCTATGCCCGACCACGGCAGTCGTGGTGCCGGCCGGGATGGCGAAGTCGACGTCGAACAGGATCTGCCGCTTGGGCTCGTAGCTGAAGTCGACGTGGTTGAAGCGCACCTCCGCCCCCTGCGGCTGCAGCGCGCGCGCCTGCGGCGCGTCGTCCACTTCGCGGTTCTCGTCCAGCAGCGTGAACAGGCGCTCCATGTCGGCCAGGCTTTGCTTGATCTCGCGGTAGATCACGCCCAGGAAGTTGAGCGGAATGTAGAGCTGGATCATGAAGGCGTTCACCAGCACCAGGTCACCCAGCGTCATGCTGCCGTCGATCACGCCCTGCGTGGCGCGCCACAGGATCAGCGTGACGGCAATGGCGATGATGGCCGACTGCCCGGTGTTGAGCAGCGAGAGCGAGGTCTGCGACTTCACCGCCGCCTTCTCGTAGCGCTGCAGGCCCTCGTCGTAGCGTTTCGCTTCGTAGTCCTCGTTGCCGAAATACTTCACCGTCTCATAGTTCAGCAGCGAGTCGATGGCCTTGGTATTGGCTTTCGAATCCAGGTCGTTCATGGTGCGGCGGAAGTGCGTGCGCCAGTCGGTGACCAGGACCGTGAAGGTAATGTACAGCACCAGCGCCGTGAAGGTGATGACGGAGAACCAGACGTCGTAATGCAGCACCAGGTAGCTGAGTACCAGTGTGATCTCGACCAGCGTGGGCAGGATGTTGAACAGCGTGTACGAGATCAGCGAACTGACGCCGCGCGTGCCGCGTTCGATGTCGCGCGTCATGCCGCCGGTCTGCCGGTTCAGGTGGAAACGCAGGGACAGCGAATGCAGGTGGCGGAACACCTTCAGCGCGATGGTGCGCACCGCGCGCTGCGTCACGCGCGCGAACAGGAATTCGCGCAGCTCGGTGAACATGGTGGTGGACAGGCGCAGCAGGCCGTAGGCCACCAGGGTCGCCAGCGGCAGCACCAGCAGTGCGTGCGGGTCGCCCGGCTTGACGGTCATGTCATCCACCAGCTCCTTGAGCACTACCGGCACGCCCACGTTGGCCGCCTTGGCGCCGACCAGCGCCAGCAAGGCCGCCAGCACGCGCCATTTGTAGACCCACAGGTAGGGCAGTAATGTTTTCAGAGTGGCAAGGTCACCACGCTGCTGGCCGGGCGGAGGGGGAGGTGTGTTCTGGTAGCGTCGCATACGTGCGTGGGCGGACTGGTTTAAAATCCCGTCAATTGTAGTCCTTCATGAGAATTTGCGATGAGCACCCAAGAACAAACCACCCCGCGCAACAGCCTCCCGCCAGGCAAGATGCCTGAACTGCGCGTGATGCCCGCCCCGTCCGACGCCAATGTGTACGGCGACGTCTTCGGCGGCTGGATCATGGCCCAGGTGGACATCGCCGGTTCGCTGCCCGCCACGCGCCGCTCCAATGGCCGCGTGGCGACCGTGGCGGTGAACTCTTTCGTGTTCAAGAACCCAGTCTTCGTCGGCGACCTGCTGTCCTTCTATGCCGACATCGTCAAGGTCGGCAATACCTCGATCACCGTGAACGTGGAAGTGTATGCGGAGCGCAACCGCCTGCAGGCCAATATCGTCAAGGTGACGGAAGCCACGCTGACCTACGTCGCCACCGGCCCGGATCGCAAGCCGCGCCCGGTGCCGCCGCTCGAATCCCTGCTGTAAAGCCATGCGCGACGCGCGACGCCTTCTGCTCCAGAGCGCGGCCCGCGTGGCCGCGCTGGCACTGCTGGCGCCGCACCTGCCGGCGCAGGCGCGCAGCGCCAGCAACGGCGCCTACCCTTTCACGCTGGGCGTCGCCTCCGGCGCACCGCTGCCCGATTCCGTCATCCTGTGGACCCGGCTGCTGCCCGATCCGCTGAACGCGGCGTCGATGCCACCCATTGCCCAGCAATTGCGCTGGGAAGTGGCGCATGACGAAGGCTTCACGCGCGTGGCAGCCAAAGGCACGGCCATCGCCTCGCCCGAGCTGGCGCATTGCGTCCACGTCGACGTGCGCGGCCTGGAGCCGGGCCGCTGGTACTGGTACCGCTTCATGCTGGGCGACGCGGTCAGCCCGACGGGCCGCACGCGCACCGCACCGGCGCCTGGCAGCATGCCCTCCACGATGAAGCTGGCCGCCGCCTCCTGCCAGCACTGGGAGTTCGGCCACTATGCGGCGCACCGCCATATCGCCCAGGCCGCGCCGGACCTGGTGGCCTTCCTCGGCGACTATATCTACGAATGGGGGCCCTACAGCCTGCAGCATCCGTCCAGCGCCCTGCGCCGCGACGAAAGCTACACGCTGGCCGAGTACCGGGCGCGCTATGCGCAGTACAAGAGCGATGCCGACCTGCAGGCGGCGCACCACGCCGCGCCCTGGCTGGCCACCTGGGACGACCACGAAGTGGCCAACGATTACAGCCCCACGCGCGACGAACTGCTCTCGCCAGATTTCGTGCGGCGCCGCGCCGCCGCCTACCAAGCCTTCTTCGAGCACATGCCGCTGCGCGCGCAGCGCATCTACCAGCGCTACGACTGGGGCGGCCTGGCCTGCTTCCACGTGCTCGATACGCGCCAGTACCGTTCCACCCAGGCCTGCCAGCGTGCCGGACGGGGCGGCTCCAACTCGGTCTATCGCCGCGCCTGCGCCGCGCTGGCCGATCCCGGCCGCACCATGCTGGGCATGGAACAGGAACGCTGGCTGGCGCAGGGGCTGCGGGAATCGCGCGCGCGCTGGAACGTCATTGCGCAGCAGACGCTGGTGGCGCAGCTGTCGCAGGTGCCGCTCGCCAGCGACAGCGACGGCGACGGCCGCTTCTGGACCGACGGCTGGGATGGTTACGGCGCCGCGCGCGGGCGCCTGCTGGACGCGATGCGCGGCGCGCGCAACCCGCTGGTGTTGTCGGGCGACGTGCACACCTTCTTCGCCGCCGACCTGCGCCAGGACCCGCACCGCGCGGCCGGCGCCGCCAATCCGGTGATCGCAACGGAATTCTGCGGCACCTCCATCACGTCCAGCTCGCGCCCGCAGGCGCGCACGCAGCAGTACGTCGACATGAACCGCCACCTGCACTACGGCCGCAGCGACAAGCGCGGTTTCATGCTGCTGGAGTTGCGCCCGGACCGTGCCGAGATGGCTTTCGTGGGACTGGACAATGTGCGCGAGGCGCGCAGCGGCGCCAGCACGCTGGCCGCCTTCACGGTCGCCGACGGCAAGCCGGGACCTCGGCGCACCGCCTGAGCCTACGCGCTAGCCAAGGAACGGGGCACTTTCTTCCTTGCGCCGCGCCACCAGGCCGGCTTGCGGCACCATGCGGCCTTCCACCCGGGTGTCGATATTGCGCAGCATGGCGCCGGCCCCGCCTTCCAGGTCGCCGGCGTCGATACGGCGCAGCACCAGCATGGCGCCTCCGGCACCCATATTGAAGGTATAGCTGACCAGCGCATCGAACTGCGCCTGCGTGAGCGGCTGGTGACTGACCTGGCGCTGCACGGCGCGTTCGGCGCTGCGCACGGTGAGGTCGAACGCCGCCTCGACCTGGTCGGGCGTCATGTCACACCGGCTTGTTTCGTAGTAGCCGCGCAATCCTTCGCGCTGTCGCAGCGCCCGGCGGCCTTCGGTGGAGAGAGTGAGTGCAGCGTTTAAGGTGTATGGAATCGATTGGCCCATGATGGCCTCCGGTGGCTGCGCAGGTGGTACTTTCCACTTTACAGCCGGTCCGGAGCCCTTGTTTGCGCCAGATCAATCGTGCCGGCTTATGCTGCCTTCTTTTCGTCGCGCAGCTGGCGGCGGAGAATCTTGCCGACATTCGTCTTCGGCAGTTCATCACGGAACTCAATATACTTCGGCTTTTTGTAGGCGGTCAATTCGTGCTTGCAGAATTCCTGCAACGCTTCCACAGTCAGGCTCGGATCCTTGCGGACAACAAACAGTTTGACCGCTTCGCCGGAGTTCGCATCGGGTACACCAACGCAAGCGACTTCCAGCACGCCAGGGTGCGCGGCGACCACGCCTTCCACTTCGTTCGGATACACGTTGAAGCCCGACACCAGGATCATGTCCTTCTTGCGGTCGACGATGCGCACGAAGCCCTTCTCGTCCATGATGCCCACGTCGCCGGTCTTGAAGAAGCCGTCCGGCGTGATCGACTTGGCGGTATCTTCCGGACGGTTCCAGTAGCCTGCCATCACCTGCGGGCCGCGGATCGCGATTTCGCCCGGGGAGCCGAGCGGCACTTCCTTGCCGTCGTCGTCCAGGATCGCCACTTCGGTCGATGGAATCGGCACGCCGATGGTGCCGGTGAATTCCTTGATGTCCACGCGGTTGGCCGTGGCCACCGGCGACGCCGGTCACTTTCAGCCAGCGGTCGGCCACCGACTGCTGCACGGCCATGCCGCCGCCGTTGCAGATCTTGTAGCTGGAGAAGTCCAGCTTGGAGAAGTCAGGGTTGTTCAGCAGCGCGTTGTACAGGGTGTTTACCGCCGGGAAGACGGTCACGCGGTACTTGGACAGTTCCTTGACGAAGCCCGGGATGTCGCGCGGGTTCGGGATCAGGATGTTCATGCCGCCGGTCTTCCAGCCCATGAAGCAGGAAATGGTCAGCGAGTAGATGTGGTACAGCGGCAGCGCGGCCACGAACACCATCTGCTCGTTGCTGGGCTTCATCTGCAGCCAGGCTTCGTTCTGCAGCATGTTCGCCACCACGTTACTGTGCAGCAGGACGGCGCCCTTCGACACGCCGGTGGTGCCGCCGGTGTATTGCAGGAAGGCGATGTCGTCCGGCTTCTGGTCGGCCGACTTCAGGGTCTGGCGCGCACCCTCGGCCAGCGCTTGCTTGAAGCTGGTGTGGCCGGGGATGTTCCAGGCCGGCACCATCTTCTTCACGTTGCGTACGACGAAGTTGACGATGGTGCCTTTCAGGCCGCCCAGCAGGTCGCCCATGGTGGCCACCACCACGTGCTTGACGCCGGTCGATGCCACCACCTGCTCCACCGTGGTGGCGAAGTTTTCCAGCACGACGATGGCTTCCGCGCCGGAGTCGTTCAGCTGGTGCTGCAGTTCGCGCGGGGTGTACAGCGGGTTCACGTTGACCACCACATAGCCGGCGCGGAGGATACCCGCCAGCACGACCGGATACTGCAGCACGTTCGGCAGCATGATGGCGACGCGCGCCCCTGGCTTCAGGCCCTTCGACTGCAGCCAGGCGCCGAACTGCTTCGACATCTGGTCCACTTCTGCATAGGTGAGGAACTTGTCCATGCAGACGTAGGCGTTGCGGTCCGCGAACTTCTGGAACGACTCTTCCATCAGGTGGGTCACGGAACGGTACTGCGAAACGTCGATTTCGGCAGGAACGCCCTCAGGGTAAGACTTCAGCCAGATTTTTTCCATCATGTTGCCTTTCGTGTGCGCGGCAGCCTCAGGCCGCCTTCTTGTCGTCGGCAGGCTTTTCGTCGCGCAGCATGCGGCGCAGGATCTTGCCAACGTTAGTTTTCGGTAGCTCCGTGCGGAACTCGATGTATTTCGGCTTCTTGTAGCCGGTCAGGTTTTGCTTGCAGTAGTCCATCAGCGCTTCCACGCTCAGGTTCGGGTCCTTCTTCACCACGAAGACCTTCACCGCTTCGCCGGAGTGCTCGTCCGGCACGCCGATGCAGGCGCATTCCAGCACGCCCGGATGCGACGCCACCACTTCTTCGATCTCGTTCGGGTAGACGTTGAAGCCCGACACCAGGATCATGTCCTTCTTGCGGTCCACGATCTTCACGTAGCCGCGTTCGTCCATCACGCCCACGTCGCCCGACTTGAAGTAGCCGTCGGCCGTCATGACCTTGGCCGTTTCTTCCGGACGGTTCCAGTAGCCGGCCATCACCTGCGGGCCGCGGATCGCGATCTCGCCCGGTGTGCCAAGCGCTACTTCCTTGCCGTCGTCGTCCAGGATCGCCACTTCGGTGGATGGAATCGGTACGCCGATCATGCCGGAGAACTCGGTGCTGTCGAAGCGGTTGGCCGTGGCCACGGGCGCGGTCTCGGACAGGCCGTAGCCTTCCACGATGGTGACGCCGGTGGTGGCCAGCCACTTCTCGGCCACCGCCTTCTGCACCGCCATGCCGCCGCCGTTGGCGACCTTCAGGCCCGAGAAGTCGACCTTGGAAATGTCCGGGTGGTTCAGCAGCGCGTTGTACAGCGTGTTCACGGCAGGCAGCATGTTGAAGCGGTACTTCTGCAGTTCCTTGATGAAGCCGCCGATGTCGCGCGGGTTCGGGATCAGCACGTTCAGGCCGCCCTCGCGCATGCCCCACATGGCGCACACGGTCAGCGCGAAGATGTGGTACAGCGGCAGGGCGCAAATGATGGTGCGCTCTCCCGGCGGCAGCTCCGCCATCTTCGGCGCCGACCACGCCTGCATCTGCAGCAGGTTGGCGATGATGTTGCGGTGGGTCAGGGTGGCGCCCTTGGAGACGCCGGTGGTGCCGCCCGTGTACTGCAGGAAGGCCACGTCTTCGTGGCGCAGTTCGACGGCGGTCAGCTTCATGCTCTTGGCGTGGCCCAGCGCGTCCTTGAAGCGCACCGCGTTCGGCAGCGAGAACGGCGGCACCAGCTTCTTCACGTTGCGCACGACGAAATTGACGATGGCGCCCTTCAGGCCGCCCAGCATCTCACCCATGCTGGCGACCAGGATGTGCTTGACCTGGGTGCGCGGCAGCACCTGCTCCAGCGTGGTTGCGAAATTCTCAAGGATGATGATGGCTTCCGCGCCGGAATCGTTGAGCTGGTGTTCCAGCTCGCGCGGGGTGTACAGCGGGTTGACGTTGACCACGGTATAGCCGGCGCGCAGGATGGCGGCGATGGCGATCGGGTACTGCAGCACGTTGGGCATCATGATGGCGACGCGGGCGCCCTTCTTCATGCCGCGGCTTTGCAGCCAAGCGCCCAGGCGCCGGGAATGCTGATCCAGTTCGGCATAGGTGAGGAACTTGTCCATGCACACGAAGGCATTGCGCGCCGCGTACTTCTGGAACGATTCTTCGAGCAGGTGAACCAGGGAGCGGTATTGCGTGGCGTCGATATCGCTCGGGACGCCTGGGGGATACGACTTCAACCAGATTTTTTCCATCCTGTGCCTCTTTGTCTCAGTTTTATATGTTTTTATCTGCGAAAATAGAACGGCCGTGCTTTCCCGCACTCTAGATGCTATCGTGTGGCCCAGCCCAGTGGCAAGCTATTTTCAGGATTTGGAACGCCTCCTCTAGCGGGCTTCGCTGTTGCAAAGCAACATCAATTGACGCCGCCGGATTCCTTGGCAGCCGCGGCGGTTGCCGTTCCATTGGCTTGCGCCATCGTACGTGCCAGCTCGTGCAACCGTTCATGCCGTTCCACGGATGGCAGGTTGCTCATGTTCCGCACCGCAGCATAGAAAGTGGAAAATCCCTTTTCTTTCGCTAGCAAAGCGCGGAAGCCTGGCAGCAAATCATTATAGGTTGCAACAGATGCCAGATGGGCATTATTGAGTGGTTCCGCGAAGAAGCGGTCGTAGCCGTTGTAACCGCCCCAGTTGGCCTTGAGCACCTTGTACTCCTCGTGCAGGGAGGCAAAGATGCGCCGCTTCTCCTCGCGCTTCTTCTTCTGGCTGACCTTGCTCGCGTAATTGTCGGCCAGCATCTGGCGATGCCGGACCAGCAGGCCCATGAAGTCTTGCCGCCGCGCGTGGTAGCGCACATAGGCTTCCCGCATGGCGTCGTTGCCGTACAGCTCGAGCCAGCGGTTGACGCCGGCCTCTTCCACCGCCGAGGCGAAGGCTTCGTTGAACTTGGAGTCGCCCTGGATGTACACCACCTGGTGCGCCAGTTCATGGAAGACCAGGCGCGCCAGTTCGGCATCGGAATGGTTGATGAAGGTCGACAGCAGCGGGTCGCTGAACCAGCCCAGGGTGGAATAGGCGGGAACGCCGCCGAGCTGGACGTCGTTGCCTTCCTTGCGCAGCTCGTCGGCATAGGCTTCGGCGTCGGCCTTGTCGTAATAGCCGCGGTAGCTGACGCAGCCGGCAATCGGGAAGCACCACTGCACCGGACGCAGCGACAGTTCCGGCGTAGCGACCACGTTCCACAGCACGAACTGCCGCTTGAGCGGCGCGTAGTTCTTGTAGCTGGCATTGTCGGGCAAGCCGAGTTCCTTGACCGCGAAGCGGCGGATCAGCTTGGCCTTCTCCAGGCGGGCCTTGAGTTTGGGATCGGTGCTGGGGTCGCCGATCCAGTCATCGACCGGACGGGCGTCCGACCAGAGCGCGTACTGCCCCTGGGCTGCCTGGAAGTAATACTTGAACTGCGCACAACCGGCCAACAGGCCGGCGCACACCGCCGCCGTCGCCAGGTACCTGGCGCGCAGTTTCAAGTGTGCTAACGTGCGCATAAGTCATTCTCAGACGGCTTTCTCGACCTGGACCAGTGTATCGTAAAACGTCGGTGCACGACCCATGTCGGTCAACCGCTGGCTGGTGACTTCGTTGGCGTTCTTGCCATCGCCGGCCAGCTTCCGCCACCAGATCGACAGCCCCACCACCAGGCCTTGGCGGGCCTTGGGCGTAACGCGCGCCTTACACACGAAGGAGCCGCGATCGTTGAAGATGCGCACCATATCGCCGTGGTTGATGGCACGTGTTGCCGCATCGTCAGGATGAATGTCGAGCTGCGGCTCGCCCTCGGTGGCGCGCAGGCTGTGCACGTTCACGAATGTCGAGTTGAGGAAGTTGCGCGCCGGCGGAGATATCATCGCAAGCGGGTATTTTGCCGCCAGTTCGGGGGTAGATGCCGCCGATTCGTGGTTCGGGATGTAGCTTGGAAGCGGGTCCAGGCCATCTTGCTTCATGCTTTCCGAGTAGAACTCACATTTTCCCGAAGGTGTGGGGAAATTGCCGCATGCAAAGGGTGCGTCTGGAACTTCCAGTTTCTGCCAGCCCTTGCGCTTGAGTGACTCCCAGTCGAATTGTACGAATGCCACCGATGCCAGGGCGTCATCGCTGTCCTGGAAGCAGGGGTCGTCAAAGCCCATGCGCGCCGCCAGCAAGCGGAAGATTTCCGTGTTCGGTTTCGCTTCGCCCATCGGCGCGATGGCGGCATTGTTGGCCATCATGTACAAGTGGCCATAGGCGCTGTGCGCATCGACATGCTCGAGCTGGGTGGTGGCCGGCAGCACGATGTCGGCATAGTCGGCGGTATCGGTCTGGAAATGCTCGAGCACGACCGTGAACAAGTCCTCGCGCGCAAAGCCGGCCTGCACCTTGGGCGACTCGGGCGCGATGGCCAGCGGGTTGGAGTTGTACACGATGACGGCCTTCACCTGCGGCCCGAACTCGGGCGAGGCCGGGCGCAGCAGGTCGTCGCCAATGGTGGCCATGTTGATGGTGCGCGGCTGCCGAGCCAGCAGGTCCGGGCGCTGCAGGACAGCAAGGTTCTTCTTGAAGGTGCCGGACGCCGACAGCTGCACACCGCCCGCCGCATGGCGCCAGGCGCCCACCAGGGCCGGCAGGCAGGCGATGTTGCGCACCGACATGCCGCCGCCGTGCACGCGCTGCAGGCCGTAGTTCATGCGGATCGCCACCGGCTCGCCGCGCCGGGCGGTTTCCCCGTATTCGCGTGCCAGGCCTTCCACTTCCTCCACGCTGATGCCGCAGGTGGCCGCCGCGCGCTCGGGCGTCCACTCGGCGGCGCGTGCGCGCAGCTGCTCGAAGCCCAGCGTGTACTGGGCGATATAGTCGTGGTCCAGCAGGTCGTCGCGGATCAGGATGTGCATCATGCCCAGCGCCAGGGCGGCATCGGTGCCGGGCAGCACGGCAATGTGCTGGTGGCACTTCTCGGCCGTGAGCGAGCGGTAGGGATCGATGGCGATCAGCCGCGCGCCGCGGCGCTTGGCTTCCTGGGCCCGGGTCCAGAAATGCAGGTTGGAGGCGATCGGGTTGCCGCCCCAGATGATGATCAGCTTGGCATTCTGGAACTGTTCCAGGTCGGTGCCGATGGAGGCGCCGACGGTATAGCGGTAGCCGGTCGCGCCTGCCGTCGCGCAGATCGTGCGGTCCAGCAGCGAGGCACCGAGCTTGTGGAAGAAGCGGGCCGACATGGATTCGCCCTGCACCAGGCCCATGGTGCCGGCGTAGCTGTAGGGCAGGATGGCTTCCGGCTCGGTCGCCGCGAGCGGCTTCAGGCGCGCCGCGATCTCGTCCAGCGCCTGCTCCCAGCTGATGCGCTCGAACTTGCCCTCGCCCTTCTTGCCGACGCGGCGCAGCGGATGCAGCAAGCGGTCCGGCGAGTAGGTGCGTTCCGTATAGCGCGAGACCTTGGTGCACAGCACCCCGGCCGTGGTCGGATGATCGGGATCGCCCTTCACTTCGGTGGCCACGCCGTCTTCGACGGTAACCAGGAGGGCGCAGGTATCGGGGCAATCGTGCGGGCAGGTGGCGCGGACTTGTAAGCTGGACATCTTGATATGGATTAGCGGCGGCTGAAATCAGTATCGTAAACGATTCCAGAAAATCGTACCGGGAGGCTAGAATGGCAACACCGATGGAGAACCAAAATGAAACTGATCGACCCGATTATTGCGTTTCAATCCGAGCTGCAGCAGATCCGACGCGACCTGCATGCGCACCCGGAACTCTGCTATGAAGAAGTGCGTACCGCCGACACCGTTGCCGCCAAACTGACCGAGTGGGGCATCCCCCTGATCCGGGGCCTGGGCAAGACCGGCGTGGTGGGCATCATCAAGAACGGTACCTCGGGCCGCGCGATTGGCTTGCGCGCCGATATGGACGCCCTGCCGATGCAGGAGATCAATACCTTCGAGCACGCCTCGAAGCATGAGGGCAAGATGCACGCCTGCGGCCATGACGGCCACACCGCCATGCTGCTGGGGGCGGCGCGCTACCTGTCCCAGCACCGCAACTTCGACGGCACCGTCTATCTGGTGTTCCAGCCGGCGGAGGAAGGCGGCGCCGGCGCGCGCCAGATGATCCGCGACGGGCTGTTCGAGAAGTGCCCGATGGACGCCATCTACGGCATGCACAACTGGCCCGGCATGGCGCAAGGCGCGCTGGGCGTATGCGAGGGGCCGATGATGGCGTCCTCCAACGAATTCCACGTCACCGTGCGCGGCAAGGGCGCCCATGCGGCCCAGCCGCACAAAGGCATCGACCCGATCATGATCGCGGTGCAGATTGCGCAGGCCTGGCAGACCGTCGTCACCCGCAACAAGAGTCCCCTGGACACGGCCGTGCTGTCGATCACCCAGATCCATGCCGGCAGCGCGACCAACGTGATCCCGGACGATGCTCGCCTGGTCGGCACCGTGCGCACCTTCACCACCGAAGTGCTGGACCTGGTGGAAAAGCGCATGCAGGCGCTGGCCGAAGGCATTGCCGCCGCCTTCGACGCGGAGGTGGAGTTCACCTTCCGCCGCAACTATCCGCCGCTGGTAAACCATGCGCGCGAGACGCGCTTCGCCGTGGAAGTGATGAAGTCAGTGGTAGGCGAAGCCATGGTCGACAGCAATATCGAACCGACCATGGGCGCCGAGGATTTCGCCTTCTTCCTGCAGGAGAAGCCGGGCTGCTATCTCTTCATCGGCAATGGCGATGGCGAACACCGCGACGGCGGCCACGGCCTGGGTCCCTGCGTGCTGCACAACGGCAGCTACGACTTCAACGACAAGCTGCTGCCGATCGGCGCCAGCTTCTGGGTGCAGCTGGCCGAAGCGGCGCTGCCGAAATAGCGTCGTCAGGGCAGCTGGTCCTTGCCGCTGCCCAGGCGCACGCCCGGATTCAATTGTTCCAGCGCGAGCAGCGCGGCCGAATGGTCGGCGCGCGGCAGCGCATCGCGCAGCGTCTCATAGCGCTCGGTGACCAGACTGGTGACGGGCAGCGTCACGCCTGCCGCCACCGCCGCGGCCAGGATGTTGTGCTGGTCCTTGAGCTGCGTCTGCACCTGCCCGCCTGGCAGGAAGTTTCGCTCCAACATGCGCTGGCCATGCACTTCCAGCACGCGGCTCTCCGCAAAGCCGCCGCGGATCGCCTCGCGCACCGCGGCCGGATCGGCGCCCGCGGCCTGCGCCAGCAGCAAGGCCTCGGCCACGATATTGATGGTGCCGCCGACGATCAACTGGTTGCACAACTTCGCCACCTGGCCACTGCCCGCCGGGCCGACCAGCTGCGGCTTGCCCATCGCTTCCAGCACAGGCTTGGCCGCCGCAAAATCGGCATCGCTACCGCCGGCCATGATGGCCAGCGTACCCGCCTGCGCGCCACCCACGCCGCCCGACACCGGCGCATCGACGAAGCGATGGCCGCGCCGGCCCAGCATGGCGTGGAAATCCTGCGCCTCGTCCTGCCGCGTGGAGCTCATGTCGATCCACAGCGTGCCGGGACGCAAGGCATCGATCGCTGCCTCGATCACGCCGCGCACCGCGTCGCCCGCCGACAGCATCGACACCACCACCGCCGCATCGGCCACCGCATGCGTCAGCACATCGTCCGGGTCGGCACCGGCGGCCGCCAGCACGGCAGCCTTGCCCGGGCTGCGGTTCCAGGCCGTCACGGCGAAGCCGGCCGCCAGCAGGCGGCGCACCATCGGCTCCCCCATCAGGCCGATACCGAGAAATGCTATTCGCAGGGCTTGCGTCACTGTGGGCTCCAGGGATGAGAGTGTTATGTCGATTCTAACAATTTAGGGGTCGCCTGAAATAATTTCAGAACGAAAGTAAAATGGCCAGCATTACCGCTTGAGAGTAGAACATGCAAACGAAGAAACTGATCGCAGCAGCTGCAGCCTTGCTCGCCGCCCAATCCGCCTATGCATTCGACGTGAACTCCGCCTATGTGGAATATGGTTCGGCCTCCAAGGTCCGCATGGTCCGCCTGGGCGCCACCCAGGATTTCAAGCCATCCTGGAGCTGGTTCAATTCCAACGGCACCCACCTGACCGGCTACTGGGACGCCAGCGTCGGCTACTGGGAAGCGCGCCAATGGAACAATGTACCAGGCGCCAAGAAGAACATTATCGACATCGGCTTCACCCCGGTATTCCGCTACGAGCATACCAGCAAGAAGGGCTTCTACATTGAAGGCGGCATCGGCGCACACCTGCTGTCCCGCACCTACAACAATAACGACGACGGACTGTCGACGGCCTTCCAGTTCGGCGACCACGTCGGCGTGGGCTACGTGTTCGACAACAAATGGGAGGTGGCGCTGAAGGCGCAGCACTTCTCCAACGGCGGCATCAAGAAGCCGAACAGCGGCGTCGACTATCTCATCCTCAAAGCGTCCTACCGCTACTAAAAGAAAAAGCCGCCGGTTCGCACCGGCGGCTTTTTCCAATCAGGTCAGCGCAGCTTATTCTGCCACGTCAGCCCCGACATTGATCGCGGCATATGCGCGCTGGACTGCCTTCGCTTCGACGCTGTTCGCGCCATACAGTTCCTGCGCTGCCGCCAGCACTTTCAAACGAGCGTCTGCGTAGTTGGTCGACGACGTGAACTTGGTGCTGTTCGCGCGGAACCAGATACGGTAAGCCTTGTCGATGCCGATGCCGGTCATGTTCTTCGGCTGCTGGACCAGGTACGGCGAGTAGTAGTCGCTGCCCACCGTGGCACTGGAGCCCATGGCCAGGAAGTAGAACATGCGGTTGTTCGGGCCGCTGCTGTAGTGGACGTCCAGGCGCTTCAGGGTCGACTTCCACGCATCCGGCGACTTGCCGTCCTTGCTCGGCTTGTACATCCAGCGCAGTGGCTGGCCGCTCTTCGAGATTTCCTTACCCATCATCCAGTCGTTGCCGGAAGGGACAGGCAGCGTGGCACCGGTGCCGCCCGCGCGCGCATAGGCTTCCACCGCTTCGCCGGCGATGTCCGACGACGATTCGTTCAAGCCGCCGGACTCGCCGCGGTAGGTCAGGTTGGACGTCGCGGCGGTAATGCCGTGGCCCATTTCATGGCCGATCACGTCGATCGAGCCCAGGTTGTTGAAGTAGCTGCCGCCATCGCCGATGAACATGCACTTGCAGCTGTCGGAGTAGTAGGCGTTGTCATAAGCGGTGTTGACGTGCACGGCGATGTGGGTCGCGGTGTTGTTGCCGTCCAGGGACTGCCAGCCCAGCACGTTCTTATGCATGTCGTAGGTGTTCATCAGGCCCCACAGCGCATTCACCGCGGCGGTCTGGCCATTGGCATTGGTGGTGCTGCCGCCGGCGATGTACTGCTTGCCGTCGCCCCAGATATTGGTAGCGTTGGTGTATACCTGGCCCGCGCTGGTGGTGTGGTCGGCGTTGGTGATGGCCATGGCGCCGAACGTGCCGCCGGTACCGCGGCTGCCGTCGATCATCTTGTAGACGCCGCCGGTCAGGGTGGTGTTGATCGGCACGGTGCCGTTGTACTGGCTATAGCCGGTGCCCACCACGTTCTGCACCATGTTCCACTGGTCCAGGATGCGGCCATCACGGGCGCTGACGATGGTGTCGTAGAAGACGGGATTGCGGCCATCGCTGGCGCGGGTCTTCACGTGGTAGGCCAGCTCGTAGCCATCGACCACATCCAGCACATCGACCGCGTTCAACTGGTCTTCGGCCTTGTTCTCGGCGCCTGGCGCACGGACGGATTTCATGACCGGGAAGATGACCAGTTCCGCGAACGGTGGCGAAATGCCGCCCTTGGTCGGAGGAATGCTCTTGGTCGCCTTCGCAATCGCGTCCTTGTCGCTCAGCGTAGGCTTCACATCGAAGCGCTTGGCGGACAGGCCTTTGCGGCGCTCGCCGATCGACTCGCTGACGACATTGCCACCTTGGTCGGTGACCACTACGGATTCGGATTCAAAGATGCGCACACCCTTGTAGGTGTGATTGATGCGATTGATGGCCTTGCCTTGTTCGCCCGGGTGCTGGCTAGCGATGGCGAAGCCGTGGTCGGCATCCAGGCCATGCTTGCTGCGTTCACTGTTCAGGGTCGCGATCAGGCGTGCCTTTTCCTGCGCGGAGAAGGCGACAGGGCTGGCCATCATGCTGGCGGCGCCAGCTTGTGCAGCAACCACAGCGATTGCTGCGGCGATCAGCGTTTTGCGAATTTCCATATGGTCTCCAATTGTCCCGAAGTGGTTTTGTGTTTTAGGGAATCAAACACTATCGAGACCGGACGGGCCATGTCAAAAAATCTACAAATTGAGACATGTTGCTGTTGCATGTCTCAAACGGGACTTTCGAAAGCAAGGAGGCTTGTGAGCTTATGCTTGGGCAAAAACCCGATAAACCAGGGTCTGGCCCTCAGGGTCAGACCCTCGTCTGTTCGGCCGTTAGGCGTGGGGTTTAACGTTCTTGACGTTCAACGAAGACCCACAGCGCCCACCCGCACCACCAGCGGTGGCGCAGACTGGGTCTGACGGGGACGCCGAGTCCCTCTGGGTCAGACCCTGGTTTACCGGGTTTTCCCGGGTACAGAAAAGCAAAAAGCCCGCTAACACACGTTAGCGGGCTTTTCTAATAAGAGCCTGACGATAACCTACTTTCACACTGGTTGCAGCACTATC
>JAJTCO010000078.1 GCA_021323265.1 Pseudoduganella sp. | reverse complement strand
CCATCAAGAAGGCTTTCTATATTGCGCGTACCGGCCGTCCCGGCCCGGTGCTGGTCGATATTCCCAAAGACATCTCGATGCACAAGCACGTGTACTCGTATCCGAAGGATATCGAGATGCGTTCCTACCGCCCGGTCGACAAGGGCCACGCCGGCCAGATCCGCAAGGCGCTGCAGCTGCTGCTGGGCGCGGAGCGTCCAATGATCTATACCGGCGGCGGCGTGATCCTGGCGCATGCCTCGAATGAACTGAACCGCCTGGTCGAAAAGCTGGGCTTCCCGGTCACCAACACCCTGATGGGCCTGGGCGGCTCGCGTGCCTCCGATCCATGCTTCGTCGGCATGCCCGGCATGCACGGCACCTACGAAGCCAACCTCGCGATGCAGAACTGCGACGTGCTGATTGCCATCGGCGCCCGCTTCGACGACCGCGTGATCGGCAATCCCAAGCACTTCGGCCAGAACCCGCGCAAGATCATCCACATCGACATCGACCCTTCGTCGATCTCCAAGCGCGTCAAGGTCGACATCCCGATCGTGGGCAACGTCAAGGACGTGCTGGTCGAACTGCTGTCGCAGCTGGAAGCGACCGAGCAACGCCCCAACGCCGCCGCGCTGAAGGACTGGTGGAAGCAGATCAACGAATGGCGCGGGCGCGATTGCCTCAAGTACGCCACCTCCGACCTGGTGATCAAGCCGCAGCAGGTGGTCGAGTCGCTGTACGACATCACCAAGGGCGACGCCTTCGTCACCTCCGACGTCGGCCAGCACCAGATGTGGGCCGCGCAGTACTACAAGTTCGACAAGCCGCGCCGCTGGATCAACTCCGGCGGCCTGGGCACGATGGGCGTGGGCCTGCCGTACGCCATGGGCGTGCAGATGGCTAACCCGGATGCGACCGTCGCCTGCATCACCGGCGAAGGCTCGATCCAGATGAACATCCAGGAGCTCGCGACCTGCAAGCAGTACCGCCTGACGCCGAAGATCATCCTGCTCAACAACCGCTTCCTGGGCATGGTTCGCCAGTGGCAGCAGATCGACTACGGCTCGCGCTACTCCGAGTCCTACATGGATTCGCTGCCGGACTTCGAGAAGCTGGCCGAGGCCTATGGCCACGTCGGCATGCGCATCGAAAAGCCGGGCGACGTGGAAGGCGCACTGAAAGAAGCGTTCGCCATGAAAGACCGCCTGGTCTTCATGAACTTCATTACCGACCAGAGTGAGAACGTGTGGCCGATGGTGAAGGCCGGCAAGGGCCTGTCCGAAATGCTGCTTGGCTCGGAGGACCTGTAATCATGCGACACATTATTTCCGTATTGCTCGAAAACGAAGCGGGCGCACTGTCGCGCGTGGTGGGCCTGTTCTCCGCCCGCGGCTACAACATCGAAACGCTGACCGTGGCGCCGACCGAAGACGCGACCCTGTCGCGCATGACCATCGTCACCAGCGGCTCGGACGACATCATCGAACAGATCACCAAGCACCTGAACCGCCTGATCGAGGTGGTCAAGGTGGTGGACCTGACCGAAGGCCAGCACATCGAGCGCGAGCTGATGCTGATCAAGGTGCGTGCCGTGGGCAAGGAGCGCGAAGAGATGAAGCGCACCGCCGACATTTTCCGCGGCCGCATCATCGACGTCACCGAAAAGACCTACACCATTGAGCTGACGGGCGCCAAGAGCAAGCTGGACGCCTTCATCGATTCGATCGACCGCGCCGCCATCCTGGAGACTGTCCGCACGGGCGGCTCCGGCATTGGCCGCGGCGAGCGCATCCTCAAAGTTTAATTGACCGAATTCACACCCAAGGAATGACCATGAAAGTTTTCTACGACAAAGACGCTGACCTCTCCCTCATCAAAGGCAAGAATGTCGCCATCATCGGCTACGGCTCGCAAGGCCACGCGCACGCGCAGAACCTGACCGAATCCGGCGTCAACGTGACCGTCGGCCTGCGCCGCGGCGGCGCCTCCTGGCAGAAGGTGGAAGCGGCCGGCCTGAAAGTGGCGGAAGTGGACGAGGCGGTGAAGGCAGCCGACGTCGTGATGATCCTGCTGCCGGACGAGAACATCGCCCAGGTATACAAAGAGAACGTCGAACCGAACATCAAGCAGGGCGGCGTGCTGGCCTTCGCCCACGGCTTCAACGTGCACTACGGCCAGGTTGTGCCGCGCGCCGACCTGGACGTGATCATGATCGCCCCGAAGGCCCCGGGCCACACCGTGCGCGGCACCTACCGCCAGGGTGGCGGCGTGCCGCACCTGATCGCCGTGTACCAGGACAAGTCCGGCTCCGCGCGCGACATCGCCCTGTCGTACGCATCGGCCAACGGTGGCGGCAAGGCCGGCATCATCGAAACGAACTTCCGTGAAGAGACCGAGACCGACCTGTTCGGCGAGCAGGCCGTGCTGTGCGGCGGCACCGTGGAACTGATCAAGGCCGGTTTCGAAACCCTGGTGGAAGCCGGTTACGCGCCGGAGATGGCGTACTTCGAATGCCTGCACGAGCTCAAGCTGATCGTC
Organism: Pseudoduganella sp.; assembly: GCA_021323265.1. Taxonomy (GTDB): domain Bacteria; phylum Pseudomonadota; class Gammaproteobacteria; order Burkholderiales; family Burkholderiaceae_D; genus Rugamonas. Next base: position 13,038 of record JAJTCO010000078.1, on the reverse strand, counting down.
GACCTGATCTACGAAGGCGGCATCGCCAACATGAACTACTCGATCTCCAACAATGCAGAGTACGGCGAATACGTGACCGGCCCGAAAGTGGTGACCTCCGCCACCAAGGACGCGATGCGCCAGTGCCTGAAGGACATCCAGACTGGCGAATACGCCAAGAGCTTCATCCTCGAGAACAAGGCCGGCGCCCCGACCCTGATCTCGCGCCGCCGCCTGACGTCGGAGCACCAGATCGAAGAAGTCGGCGCCAAGCTGCGCGCGATGATGCCATGGATCGCCAAGAACAAGCTGGTCGACCAGTCCAAGAATTGATTTGTCCCTAGAAGCAACTTCAACGGCCCCGCGGGGCCGTTTTTTTATTGCCGCGCCCGTGTCCACCTTGGGGTCAGACCCTTAGGTGGACACGGGCTCTTCTGTTGATTGAGTTGGCGCGCGAACTAAGCAGCAACCATTGGGTAACGTTGTTCTCGTGACTTTTTCCAGAAGGGAGCGGGAAATGTCGTATGTTTACTCGAAGGTGGCAGAACTTGAAGATTAGCCAAGGGTTGGCTCTCATCAATGCGTTGCTTTGGTTCAGCATTTCGCTCGCGCGCCACGAGCACCATCAGTTGACGCTCTCCAGGCGCTTGCCAGACCATCTGAAGCGCTGTTCAGTCACAATTCGTCAAGGGGAAAAGGCCGGGCAGAGAAAGGTCCGCATCAGATGCGATTGACCCTTCCCCTTGGATGAGAACTTGCTACTTCAGCGCTTCGGTGAGCACGCGCCCTTCGGCTGCTGCCGGCGGACGCACGTTGAGCAGGTGGGCGAGGGTAGGGGCGATGTCGACCACTTCAGCGTACTGGCCGTAGTGGCCGGCCTTGACCCAGGGCTTGCCCATCACCATCAGCGGCACGTTGGTGTCGTAGGCGTAAGGGGCGCCGTGGGTGGTGCCCTTGCCGCTGGAGAAGCCGAAGATCCAGTGCGGCTTCAGCACCACCATCAGGTCGCCCGAAATCTGGCGGTTCCAGGCGCGGCGCATCAGGGTGGCGATGCGGGTGCTGCCGGCGCTGCCGCTTTCCATCTGGCTGCGGGTAAACACGTCGGCCACGCCTTCGCGCGTCATGATGAAGCGGGCGGCAGCGTTTTCCACGTCCTCACGCCTGAGCCCCTTGGCTTCGATCTGCGCATAGTCCAGGTGCAGGTTCGGAATGGAGTAGGCGGTCAGGCCTTTGCTCAGGCCGAACTTGGCCGACAGATGGGCGTTCAGCTCTTCCACCAGCTTCTTGCTGTCCACGCGCTGCGCGCCGGTCTTCTGCACGCCGCTGGAGAACTCGGGCGTGTTCGGGAAGCCGTGGTCGGCCGTCAGCACCACCAGCACATTGTCCATGCCGATGCGCTTGTCGATGTACGAGAAGAAGTTGGCCAGCATGCGGTCCAGGCGCAGCAGGTGGTCGTGCGAGATCTTGCTCTCCGGGCCGTAACCATGGTTCGCCAGGTCGTGCGCGGAGAAGCTCACGCCCAGCAGGTCCGGCACCCCGGCCGGATTCTTGCCCAGGTTTTCGCCTTCGATGGCCGCCTGCGCGAACTCCACGGTCAGCTCGTCCAGGAACGGCGACTCCTTCAGCTTCTTGTAGTAGCTGGCGTCGGTCTTGCCCGAGTCGCTGGCCAGCTGCAGGTGCGGCGCGTCGCCGTAGTCGCCCGCATAGGCCGAATCGGCCAGCATCGGCTTCCACTTCACGCCGTAGTAGCGTTCCTGCGGCTTGCCCGCCTGGTACTTCTGCACCCACTGCGGATGCTCCTTCATGTAGAAGGTGGACGAAGCGAAGTTGCCGCTTTCTTCCATGTACATATAGGCGGTGCCGGTCTTGCCCGCCAGGAGGATGGCGCCGCGGTCCTTGCCCGACACCGTGACCACCTTGGCGTTCTGGCCGGTGGCGTAGCGCAGCTGGTCGCCCAGCGTGTCGACGCGCAGGTTGGCAGGGGAGGTGCCGTCGTGCGGATCGGTCTTCTCGTTGCCAATGTACTTGTGCGCGGTGTCCTCGGTGCAGTACATGTTGCCGCCGTTGGCCGGGTTGACCCAGTTGTTGCCGATGATGCCGTGCTGGTACGGGTAGGCGCCGCTCAGGATGGCTGCGTGGCCCACGGCAGTCACCGTGATGCCGTGCGCCTGGTGCGCGTTGCTGAACCATGCGCCCTGTTCGAGCAGGCGGCGGAAGCCGCCTTGGCCGAACTGGTGCGCGTAGCGCGTCACCTGTTCCTGCGGCAGGCCGTCGACGGCCATTACCAGGACGAGTTTTGGTTGTGCAGGCTGTTTGGCCGGCGCGGCGTGGGCGCCGAACGTGGCCGCCAGGGCCAGTGCGGGAATCAGGTACTTTGCCATTTTCCTTGTTCATGTATGGAGTGGACGACACGTGATAATGCCACAAGCCGGCGGCGTTATGATGTCGGAGGTGTTACAAACGCTCACCAACTGGCGCCGGCCGGCCGGCCAAATTGCGTTACAGTGCGCCTACCGTTAGTTAAGGAGAACAACAATGACCGTCCTGAAAGCTGTCGCTGCCGCCGCGCTGGTGCTGGGCACCCAGGCTGCAATCGCACAATCCATCCCGACCGCCGGCGCCACCGTGATCGTGCCCGCGCATGGCGAAGTCACTGCGCCGAACGACCAGGCCGTCGCCATGCTGGCAATCGAAGAGCAGGACAAGGACAAGGCTGCCGCCGCCTCGCGCGTCAACCAGAAGATCAAGCAGGGGCTGGATATCCTGAAGAAGGAAGACCCGCAGGCCAAGCTGAAGACCCAGGGCTACTACACCTATCCGGTCTACCCGGAAGACCGCCCGCTGCCGCCCGGCGCCACGGCCAAGCCGCGCCAGCCGACCGCGTGGCGCGTCGGCCAGTACGTGCAGATGACCACCACCAACGTCACTGCGCTGCCGAAGACCATCGCTGCCGTGCAGAAGGTGCTGACCCTGAACGGACTGTCCTTCGGCCTGAGCCCGGCGGCCACGCGCAAGCTCGATGACGCGCGCATTGCTGCCACCTACAAGAACCTGAACGAGCGCATTGCCTCCATCGCGTCGGCCATGGGCCGCCCGGTCACCGATGCGGTGCTCGACACCATCGATTACGAAGGTTCGGGCAACTACGGCGGCGGCCCGGCCGGCGCGCCGGCCCCGGCCATGATGCGCATGTCGGCCAAGGCGGAAATGGACCAGTCCGTGGCCGAACCGAGCTTCGAGCCTGGGGAAACCACGCTCGACATGCGCGTGGTGGGCAAGGTCAAGTTCAAGTAAGGCCAACCCGACCCTACGCCACCGTTCGGTGGCGTACGGAAGGGCGGCAGCCTCCGGCGCATGCTGGCGCCAATAGTGGAGGCTGGTGGAGGCTGTCATGACATCTGTGCGCAAGGGCCAGGCGCCCGCGCCGCTGGAGCGCGAGCAATTCCGCCTGCAGTTCCACCGCGCGTTTGCCGACCCGGCCTTCGGGAAGGTGCAGGATGCGCTGGCGCAAGTGGAACAGATTGCGTGGGAGAACTACGACGCGGGGCGCAAGGCGCCCCGCACGCGTGCGGCCGGTCCCGGCTTCGCCGACCCCAGCTATGAGCTGTCCGACGAGTGGCGCGCGACGCACGAGCGCCTGCTGCAGGCCGAACGGGTCCAGAAGGATGCGGCCACGCCATCGCGCATCCTGCTGATCAATGGCGCCGCCCGCAACGACGGCACGTGTCCCGGTGAAATGTCGAAATCCTGGCGCATGGTGCAATGGCTGCGCGAAACGCTGCAGGCCGAGGTGCCGGATGTGCGCATACTCGACCTGAGCCGGCTCACGTCCGACTATGGCCGCGCCATCCATCCGTGCAAGGCGTGTGTCTCGACGGCCATGCCGCTCTGCCATTGGCCCTGCAGCTGCTACCCGAACCACGCCATGCGCCAGACCAACGACTGGATGGCCGAGATCTACGAGGAATGGGTGGCCGCGCACGGGGTCCTCATCGTCACCCCCGTCTACTGGTACCAGGCGCCTTCCCCGTTGAAATTGATGATCGACCGCCTGGTGTGCGCCGACGGCGGCAACCCGGACCCCACGTCGACCCATGGCAAGAAGGCCGACGAGGCGAAGGCGCTGGAACTGGCCGGCTGGCCCTACCCCAAGCACCTGGCGGGCAGGGCGTACGGCCTGGTGGTGCATGGCGACGTGGCCGGGGTGGAGAGCCTGCGGCGCAACCTGTCGGACTGGCTCGGCTGGATGGGCCTGATCCCCGCCGGCGGCCAGGCGCTGCTCGACCGCTACCTCGGCTATTACGCGTCCTACGCCGCCAGCCACGAAGAGCTGGACCGTTCCGCCGCCTTCCAGGAAGAGGTGCGCAACGTGGGGCGGGCGCTCGCCGCCACGGTGCGGCGCATCCGTGCCGGGCAGGCCCATCAGGGGGACGATGGGCTGGTCGCACCGCGTCCGAAATAGGCCCGCGCCCGGGGTCACTGTCCGCGCAGCGTGTCCACTATAATAGGGGCCACGTTAATATAAGAATGGAAAAGTATGGCCAAATTCCCTCGACGTCGCCCTAAGAACGCTGCCGGCAAACAGTCCCTGTTCAGCCGCTTTGCCCGCCGCAAGGGAGCCGACGGCCTGGATCGGCCGCGCTCGCGCGGCATCTACCTGCTGCCGAACGCCTTCACCACCGGTGCGCTGTTCTGCGGCTTCTTCGCCATTGTCATGGCCATGAACCAGCGCTTCGAACACGCGGCATGGGCCATCTTCGTCGCCATGCTGCTCGACGGGCTCGATGGCCGCGTCGCGCGCCTGACCAATACCCAGAGCGAGTTCGGCGCCCAGTACGATTCCCTGTCCGACATGGTCTCCTTCGGCGCCGCCCCGGCCCTGGTGATCTACGAATTCTCGCTGCGCGGCCTGGGCAAGCTGGGCTGGATTGCCGCCTTTGTCTACTGCGCCGGCGCGGCACTGCGCCTGGCCCGCTTCAACACCAATATCGAAGTGGTGGACAAGCGCTACTTCCAGGGCCTGCCATCGCCTGCCGCCGCCGCGCTGATCGCCGGCTTCGTCATGCTGTTGACTGACCTGGAAGTGCCCGGTGTGATCTACCCATGGCAGGGCTGGGTGCTGGCGGTGTTTGCCGGCCTGAGCATGGTGTCGAACGTGCCGTTCTACAGCTTCAAGGACATCAACTTCCGCAAGTCGGTGCCCTTCATTGCCGTGTTCCTGATCGCCATGTTCTTTGCGCTGATTTCGATCGACCCGCCGAAGGTGCTGTTCGTGCTGTTCGTGGCCTACGGCCTGTCCGGCTACGTGATCTACTTTACCCGCCTGGCCAAGGGCAATCCGGTTAAACTGATCGAAAAAGGCACGCCCGAAGACCAGGCATGACGCCCAGGGGCGGCAATTCTGAAGGAGCTACTCCATGGATAACCGCCTCATCATCTTCGATACCACCCTGCGCGACGGCGAGCAATCGCCGGGCGCCTCCATGACGCGCGAGGAAAAGGTCCGCATCGCAAAGCAGCTCGAAAAGCTGCGTGTCGACGTGATTGAAGCCGGTTTCGCCGCCGCCTCGCAAGGCGACTTCGAGTCCATCCGCGCCATTGCCGGCGCCGTGCGCGAGCCGGTCATCTGCTCGCTGGCGCGCGCCAATGAGCGCGACCTGGCGCGCGCCGCCGAAGCGCTGCAGCCCGCCGCGCGCAAGCGCATCCACACCTTCATCGCCACCTCGCCGCTGCATATGAAAATGAAGCTGCGCATGGAGCCGGAACAGGTGCTCGAGCAGGCCAAGCTGGCCATGCGCTTCGCCCGCCAGTTCACCGACGACATCGAATTCAGCCCGGAAGACGGCAGCCGCTCGGAGGAAGACTTCCTGTGCCGGGTGCTGGAGGCTGTGATCGCCGAAGGCGCAACCACCATCAACTTCCCCGACACGGTCGGCTACGCCGTGCCGGAACTGTATGGCCAGACGATCCGCCGCCTGCGCGAGCGTATTCCGAGTTCCGACAAGGCCATCTGGTCGGTGCACTGCCATAACGACCTTGGACTGGCCGTGGCCAACTCGCTGGCCGGGGTGATGATCGGCGGTGCGCGGCAGGTCGAGTGCACCATCAACGGCCTGGGCGAGCGCGCCGGCAACACCGCGCTGGAAGAGGTGGTCATGGCCGTGCGCACGCGCGGCGCCTACTACAACCTGGAGTGCGGCATCGATACCACCCAGATCGTGCCGGCCTCGAAAATGGTGTCGCAGATCACCGGCTTTGCCGTGCAGCCCAACAAGGCCGTGGTCGGCGCCAATGCCTTCGCCCACGCTTCCGGTATCCACCAGGACGGCATCCTGAAAGCGCGCGAGACTTACGAGATCATGCGCGCCGAGGACGTCGGCTGGACCGCCAACAAGATCGTGCTGGGCAAGCTCTCCGGCCGCAACGCCTTCAAGCAGCGCCTGCAGGAACTGGGCATCGAACTCGATTCCGAAGCCGAGGTGAACGCCGCCTTTGCCCGCTTCAAGGAGCTGGCCGACCGCAAGTCCGAGATCTTTGATGAAGACATCATGGCCCTGGTGAGCGACGAGGAAGCGGCCGCCGGCGGCGAGCATTACCGTTTCGTCTCGCTGGCGCAGCGTTCGGAGACGGGCGAGCTGCCGTTTGCGCGGGTCGTCTTTTCGATCGACGGCGTCGAGCATGCCGCCGAGGGCACCGGCGACGGCCCGGTGGATGCCATGGTCAATGCCATTGAAAGCCGCGCCCAGAGCGGCGCCGAGCTGGTACTGTTCACGATCAACGGCATCAGCCCCGGCACCCAGTCGCAAGGCGAGGTGACGATGCGCCTGGCCCATTCCGGACGCATCGTGAACGGGGTCGGCGCCGATCCCGACATCGTGGTTGCTTCCGCCAAGGCCTACCTCGCTGGTCTCAATAAACTGCACTCGAAGATTGAAAGGCTGAACCCCCAGCTCCCCTAAGATGACAGGAATGAATGCATTTGAATATCGCCGCGACCGTTACGAGTCGTTCCGCCAGTACCAGAATCCGCTGCTCAACCTGAGCGTAGTCGCCCGCTTGCCGGAGTTTCGTCCCTATTGCAAGCAGCGGCAGCTGCCGCCCTTCCATTTCCTGCTGTACTGCTTTTACATGAGCGTGCAGGAAGTCGACAACTTCCTGTATCGCGAGTTCGAAGGGCAGGTGATCAAGGTGGAGCGCCTGTTCGGCAGCTACACGGTCATCAACCACGACAGCAACCTCAATTACGCCAAGTTCGACATTTCGGAAGATCGCGCCGAGTTCATCGCGCGCAGCGTGGCGGCGGGGGAGGTGGCGCGCACGACGCGGGAGTTGATCAACACCGGCCGCGAGCTGACGCCGCGCGAGCAGAAGGACAATATCTACACGACCTGCATGCCCTGGCTGGACCTGCGCGGCATCGAACACCCGATCTACGAATACAGGACTGCCGACATTCCGCTGATCGCGTGGGGCCGCTACAGCGACCTGGCGGGCGATACGATGTCAGTGCCGTTCTGCATCCAGGCCCATCACGGCTTCGTCGACGGCTACCATGTCCACCTGCTGCTGGCCAGGCTGGGCGAGCGCATTGCCGCGGAAATCGCGCAGTGACTTCCGCTTGAAGAATTCCCAGGCCTGTTCCGCGATCTCGAAGTCGCCATTCTGGCGGCCGGGGAAGCGGTTGAACAAGCCTGGATAGCGGTGCGCGCGGCTTGGCTCGGCGTGACCGCCGCCATGGATGCGCAGCAGGGCGACCTGGATCGCGCCGGGGTCCTCGCCCCAGACGGTGAGCGAGGCCTGGCTGGGTTCTCCGGGGTGCTGCGGGAACGCGATGGTGCGGGAAGGGCGCTCCGGCAAACCGGCCAGCCTGCGCCAGAGCGCCACCGTCGCTTCGATGCCCAGCATGGGCGCCATGAAACCCAGGGTGTACCAGCGCTTGCCGCCTTCGTAGGGAATGAACGGATCGGCGGTGCCGGCGACCACCAGGGCGGACAGCGGCAGGGCGGGTGCGGCATAGCCACGCGCGACCGGCATGCCGGCCAGCACCGCGCAGAACGCGGCCAGGCGCGGCGCCAGCTCGGCCGCCAGGCGGTAGGCCATCATGCCGCCCTTGGAGACACCGATGACATAGACCCGCCAGGGATCGACATCGTCCTGCGCAATCGCGTGGTCGATGATGGCGGCGACAAAGCCCACGTCGTCCACATCGGGATTGCTGGCGATGGCGCTGTAGCCGTCGTTCCACGCGCGTTTGCCGCGCTGCTTCACGCCGTCCGGCGCCACCACGACCAGTTGTTCGCGCTGCGCGATCTCCAGCCACAGCGAGAGGGGCGAGTGGGGGAATGCCATGCCAAGCACCTGTTCGGCGGAAGCGCCGCTGCCGTGCAGGACGACGACGAGCGGGCGCTTTTGGGCCGTGTCGCGGCGCGGCGCCGCCTTCAGGTAGTAGCGCTCTCCTTCGGGCCGCAACATCACGGCTTTGGTGACAGGGGCTTCCGGGCCGCCCGGCAGCCTCCGGCCGAGAAGGAAGCTGCGCAAGCGTTTGCGGAATGCCATGCCTTACTTGACCCTTTGCTTTTCGAGTTTGCGCGCCAGCGTGCGGCGATGCATGCCCAGGCGGCGGGCGGCCTCGGAGATATTGAAGTCCGTCTCGGCCAGCACCTGGTGGATGTGCTCCCATTCGAGCGTCTTGATGGACGTGGAGCGGTTGGTCAGTTCGACCTCGGCAACGCCGGCCACGTGCTGGAAGGCGGCCTCGATGTCGTCGGTATTGGAAGGCTTGGCAAGGTACTGGCAGGCGCCCAGCTTGATCGCCTCGACCGCCGTCACGATGCTGGCGAAGCCGGTCAGCACCACGATCAGCATCTGCGGCGAATGCGTGTGCAGCGCCTGGACACAGGCCAGTCCGGAGGTATTGCCTTCCAGCTTGAGGTCGACGACGGCATGCGTGGGCGTGTGCTGCTGCAGGAGGACGCCGACTTCGTCCGGGTTGGCCGCGCGCAGCACCGTGTAGCCGCGCCGCTCGAAGGAACGCGCGAGCGTGCGCGCAAAAGCGGGGTCGTCTTCCACGATCAACAGTAAGCGCTCAGTGTTCATGCGGTCATTCCTAAGAGTCGAGGGCGATGGCCGCCAGTGGCAGGCGCAGTTCAACCAGCGCGCCCTGTGCCAGGTTGCGCGCCTCGACCGAGCCGCCCAGGGTGCGCGCGACGTTTACGACCAGGAACAGGCCAAGCCCGCTGCCCGGACGGCCCTTGCTGGACTGGTAAGGCTTGCCGAACTGCGCCAGCATGGCCGGCGCAAAGCCGGGGCCGCGGTCGCTCACCGCCAGTTTCAACATATCATCCTCGGTCGACGCCTCCAGCCGGACCCATTGCGGCGAAGCCTCCAGCGCGTTGTCGAGCAGGTTGAAGATGGTTTGCTTGAGGGCCGATTCAAAGACGATGGGAACGTCCTCCGGAATCCGGTCCTCGTACTCGAAAGCCTGCACCGGGCGGTTGCCGCGCCATTCGCCCAGCAGGCCGTCCAGGAAGGTGCGCAGCGTGGTCTTGGCCGACGATTCGCCGCGCGTTTCGCCGGCCGACAGCAGGATGCCGGTCACGATGGCCTTGCAGCGTTGAAGCTGCGTTTGCATTTCGTGGATTTCATCCTTGAGCATGGGGTTGTCGGCGAACTCCTTCATGCGCAGCCAGTCGCCCAGCAACACCGACATGGTGGCCATCGGCGTGCCCAGTTCATGGGCGGCGCCCGAAGCCAGAAGGCCCATGCGCACGATATGCTCCTCTTCCGCCGCGCGCTGGCGCAGGCGGGCTAGGCGCGCGTCGCCCGCGCGCAGGTTGCCGATGATGCTCTTGATCAGGATCACCAGCAGGCCGGCATTGAGCAGGAAGCAGATCAGCATGCCCACCACGTACAGGCTGGCAAAATCGGACTGGCGCTCCAGCAGCAGCGGCAGGGGTCTGGAGAACAGCGCCAGCCCGCCCAGGCAGAAACTGGTGATCACGACGATGGTCCAGGTGGCCCAGGCGTCCAGCAGCACCGCCGACAGGATCACCTGCAGCAGGTAGAGGAAGGCAAAGGGATTGGTGGTGCCGCCGCTGAAATGCAGCTGCGCCGTCAGCGTGGCGACATCGACCAGCAGCGCCAGGAGCATCTCGCCATTGGTGACGATCGGGTTTTCCTGCCAGCGCAGGTGGCTGGCGATGTTAAAGGCGATCAGGCAAGCGAGCACCGTCAGCATCTGCGGCAGCGGCAGGTTGAGGCCCAGCCCCATGGATACGACGGCGATGGTCGTGATTTGCCCCAGTACCGCAATCCAGCGCAGCCGGATCAGGTACAGCATGTTCTTGTGGCCGGCGGCACTGCCGACGCCCGTGGCGATCGCCAGCGACTTCATGCCGCCCCAGTCCGCCGATTTTTCCGTTTGATTTGCCATGTGAATCCGATGATCATCAAGGCAAGAGCATACCAAGTCAAGGCATAGACGAGGTGATGGTCGTTGAATTTGATCACGGTCAGGCCGCCGACCGGTTGCCCGGCTTCCGGCGCCGGGGCGGCATCGGCGTCGATAAAGAAGGGCGCGGCCGGCGCCACGCCGCGCGCTGCGGCAAGCGCCGGCACGTCGCGCGAGTACCAGCGGTTGCCGGCCGCGTCGTTGCGGCGCAGGAAGCCGCCGCCTGCCTGGCTCATGCGCAGCAAGCCGGTAACCTGCGCCGCACGCGTGCCGGTGCCGGTATCGGTCTTGATGCTGGGGACGAAGCCGCGGTTGACGAGGATGGTGTCGCCTTGCGCCGTGCGCAGCGGCGTCATCACCCAGTAGCCAAGGCCATGCTCGGTGGAGGCCTGCACCAGCGTGCTGCGATCGAGCAGCAGGGTGCCGCTGGCCTGGACGCGCAGGTATTCGGCGTTTTCGGAGGAGAGGGAAGGCCATGCCGCACGCGGCGGCACGGCCACCGGCGCGGCATGCGCGCGCGCGTTGACGCGCCCGATCAGGTCATGCTTCCACTGCATGCGGTACACCTGCCAGGTGCCGAGCGCGAGGAACAGCGCAGTGGCGAGCGCAATCCCCGCGGCCCACAGCAGGCCGGCCCGCGAAGCCGTGGGGGGCGCGTCCATCATGGCATGTGGTGGGCCGGCTGGGCGGCGGCGCCAGGGGCGTGCGTCATGCCCGGCATCATGTTGTGGTTCAGGTGGTACATGACCCAGATCGAACCGACCAGCACGATCACCACCAGCACGATGGTGAAGATCAGGGCCAGCAGGCTCCAGCCGCCTTCCGCGCGGCTGTTCATGTGCAGGAAGTAGATCATGTGCACCACGATCTGCACCGCGGCGAAACCGAGGATGACGAAGGCCGTCGTGCTTGAACTCTTGAAGACGTTGCCCATGACCAGCCAGAAGGGGATCGCCGTCAGGATCACCGACAGGATGAAACCGATGGCGTAGCTTTTCAGGCTGCCGTGGTCATGGCCGCCGTGGCCATGGTCGTGGTCGTGGTGTGCGCTCATGGCAGGACTCCCATCAGGTAGACAAAGGTGAAGACGCCGATCCAGATCACGTCCAGGAAGTGCCAGAACATGGACAGGCACATCAGGCGGCGCTGGTTGGCCTCGGTCAGGCCATGGCGGTTCAGCTGGAACAGCAGCGTCACCAGCCAGACGATGCCGACGGTCACGTGCAGGCCGTGGGTGCCGACCAGTGCAAAGAACGAAGTCAGGAAGGCGCTGCGCTGCGGGCCGGCGCCCTGGTGGATCAGGTGGGCGAACTCGTACAGTTCCAGGCCCAGGAAGGCCAGGCCGAACAGGCCGGTCACGCCCAGCCACAGCAGCGTGCTGCCCAGTTTGGCGCGCTGCGAAGAGAGCATGGCAAAGCCATAGGTGATCGACGAGAGCAGCAGGAAGGCCGTGTTGACGGCCACCAGCGGCAGGTCGAACAGTTCGGCGCCGGACGGGCCGCCGGCAAAGTTGCGGCCCAATACCGCGTAGGCGATGAACAGCACCGCGAACAGCAGGCAGTCGCTCATCAGGTAAATCCAGAAACCGAGCAGGGTGCCGTTTTCCGGATGGTGCTCGCGCACGTGGAAGACCATATCGTCTTGCGGTGCACGCGGCGCCGGCGCGGCGCCGGCGGTGGCAGGATCGAGGACCAGGTCAGACATGGGCAATCTCCAGGGTACGGGTGCGCTCGGCTTCGGTACGGACCACGTCCTGCGCCGGAATGTAGTAATCGCGCTTGTAGTTGAAGGTATGGATGATGGCTGCCGCCACGGTTGCCACGAAGGCGACCGCGCCGACCAGCCACATTTGCCACACCAGGGCAAAGCCGGTCACGGCGCTCAGCGCTGCGATGACGAAGCCGGCGGCCGTGTTCTTCGGCATGTGGATCGGGATGAAGCCTTCCAGGGGACGTGCGTAGTTGCGGCGCTTCATGTCGGTCCAGGTGTCGTTGTCGTACACGCGCGGCGTGAACGCAAAGTTGTAGTCCGGCGGCGGCGAGGAGGTGGACCACTCCAGGGTGCGGCCGTCCCACGGGTCGCCGGTCACGTCGCGCAGCGCGGCACGGCGGCGGAAGCTGACGTAGAACTGCACCAGCATGGCGAAGATGCCAATGGCGATCAGCACGGCGCCGACGGCCGCGATCTGGAACCAGATCTGCAGCGAAGGGTCCTCGAAGTGGCTCATGCGGCGGGTCACGCCCATCAGGCCCAGCACGTACAGCGGCATGAACGCCAGGTAGAAGCCGAGCACCCAGCCCCAGAACGACACCTTGCCCCAGAATGCGTCGAGCTTGTAGCCGAACGCCTTCGGGAACCAGTAGTTGATGGCCGCGAACACGCCGAACACCACGCCGCCGATGATCACGTTATGGAAGTGCGCGATCAGGAACAGGCTGTTGTGCAGCACGAAGTCGGCCGGCGGCACCGCCAGCAGCACGCCGGTCATGCCACCGATGACGAAGGTGATCATGAAGGCGATGGTCCACATCATCGGCAGCTCGAAGCGGATGCGGCCGCGATACATGGTGAACAGCCAGTTGAAGATCTTGGCGCCGGTCGGGATCGAA
>JAJTCO010000135.1 GCA_021323265.1 Pseudoduganella sp. | reverse complement strand
AGTATCGTTACTCTCGGTATCTTTCGAACGATGGCTCGAAATGGGTGCGCCACGGCTTGTTCACTGCATTTCATCGTAACGGTGAGCTGGCTTCGGAGGGAACCTATGTTGATGGATTGGAGGACGGTAACTGGCGCGACTTTCATGAAAATGGGCTGATAGCCGCAGAAGGTTCCTACGTTAAAGGTGTCGAAACAGGTACTTGGCGTTATTGGAATGCTGACGGGACTGAAGCGTAAAAATCTGCAACGTCATTTACTACCTACGGCCTGCAGCTGACGCTCATGCTATATTCGCAATTTCTCGATTCACCCTGAACGCGATGCACCACCTACCTCACGATGCAACTGACGCCGAATTAATCTATTTCATCGATCAATGGGTTCGTCTCATGGAGGCGGAGGATTATGTAGCTGCACATGCCTACACGACGCAATCACAGCATATGGGTTGGACGCCGGCGACCATGCGACAGGTCGTAAAATCCTACGACGAATGCCGTTCGACGCAGCGAGTAACATTAGAAGGGCGTGAGACTGATATCCGGCAGCGTAAAGAGGTTTACCGATATGCCGAGAATCGCTATGGTTGTATTGGATATGTGTCCTACGATCTTAATGTTGACCACGTCGTCACAGATTTGACTGCCACCTTCGACATCCATACGGATGAGCATGGTTTGACGATCATGCTCGACGACATCCACGTCATGTAACTTTGCACCCAAACGGCCAAAAGCGGCAGCAGAAACGTTGCGCGCTCAAGTCGCAGGAATTTCGATGATTTTTTCTTTTGTGCGGCAAAGTGGAAATCAAGTTACAGAAGTTGACGCATTCCCTGCTATGTTATCCGAGTGCGTTAAAAATGCTGTAAAGCTGCTTGCTCCAGGCCAGATGCATGCACCGTCAGATACAGTGATTTCTGTTCGGCTAGCTACGGAGAGCCTGAATATTCCCTACCGTGTGTACTACGACAAGCAGAAGCTTCTGAATTGCGTGAATAGTTCGGGCAACATCGCTTTGATAGCGCTCTGCCTGGGAACGCGACACTATGACGGATTTTTACGCGAACAGTGCCTTCACCGCCTTTTGACGGTTGAAGAGAAGTGGACAGCACCTTTTGTCATTCAACTTCTTGGTGAGTACGTAATCGAGGTCATTCACCCCATCCACGAGCGCTTCCTTGAGGGGGTAGAAAGAAAGTATCAAGACTTCTTCACTGAGAACGTCAAATATTGCGAATATCTCGGGTGTCGTGCCATCAGTTATTGGAATGAATACTACCGGGTGCGTTTCCCAAAACACAAAAACTACCCAGCCGTAAAGGCCTTGGCGGCGCTACAATCGGCGGCCAAAGCTGGCCGCTCAGAAAATTAATACTGGGCGACCGGCGGCTGTGGGGCGGAACCGGCCGGCTATCGGACGCCAGTTGCCAGGCCAAGTCCGAGCTAGTACAACTGACGTATGGTCTGTGCCACTTTCCGCTTCTACGAAGAACTGAACGACTTCCTGCCGCGTGCTCGGCGCCGGACGGAGTTCACCGTGCCATGCGCCCGCGCCGCCACCACCAAGCACATGATCGAAGCGCTCGGCGTGCCGCATACGGAAGTTGAGCTCATCCTGGTCAACGGCGAATCCTGCGGCTTCGAGCGGCTGCTGCGCGAAGGCGACCGCGTGGCGGTCTATCCCAAGTTCGAAACCTTCGACATCCGCCCGCTGCTGCGCGTGCGGCAGGCGCCCTTGCGCAGCCTGCGCTTCGTGGCCGACGCCCACCTGGGCGGGCTGGCGCGGCTGCTGCGGATGGGAGGCTTCGATACCATTTACAGCAACCTGATCGACGACCCGACCGTGGCCGCGCTGTCGGAAGAAGATGGCCGCATTGCCCTGACGCGCGACCGCGAACTGCTGAAGCGGCGCGGCATCACGCATGGCTGCTATGTGCGCGCCTTGAAGCCTGCCGACCAGTTCGCGGAGATCGTACAGCGGCTGGACCTGGCCGCGAGCGCGCGGCCGTTCAAGCGATGCCTATCCTGCAATACCGCGCTGCGCGTGGTGCCCAAGGCGGCCGTGGCAGAGCAGTTACCGCCCTCCGTGCGCGCGGCGCACCAGGAATTCCTGCGCTGCGACACCTGCCAGGGCGTGTTCTGGCGCGGATCGCACTGGCAGCGCATGAATGCCCTGCTGGCGACGCAGGGCATCGCCGCCGGCTAGCGCCGGGCCGGCGAACAGTCGAGGCGGCGCGGCTCGACCGGTGCCAGGGCCAGGCGCTGGCCACCCACCTCGATTTCCTGCAGGCGTGGCGCAACCAGCGCAAATTCGCCCGCGCGCAAGCGTTCCTGCCAGGCGGGACAGCCGGCCAGGTTCAGGTGCGGCGGCAAGCGCGCCACCACCTGCCATGTGCCGTCCCGCTCGGCGAGCAAGGCATCGCCGTCCTGCCGCTTCTCGCCCACCAGCAGCACTTCCTGCCGTCCATCGCCGTCGGCATCCATCAGGAAGGCATCGCAGCGGCTGTCCGCCAGGCGCAGGCAGGCCGGCGCCATCAGTGCCTGGCGCGCCTGCCAGTCCTGCTGCAGGAAGCTGGCCGGCAGTTGCGTCCCCTGCGGCCAGGCGCGCAGGTTGGTGGCGACGTCCGCCGCGACAGCGCGCCGGCCCAGATCCTCGTAGTTCATGCTGAGAGCCTTCGCCGCATGCGCACGCACCACGGCCGCCTGCGGTCCCGCCCCGTCCCGTGCCAGCGTCTGCAAGGCCTGCTTGCCGTAGCGCGCGCCGTGGAAGCGCAGGAAGCCGTAATCGAAGCGGTCGGCCGGGGTCTTGCCGCTGGCCAGCCGCGCCACCTGGTCGTTCACGGCGATGCGCGCCGGATCGGCGACCGGGGTAAACATCGCCAGCGCCACCGCCAGGATAAGGAAGGCCCCGCCCAGGTTGACGTGCCGCAGGCCGTCGAGCCAAGGCGCCCCATCCGCCGCCCCTGCCCGCCAACGCAGCGCGGCGAAGGCATAGCCGCCGGCATAGTACAGGGCCAGCAAGAGGCAGGCCGCCGCCAGCACGCGATCCGTCGTCCAGCCGTAGTCGCCGACCCGCAAGCCCAGCGCGTACACACCCAGCGCCGCCAGCGGCAGCAACAGGAGGCAGGCCACGCGCGCCGCAATCCGTACCCCGCGCACCAGCCCTGCCGCCGCGTCGCCGGCCTGGTAGGCGGCGTTGATCAGCACAACCAGCACGGCGCTGGCGACCAGCAGCACGGTGGTGGCGTGGCGCGTCTGCCACAGCACCTGCAGCCCGGTGAAGGGCAACGCGGCCAGGAAGGCGCCCACCAGCAGGACGGCGATCGGCAAGATCCACGCCATCAGCACCAGCAACAGGCCGCGGATGCCGCGTACGATGGCTGGCCGCACGTCGGTCGTGTGCATGGCACTGGAAAACGCCAGGCACACCAGCGGCACCGAGAACCAGGACTGGCGCAGCAGCTCTTCGATGAAATTGAGCTTGAGTAGATCGAACAGCGCGTCGCCCAGCCACATCACCAGCCACACGCCGGCCACGAAGATGGCAGAAAACAGCAGCTGGATGGCGAGCTTCCAGGCGCTTTCAAAACAGGTGGCGTAGTGGGCCAGGCGGCGCCGGTCGTGCGCTCCAGCCAGCACCAGGCTGTGGGCAATAAAGAAGAACCCCAAACTAAAGGGGAAGAGCAGGAAGGAAGGATGCGGCTGGGGCCGCACGTCCAGGGCACTGCGCCAGGCGTCGCTCACGCCGACCGCGGCCAGCACCAGCGCCGCGGCGCCCAGCCACAGCATGAGCGGGCGCCGCTCCAGGTGGCCCAGGCTGGAAATGAGCAGCACGGGCAGCACGATCGCCCCCAGCAGGAAGGGGGAAAACAGGGCCGGCTGGCTGGCCGGCCAGGCGCCTGACTGCTGCGCGTGGTAGAGGAGGTACAGCAGGCCGCCTTGCAGCAGCCCGACGAGCAGCCGCAGTTGCCCGACGCGGCGGGTGACGGCGCCATCGCGCACGGGTTCGGGGGTCGAATTTTCCATCCGGCGATCATAGCTTGTATAGCTCAACCAGCCGTAAGCGCCATGAATCCACACCTCGACCAGCTGCAGTCCTACCCGTTTGAAAAGTTGCGCCAGCTCTTTGCCGGCAGCGTGCCTAACCCCGCCTATCCGCCCATCAGCCTGGGCATGGGCGAACCGAAACACCCTACCCCGGCCTTCATTCGCCAGGCGCTGGTGGACAACCTGGACGGGCTGGCCAGCTATCCGCTGACGGCGGGCACGGAAGCGCTGCGCAACGCCATCGCGGCATGGCTGGAACGCCGCTACGACCTGCCGACGCTGGACCGCGCCAGCCAGGTGCTGCCGGTGAACGGCTCGCGCGAGGCCCTGTTTGCGTTCGCGCATACGGTGATCGCGCCCGACACCGGGGCCCTGGTGATGTGCCCGAACCCGTTCTATCAGATTTACGAAGGCGCGGCCTTCCTGGCCGGCGCCGAGCCGTACTTCGTCAACTCGGACCCGGCGCGCAATTTCGCGCCGGACTACGACAGCGTGCCGGAAGAAGTATGGCAGCGCGTGCGCCTGCTGTTCATCTGCTCGCCGGGCAATCCGACCGGCGCGGTGCTGACGCTGACGGACTGGGAGCATTTGTTCGCCCTGTCCGAGCGCTATGATTTCATCATCGCCGCCGACGAGTGCTATTCGGAGATTTACCATGGCGAGGAGGCGCCGCTGGGCGCCATGCAGGCAGCCCACATGCTCGGCCTGACCTCGGTCGGCGAGCCCTACGCGCGCCTGGTGGTGTTTTCCAGCCTGTCCAAGCGCTCCAACGTGCCAGGCATGCGCTCCGGCTTCGTTGCCGGCGACGCGCAAGTGCTGAAGAAATTCCTGCTGTACCGCACCTACCACGGTAGCGCCATGGGCCCGCACGTGCAGGCCGCCTCGGTCGCCGCCTGGAACGACGAAACCCACGTCGAGGAAAACCGCGCGCTATACCGCGCCAAGTTCGCCGCCATCACGCCCCTTATCCAGGAGGTGCTGGACGTGCAAATGCCGGACGCCGGCTTCTATTTGTGGGCCGACGTGACCCGCAGTGGCCTGTCCGACACTGAATTCGCCCGCCGCCTGCACGCCGAGTACAATGTCACCGTGCTGCCGGGTAGTTACCTGGCGCGCGACGCCCATGGCACCAACCCGGGCCGCAACCGCATCCGCATGGCGCTGGTTGCCGGAACCGAGGAAGGGCTGGAAGCGGCGCGCCGAATCGTCCAATTCTGTCATCAATTGAAAAGCCAGTCATCATGAGCATCCAGCAAATCATCGACACTGCGTGGGAAAACCGCGCCGAGATCAACCCGTCCAACGCCACCGCCGAGGTGCGCGACGCCGTCAACCACGTGCTGGCAGGCCTGGACAACGGCTCGCTGCGCGTGGCCCATAAGGAAAACGGCGCCTGGGTGGTCAACCAGTGGATCAAGAAGGCGGTCCTGCTGTCCTTCCGCCTGGAGAACAACGTCGTGCTGCCGTCCGACGGCACCATGCAGTTCTACGACAAGGTGCCAACCAAGTTCGCCAACTACAGCGCCGACGATTTCGCCAAGGGCGGTTTCCGCGTGGTGCCGCCGGCCGTTGCCCGCCGCGGCTCCTTCATCGGCAAGAACGTGGTGCTGATGCCTTCCTACGTGAACATCGGCGCCTACGTCGATGAAGGCGCCATGGTCGACACCTGGGCTACCGTGGGTTCCTGCGCGCAGATCGGCAAGAACGTCCACCTGTCCGGCGGCGTGGGCATCGGCGGCGTGCTGGAGCCAATGCAGGCCAACCCGACCATCATCGAAGACAACTGCTTCATCGGCGCCCGCTCGGAG
>JAJTCO010000134.1 GCA_021323265.1 Pseudoduganella sp. | reverse complement strand
ATGGGTTTCCGTCATGGCGACAACGCTCCAATGGCTTTCATCGAGCTGGTGGACCGTCCAGAAGTCACCACCGCTGAAGAGGCACCAACCGCTGAGTAATCTCAGTCAGGTTCACGCTTAAGAAGCCGGGCATTGCCCGGCTTTCTTTTTTGTCCCCCCGGGGTCAGGAACCAAATGGACATTTTTTTACCGAAGGCAAAAATTGTCCACGCAGTTCCTGACCCCGGGGGGACAATTATTTCAGCGGCGCAAGGACGAGAATTCGGAGCTGGCGTGCCAGGTGGGCCGTTGCCGGCCGTTCGCCACTTCCAGCCCGACCTCGAACAGCAGCTGGATGTCTTGCACGCCGCCGCTGAAGTCCCAGTTGTCGCGCACCATGTCGGTCGGCTGGTGGTAGTCGTGGGCCGTGTAGCGGTCGACCACGTCGCGCGCATAGGTCTCCGGCTTGCCGATGTAATTCGAGCGTGCCTTGGTGTAGAGCACCGGCACCCCCACGCGCGCGAACTCCAGCTGGTCGGCGCGGTAGAAGGTACCGGTCTCCGGCCGCGAGTTCGGCACCATCTTGCGACCTTGCGCGCCGGCCCGCTTGGCCAGCAGGGCGTCCAGCGACGAGTGGCCGGAAGTCACGTTCTCGATCTGCGCCGTGCGGCCCCAGGCGTTGACGCCGTCGATATTGATGTTCGCCACCGTGCGCGCGATCGGGTACAGCGGCTGTTGCGCGTAGTATTTCGCGCCCATCAGGCCGCGTTCCTCGGCCGTGGTGGCGATGAACAGGATCGAGCGTTTCGGTGCCTGCGGCAGCGCCTTGTAAGCCTTGGCCAGCTCCAGCAGGGCGGCGGTGCCGGAAGCATTATCCAGCGCGCCGTGGAAGATCTTGTCGCCATGCTTGCCCAGGTGGTCCCAATGCGCGGAGTAGACGACGTATTCGTCCTTGAGCTGCGGATCCGAGCCCGGCAACAGCGCGACCACGTTGTGCGAATCGAGGAAGCGGCGTGCGTTGTCGACCTCGAAGTTCGCCATCCCTTTCAGGCTGACCGGCTTGAAATCCTTTTTCAGCGCGGCCTGCTTCAACTGGGCGAAATCGAGGCCGGCCGCGGCGAACAGCGCGCGCGCCTGGTCTTCATGGAGCCAGCCGGGGATTTCCGGCGTCTCCTTGCCGCCATCGGCCAGCGAGAATTGTTCGCCGATGCCGCCCTGGCGCACCACGGCGTAGGGATAGGCGGCCGGCTTGGTCTCGTGCACGATCAGCGCGGCGGCCGCGCCCAGCTTGGCGGCGATCTCGTACTTATACGTCCAGCGGCCGTAGTAGGTCATCTCCTCGCCCTTGAACATCGACGGGTCGAGGCGCGACGGCTGGCGCGGGTCGGGAATGGCGGGGTCGTTGATCAGCATGACAAGGGTCTTGCCGCGCACGTCGACACCCTTGAAGTCGTCCCAGCCGTATTCCGGCGCCACGGCGCCATAGCCGACGAAGACGATCTCGGAGTCGCGGATGCGCACCAAGGTATCCGGACCGGTGGACGACGCGACGAAATCATCGGGGAAGTTCAGCTGCACGTTCTTGCCGCCGACGGTGTAACGAAAGCGCGGCGTCGGCGTCTGGCTGCGCAGCGGCACTTTCTGCACCCAGCTGCCGTCCGGGTTGCCCGGCTTGAGGCCCAGCGCCTTGAATTGGGCGGTCAGCCAGGCGACGGTTTTCTCTTCGCCCTTGGAGCCGGGCGCGCGGCCTTCGAATTCGTCGGAAGCGAGCACCTTGATGGCTTCCAGCAGCCCTTTTTCGGTAATGGCTTGCGCAGCCATGTCGGCCGCCACAACGCCGCCGGCGGGAAGTGCGAAGGCGCCCGCAACCGCCAGCGCCAGGAACTTATTTGACATCATTGACTCCAGTGAAATGAGGGCCAAGTCTCGCATAATCCCGGCAGAAAAGCATCGGGCGGTGTACTATTTGCCCGTCTGCAGGCTTCACCCAATTCGACTTATGTTCCGCACAGCGTTTCTACTCCGCGCGTGGCTCCTTGCCGCGCTGTCGCTCTTTGTTTTCCTGTTCGCCGGCGCGGCGCGGGCGGACGAGGAATTCCTTGATCCGCTGGTGGCGTTCAAGTTTTCCGCCAAGGTGGTGGAGGGCAGGGCGGTCGCTGTGACCTTCGACATCGCCGACGGCTACTATATGTACCGCGAACGCTTCAAGTTCGCCGCCGACGGCGCCACGCTCGGCGTGCCGCAAATCCCGCCCGGCAAGATCAAATACGACGAAACCTTTGCCAAGGACGTTGAGACCTACCGCCACCAGGTGACGGTGATCGTGCCGGTGCAGGCGCCGGGGCCCTTTACGCTGAAGGTGACCAGCCAGGGCTGCTCGGATAAGGGCTTGTGCTATTCGCCGATGGAATCGTCGGCGCGCCTGATGCTGGTCGGCGGGCCCGCCGCAGCCACGGACAAGGCGCGCGCTCTCTTCGGCATCGGTGCAGGGCAGGGCAGCCAGGGCGTGGGCGCGGATGTTGCCAATGCCGCCGGCGCGGCCGGAAACGTCGGCCCGTCCGACGCCGCCAGCGTGGAGTGCGCCGCTCCCGGGGCAATGGCCGACGCTGCCGCCGGTGTGCCCGCTGCCGATGGCGAGAGCGAATCGGGCCGCATTGAAGCGGCATTGAAAGGCGGCAGCCTGCTGGTGATCGCCCCGCTGTTCATCCTGCTTGGCCTGGGCCTATCCTTCACGCCATGCGTGTTGCCGATGGTGCCGATCCTGTCGTCGATCATCGTCGGCGACGGCGCCAGCGGCAACCGCTCGCGCGGCTTCGTATTGTCGCTTAGGCAGGTGCCGGCAGCGATGCAATCGCGCCTCGCAAGCGCCTCGAACCGCCAGTCCGGCGGCAAGCTGGCCGGCGTGTTCGCCATGGGCGCGATCTCCGCGCTGATTGTCGGCCCTTGCGTCGCCGCTCCCTTGGCTGGGGCGCTGGTGTACATCAGCCAGACGCGCGACGTCGTGATCGGCGGCAGCGCACTGTTTTCGATGGCTGTCGGCATGAGTATTCCGCTGCTGCTGGTGGGGGTTTCGGCCGGGGCGCTGGTGCCGCGCGCAGGCGTTTGGATGCAGGCCGTCAAGCGATTCTTCGGCGTGCTGATGCTGGCCATGGCATGGTGGCTGGTTTCACCCGTATTGCCCGGCAAGGTGCAAATGCTGGGATGGGCGGCATTGGGTGTCGGCTATGCGTTTTATTTGCTCACCCATGAGCGCGGCAATTGGGTGCCTAAAATCATTGCGGGTATTTTTGCAATATTGGGAATTATTCAAATCGCCGGCCTCGCCAGCGGTAGCGCCGACCCGCTCGATGCCTTGGCCAAGGCGGCAGGACGCGAAGTCAATCACCTGCAATTCCAGCGGGTGAAGACGGTGGAACAACTTAATAATGTGCTCTGCAATACTGGCGGCAAAACCGTCATGCTCGATTTTTATGCCGATTGGTGCGTGTCGTGCAAGGAAATGGAAAAGCTGACGTTTGTCGATCCGGAAGTGCAGAAGAAACTGGCGAATACCATTTTGCTGCAGGCGGATGTCACGGCAAACGATGATGCCGATAAGGCGATGCTGCAGAGGTTTAAATTATTCGGGCCGCCGGGCATTATCATGTTTAATGCAGCCGGTCAGGAAATCCCCAATTCTCGCGTAATAGGATTCCAGGATAAAGATAAGTTCCTGCGGTCACTGCAAAAACTGAATTAATCAAGAGGGCGCCCCAGGGCGCCCTTTCTTTTTCTGGCGCCGTCGACTCGGTCGGCCGCCGCGAATCCTCCCCGTATACTATCCGCCACGCCACGCTGGCCCATGGGCGGAACGCACGTCTGCATCGGCTCCTCTCGCCGGACACCCGCAGCTGCTGCCACGGGGGAATGCGGCTTGGCGCGGCGCATCAAACTTATTGCTGGCTAGAACATGCCAAACTTTGGCGCAACACAGCAACCCACGAACAGAAAATGGCCGAAATGGTGGATAACCATCTCGGCCGTAAGCGCGTCAGCGAAGATCAATTGTGGTGGCGCATCATGCGCGCATGCTTGCGATGCCCGAAACGGCCAGCTTTCTCGTCGAACACCTTTTGCTGTTCAGGAGTCAACACGGCGTAAAGTGTTTTCGTCGCCGCCAAATTATTCTCCATCCGAACAATCCGGCTTTTCGCCATGTCGATGCGCTTTTCCATCCGTTCCGGGGCCGACATTTCCTTAAACGCCGCGCGATCAAATTGACCGCGCTGAGGCATATTCGCTTTCAGAGCCGATAAATAGGCCTGCCATGCGCCTTCCTGCGCAGGAGTGATTTTCAGCGTTTCATGCATGCGAGTAGCATGCAGATCCATTCGTTCCTGCCTTTTCGCCGGATCGAATTTAGTTGCCGCATATTGATGCTGCGGACCTTCGGCGGCAATGGCCGGCAATGCAGCCGCGCCCATGGCCATAACTGTCGCGCTGATAACGAATGCTTTATGCAGGGTTTTCATCATTAATCCTTTCAGAAATAAATACGTGAGAATGTGCACTCGCACTGCACACGACCATCGTCGCAAATCCCTGTAACCGAAAAGTTTCGCCAGCACCTGATTTTGTATCGAGGTGTTTCCTTGATAAAATAGTTATTTTTGTCGAGGTTGACGTGCTTAAAAGAAACTTTTATATCGCAGTGATCTGCACTGCGCTCTCCGCATGTGGCGGCGGGGGCGGCGGTGCGTCCACCACGACATTGCCGGATAGTTCCAGCAAGCCGGCGGCACTGACCGCTGTTGCGTGGAGTGTGGGGGATACCTTTACGCACACATCCACCACGACCATTACCGTAGACGGGACAACTTCTTCCCCCGAGACTCTTCTTTATACTGATGTTGTGACCTCCATCCAGGTGGATGGTGGGGCGACCGTGCGCCGCGTGTTCTCTGATTCCAATACCTACGCGGATTTGGTCTATGACAGCGAGCGCCGGCTCATGTCCACTCATACCAACCTCGGCGCATGTAAATCGGAATACATGCCAGCGCGTCGGAGCTTTTTGCCGAACCCTGTAAGCGTCGGCACCACTTGGGATGTGGCAACCAAGTTGACGACTGTTTGCGACGGCACCACAACGGAGACCCAGTACAGCATCAAGTACACTGTCGTAGCGCAAGAGTCGCTGACATTGCCAATCGGCACGTTCAACGCCCTCAAAGTCGTCAGCAGTACGACCAGCGAAACGCCGACCAGCACGGCAAAGCGTGAGATTACTTGCTGGTTCGACCCGCAATTGAACGTTGAACTGAAGTGCGAGGGCGCGTCCACCAGAACCAGCAAATCCACGGGCAAGGTATTGTTCAGCTGGACCAACGCCTCGGCGTTGCAGGGCTATTCCAGCGCCAAAGCACGCCGTCAGTTCGACACGGTGAGCCGCTTTGCCGGTGAATGGAGCGGCGGCTATTCCGGTTCGGGCATTCCTGCCACGGTCTGCACGGTCACGATCGATACCTCCGGCGGCTTCCAGGGCAAATGCGGCACCATCACCGTAGCCGGCACCATTGCAGCCGATGGCACGATGACGTTCAAGTTGAGCGAGTTCGGCCAGACCGGCCCGGCCTTTACTGGCAAGTTCGAGAGTCCGCTCTCGATCAAAGGAACTTTCACTGTCCCTGGCGGCAGCGGCGGGACCTGGACCCTCGTCCATATGTAAATGGAGGCTGCCACGCCACGTGGCCGCCAAGCGTCCTCCCGCAGGAGCCAGCCTTAACTCCATTGGGAATGTTAAAATGGCAATTTTTGTTGGGGAAATGAATGTTTAAGAACAGCTTGGCGCTGCTGGCGCTGACAGCATTGGCGGCCTGCGGCGGCGGTAGCGGTAGCGGGGATGGCGGCGCGGCAACTCACTCCGCCGGAACCGGCAGCGCGGGTGCCGTGCTGCCGGCTGTCGGCGACTACGAGACATACAAGCGGGTGATCACCGCTGCGGAAGGACCGATGCCGAGCGCCACAGGTAACGAATTCTTCAAGACCGAGGCGGTGGCCAGTCTGGTCGCAGGCGGCGGGGTCGTGGGCGCCAAAGTGGAGCCGTATGCATGGCGAAGGGACGTGACCTATGATGCGGACGGCGGTTTGACCCAGACCGGAGTTTACCGCTGCCAATTCAGCCATACGCCGGCGCTATTTCTCGACCTGCCGCGATCGGGCAAGGCGGGAATGAGCTGGACTATCAACTCTGCGCAAACGCTGCTTGATCCTGCCCAATCGCACTATTGCGGCGACGGCGATACCTACGTGGGTTCTCTGACTTCCCATTCGTTTGAACCGGTCACCGTGGGCATTGGTAGTTTCAATGCGCTCAAAGTGACGGCCAGCTATACCAGGCAGTACAAGGCCTCTCTTGAGAAGTACAAGGCTGAGCGTAAGTGCTGGCGGGACACCACGCTGCATATCAATGTGAAGTGCAAGGTAATTGAAGAGAGTGTCTATAACGGCATCCTTCAATACCGTACGACGACTGAATATGAGCTGGTCGCTTACGCCAGGGCCAATGCCAACCGCAGGCTTGATAACGTGGTCCGCTTTGCCGGCGCTTGGGAAGGTTCGTTTACTCCTATCGGCGGTGAGGCCCAGACATGCAGTGTCATGATTGACAGGAACGGTGCTGTGAGTGGGACATGCGGCGGAACAGTCGCGGGCATCGTGGCGATTGATGGAACGATATCGTTCAAGCCGGAAGCCGGCAAAAGCGGCCTGACCTTCAAAGGCAAGCTCGATAACCCATTGAAAGGGCAGGGCAGCTATATTTCGAGTGCCGGAAACGGCGGAACGCTGCAATTGACCCACACCTGAATCCGCCAACAGAGTTTTGTAACGCCATGTTTCGACAAGCTTTATCTAAACATGGCGATACAAACTGTCTACCCGCGGCCGGCGTTGCAAGGGATAATTGTAGGCATGGAAAATGCCGCTACTATCCTCATCGTCGACGACGACCGCGATATCCGCACCTTGCTGCAGGATTATCTGGAGA
>JAJTCO010000014.1 GCA_021323265.1 Pseudoduganella sp. | reverse complement strand
CGGCGTGCTGGAGCCAATGCAGGCCAACCCGACCATCATCGAAGACAACTGCTTCATCGGCGCCCGCTCGGAGATCGTGGAAGGCGTGATCGTGGAAGAGAACTCGGTAATCTCGATGGGCGTGTACATCGGCCAGTCGACCAAGATCTACGACCGCGCCACCGGCGAAGTGACCTACGGCCGCGTGCCGGCCGGCTCCGTCGTGGTTTCGGGCTCGCTGCCTTCGGCCGACGGCAAGTACAGCCTGTACTGCGCCGTGATCGTCAAGCGCGTGGACGCACAGACCCGCGCCAAGACCGGCATCAACGAACTGCTGCGCGGCGTTTAACCCCGGCAAACCCGGGTCGGACCCAAGGGTCAGACCCGGCCTGTGGCCGCTGCCCTACCGGGCTTACCAAGGAGATACCCCCAAAATGGCAATGGACCGCCTGTTCCAGCTGATGAAGGAAAAGAACGCCTCGGACATGTTTTTCGCCGTAGGCTCGCCGGTGCACCTGAAGATCAACGGCGTCCTGATCCCGATCAACCAGCAAAAGCTCGATCCGGATAACCTGCGCGGCCTGCTGGCCGAAGTGTGTTCGCCCGAGCAGCTGGACGAGCTGAGCGCGACCAATGAGCTGAACATGGGTATCTCCGTGCCCAACCTGGGCCGTTTCCGCCTGTCGGCCTTCCGCCAGCGCGGCAGCATCTCCGCCGTCTTCCGTTTCGTGCCGGCCAATATCCCGCCACTGGGCGAACTGGGCCTGCCGCCGGTGCTGGCCGACCTGATCATGGAAAAGCGCGGCCTGGTGCTGCTGGTCGGCGCCACCGGCTCCGGCAAGTCCACCACCATCGCCTCCATGCTGGACCACCGCAACGAACTGCGCTCGGGCCACATCCTGACGCTGGAAGACCCGATCGAATACCTGTTCCGCAACAAGAAGTCCATCGTCAACCAGCGCGAGATCGGCAGCGATGCCAAGGACTTCTACACCGCGCTGCGCAACTCCATGCGCCAGGCGCCGGACTGCATCCTGATCGGCGAGATCCGCGACCGCGAAACCATGGCGTCGGCCATGGCCTACGCGCAGTCGGGCCACCTGGTGCTGGCCACCCTGCACGCCAACAACTCGTACAACGCGCTCAACCGCATCATTTCCTTCTATCCGATCGAGAACCGCCCGGCACTGCTGCAGGACCTGTCCTCCACCATCAAGGCCATCGTGTCGCAGCGCCTGATCCGCTCGGCCGGCGGCGGCACCCGTACCCCGGCGGTGGAAGTCATGGTGAACACGCGCTACATCTCCGACCTGATCGAAAAGGGCGAGATCGGCGCCATCAAGGAAGCGCTGGAAAAATCGCTGTCGCCGGGCTCGCAATCGTTCGAACAGGCACTTTACAAGCTGGTGATGGAAGGCACGATCAGCAAGGACGAAGCGCTGGCCAACGCCGATTCCGCCACCAACCTCCTGTGGCTGCTGAATCACGGCATGGAAGCGCCGCCGCCAAGCGACGAGGAAGAACTCAAGGCCGTCGGCGACACGTCCTTCACCGAGTTCACCCTGAACTCCTGATTCCCGTTCAATCTTAAACCCGGTGAGGCAGGGTCAGACCCGAGGGTCTGACCCTTGGGTCTGACCCGCCTTACCGGGGTTCACGGTGCAACACAACAGGGCAAACCGCGGCGTTGAGGTATGATCAGAATCTCTGATTAACAAGACCTTCTGTCCCATGAGCACAGCCCTGCCCATCGCGAAATCCGCCGACCAATCCCTCGACATGCTGTCCAGCCTGGTGAACCGCCACGGCTGCATCACCGGCGCCACCGGCACCGGCAAGACCGTCACGCTGCAGCGCATTGCGCAGTCCCTGTCCGACATCGGCGTGCCGGTCTTCATGGCCGACATCAAGGGCGACCTGTCCGGCATGGCCAAGCCGGGCGTGCTGGGCGAGAAAATGGCCAAGCGCCTGGAAGCGCTCAAGTTCGACACGCCGCAATGGGCCGGCTGCCCCGTCACCTTCTGGGACGTGTTCGGCGAACAGGGCCATCCGGTGCGCGCCACCATCTCCGACCTCGGCCCCATCCTGCTGGCGCGCATGCTGAACCTGAACGATACGCAGGAAGGCGTGCTGCAACTGGTGTTCAAGATCGCCGACGACAACGGCATGCTGCTGCTCGACATCAAGGACCTGCGCGCCATGCTGCAGCACGTGGGCGACAATGCGGCCGACTACAAGACCAGCTACGGCAACGTCAGCGCCGCCAGCATCGGCGCCATCCAGCGCGGCCTGCTGGCCATCGAGGAGCAAGGCGGCGAACAGTTCTTCGGCGAGCCGATGCTCAACATCGACGACCTGCTGCAAACCGATGCGGCGGGCAAAGGCGTGGTCAACATCCTGGCGGCCGACAAGCTGATGAACGCGCCGCGCATCTACGCCGTATTCCTGCTGTGGATGCTGTCCGAACTATTTGAAAACCTGCCCGAAGTGGGTGACCTCGACAAGCCGAAGCTGGTGTTCTTCTTCGACGAAGCCCACCTGCTGTTTGCGGAAGCGCCGAAGGCCCTGCTGCAGAAGATCGAACAGGTGGTGCGCCTGATCCGCTCCAAGGGCGTGGGGGTGTTCTTCATCACCCAGAACCCGCTCGACATTCCGGACACCGTCCTGGGACAGCTGGGCAACCGCGTGCAGCACGCCTTGCGCGCCTACACCCCGCGCGACCAGAAGGCCGTCAAATCGGCTGCGGAAACCTTCCGCCCCAACCCTGCCCTCGACGTCGCGCAAGTGATCACCGAGCTGGGCGTGGGCGAAGCGCTGGTCTCCTTCCTTGACGAGAAAGGCACGCCGCAAATCGTGCAGCGCGCCTTCGTGCTGCCGCCCGCCTCCCAGCTCGGCCCTATTTCGCCGGCAGAACGCCAGGCAGCGCGCGACAATTCGGTGGTGGCAGGCATCTACGAGCAGGCCGTGGACCGCGAGTCGGCCTACGAAAAGCTGAACGGACGCGTGGCAGAAGGCAATGCCCGCGGCGGCGCGGACCGCGCACCGGCGCCGACCGAAACGCCCGCCGAGAGCGGCGGCTCCATCTTCGGCGACGTGCTGGGCGGCCTGTTTGGCGGCGGCAAGCGCGACACCGCCGTGCAGGCGATGGTCAAGTCCGCCGCGCGCAGCATCGGCTCCCAGGTCGGGCGCGAAATCATCCGCGGCGTGCTCGGTTCGATCCTGAAAAGGCGCTGATGGCTGAAGCGGAACCAGGGTGGGACTGCCCCGCCCCTTTCGTCCTGCCGGTCACGCCGCAGGCGGCGGACATTGACGGACTCGATCACACCAACAACGCCGTGTATGTGCGCTGGTGCGAAGAAGCCGGGTGGGCGCATTCCCATGCGCTCGGGCTGACGCTCGCCGATTACAAGCGCCTGAATCGCGGCATGGCAATCCGCCGCAGCGAGTTCGATTACATCTTCGCAACCAATGCCGGCGAAGCGCTATTGCTGGGCACCTGGCTGCTGCCTGGCGACAGTCCGCTGTCGATGCGGCGCCGCTTCCAGCTGGTGCGCCAGCGCGACGGGGCTACCGTGCTGCGTGCGCACTGGGACCTGGTGTGCATTGAATTGACCAGCGGCCGACCCAAGCGTCTGCCGCCGGAATTTCGCGCAGCTTACCTGCCGCACGGCGCCCCGTAGCGCACGTCACGCCCAGGCAAACGCGTGCTCGTGGGCAAAGTCGCCACGATGGCTGCGCTGGCCCAGCAGCCCGACCAGGTCTTCCGCGTGCGCCAAATGCGCCACCTCCTCCACCGGCACCGTGGTGGTGCTGATGGCAAACGCCGAGCCGCTGCCGAGCGCCATCGTGCTGCCGCTGAATTCGTCCCCGTGCTGGTGGCCGCCACGGTGGCCACGCTGGCCGGCCAGCATGACGGGATCGTCCGCAAGCGCCGCCAGGAGCGCCGTATCGTCCACCTGCGCCGCGGCAGTGCTGGCGGCATACGCAGTGCTGGTACCAAGTGCCATGGTGCGGTCGGTGAATTGCAGCATCTCGATGTTGCTCAATACGTCGACGCCTTCCGCGCCGGAGACCTGCCAGCTGTTGGTGCCGGTGCGCAGGACGCCGTAGGCCGTGCTCAAGCCGTTGTAGACCGCCGTATCGGTACCGGCGCCGCCGTTCAGGACATCGTTGCCGCCATTGCCTTCCAGTTTGTCGTTGGCGGCCGTACCGGTCAGCGCATTGGCAGCGCTGGTGCCGGCGAAGTAGCGCCCGCCGGTGGTCGAATTCACCCCCAGCGCGCCGGCCAGGCCGTCCTTACCGTACAGCCACTTGAGCGCCGCCACATCGTATTCGCTGAAGGTGGAGTGATAGCCGCCCGAGTGGGTGTAGGACATCAGCGTCTTCGCGGTGTTGTCCTCGGAAGTCGGCAGCCGAACCGCGCCTTCGAACGAGTGCTTCAGGCCCAGCATGTGCCCGATTTCGTGCAGCAGCGTTTCGTAGCCTTGCGTGCCCGCCGCCAGGTTGGCATTCTTGGCGGCCCACTCCACGTTGTCCAGGTAGATGTAGGAAGCGGCGGCGAACTTGGTCACCGTGCCGGTGCTGTCGTAGGAATAGCTGTAGCGCGAGCTGGTCAGGCCCGTCGTGTAGGTGCCGTTGATGTTGGCGTTGGCAAAATGCACCTGCGCCAGATTGGCGTCGGCGGTTTCCACGAAATTGATGCCGGTCAGTTTGGCGGCATGGGCCATCGCGCCGCGCGTCGCACTCTGCTGCGCGGCGCTGAACATGGCCGGCTTGCTCAAGAGCGCCGTGTTGCTCGTCTCCATATTGCTGGCGACGGAAAAGGAGTAGTAGAGCGTATTGCCGCCCGAAGTCTGGTAGTTCCAGTTAGGCAAGTTGCCGAGCAGGGAGTCGATGTAGTTCAAGCCGGAAAGCGTGGTGCTGCGTACTTGGGTAACAGTTGCCATGGAGTCGATATCGAAGGAAATGTAAAACGGGAACTCAAGTATTACGACACACTTGCCGTGCGTCAATCGTGCGGCGTGTCAGTGTGCACTCCGGGCCAAAATGACAATTGCCGGCTCGGCATCGCCCCGCGACCAGGCCGGGGGCGGCGCGATATAATGTCGTCCTTCGGCCGCCAGGCCGCCCCGCACACAATATTTACCGAATGATTACTCTCTACGGCATCCCGAACTGCGACACCGTCAAGAAAGCCCGCGTGTGGCTGGCCGGCCAGCAGCACGACTTCAGCTTCCACGACTTCAAGAAACAAGGCCTGGACGAAGCCACCGTGCGCGGCTGGCTCAAGACCCTGGACTGGGAAGTGCTGGTCAATAAGAAAGGCACCACCTGGCGCGCCCTGTCCGACGAGCGCAAGGCCGCCGTCACCAGCGCCGATGCCGCCGTCGCCCTGATGCTGGAAAACCCGTCCGTGATCAAGCGCCCGGTGCTGGTGGGCGCCGGCGCACGCGCCCATGTCGGTTTCAACGACGCCATGTACCAGGACATCTTCGCAGCATGAGCGCTTCCCGTACCCTCGACCTGACCGAAAAGCTGCTGGGCCGCGAATCGGTCACGCCGGACGACAAGGGCTGCCAGGACCACCTGAAATCCTGGCTTGAACCGCTCGGTTTCCACTGCGAGACCATCATCTCCAACGACGTCACCAACCTGTGGGCGCGCAAGGGCACGACCGGCCCGGTGCTGGTCTTTGCCGGCCACACCGACGTGGTGCCGACCGGCCCGCTGGAGAAATGGTCGTCCGAACCGTTCTACCCTACCCACCGCGACGGCAAGCTGTATGGCCGCGGCGCAGCCGACATGAAGACGTCGATCGCCGCCATGGTGGTGGCCTGCGAGGAGTTCCTCGCCGCCCATCCCGACCACCGGGGCTCGATCGCCTTCCTCATTACCTCGGATGAAGAAGGCCCGGCAGTGGACGGCACGGTCAAGGTGGTTGAAAAGCTGCGCGCGCGCGGCGAAACCATCGACTATTGCATCGTCGGCGAGCCGACCTCCGACAAGACCCTGGGCGACACAGTCAAGAACGGCCGCCGCGGCTCGCTGTCGGGCATCCTGACCATCCACGGCGTGCAGGGCCACATCGCCTATCCGCAACTGGCGAAAAACCCGATCCACCTGGCCGCGCCTGCGCTGGCCGACCTGGTGGCCGAAGTATGGGACGAGGGCAACGAGTACTACCTGCCGACGTCGTGGCAGATGTCGAACATCAAGGCCGGCACGGGCGCCAACAACGTCATCCCGGGCGAGCTGCACATCGACTTCAACTTCCGCTTCTCGACCGCGTCCACGCACGAAGGCCTGCGCCAGCGCGTGCACGCCATCCTCGACAAGCACGGCCTGGACTACGACCTGGACTGGACCTTGTCCGGCCTGCCGTTCCTAACCCCGCGCGGCACGCTGTCCGAAGCGCTGTGCCATGCCATCAAGGTTGAAACAGGTATCGACGCCGAACTGTCCACCACCGGCGGCACCTCCGACGGGCGCTTCATCGCCCAGATCTGCCCCCAGGTGATAGAATTCGGCCCCCCGAATGCCAGCATCCACAAGATCGACGAGCACATCGAAGTGCGCTTCATCGATCCGCTGAAGAACATCTACCGCCGTACCCTGGAAAACCTCCTGGCCTGAGAAGAACACTATGGATACCACCCTGTACACGACCCCGCGCGACCTGATTCGCCATGCCGTCACCCGTTTCAACAAGGCCAAGCTGTTCTTCGGCCACGGCAGCGCCGAGGCATACGACGAAGCGGCCTACCTGACCCTGCACACATTGTCGCTGCCGCTGGACCGCCTGGAACCCTTCCTCGACGCGCGCCTGCAGCCGGAAGAAGTGGCCGAAGTGCTGGCGGTGATCGACCGCCGCGCCAACGAGCGCGTGCCGGCCGCCTACATCACCAACGAAGCCTGGCTGGGCACCTACAACTTCTACGTGGACGAACGCACCATCGTGCCGCGTTCCTTCATCGCCGAACTGATCCCGGATTACTTCGCGCCGTGGGTCAACGAGCCGGACAACATCACCAACGTGCTGGAGCTGTGCACGGGTTCGGGCTGCCTGGCCATCATGCTGGCAGACGCCTTCCCGGATGCGCAGGTGGACGCGGTCGACATCTCCGCCGACGCGCTGGAAGTGGCGCGCAGGAACGTCGACACCTACAAGCTCAACGAGCGCGTCAACCTGATCCAGTCGGACCTGTACGCCAACGTCCCGGCCGGCCGCAAATATGACCTGATCGTCACCAACCCGCCGTACGTGAACTCGGGGTCGATGGGCAAGCTGCCGCAGGAATACCTGCACGAGCCGCAGATCGCCCTGGACGGCGGCGCCGACGGCATGGACCTGGTGCGCAAGATCATCGAAGGCGCCGCCGAGCGCCTGACCGACGACGGATTGCTGATCGTCGAAATCGGCAACGAGAAGGAATTCGCGGAAGCGGCCTTCGGCCACCTGGGTCTGACCTGGCTGACCACCAGCCAGGGCGACGACATGGTGTTCCTGCTCACCGCAGACCAACTGAAATCCTGAACCCGGCACGGGGTCAGACCCTTGGGTCTGACCTTGGTTTACCGGGGTTAAACGAAAACGACGAAGACAATGATCCGCCTCACCAACGTCAGCCTGATGCGCGGCCTCAAGCCGCTGCTGGAAAACGCCGACCTGACCCTGAACCCGGGCGACAAGATCGGCCTGATCGGCGCCAATGGCGCCGGCAAATCCAGCCTGTTCGCCATGCTGCGCAACGAGCTGCACCCGGACCTGGGCGACATCGACTTCCCGAAAAGCTGGCGCATGGCCTACGTGGCGCAGGAAACCCCTGCCCTGCCGCGCACCGCCATCGACTACGCCATTGACGGCGACGCCCACCTGCGCGGCCTGCAAGCCGAACTGGCGCGCCTGGAAGCCCTGCCCGACCACGCCGAGCACGGCATCGACATCGCCCACGTGCACACCGCCCTGGCCGACGCCGACGCCTACACCGTGCAGTCGCGCGCCGAACAGCTGCTGCTGGGCCTGGGCTTCTCGCTGGACCAGATGCAGCAGCCCGTGGCCAGCTTCTCCGGCGGCTGGCGCATGCGCCTGAACCTGGCGCAGGCGCTGATGTGCCCCTCGGACCTGCTGCTGCTGGACGAACCGACCAACCACCTGGACCTGGACGCGATCATCTGGCTGGAAGACTGGCTGAAACGCTACCCCGGCACCCTGATCATCATTTCCCACGACCGCGATTTCCTCGACGAGATCGTCAACGTGATCGTGCACATCGACGAGCGCAAGCTCAAGCGCTACTCGGGCAACTACTCCTCGTTCGAACGCCAGCGCGCCGCGCACCTGGTGCTGCAGGCGTCGGCCATCGAGAAGCAGCAGCGCGCACGCGCCCACCTGCAATCGTTCATCGACCGCTTCAAGGCCAAGGCCACCAAGGCGCGCCAGGCCCAGAGCCGCATGAAGCAGCTGGCCAAGATGGAAGAGCTGGCGCCGCTGCGCGCGGCCGCCGAGTTCAGCTTCGAATTCCGCGATCCGGTCAGCGCCCCCAACCCGCTGCTGGTGATGGAAGACGTGAATGCCGGCTACCACACCGACGGCGGCGACAAGACCATCGTGCGCGGCGTGACCTTCTCCCTGGTGCAGGGCCAGCGCATCGGCCTGCTGGGCGTGAACGGCGCCGGCAAGTCGACCCTGATCAAGACCATCGCCGGCGAACTGGAGCCGCTGGCGGGCAAGGCCACCACCGGCAAGGGCCTGGTGATCGGCTATTTCGCCCAGCACCAGGTCGAGATGCTGCGCCACGACGAATCGCCGCTGTGGCACCTGCAGAAGATGGCGCCCACCGTGCGCGAGCAGGAGCTGCGCAACTTCCTGGGCAGCTTCAACTTCCCGGGCGACATGGTGACCAGCAAGATCGCGCCTTTCTCCGGCGGCGAGAAGGCGCGCCTGGCACTGGCCCTGATCGTATGGCAGCGCCCCAACCTGCTGCTGCTGGACGAACCGACCAACCACCTGGACCTGGAAACGCGCGAAGCGCTGACCGACGCGCTGGCGCAGTTCGAAGGCACCCTGGTGGTCGTGTCCCACGACCGCCACCTGCTGCGCGCCACCACGGAGCAGTTCATCATCGTCGAGGCGGGCCGCCTGCGCGAATTCGACGGCGACCTCGATGAGTACAAGGACTGGCTGCTGCAGACCAAGCTGGCCAAGCCGGCGCCGGCCGCCGGCAGCGGCCCGGTCGACACCAACAGCGCCTGCGAAGAGGCCGCGCCGCTCTCGGCCGCCGACCGCAAGGAGCAGAAACGCCAGGAGGCCGAGCAGCGCCAGCGCCTGTCGGTCCAGCGCAAGCCGCTGGAAAACCGCCTGAAGAAGGTGGAAGCGGCCATGGCCCAGCGCAGCGAACAGAAAGCCGCCATCGACGCCGCCCTGGCCGATCCTGCCATCTATGAAGCCGAGAACAAGCCCAGGCTGAAAACCCTGCTGGCCGACCAGGTCGAATGCAGCAAGGAACTCGAACAGCTGGAAGGCGAATGGCTGGAGCTTCAGGAGCAGCTGGAAGCGCTGGCCGCCTGATACGGACGCATGGCGCCGCGCACCGCCATCAGGCGGTCGATGTCGAGCATGATCAGGCGGCGCTCCCCGATCCGCCCCATGCCCAGCAGGTAATCCACCTCCTCGCCCACGTGCGGCAGGGGGTGGATGGACGACGCAGGCAGCGTCACCAGGTCGGTCACGCCGTCGGTCACCATGCCCATCACGCAAGTCGACAAGCGCAGGATGATCACGTCCGTGCGCGGATCGTGCGCCGGCGGACGGGGGCCGAACGCCACGCGCATGTCCACGATCGGCATGATCACGCCGCGCGACAGCGCCACGCCCGCCACGATTTCACCGCCCGAGGCCACGCGCTCGAGCGCGCTCAATGGACGCAGCTCCTGCACGCGGCGATAGTCGAGCGCATACTCCAGGCCGCCCAGGCGGAAGGTCAGGTACTGTCGCAGGTCGGCTTCCATAATGCTCCTCTGATTCCGCTGATACGCTTTGCCATCGTACCGTTACGCAACAGCAAGCAGTTTGACCATCCTCAAAGATTGCCGCGTGGGCTACAATGCTTTCATGACAATTGCCGGGGAAATCACCCATGTACCAGTGGCTGAAGCGGTTGCTTGCCAAACCTGACAGCATCCCCCAGCCGGCCCCGGCGCCGGCAGCGCCGCCTCCCGTGCCGGCGCCCGCCCCCATCCTGTCGCCCGCCCTCGAGGGCGGGCCCGACTTCGAGCAGAAGGACCTGGTCAATTCCGCCTTCCAGCGCTGGCTGTTTGGCCTGCCCGAAGGCGACTCGCTCGACATCACCATGCCCGAAGGGCGCGTGCTGCATGAACTGATCCTGGCCGCCCAGTCGGGCCACAACGCCGCCGACATGCTGCGCCGCATGCCGGGCGTGATTCCCCAACTGCTGCAAAGCCTGCGCAGCGAAAGCTTCGCCGGCGCCGACATCGCGCGCAAGCTCTCCAACGACCTGGTGCTGGTGGGCGCGGTGCTGCGCCTGGCCAATGCCGCCATCCAGAACAGCGGCGAAGCCACCACCATCAACAGCGTCGAGCACGCCGTGATCGTGATCGGCCAGGAAGGCCTGCGCCAGCTGATCACCACTGTCGCCTTCCGCCCCATCATCGACCTCAACTCGGGCCACTACACCAAGCAGATGGCGCCGCGCATCTGGGAGCAATCGGAGAAGAGCGCCATTGCCTGCCGCATGCTGGCGCCGGAGTTCGGTGTCGACCCGTTCGCAGCCTTCCTGGCCGGGCTGGTGCTCAATGCCGGGCTGCTGACGGCCCTGCGCGTGATGGACGGCGCCGCCAACGAACCGGGTGCGCTGGGCTCGTCCATGTTCCGCGCCCGGCTGGCGCGCGAAGCGCGCGCCATTTCCGCCGGCATTGCCGAAGCCTGGCGCTTCCCGCCCGCCATCACGCAGGCGATCCGCGAACAGGAAGACGTGCGCAAGGGCGGCGCCCTGTCGCCGATGGCGCGCGTGCTGGCACTGGGCGATTACCTGGCCAAGATCCGCCTGCTGGCGGCCAATGGCGTGCTGAACGACTCGGAAAACAACCTGTTCCACGGCCTGCCGCTGGGCGCCATGCCCTGCTACGCCGCGCTGGGCTAGGTTCGGTAAGTTCGGGGTCAGCTCTGTCAATCGGACAAAATGTCCGATTGACAGAGCTGACCCCGAATTTCAGGCGGCGCTGGCGCTCCAGTCGAACTCGCCGCTGCTGCCGGAGAAGAGCGGCTGCTGGTTGCCCTGCGCGGCCCGCAGGCGCGCCTTGACTTCCTTGGGTGACAACAGGTAGGCCGGCCCCAGATCGGGATTGAAGATCAGCTTGCGCACCGTGATGTCGCCGCTCACCTGGCGGACCGTGCAGCGCGCG
This sequence comes from Pseudoduganella sp., assembly GCA_021323265.1. Lineage (GTDB taxonomy): Bacteria > Pseudomonadota > Gammaproteobacteria > Burkholderiales > Burkholderiaceae_D > Rugamonas. Next base: position 44,603 of record JAJTCO010000014.1, on the reverse strand, counting down.
CTGCCGATCACCAGCAGTTTTTGCCGGTAGACGTGCTCGCCCAGCTCGTGCTCTTTCTGCTGCGCCGCCTGGGCTTCCTTCATCTGCACCTGCAGCCGCGCCACCAGCTTGAGCGTGGGGCCGACCTTCAGCGCCATCTTCTGGAACAGCACGAGCTGTTCCTGGTTCAGCGTCACTTCCTGCCGCCGTACCTTGCCGGCCAGCTGCAGGTAGTTGCGCACTTCCTGTTCCGCCACCAGGGTGTCCATCTGCGCCTTGCAGCGCGCGGCCTGCTCTTCGTGGCGCAGTGCGCGCGCTGCGCATTCGGCCAGCTTGTCGTCGTACTTGACGGTGTCGGGCACCATCACGTGCAGCTGCATTTCGGCCTGCTTGCGCGGGCCGGCGCTGTCGATCTCGATGCGGCGCGCCGCGATGGCGCAGCCTGCCGCCACCTTGATCAGGACTTCGTCGGCCATGATCTCGCAGTTGTACGCTTCGTTGATGATGACGCGGGTAGCCGTGATGACGCAGTTCTGCGCCTTGCCCAGCACCACTTCGCCCTTCTTCGCCTGCAGCACCGCGCCCGAAGCGACGCCGGCCACGCGGATGGCGCCGTCGGCGTTGCTGGCGCTGCCGCCCATCAGGTTCTTGCGCAGCGCGATGGTGCCGCCGCGCGAGCTGATGTTGCCGAAGACGTCGCCATGCACGGTGATGTTGCCGCCTTCGACCATGCGCTGTTCCTGCACCTCGCCGAATTCCTCGTAGTCGCCGTCCAGCTGCAGGTTGCCCGTGGTGCGCACCGAGACGCCTTCGCGGCTGACGATCTTGGGCCCGATGGAGATGCGCTTGCTCTTGCTGTCGACATTGATGAAGCCTTCCACCGAGGACACCAGGTAGTCGGTGCCGTCGACGTGCAGCACCACCGTGCCCTCGCCCGCCACGCTGGCCAGTTCCACGTCGCGCGCCGGCGGCGGCTCGAGCACGATGCCGGACAGTTCGAAGCCGCGCGTGCCCGGCAGCGGGGGCTCCTTGCGCAGCAGGCATACCTGGGCCTTGACCTGCGGGAAGCGGTTCTGGAAAGTGTGCAGGTCGAAGCGGCCGTTGGCCAGCAGGCGCGGCGCATTGGAGCGGTGGATGCTTTCCGATACTTCCACGATGGCGGCGTCGCGCCCCGGCACCGCCGGCAGCTTGCGCGCCACGATCAGGCGCGCCACCTTGCCGCTGGCAATGGCTTCGCGCACCACCGGCGCGTCGATGCCGAAGCGGATGCCCTTGGTCCACATGTCGGCCACGAATTCGCCGAAATCCAGGTGGGCCGGCACGGGCGGCTGACCCTCGAGCTCGACGAACACGGGTTCAAAATAGTATTCGGCTTCGCCGCCGACGATGCGTACCGACTTGTAGAGTTCGCGGCGGGCGCTGTGGAAGGGGGCGATCTCGTCGGCAAAGCGCCACAGCGGCTGGTCCTTCATGCCTTCGGGCAGCTCCGGACCGGCGTCGTACAGCGCACGGATGAAGACGCCGTAATCGATGCCGCGGAAACAGGCGCCGGACAGGAAGACCTGGTTGACGGCGCCCTGGCGCAAGGCACTCGTGGCTTCGGCCTGGAAGTAGACGCCATCGGCGCGCTGCACCAGCGACGACGGCAATTCGCCAGCCGCCAAGGCGGCCGAGACGGCATCCGCAGGCACCTTGTCTCCCGGTAGGTTCTCTTGCGCCATTGTACGGCTAGCCTACAGCCGCCTCAACCGGCGCAGCGCCGTGCCAGGACACCGTTCCCGCCGTGCCGCTAAAGATGGTCTGGCTGTCCAGCCTCGGACCGCGCAGCATGGCCTTGTACTCCTTGGGCAGGGCCATGAAATTGGCCGCCACCGCCTCGCTCAGCGGCAAGATGCGCACCAGCACTTCGCCGTTGACCAGCATCACGCGCACCGAGGAGCGCGCCGCCGCGTCGCGCTTGAGCGCTTCCAGTTCGTCGCGTCGGGTGCGCGCGCCGGCGATGGCGTCTTCCGCCTTGCGGATCGACTGCAGCAACTCGCCAAGGGCCTTGATGTGCGGCGCCACCGCCGCCGCGACCTTCTTCAGCTGCGGCACCTGGGCCGGCGTCAGCTGGATTTCGCCCTTGCGCAGCTTTTCCGCCAGCGTCAGGTAGCTGCGCACCTCGGACAGGGCGCTCAGGCGGTCATGCTCACTGCGCCAGGCGGCGATTTCCGCTTCCTGCACGGCGGTCTGCTGCTGCAGGGCCGCCAGCTCGGCCTCGTGGCCGGACACGTCCTGCACCACCACGTAGACGAACATTTCGCTGCTCTTGCGCGGCCCGGCACTTTGCACCTCGACGTTGCGGCCGGCCACCGCGCAGCCGACGGCCAGCTCGATCTGCACTTCGTCGGCAAAGATCTCGCAATTCGACGCTTCCGCAATCACCACCTTGGGCGCGCTGATCACGCAGCTTTCGGCGCGGCCGGCAATGGTCACCGTGCCGCTGGCGGTCTGGATGGCGGCGCCCGATGCCACCCCGGCCACGCGGATGTCGCCCTTGACGTTGATCGCCCGGCCGCCCACCAGATTGCGGCCCAGGATGATGGTGCCGCCGCTCGAGTGGATGTTGCCGAACACGTCGCCATGCACGGTAATGTCGCTGCCGTTGACGTCGCGCAATTCCTGCACGTCGCCGAATTCCTCGAAGCCGCCCATCAGTTCCAGGTTGCCGGTGGTGCGGCCGGACACGCCGTCGCGGCTGATGATCTTGTCGCTCAGCGCCACCTGGCCGCTCTTCGGGTCCACGTTCAGGAAACCTTCGCGCGCCGCCACCAGGAATTCACCCTCGGCGTCGCGCGTGATCAGGGTGCCTTCGCCGGCCAGGCGCTGGAAGTCGACGTCGGCGGGCTGCAGCGCCGGCAGCAGCTGCCCGCCGACGGTGCGTCCCGGCTCGCCGGGCTTGCCGGGTATTTTCTGCAGCAGGCGCATGCCCTGCTTGATCTGCGGGAAGCGGTTCTGAAAACTGGTCAAGTCCACCGTGCCGTCGGCGCGCTGGCGCGGCGCGTCGCTGCGGTGCAGTTCGCTTGCCACTTCCACCACGCGCGCATCCTGGGCCGGGGTCGGCGCCAGGTCGCGCGCCGCCGCCACCCGCTCGCCCTTGGGCGCGGCCAGCGCGGCGCGCACGGCTGCCACGTCGATGCCGAAGCGCACGTTCTTCAGCCACAGGTCGGCCACGAATTCGTCGAAATCGAGCTGGGCCGGGCGCTCCGGCAGCAGCGTGCCGTCCTCCTGCTCCTCGGGCGGCAGGTAGATCGGTTCAAAGAAGTATTCGGCTTCGCCGTCGCGGATCTTGACGTTGCGGTACAGCGCGCGGCGCGGCGGCGCGAACGATTCCACGCGCTCGCCTATCCGCACCAGCAGTTCGGCATTGGGCGCCAGTTCCGGCCCCACGCCGTACAGGGCGCGCGCCAGCACCGGATAATCGAGGCCGCGCACGATGTAGCCGCTGCGGAACAGGGCGTCGACCGCCCCCGTCAGCTCAGGCGCAAGCCGGCGCAGGTCGAGAAAGACCCCATCGGGCCTGACGACCAAGCCATCCGGCATGGCGCCGGCACTTTCCTGTTGTGAGATGACGGACAAAGTTCCTCCAGAGCCCTATTCTTGGGCGCGCCGGGGCGCGATGTCTTGCGGGCAATCAATATTACACGCAATCCATCGAAAATCGGAGGTTTCGGGGCCGAAAGCTGTCTTGCCGTTACCTAAATGTCACATTCTCAGCGCTTGGGCGGCAGAGAATACACTTGCTGGCCCGCTTCATTGATCTGGCGGCGCAGGTCGCGGCGTTCGTCGGGCGTCATGCGGCCCATGCGGCGCGACACTTCTGCGTTGTTGCTGTTCTCTTCCATGACACGGCGCTGCTCTTCGGCACGCGCTTCAAAGGAGCGCGGATCGCGGGCGTCGCCCCAGCGGCTGTCGCGGAAATCGCGGCGCCCTTCCTTGCGCTGCTGGGACTGGTTGTGTTGCTGGTCCGACTGCGCCTGGGCGCTGGCCATCACGGTACAACACAGGCCTGCGCACAGCGCTGCAACCGCCTTGCCCAATCCTGATTTTGTCCCGTATTTCATTGCCTTCCTCGTCGTCCTTGCCGTATCCATGCCCGCAGTGTATGCGCTTCGACTTCCTATAGTAAGGGTGTCGGGGTAAAGTTTGTAAGAATTTGTAATGAGTTTTCTCCAGGGTGGCCCCGGCAACGAATATGACGTTACCATAGCGACATGCATCTGACAATTCAACAAGATCAACCAGCCCTATGAATACGACCACTACCCCTCCAGCCGCGACCGGCGGCCAGCACGGCCACCAGGCCAAGATCATGGTGGTGGACGATGACGTCCGCCTGCGCGACCTGCTGCGCCGCTACTTGACCGAGCAAGGCTTCAACGTCGTCACTGCCGAAAACGCCACGGCCATGAACAAGCTGTGGCTGCGCGAACGTTACGACCTGCTGGTGCTGGACCTGATGCTGCCCGGCGAAGACGGCCTGTCGATCTGCCGCCGCCTGCGCGGCGCGGGCGACCAGACCCCGATCATCATGCTGACCGCCAAGGGCGAGGACGTGGACCGCATCGTGGGCCTGGAAATGGGCGCCGACGATTACCTGCCCAAGCCGTTCAACCCGCGCGAACTGGTGGCGCGCATCGGCGCCGTGCTGCGCCGCAAGCAGCCCGACGAAATCCCCGGCGCGCCGTCCGAACATCCGCAAACCTTCGAGTTCGGCCAATTCGTGCTGGACCTGGGCACGCGCACGCTGAAGAAGAACGGCGAAACCGTGCCCCTGACCACTGGCGAATTCTCCGTGCTGAAGGTGTTCGCGCGCCATGCGCGCCAACCGCTGTCGCGCGAAAAGCTGATGGAACTGGCGCGCGGCCGCGAGTACGAAGTGTTCGACCGCAGCCTGGACGTGCAGATTTCCCGCCTGCGCAAGCTGATCGAACCGGATCCTTCCAGCCCGCTGTACATCCAGACCGTATGGGGCCTGGGCTACGTCTTCATCCCAGAGGGCCAGCCGCGCTGATCCGCGCAATGTGGCGTACCCCATGACAATCCGCCTGCCGCGCCTGGCGTCGCTGTCCAGCGGCCTGTTCTGGCGCACCTTCTTGCTGCTGAGCGTCCTGACCACGCTGTCCATGTCGGCCTGGTTCGGCATGATCAATTACGTCCAGCGCGAACCGCTGGCGCAGCAGACGGCGGCCCAGGTGGTATCCGTGGTCACCATCACGCGCGCCGCCCTCACCCACTCGGCCACCGAGCTGCGCAACGAACTGCTGTTCGAACTGGTGTCCAACGAGGGCATCCGCGTCTTCACCATGGAAGACGAGGACGAGGTGGGGCCGCCGCCCGAGAACGCCCTGATGTCCGACATCGAAGCCATCGTCAAGGCCAAGCTGGGCGCCGACACGCGCTTTTCCTCCGAGGTCAACGGCGTGCCCGGCTTCTGGGTCAGCTTCAAGATCGCCGACGACCGCTACTGGCTCATGCTGGAGCGGGAACGGCTGCAGGGTCCGGTCGAATGGCTGGGCTGGGCCGGCGTGGTCAGCCTCATTTCGCTCTTGGGCGCGGCCGTCATTTCCAGCCTGATCAACCTGCCGCTCAAGCGCCTGACGGCGGCTGCGCGCGACATTGCAAAAGGCACCCGGCCGGCGCCGCTGCCGGAAAAAGGCCCGCTGGAAGTGCGCCTGGCCAACCGCAGCTTCAACCAGATGGTCGACGATCTGCAGCAGGTGGAATCGGACCGCGCCGTGATCCTGGCCGGCATTTCCCACGACTTGCGCACGCCGCTGGCGCGCATGCAGCTGGAAGTGGAAATGGCCAGCCTGCCAAGCGATGCGCGCGAGGGCATGCAGTCCGACATTGCGCAGATGGACGCCATCATTGCCCAGTTCCTGGACTACGCCAAGCCGACCGAAGCGTCCACCTTCGTCCACGTCGACATGGCGCTCCTGCTGGCCGAGTGCGCGCACGAGGCGGGCCGCCAGGCCGACGTGCGCGTGACGGCCGAGTTGCCGGAGCAGGCGCCGGTGCTGGGCAATGCGACCGACCTCAAGCGCGTGATCGGCAACCTGGTGGAAAACGCGCGGCGCTACGGCAAGACGCCCGGCAAGGACGTCGCCGAAATCGACATCAAGTGCAGCGTGCGCGGCATGCACACTGCCAAGCGCGTGGTGGTGGAAGTGCAGGACCACGGCGTGGGCGTGCCGGAGGAGCAGATTGCGCAGTTGCTCAAGCCCTTCACCCGCCTTGACACGGCGCGCGGCCAGGCCAACGGCGCCGGCCTGGGTCTGGCCATCGTCGACCGCGTGCTGAGCCGCCACGATGCGGAGCTGGAGGTGGCCAACCGCGAGGGCGGCGGCCTGAAGTTCACGATCACCCTGCGCGCCCTGTAAACCCTGCTACATTGAAGCCATGCGCACCCGCCATGGCTTCGCCGGCACCGTCGGCAACACCCCTCTGATCCGTCTCGGCCGCCTGTCGGCCGAGACCGGCTGCGAACTGCTGGCCAAGGCCGAATTCCTCAATCCCGGCGGCTCCGTGAAGGACCGCGCCGCCCTTGCCATACTGCAAGAGGCCGAGCTCGGCGGGCGCCTCAAGCCCGGCGGCACCGTGGTCGAAGGCACGGCCGGCAACACCGGCATCGGCCTGGCCCACCTGTGCGCCGCGCGCGGCTACCGCTGCGTGATCGTAATTCCCGACACCCAGTCCGAGGAAAAGTTCGCCCTGCTGCGCACACTGGGCGCGGACGTGCGCGCCGTGCCGGCCGTGCCGTATGCCGACGACAACAATTACCAGAAAGTGGCCGGGCGCCTGGCGCAGGAATTGCCCAACGCCATCTGGGCCCGCCAGTTCGACAACCTGGCCAACCGCCAGGCCCATTACGCCCACACCGGGCCGGAAATCTGGAACGATTGCGGCGGCCGCATCGACGCCTTCACCTGCGCCACCGGCACCGGCGGCACCCTGGCCGGCGTGGCGCGTTACCTGAAGGAACAGGACCCGGCCATCCGCATCATCCTGGCCGACCCGTACGGCAGCGCGCTCTACAACTGGGTCAAGCACGGCGAGCTGACCAGCGAAGGCAGTTCCATCTCGGAAGGCATCGGCAACAGCCGCGTCACCGCCAACCTGCAAGGCACGCCGATCGACGACGCCCTGCGCATCGACGACCGCAGCTGCGTGGCCATGGTGTACCGCCTGCTGCGCGAGGAAGGCCTGTATGTGGGCGGCTCGAGCGGCATCAACGTGGCCGCCGCCGTGGCGCTGGCGCAGCAGATGGGACCGGGCCACACCATCGTCACACTGCTGTGCGACCGCGGCGCCACCTATGCCGCGCGCCTGTTCAACCCGCAATGGCTGGCGCAAAAAAATCTTTTGTAATCGTGTCGATCTGGCGCAAACCCGTTCGTCGTGGGAGTATGGAGGCCGCAAACGGTGTCCCCATTCTCAACCACAACGGAGAACCACCATGACTGTCAAAGCTATTCCCGAAGGCATGCATACCATCACCCCGCACCTGGTCTGCGACGGCGCCGCCGACGCTATCGCTTTCTACAAGAAAGCCTTCAATGCCAAGGAAGCCGCACGCATGCCGGGGCCGGGCGGAAAGATCATGCATGCCCAGCTGACGATCGGCGACTCGCATATCATGCTGGTCGATGAATTCCCCGAAATGGGCGGCTTCGGTCCGAAACATTACAAAGGCACGCCCGTCACCCTGCACCTGTACGTGCCGGACGTGGACGCCGCGTACAAGCAGGCCGTCGACGCCGGCGCCACCGCCACGATGCCGCCGGCCGACATGTTCTGGGGCGACCGTTACGGCGTGCTGGTCGATCCGTTCGGCCATAGCTGGTCGCTGGCCACGCACCAGCGCGACCTGACGCCGGAACAGATGATGGAAGAAATGCAGAAGACCATGCCCGAATGCGGCAAGGCGTAATCAACCTCAAGGAGACACCGTCATGCGATTCATGCTCATCGTCAAAGCCAGCCCGGAATCGGAAGCCGGCAAGATGCCCAGCACGGAACTGCTCGCAGCCATGGGCAAGTTCAACGAAGAACTGGTCAACGCCGGCGTGCTGCTGGCCGGCGAAGGCCTGCACCCGAGCTCGCGCGGCGTGCGCGTGCATTTCTCAGGCAACCAGCGCACCGTGGTCGACGGTCCGTTCTCGGAAACCAAGGAGTTGATTGCCGGCTTCTGGCTGATTCAGGTAAAGTCCCTGGCCGAAGCCATCGAGTGGGTCAAGCGCTGCCCCAATCCGATGGAAAGCGATTCCGACATCGAGATCCGCCAGGTCTTCGAGGCCGAGGATTTCGGCGCCGAGTTCACCCCGGAACTGCGCGAGCAGGAAAAACGCATCATGGAGAAGGTCGCAGCGCGCGCCTAAAGGAGACAGCAATGCAGTACATGGTTATTCGCAAGGCCGACGCCACGTCGGAATCGGACAGTTTTCCATCCGCTGAACTGGTGCAGGCCGTACCGGGTGCCAAGTGGCTGCGTTGCAGCGCCGACGGCGGCCTGCGCATGCGCCGCCGCGACGGCCAGTGGCTGTACGAAGAAGGCCCGTTCGCGGACGTGAGCGTGGCCGGGTTCACCTTCATCGACGCGCCGGACCGGCGCGCCGCCAGCGAACTGGCGGCGCGCTGGCCGGTGGCCGACGCCGAAGGCAGTGCCGTGGTCGAAGTGCGCGAAGCAGGCTGCCCCGGCGGCTGCGTGGGCTTTGACACCGGCGCGCCGCCGCGGCATGCCGCCTGGGCCATCCTGCTGCGCTCGGACCCGGTGGCCGAGCAGGACTTCGAGCCGCCGGCCTCCATCATCGACGTCATGAACCGCGCCAACCGCGCCGGCGTCGCCGCCGGCATCGCACTCTCGGGCGAAGGCCTGAAATCGACGGCGCGCGGCGCGCGCGTCAAGTTCAGCGGCGGCAAGCCCTTCATTACCGACGGTCCCTTCGCCGAAGTGAAGGAATTGATCGCCGGCTATTGGGCGCTCGATGCCGCCTCGCGCGACGAGGTGATCGCCTGGGTCAAGTCCTACCCTTACCCCAATCCGGGCGACATGGAAGTGGAACTGCGCAAGATCGCACTTTAAGCGCGGGTGGTGGTCGAGTCGCGCAGCACGAGCTGGGCGTCGATCACCGTCAGCGCCTCGACCTCCTGGCCATCGATGCTGGCCAGCAGTTTCTGCATGGCCGCTGCGCCCATGCGCTCGCTTTGCAGGTCGACGCTGGTCAAGGCCGGCGTGGCGAAGCTGCCGAACTGGATGTTGTCGAAGCCGACCACGGAGATATCGTCCGGCACCCGGAAGCCCAGCTCGCGCGCCGCTTTCAGGAAACCGAGCGCCATCAGGTCGTTGAAGCACACCAGCGCGTCGGGCGGCTGGCGGCCCAGCAAGATCGCGGAACACGCCTTCTCGCCCGCCAGGGCCGTCGGCGCCTCGCCGGCGAACACCGCCGGCGCCAGGCCGAGCGCCGCCAGCGCCTCGCGCACGCCGGCCAGGCGCTCGCCGTCGCGGCGCGAGTTCGGGAAACCCAGGTAGGCCACGCGCCGGTGGCCCTGCGTCGCCAGGTGGCGCGTCACCATGAAGGCACCCAGCTGGTCGTCGCTGGAGACGGCCGGCAGCTTGAGGTATTCCGGGCGGCCGAAGTACACGGCCGGGCGGTTCAGCGCCGGCAGCCAGTCCATTTCCTCCTCCGGCGTGCGCGAGTACACGATCATGCCGTCCACGCGCCGGCTCAGCGCTTCGAGCAGCTGGCGTTCGCGCCCCGGCGTTTCCTCGGTATCGACCAGCAGGACCGTGTAGCCGTGGGCCTGGGCCACGCGGTTGGCGCCCTTGACCACGCTGGTGAAGTGGGGGTTGGTGATGTCCAGCACCGACAGGCCGATGGCCTTGGTGCGGCCGGTGATCATGGACTGCGCCATCGGGTTGGACCGGTAGCCCAGTTCCTCGATCACGCTGGAGATGCGGGCTTCCACCGCCGATGAGAAACGCTGCGTGCTGTTGACGAACTTGGACACCGTGGCGGTGGAAACTCCCGCCGCAGCCGCCACATCACGGATTGTCGCTACGCGCTTCTTCATTGCCTATTCTTCATCGAAAAGGGGACGAGTTTAACACGCGCCGATGGTGTAAAGTACAACTATGACCGACAACGACACGCACCGCGCCATCGACGCCGTCTGGCGCATCGAAGAAGCCAAGATCATCGCAGTCCTCACGCGCATGCTGCGCGACGTCGCACTGGCCGAGGAAATGGCGCAGGAAGCGCTGGTCAGCGCACTGGAAACCTGGCCGGCCAACGGCACCCCGGAGCGCCCCGCCGCCTGGCTGATGCAGGCGGCCAAGAACAAGGCCCTGGACTACCTGCGCCATCAGAAGCTGGTGCAGGACAAGGAAGCGGAGCTGACCTACGAAATCGAAGGCCTGCTGCAGGACGCCGCGCCCGACCTGGAACGCACGCTGGACGACAATATCGGCGACGACCTGCTGCGCCTGATCTTCATTTCCTGCCACCCCGTGCTGACCATGGAGGCGCGCGTGGCGCTGACCCTGCGCCTCTTGGGCGGCCTCACCACGGACGAAATCGCGCGCGCCTTCCTCGCCAGCGAAGCGACGGTGGCGCAGCGCATCGTGCGCGCCAAGCGCACCCTGGGCGAGGCCAAGGTGCCGTTCGAAGTGCCGCGCGGCGCCGAGCTGGAACAGCGCCTGGCGGCCGTGCTGCAGGTGATCTACCTGGTCTACAACGAAGGCTACTCGGCCAGCGCGGGCGCGGACTTGATGCGCCCCGCCCTGTGCCACGAGGCGCTGCGCCTGGGGCGCATCCTGGCCGAGCTGGCGCCGGCCGAACCGGAGGTGCACGGCCTGGTGGCGCTGATGGAAATCCAGTCCTCGCGCGCCCGCGCCCGCACCGATGCCCAGGGCAAGCCGGTGCTGCTGCTGGAGCAGGACCGCACGCGCTGGGACCAGATGCTGATCCGGCGCGGCCTGGCGGCGCTGCAACGCGCCCAGGGCCTGGGCCGGGTGCCCGGCCCGTACGTGCTGCAGGCGGCCATCGCGGCCTGCCACGCCCGCGCGCGCCGCGCCGCCGACACCGACTGGCAGCAGATCGCCGACCTGTACCTGGCGCTGGCCACGCGCGCGCCCTCGCCGGTGGTGGAACTGAACCGCGCCGTGGCGCTGGCCATGGCCTACGGACCGGCGGTGGGACTGGAACTGGTGGACCAGCTGGTGGACGAACCGGCACTCAAGCAGTATCACCTGCTGCCCAGCGTACGCGGCGACCTGCTGTTCAAGCTGGAACGCCTGGCCGAGGCACGCGCCGAGTTCGAGCGCGCCGCCGCCCTCACCCACAACGAGCGCGAACGCCAGTTGCTGCAGGCGCGCGCCGCCGCCTGCGGCTAGGCGCTTTCCAGGGCGCCGTCGCCGCGCGTGCCGCGGTAGCGCGGCAAGTCGTCGCACACCGCTTCCCAGTGCAGGCGGTTGTCGGCAAAGGTGTGGTCTTGCGGCGGCAGCGCTTCCGGATTCTCCAGGCTGCAGGTGGTGATGTCGATTTCCTGCGGCGTGCGCGCGTCGGCAAAGGTCAGCTGGGTGCCGCAGGTGGCGCAGAATTCACGCGTCACGCCGGCACTGGAATGGAAGGTGGCGGGCTTGCCGCGCACGTAGCGGAACTGGCTGCGCGGCACGCTGAACCACGCTACGCTGGGCGCGCCGCACAGGCGGCGGCACATCGAACAATGGCACCAGGTGCTGTTCAGCACTGGCGCCTCGGCTTCATATTGCACTGCACCGCAAAAACAGCCGCCCGTGTACATGGGGCCTCCTATTCGAGCAGTTTGGTCAACAGCAGTTCCGCCGAGCCGTAGCCGTACAGCGAATCGCTTTCCAATCCTTCCGTATCGTAGGGTACCGACACTTCGCGCTCCGGCTTGGCCGGATCGTCGCCGTAGGTGGCCTGCCAGGCCCGCTTCAGCGCATCGGCGCGGCGGATGAACATGGGCACCGGCCAGGCTTCGCGCTGGAAGCCCACCGTGTTACCGATCACCGGCCAGCGTCCGTTCGCCACCGCGATGTCGCCGGTGCGGATCACCTTCAGCGCATCGCCGGCCGTCAGCGCCTGGACATCGCCCAGGGTGGGCAGCGTCCAATGCGTCGGCCCGAACAGGTAGGCCAGCATGACCTTGCCCTGCGGTGACAGGCGCGCCACCAACCCCGTGGCATAACCGCCATTCCTGAGCGGGATGGCAAACCAGCTGCCCTCCCGGTACGGCTGCAACTTCATCGACTTCCTTTATTCGTAATGGTATTGCGCGGCAATCGGACCCGCCTTGAACAGCGCATCCTTCATTTCCTTGTCCAGTTTCGGGTCGCGCCGGCGCACCCACTCCAGCAGCATGGCGATCTGCCTGCGCGTGGAATCGCGGTGGCTCGCCAGCACCAGCTTCAGTTCCGGGTCCGTGCACGTTTCAATGCGCTGGTTCTGCACATCCAGCGCCTCGATCTTCTCGCACAACGACGTCAAGGCCCGGTGCATGTCCAGCACCTGGGCATTGAGGTAGTCGCGCGGTTCGACCACGTGTTCCTGTGTCATCTCACTCTCCTTGGGCATGCGAATACACGCATTGTCTGCCTGCGGCGCGGATTTCTCAAGTGTAGCAAGGCGTCCTGCCGGGTGTCGCACGGCTGGGTCCAAAGTGCGCGATAATGCCGGCCATCATGCAAAACTTCGAATTCCACAACCCTACCCGCGTCATCTTCGGCGCCGGCCAGATCGCCGCCCTGGCGCGCCACGTCCCCGCCCATGCCCGCGTGCTCATGCTCTACGGCGGCGGCAGCATCAAGGCCAACGGCACCTACGACGAGGTGCGCGCCGCCCTGGCCGGCCTGGCCCACCCCCTGCTGGAGTTTGCCGGCATCGAACCCAACCCGCGCTATGAAACCCTGATGCGCGCCGTGCAACTGGTGCAGCGCGAGCAGGTCGACTTCCTGCTGGCGGTGGGCGGCGGCTCCGTAGTCGACGGCACCAAGTTCGTCGCGGCTGCCGCCGTGTACGACGGCGATCCGTGGGACATCCTGAAAACCGGCGGCAAGGTGGTGCAAGCCGCCCTGCCGTTCGGCGCCGTGCTGACCTTGCCGGCCACCGGCTCGGAAATGAACAGCGCCAGCGTGATCAGCCGCGCCGCCACCCAGGAAAAGCGCGCCTTCATGAGCCCGCACGTCTACCCGCGCTTCTCGGTGCTCGATCCGGCCAAGACGCTGAGCCTGCCGCTGCGCCAGGTCGGCAACGGCGTGGTCGACGCCTTCATCCACACCACCGAGCAGTACCTGACCTACCCGGCCAACGCGCCCGTGCAGGACCGCTTTGCCGAAGGCCTGCTGCAAACCCTGCTCGAGCTGGGAGCGCAGGTGCTGGCGCGCCCGGATGACGTCGAAGTGCGCGCCAACATCATGTGGAGCGCCACCATGGCCTTGAACGGCCTGATCGGCGTGGGCGTGCCGCAGGACTGGGCCACGCACTGCGTCGGCCACGAGCTGACGGCGCTGTTCGGCCTGGACCACGCGCAGACGCTGGCCATCGTCCTGCCGGGCATCCTGCAGGTGCGGCGCGCGGCCAAGCGCGACAAGCTGCTGCAGTACGCCGAGCGCGTGTGGGGCCTGCGCGAAGGCAGCGAGGAGCAGCGCATCGACGCCGCCATTGCCAGCACGCGCGCCTTCTTCGAGCAGGTGGGCGTGCCGACCCGCCTGTCCGCCTACGGGCTGGGCGCCGAAGCCATCGAGGCCACGGTTGCCGCGCTGGAGGCGGCCGGCCTGACCGGCCTGGGCGAGCGGCGCGACATCACGCCGGGCGACGTGCGGCGCGCCCTGCAACTGAGCCTGTAGTACAATACCGCCTCGCTAGGGGTCCTCGCGCATTGTGCGCGGGGTGAGAAATACCCTCCGAACCTGATCTGGATAATGCCAGCGAAGGAAAGCGCAGATGAATGAAGAGCCCTTGCAAGCGGGGCCTTCGCGTGCTCTCCCGCTGGCCAACACGTACAGCATGAGCACATACATGAACCGCACCCGCCTCACCCTGGCCGCACTGGCCGTCGCTTCCGCCTTCGCCCCTGCCGCCTCCGCGCAGGACCAGAAATTGACCGAAGTGGTCATCACCGCCAGCCGCATCGCCGCCGACCGCGCCTCGGTGGCAGGCTTCGGCGAACAGCCCCTGCTGCAAACCCCGGCCTCCGTCAGCGTGTTCACGCGCGAACAGCTGCAGGACCTGAACATCCGCAACACCACCGACGCCGCCAGGTACGACGCCAGCATCGGCGACGCCTACAACGCCGTCGGCTACGCCGAGCAGTTCTCCATCCGCGGCTTCAAGCTCGACAACGCCAGCTCCTATCGCAAGGATGGCCATGCGATTTCCGGCGACGCCCAGATCCCGCTGGAGAACAAGGACAGCATCGAAGTGCTGCGCGGCCTGGCCGGCCTGCAGATGGGCGTTGCGGCGCCCGGCGGCATCGTCAATTACGTCAGCAAGCGCCCGACCGAGGCCAACCTGCGCTCGGCGCTGCTCGAGGTGAGCGAGCGCGGCACCGTGCTCGGCACCCTCGACCTGGGCGGCCGCTTCGAAGACCGCCGCTTCGGCTACCGCATCAACGCGGCGGGCGAGCGCCTGCGCTCGGTCGTCAAGGGCGCCGACGGCCGCCGCAGCTTCGTCTCGGCCGCTTTCGACTGGCGCATCAGCCCGCAGGCGCTGCTGACCGTGGATGCCGACTACCAGAAGAAATCGCAGAAGACCGCGCCTGGTTTCCAGCTGACCGGCGGCACCCGGCTGCCCGTGGTCGATGCCGACATCTTCCTCAACGACCAGCCATGGGCCAAGCCGGTAATGACCGAGACCAGCAACATCGGCATCGCATTCCAGTACCAGCTCGCGCCGGAATGGAAGGCCACCGTCAGCGCCAACCAGCATCGCTTCAAGCGCGACGACTACACCGCCTTCCCTTACGGCTGCTCGAGCGAAGAACTGTGGCCGGGCTACTGCAGCAACGGCGACTACGACGTGTACGACTACCGCAGCCTGGGCGAAGAAAAGAAGCCGCTGTCGGCCAAGGCCCAGCTGCAAGGCAAGTTCGCCACCGGGTCCGTCAAGCATGAGCTGACCGCCGGCCTGTCCTTCTTCTCCAACCATGAGCGCTGGGGCGACTACATTTACGATTTCGCGGGCGTCAGCAACATCTACCGCCCTGTCGTGGTGCCGATGACCAACGGCGTGCTGGGTCCTGTCTCCGAGCGCCGTACCGACCATGAGCGCGCCGCCTACGTGCACGACATCATCGGCCTGACCGGCGAACTGGCGCTGCACGCCGGGGCGCGCTACGTGTCCGTGCGCCGCAGCCAGGCCACGGCCGCGCCGACGCGCGACAACTTCTGGCTGCCGAACGTGTCGCTGGTGTTCAGCCCGAACAGCAAGCTGTCCTACTACGCCTCCTACGCGCAGGGCCTGCAGCATGGCGGCGTGGCGCCGATCGAGACCACCAACCCGAACACCGCGCTGGCGCCGGGCAAGTCGAAGCAGGTGGAACTGGGCGCCAAGACCGAGATCAACGGCGTTTCGCTGTCGGCTGCCGTGTACCAGATCGAGCAGGGCCTGGAGTTCACCAACCCGGCCAACACCTTCGTGCGCCAGGGCCAGGACCGCCATCGCGGCCTGGAACTGACCGCGCAGGGCAAGCTCTCGCGCGAACTGCTGCTGGGCGCGTCGATGGCTGCCATCGATACCGAGCAGGATGGCACCGGCCTGGCGATCTACGACGGCAGGCGCGTGACCAACGTGCCGAACTTCAAGTCGACCGTGTGGGGCGATTACGTGGTGGTCGCGGTGCCTGGCCTGAAGCTGACGGCCAACTGGCAGTTTGCGGGCAAGAAGGCCTTCGACCTGGAGAACAAGGTCATGGTGCCGTCCTACCATGTGGTGAACCTGGGCGGCTCGTATGCCTACCGCGTGGGCGGCGCTTCGGTGATCGTGCGGGCGCAGGTGAAGAATGCGTTCGACAAGTTCTACTGGCGCGACGTGACCCCGGACCTGGGCGGCTACCTGTTCCCGGGTGCGCCGCGCACGTTCCAGCTGTCGGCGCAGGTTGACTTCTAACCCGCCTTACCGGGGTTAATTAGAAGAGATACTGCACCCGCATGGTCAATGAGTTGGCCGGGCGTGCGGAATTCTTCCCGAACAGATAGGCCGCCTCGTACTTGAAGCGGCCTGCCTGGCCAAAGAACGCCGGGCCGGCGCGGTGCGACTGCTGCCGCGCCGGCCGCCAGTCGTTCCACTTGCCCAGTTCCCCAAAACCCTGCAGCCCCGGCGAGAACCAGCGCTTCCAGCGCTGCCTGACCTGCCACTGGTAGGCCAGCTCGGTATCGTTGCGCTGCCCGTTGTCCATTTCGCGCTGGAAGAACAGGTTGAAGTTGAGCTGCGTGCGCCAGAGCTGCGTCTGCAGCACCGGGCCGAATTCCACGTAGTAGCCGTTGTCGCGCCGCCGCGCGCGCTCCAGCACCGTATGCAGCGCCACGTCCACGTCGTACTGCCCCTGCGTCAGCAGGAAATCGTTCTGCCACTCCAGGCCCGTGTGCCGCGTGCGGCGGCCGTCGAACTGGATCCACTGCGCGGTCAGCTCGGTGTACCAGCGCGACGTCACGCCGTAGCCGATGCCGATTTCCGGGCTGGCCACGTTGCGCGAGTTCTTGTAATGGGCGTTCCAGTATTTGTAGTCGATTGACGCCTGACCCTCCGCGTCATAGGCGGTGACCATGTAATAGCCCGTCTCGGCAAACGCCGCCAGCGGAAGCATGGCGGCCAGCGCGAGCAGTCTTGTCTTCAGCATCAATCCCCCAGGAGTCGGCCTACTTGCTGCAAACGCTCGTCCAGGCTGCCGGAAATGCGCGTGTACGGCACGCCGCGCCGGGCCAGTTCATCGAGCAGGATGGCATCAATGATACCGCTGACGTCTTCCGCTTCGTGATGAAGTCCGTCAGGAATCCACGCAAATTCGGGCTTGCAGACCAGGGTAATGTCGTAGCGGCGCGACGCCGCCAGGCTTTCAAGCTGCTCGTCGATGCCGCCGAAGTAGTGGATGCTGTACACCGCCGTCATCAGCGGGGTGGTGTCGCAGAACAGGTAGCGGCTGCCCTGCGCGGCCAGCGCCTCCTCGCGCGCCACCTGGGTCGTGGCGATATGGAACTGGTCGCCCGCGACCGGCACATCCTGCCGCACGTCGCAGAACTCGCGCAGGTACTCCGGCACCCACGACACGCCGTAGCGCTGGGCCAGCGCCTGCGCCAGCGTGGTCTTGCCGGACGATGCGGCGCCCAGGATGGCGACGCGGTAGGACTGCTTCATTTCCAGACGACTGCTTCGTCAGGCTCGGCGCTGCTGCCCTGCCATGCCATCAGGCCGGCCACCGCCATCGCCACGAACATGCCGTACAGGACCGCCGTCAGCATCAGGCCCTTGTGCACGTACAGCGCGACGTACAGCACGTCGACGATGATCCACACGTGCCAGTTCTCGAGCTTCTTGCGCGACAGCAGGGCCTGGCCCACCAGGCTGCCCGCGGTCAGGAAGGCGTCCGCGTGCGGCACGTCGGTGTCGGTGTAGGTACGCAGGAACCAGGCCAGCAGCACGAAGCCCGCCAGCCAGGCCACGCCGGCCAGCACGCGGCCGCGCGCCGTCAGCGTGGATACGCCCAGCGCGCGCCCCTCGTTCCCGCGCAGCCACTGGTACCAGCCCCAGAACGACACCGTGATGAACACGCCCTGCAGCGCCATGTCGCCATACAGCCGCGCGCCGAAGAACACCACGCCATAGGTGGCGGACGAGAGGATGGCAAACAGCCAGGCCCAATGGTTCTGGCGGATGTTCAGCCACACGGTCGCCACCGCCAGCGCGAAGGACACCAGCTCCAGTGGCGTGGTGACGGCAAGGCCGAACAGGGAAATGGATTGGTTCACTTTTTAGGGTACTTGATCGTCATTTCCTGCAGCAGGTTGTCGGCATGATCGACTTCCTTCATGACCCACAGCATGTAGCGCACGTCCAGATGAATGGCGCGCGTGATGTCGCGGTCGAAGTACCAGTCCTTGGTGATGGACTCGTAGGTGGAGTCGAAGTTCAGGCCGATCAGCTCGCCGCGCTTGTTGACGATGGCCGAGCCGGAGTTGCCGCCGGTGGTGTCGGCCGAGGACAGGAAGTTGACCGGCACGGTGCCCAGTACCGGGTCCTTGAACTGGCCGTAGCGCTTGGCCTTGACCGCCTCCAGCAGCGCCTTCGGCGCGTCGAACGGGTCCTTGCCGGTGTATTTCTCGACGATGCCTTCCACGGTGGTGAACGGCCCCTTGGTCAGGCCGTCTTTCGGCGAGTAGGCCGAAACGGTGCCGTAGGTGACGCGCAGGGTGGAGTTGGCGTCCGGGTAGACTGGCTTGCCCTGCGACTTCTTCCAGGCGATCACGGCGCCCATGTATTGCGGGATGATCTTCTCCAGCGTGCCGTCGACTTCCTTGCGCTGGTCTTCCAGCGCCATCGCGACGTCGTGCATGCGCACGGCCAGCTTGATGAACGGATCGTCCGATTGCTGGAAGTCCGCCGGCGATTTTTCCATCCACGCCAGGCGGCTGGCGGTGTCGGCCAGCTTGGTGTGCTGGTACAGGGCTGGCACGTCGGCCACGGATGGCAGCACGGCGTCCAGCGCGCGCGCCTTGCCGGACAACCTGGCATAGCGCTGCAGGCCGGAGGCGTAGCGCGCCTGGTCGACCGTTGGCACGAGCGACTGCTCCAGGCGGCTCAGGCGGGCCTTGATGTTGGCGACGTCGCGCTGCTGGTAACCCGATTCGCGTTCGGCGTCGGGCTTTTGCTTTTCCAGCGCCAGGCGATACAGCGTGCGCGCGCTTTTCAGCAGGTCGCTGTTGGTGGCCATGCCGAAGAAGAAGTCTTCATTGGTCTGCGCCATGTCGGCGGCGATGGCGGCGTCCAGCTCCGGCAGCAGCTGGCGCGAAGCGTCGCCCTGCTTGCCATACCAGGCGCGGAACTCGGCGTCCTGCGCGTCCTTGATGGCGGCCAGGTCCTTGCGGGCGAAACCATCGAGCAGGCCCTGGGTCTTCTTCATGCGGTTGTTGATCGACTTGACCACGCTGGCATAGCGCACAACATGGTTGTCGTTGCCTTTGGTGGCGGCGGCAATGGCGTCCAGGTCGGCCTGGTAGTCGGCCACCATGGCCGGGTAATTCACGTCGCGCGCGAAGCGGATTTCTGCAGGCAGCTTATAGCGGCTGGTGCGGCCGGGGTAGCCGGCCAGCAGGATCGGATCGCCGTTCTTCAGGCCTTCGGCCGACACCACCAGGAAGTCCTTGGACTTGTAGGGCACGTTGTCCGGCGACGGGTCGGCCGGACGGCCATCCTTGCCCACGTAGGCGCGCAGGAAGGCGTAGTCGCCGGTATGGCGCGGCCATTCGTAATTGTCGATGTCGCCGCCGTAGTTGCCGATCGATTCGGGCGGCGCGTACACCAGGCGCACGTCCTTGATCATCATCTGGCGGATGCGGAAGTACTCGGCGCCGCGGTGGAAGGCCGGCACCGAGCAGCGGTAGATCTTGTCGCTCTCGCATTCGGCGATCAGGGCCTTGATGCGCGACTTCACTTGCTCGTGGCGCGCCTTGCCGGACAGCTTGTCCAGGCCGCCATTCACGCGGGCGGTGACGTTTTCCAGCTTGTCGGTCACGTAGACGCGCGTGGTCGGGCCGCCCGGCAGCTCGGCGGCGCGGGTCTTGGCCAGGAAACCGTTGGCGATGTAGTTCTTGTCGGCGGTCGAATTGCGCTGGATGGCGCCGTAGGCGCAGTGGTGGTTGGTGACCACCAGGCCGTCAGGGGAGACGAACGATGCCGAGCAGCCGTCCAGCGAAACGATCGCGCTCATCGGGTGCTTCGACAGGTCGGCCAGGCGCTGCGCCGGGATGGTGATGCCGATGCGTTTCAGCTCCGCCTGCAGTTGCGGCAGCTGGTGCGGTTGCCATTGGCCCTCGTCGGCGCCGGCGGGAGCGAAAGCGGCTGCCATGGCAGCCGAGAGTGCGATTTTTTTGAGCAAGACAGTCCCCTGAACGGATAAAAGCACCGGCAGTATATGCGTTCCCGGCCCGTACGGCTATTGACTATTTTGCAACGGAAGGCGCACGGTCACGCAGCAGCCGGCGCCCGCTTCGTACTCGTTCAGGGCAAAGCTGCCGTTCAGCGCAGCGGCCCGTTCCTGCATGCCGATCAGGCCGAAGGAACCGGGACGTTCGCGGCACGATGGCGCGATGCCGATGCCGTTGTCCTCCACCTCCAGCGCCACCTCGCTCCGCCCCACGCTCAGGCGCACCGCCACCTGGGTCGCGCGCGCGTGGCGCAGCGCATTGACCAGCGATTCCTGCACGATGCGGAACAGCACCAGCGACGCTTCGCTGCCAATGGCCGCCAGTTCCGCTTCGCCGGGTAGGTCCAACTCGTAGTGCAGGTTGCTGCGATGGCGAAAATCGTTGACCAGCCACTCCAGCGCCGCGGCCAGGCCCAGGTCCAGCACCGAGGGACGCAGCTCGTTCATGATGCCGCGCACGCTGCGCAGCGTGGCGTCGATATTGGCCAGCGCCGCCGTCACGCGGCGCGACAGGCGGCTTTCGCGGCCGGCCATGCGCTCGTTGAGCTGGACGATGTCCAGCTTCAGCGCCAAGAGGTTCTGTCCCAGTTCGTCATGGATTTCGCGCGCGATGCGCTTGCGCTCCTCCTCCTTGACCGAGGCCAGATGGGCCGACAGCTGGCGCAGCTGGCCGTTAGTGTGCAGCAGGTCGGCGGTACGCTGCACCACCTGCGACTCCAGGTTGCGGTGCAGGTCCTGCAGCGCAGCCTCGGCCTGCTTGCGGCGGCTGATGTCCGATAGCACGGCCACCGCGCCGGCCACGCCGCCGCCGGTGCCAGCCAGGGTGCGCAGCGACAGCGCCGCGTCCAGCGGCGTACCGTCCGGCCGGCGCAGGGCCAGCTCGCCCTGCCAGCTGCCGTCGTGCAGCGCCGCCAGCACCGCCGCTTCGCCGCACAGCGTGGCCAGTTCGCTGCCGATCGCCTGCGCCGCGGCACGGCCGCTAATGGCGGTGAAGGCGGGATTGACCGCCACGATGACGCCGTCGGCATCGGCCACCGCCACACCCTCGCCCAGGGTATCGAGGACGGCAAAGGTCCGTTGCAGCGCCGCGTCGTGCTGCTCGCGCGAGCGCACGTCGCTGACCACCATGCGCACGGCATCGCCGGCCAGGTCCAGGTTAGCCTCGATCCTGACGCGGCCGCCACCCAGGGCGTCGAACAACTGCGCCTCCATGGCGACACTGGCGCCGTCGGCACGCAGTCCGGACAGCAACTGCCGCAGCGCGTTCCTGCTGTGCGGCGCCAGGAAGCGCTCCGCCGGCTGCCCCGCCAGGGCCTGCAGCGGACAGGCAAACAACAACGCCGCCGCCTGGTTGGCGCGGATCACCGTGCCGTCCCTCGCCAGCGACAGGTAGCATACGGGAGCCTGGTCGAACAGGCCGGCGTAGCGCCGCAAGCCTTCCTCGGCCTCGCGCTTCTGGCGCCCGAGCGCGGCCAGCGCGGCGCTTTGCACATCCAGCTCGCGCTGGCTCGCTTGCAGCGCGAGCCACTGGCGCTGGACGTCGCTGCAGCTCATGGGGCGCCCCTCCGGGCAGCCATGGCGACACGCTGCGCGGCCGGACGATGGGGCCGCACCTGGTCGACAGCTTCCAGTGATACGCGTGGGTTGATCATGCCAGCATCATGCCAGCGCCGGGGTGACTTTGCAAACGGGCCGCCGCCCCGGCGCCAGCGCATGCGCGGCGCCTCAGTCGGGCGACGTGCACAGGCAGTGGGTCAGTGCCATGAACGGCTTGCGCTGGGTCGCCATGTCGTTCAGCCAGCCCAGGTCCTGCACCACTTCCTTGGCCACGCCGGCCGGCATGCCCACCGTCAGCAGCGACGCGCGCGCCTGTTCGCCGTAGGCCTTGGCCACGGTCGTGGCGGCGGATGCGCCGAAGTATTCCAGCACCTTGTCGATGCGGGAGACTTCACGTTCGATATAGACCACGCGCGGCTCGCCCGCCAGCTTGGCGCGGCGCGCCGCGGCCTTCAGCGCATCCTTGTAGCCGCCCAGGGTATCGACCAGACCGCGTTCCTGCGCCTGCGCGCCGGTCCAGACGCGGCCCTGGCCCACGGCGTCGATCTTGGCCGGCGTGGTGTTGCGCGCCTTGGCCGCCTTGGTGGTGAATTCGTCGTACACGTGGACGATGGCGCCCTGGATCAGTTGACCGAAACGCGGGTCCATCGGACGCAGCGGATTGCCGGCATCGCCCAGCCAGGTGGTGGTCTGGCCGGCGGTATGGATGCCCATCTTGCCGGCCACCTTGTCCACGGTCGGGAACAGCGCGAACACGCCGATCGAGCCGGTGATGGTGGCCGGGTCGGCGATCACCTCGTCGGCTGCCATGGCAATCCAGTAGCCGCCGGAAGCGGCCACGTTGCCCATCGAAACGATCACCGGCTTGCCGGCCGCGCGCGTCAGTTCCAGCTCGCGCCGGATCAGCTCCGAACCGAACGCGCTGCCGCCGGGCGAATCGACGCGCAGCACCACCGCCTTGATGGCGTCATCCTCGCGCGCCATGCGCACCAGGCGCGCGGTCGAGGCGCCGCCGATCTGGCCGGCCGGCGCATCGCCGTCGCTGATCTCGCCCACCGCCATGACGACGCCGATCGCATCGCCGGTCAGTTTCGGGAACTGGCGCGCCAGGTAGTCGTGGTAGCTCACCTGGCGGAACGATTTGGCCGCCGGGTCGGCCACGCCGCGCTTGATCACCAGCGCGCGCAGCTCATCCTTGGTCAGCAGGCCGTCCACCAGCTTGGTGTCCAGCGCCACCTTGGCCAGGTTGCCCTTGGCGCCTTCCAGCAGCGCCGGCAGGTTGTCGATGGCCCGCATCAGCGCCCCTTCGGGCAGCTTGCGCGACTGTTCGACCTGGGCGGTATAGCGCGCCCACAGGTCGTTGACCAGGTAGGCATCGGCCTCCGCCGCCGCCGGCGACGGGCCGTTGGCGATGAACGGCTCGGCAAAGCTCTTGTAGGTGCCCACCTTCATCAGGTTGACCGTCACGCCCACCTTGTCCAGCGCATCGCGGTAATAGTTGCGGTACTTGCCGAAGCCTTCCAGCAGCACGGCGCCCATCGGGTGCAGGTAGACTTCGTCGGCATGCATGGCGATCTGGTACTGGCGCTGGTTGTAGCTGGAACCCCAGGCCACCACCTTCTTGCCGCTGGCCTTGAAGCGGTCCACCGCCGCGCCGATTTCGCGCAGCATGGCCTGGCCGCCGCCTTCCATCTCATCGAGGATCAGCACCGCGCCGGCGATCTGCGGGTCCTTGGCGGCCGCGTCCAGCACGTTCAGCACGTCGCGCAGCTGCACCGACTTGCGCACATCGCCGCCGGTCAGGCCGGCCCGCAGGGCGTCGCGGCTGCTGCCGTGCGACTGCTCCACCAGCGTGCCTTCCAGGTTCAGGACCAGCATGGTCTTGCTGCTCAGCGGCTTGACGCCGCCGCCGAAGATCGCCGCCAGCAGCAGGACCACGATCAGCAGGAACAGCAGGTTCATGGTGGCGCGGCGGCTATTGTCCACGGCGCGCCAGAACCAGGCAAAACCGCCGCGGAGATACGAGAATACAGAGCGGGACATCTTTACTCCTAGTGCTAAAAATGTAACTACTTCACACTATAAGCGACATTCGCTTTGCCCGGGGAAGAAATCAGGTACAGGCCGGCCATGACAAACAGCCCGTTGATGACCAGCAGTTCCAGCCCCAGGCGGTAGCTGCCGAACAGCCATTGCTGCTGCCAGTCGACCAGGGCGCACAGCAGCGGCCCGGCCAGCGCCACCCACGGCACCAGCCGGTCGTTGACGGCGCGCCTGCTCAGCAGGCCGAACGCGAACAGGCCCAGCAGCGGCCCGTAGGTGTAGCCGGCCAGCTTCAGGATCACGCCGATCATGCTGGCGCTGTCGATCCACTTGAAGACCATCACCAGCAGCAGGAACAGGGCGCAGAACGCCAGGTGCACGCGGTGGCGCATGCGCAGCTGGGCGCCCTCGCCCAGGTCGTCGCGCCGCTTCAGGCCGAGGATGTCGATGCAGAAGGAGGACGTGAGGGCCGTGATGGCGCCGTCGGCGCTGGGGAACAGCGCGCTGATCAGCGCAATGATGAACACCAGTTGCAGGACCGCCGGCAGGTGGCCCATCGCCACAGCCGGGAAGATCTTGTCGCCGCTGGCCGTCACGCCCACCTGCGGCGCGTACAGGTGCAGCAGCCCGCCCAGGAACAGGAACAGGGTCAGCACGCCGAACAGGATGGCGGTCAGCGCCAGCATGTTCTTCTGCGAGTCGCGCAGCGTGCGCACCGAGATATTCTTCTGCATCATTTCCTGGTCCATGCCGGTCATGGCGATGGTGATGAAGGCGCCCGCCACCACCTGCTTCCAGAAATAGGCCGGGCTGTCGATGTCGCTCGTCACCACCCGTGCCAGGCCGCTGGCGCGCATCTGCGCCAGGCTCTCGAACAGGCCCAGGTTCATCTGGTTGAGCAGGAACACCACGCAGGCCACCAGCCCGAACAGCATGCCCGTCGTCTGCAGCGTATCGGTCCAGACAATGGTCTTCACCCCGCCTTCATAGGTATACAGGAGGATCATGGCGAGGATGATCAGGTTGGTGGCCCAGAATGGCACGCCCAGGCTGTCCAGGATGGTGGCCTGCAGGATGTTGACCACCAGGTACAGGCGCGCCGTGGCGCCCAGGGTGCGCGAGATGATGAAGAACGCCGCCCCGCTCTGGTAGGAGCGGCGCCCCAGCCGCACGTCCAGGTAATGGTAGATCGAGGTCAGTTTCAGCCGGTAGTACAGCGGCAGCAGCACGAAGGTCACCGCGATGTAGCCCAGCGTATAGCCGAGCATGATCTGCAGGTAGCCGAAGCCGTCGCGCCCCACGGCGCCGGGCACGCTGATGAAGGTGACGCCGCTGAGCGTGGTGCCGACCATGCCGAAGGCCACCAGCATCCAGTTCGAACTCTTGTTCCCGATGAAGAAGCTGTCGTTGTTGGCGTTGCGGGAGGTGGCCCAGGCCACGCCGAGCAGCAGGCCGAAATAGGCCAGCACCACGAGGAAAAGCGAAACAGGAGACATTTTTTATCCAGCCATGAAACATTTTGGCCTGCAATATACACTGGAACGCCGAAGCGCCTTAGAATCGCCTCCACACTGACGGGAGAATCATGTACGACCAGACCACCATCGACTTTGCCCGCGCCCAGGAGGCGCTGGTGCTGCCGCTCGAATACCGGGTCCACGCCCAGGCCGATGGCCGCAGCGAGGGCCGCGAAGAATGCATGCGCGACTACGCGCGCGTGCTGTATTCCTCCTCCTTCCGCCGCCTGCAGGGCAAGATGCAGCTGCTGGGCGTGGACGCCAACCGCTTCAACCGCAACCGCCTGACCCACAGCCTGGAAGTGGCGCAGATCGCCCGCTCCATCGCCGCCGAACTGGGGCTCGAGCGCAGCGTGGTGTCGGAAACGTGCTCGCTGGCGCACGATATCGGCAATCCGCCCTTCGGCCACTACGGCGAGAAGATCCTGGACGAACTGGTGGCCGGCGCCGGCGGCTTCGAAGGCAACGCGCAAGCCTTCCGCACCCTGCGCACGCTGGAGAAGAAGCACCACGCCTACGCGGGCCTGAACCTGACGGTGCGCTCGCTGCTGGGCATCACCAAGTACTTCCAGCGCCGCGCCGACAACCCGAAAAAGTTCCTGTACGACGAGGACCACGAATTCCTCAGCGGCCAGCTGGCCGCGCACGGCGTCTCGCTGCGCAAGAGCATCGACGCCCAGATCATGGACCTGGCCGACGAAATCGCCTACGCCGCGCACGACGTGGAGGATGCGCTCAGCTTCGGCATCATCACCTGGGGCGAGATCGTGCACGAATTCAGGATCAGCAAGGACTTTTCCGGCGCCTACGAACAGTTCTCCAGCATTGCCAACCACGCCCACGAAGAGGCGCTCAAATGCGACATGCAGGAAAGTTCGGAGGAATACTCCATCGTGCTGCGCAAGGAGCTGACCTCGCAGATCGTGCATGAACTGTGCCGCGACATCGCCGTGGTCGAGGGCCGGCACGGCCCCGAACTGGGCTACCGCAGCAAGGGCCTGCTGGCGCGCGGCCTGAAAAGCCTGCTGTGGCGCGCCATCCTGCGCAAGAAGGACGTGCAGCTGTACGAAAAGCGCGGCGAGAAGATCATCCGCGGCCTGTTCGAAGTGCTCACCGACCCGAGCTACAACAAGGGCGGCATCCTGCTGCCGCCGGCCATCCGCAGCCTGCACGATTCGCGCGAGCGCCTGGTGGCCGACTATATTTCCGGCATGATGGATTCCTACGCCGCCAAGGAATACGAAAAGTATTTCGGCGCCGGCAGCCTTGACCGCATCTACCCAATCGCATGAACGAATCACGCAACGAATACGAGCGCCGCATGAACCGCGTGCTCGACCACATCGACCGCCACCTGGACGCGCAACTGGACTTGCCGGCGCTGGCCGACATCGCCAATTTTTCGCGCTACCACTTCCACCGCCTGTTTGCCGCCTGGATGGGCGAGACCATCGGCGACTACGTGCGGCGGCGCCGGCTGGAAACGGCGGCGCACAAACTGGCCGCCGGCGGCGCCGTGCTGGACGTGGCGCTGGCCACCGGCTTCGGCTCGGGCGAAGCGTTTGCGCGCGCCTTCAAGAGCCGCTTCGGCAGCACTCCGACCGAGTGGCGCAACAATACGCCCGAGCGTACGGCAGCCTTCCTGGCTGCGCTGCGCGAGCAATATAGCAATTCCGATCAGGCGAACAGCAAGCACGGTCAGGCGGGCCAGGGCGGCAGCGGCGAACATGGCCACTCCTACAACCCTTACGGAGAAACCACCATGGAAGTGAACGTCATCGACCTGCCCCCTGCCCGCGTTGCCTACCGCCGCCATATCGGCCCCTACGGCCCGGCCATCGGCGAATTCTGGGGCCGCACCATGATGCCCTGGCTGCACGCGCACGGCCTGGCCGGCGCCACCTGCTACGGCATCGGCCACGACGACCCGAGCGTCACGCCGCCGGACAAATGCCGCTACGACGCCTGTGTCGAGATCCCGGAAGGCTTCGAACCGGGCGGGCAGTTCAGCGTTGCCCACCTGCCGGGCGGGCGCTACGCCGTCACCCGCTATACGGGCAACCCGCGCGACATCGGCCCGGTGTGGAACCGCCTGATGAAGGAATGGCTGCCGTCCAGCGGCATGCAATGCGACGAGCGACCGTGCTTCGAGCGCTACGAAGGCCTGGCCACGCAGACGGACGGCAGCTTCACCTGCGACATCTGCATTCCCGTGCGGGCGCTGTAAAGAACCATGAACCCTGAATACCTGGCAATGCTGGTGGCACGCGACATGCCCTACGGGAAGTACAAGGGACGCAAGCTGGCGGACTTGCCAGGGCATTACCTGGGCTGGATGGCGCGCGCAGGCTTCCCCAAGGGGGAGCTGGGCGCGCTGCTGGCCCTGATGTACGAGATCGACCACAACAACCTGCGCAGCCTGCTCGAACCGCTGCGCGCGCCGAAAGGAAACCGATGAAGCATCGCAGCGCCCCCGTCCTCGCCATGGCCCTCGCCTTCTGTCTGCCACCCGCAGCCGCAGCGCCGGATGCCGCCCTGCACCACGCACGCGCCCTGCTCGACAAGGTACCCCTGGTCGACGGCCACAACGACCTGCCGTGGACCATTCGCGAAGACGCTGCGCATCCGATGGACCTGGAACACTACGACCTGCGCCAGCGCACCCCGCACGAAACGGACCTGGCGCGCCTGAAGCAGGGCAAGCTGGCCGCCCAGTTCTGGAGCGTCTACGTACCGGGCGAACTGAAAGGCGGCTGGGCCGTCGCGCAGCTGGAGCAGATCGACCTGGCGCGCCGCATGATCGCCAAATACCCGGAAAGCCTGGTGCTGGCCACGCGCAGCAGCGACATCGCCAAGGCCAAGCGCGCCGGCAAGATCGCCAGCTTCATCGGCATGGAAGGCGGCCACGTGATCGAGAACAGCCTGGGCGCCCTGCGCGCCTACTACGCGCTGGGCGCGCGCTACATGACGCTGACCCACAACAGCACGCTGGACTGGGTGGACGCCGCGCTGGGCGAGCGCCGCCACGGCGGCCTGTCGCCCTTCGGCAAGGAAGTCGTGCGCGAGATGAACCGCCTGGGCATGCTGGTGGACCTGAGCCACGTCAGCCCGGAAGTGATGCACCAGGCGCTCGACACCAGCGCCGCGCCGGTGATCTTCTCCCACTCCAGCGCGCGCGCCCTGAACGACCACCCGCGCAACGTACCGGACGACGTGCTGCGGCGCATGGCCGCCAATGGCGGCGTGGTGATGGTGACCTTCGTGCCGACCTTCATTTCGCCGCAGGTGGCGGCCTGGCGCAAGGGCCTGATGCAGGCGGCTGCCGGCGCCGAGCCGGACAGCCCGGAATTCAAGCAGCGCGAAGCGGACTACGTCGCCAAGGCCGGGCCGGCGCCCAAGGCCACGCTGGCCATGGTGGCCGACCACATCGAGCACGTGGCGCGCGTGGCAGGACACGCGCACGTCGGCATCGCCGGCGACTACTACGGCGCCACCAACCCGGAGGGACTGGAAGACGTGTCGACCTACCCTGCCCTGTTTGCCGAACTGGTGCGTCGCGGCTGGCACGACGCCGACCTGGCGCGGCTGGCCGGCGGCAACCTGGTGCGCGCCCTGGCGCGTGCCGAGCAGGTGGCGGCCCGGCTGCAGAAGGAGCGCAAGCCGAGCCTGGCGCGCGTGGGCGCCAGCGCGCCGCACAGCCCGTAAGACGCGCGCGCCGTCAGCCCTGCAGGCGCGGCGCCACCATGGCGGTGAACTCGCCCTTCTCGATCAGGCGCTCCAGGTCCTGGGCGCCGCCGATCAGCACGCCGTCGATGAAGATCATCGGCAAGGTCGGCCAGCCGCTCCACATCTTCAGCGCCGTGCGCCGGCGCCACTGGCTGAAATAGCTGCCGAACTCCAGGTAAGCGTACGGCGTGCCCTGCGCGTCGAGCAGGCGGCGCGCCTTCTTCGGGAACGGATTCTGGCGCATGCCGACCACCACCACCCGGTTGGCGGCAATGGCTGCCTGCACTTGCGCCACGATATCGGCATGGTTCTTCGCCACGCGCTCGCGGATGGCCGGATGCAGGTGGGCGTCGTCGAGGATGCTGCGGGTCATGCTTTCTCCTTGTCCAGTAACGACAGCGTGGCCCGGTCGGGCTCGCCGCCAAAGTATTTGTCGAGGCAGGCGCGGAACAGCGGTTCCTGCGGCGCCGCCTGCGCGAACAACGTCATCGATGAATGGAATTTCATATTGTCGGGCGACCCGAAGATACCATGGATGGTGGCGCCCTGGACCGCCAGCACCAGCGCGCTGCACTCGCGCAGCCGCGCGCCCAGCACGGGATGCGCCAGATACGCGCGCGCCTCGGCCAGGCTGCCGAGCGCATAGCGCTGCGCCATGGCGCTTGCGCCCAGCCCGGCCAGCTGCGGAAAGACAAACCACATCCAATGGCTACGCTTGCGTCCAGCCGACAGTTCGCGCAGCACCTGCTGGTAGAGGCCTTCCTGCGCCACGACAAAGCGCTCCAGTTCGACCATGGCTCCTCCGCAACATGTTACTTTTCAGTGAGCCATTGTCCTACAAATTCTAGTCGCGTGTTCTGATTAATACCCCCCACCACCCCGCCTAACATGACGTCTCCTTCGAACCAAATGGGAGATGATCATGGCATCGAGTAATCAAGACAAGGGCGGATCCAAACAGTCGGGCAACCAGGGCGGTAGCCGTCAAAGCGGCGACACCAGCAATCGCGGCTTCGCATCGATGGACCCGGAACGCCAGCGCGAGATCGCCAGCGAAGGCGGCAAGGCAGCCCATGCCTCCGGCAATGCGCACGAATTCACTTCGGAAGAAGCGCGCAAGGCCGGCAGCATGAGCCACAAGAATGACGGCAACCGCCAGTCCGGCGCGTCGGACAGCGGCAGCCGCCAAAGCAGCTCCGGCAATACCCGCGGCGGCACGCCTGAACAGCATGCCGACGCCGGCCGCCAGGGCCAAAAGAACGATGACAAGCGCTAGGCGCGCTTTGTCATGAAGGGAGCCGTCCAGCGCGACGGCTCCAGCAGCCCGGTGGTCAGCGCGCAGCCGGCGAGGATCACCAGGCAGCTCAAGCCCATCTGCAGCGAGAACGCCTCATCCAGGAAGACACACCCCCACAGCACGCCAAAGGCAGGAATCAGGAACAGGGCACTCATGGCCCTGCTCGCCCCCAGCCGCGCAATCAGCCCGAAGAACAGCACATACGCAAACGTCGTGCACAGCGCCGCCAGCGCCAGCACCGCGCCCCAAGCCCGCGGCGAAGGCGGTGCGTCCGGCCACAGCGCCAGCGCCGGCCCGGCCAGCAGCACGGCCGCCACCACCTGGCTGCCAGTCGCCACCGCCAGCGGCGGCACATCGGCCAGATAACGCTTGCTGAAATTGCCCGACACCCCGTACAGCAGCGTCGCCACCAGGCAGGCCAGCGCCGCCAGCGCCGTGCGCAGCAGGTCCGCCTGCGGCAGCACGTGCAGCTTGCCCGCCACCAGCAGCACCACGCCGCCAAAGCCGAGCGACAGCCCGGCCATGCGCGCCAGCGTGAGCCGGTCGCCGAGCCAGATGGCGCCGATCAGCGCCGCGAACAGCGGCGTGGTGGCGCTCAGGATGGACGACAGGCCGGCCGGCAGGCTGAGCGCGGCAAAATTAAACAGCAGGAACGGCAGCGCCGCATTGGTGACGCCGACGAAGGCGATGCCGCGCCCATGGCGGCGCAGCGCCGCCCACTGCCCGCGCCACAGCAAGAGCGGCAGCAGCAAGGCCGCCGCCGCCAGCGCGCGCACGCCCGCCATGGCCGCCGCCCCGAACGCCGGCGCCCCGACGCGGATGAACAGGTAAGAGGCGCCCCACAATGCCGCCACGCCGACCAGGCTCAGCGCATCGCCGCGCCTCACGGCAGCACCTCTTCCAGCTGAGAAATGTCCACCTTGGGGTCAGCCCCCCAGATGGACATTTCCCGGCCGTAAGCGCGGCGCGTGGCCGGGCGCTGGCTGATGGCGTGGAACCAGCGCGCCAGGTTGGGATAGGCGGCCAGCGTTTCGCCGCCCGCGCTCACCCACGGGTAGCAGGCCATGTCGGCCACGGAATACTGCTCGCCCGCCAGGTAGGCGCGCTCGGCCAGTTGGCGTTCCAGCGTGCCGAACAGCTGCGCCGTCGCGTTGCCCTGGCACTCGAACTGCTTCTGCCAGAACAGCCACTGGCGCGCTTCGGTGCGCCCGCGCATGCCCGCCGGCATGCCGAAGCCGGCCTTTTCCGCCAGGTACAGCAGCATGGCGCCCGATTGCTGCAGCGGCAGCGGGTCGCCGCCGTCGGCCGGCCAGTGGTCGACCAGGGCCAGCGCCTGCGCTTTCGCGATGCGGCGAAACGGCAAGCCGGTCTCCTCCAGGAACATGAGCAACTGCTGCCCTTGCGGCGTGGCGGTGTAGTAGAAATCCAGCATGGCACTCCCCCTTCGATTGTCGGCAGGCACAGTGTGCGCCGCAACCTGGCCCCAAGAAAGGTCCAGGAATGGGGGATTTTATAGAGCCAGCGTCGCCTGCCGGCCCGTCACGGCCAGCCGCTTGCCTTCGCGCAGCATGCGTTCGAAGTCGGCCGCGGCGACCGGCTGGCTGAACAGGTAGCCTTGCAGCTGGTCGCAGCCCAGGTCGCGCAGGAAGCTCATCTGCTCAATGGTTTCCACGCCCTCGGCCACGATTTCCTGGCGCAGCTGCTTGGCCATGGTCACGATGGCGCGCGCGATGGCGCAATCGTTTTCCTCGAAGGGCAGCCCGACCACGAAGGCGCGGTCGATTTTCAACGTGCTGATCGGGAATTTCTTCAGGTAGGCCAGGCTCGAATAGCCGGTGCCGAAATCGTCCAGCGCCAGCGACAGGCCCATGGCCACCAGCTCGTTCATGATGGCGATGACATTGTCCGCGCCGCGCACCAGCAGGCTTTCGGTAATCTCCAGCATCAGCTGTTCCGGGTGCACCTGGTAGCGCGCCAGCACGTCGGCCACGCGCTCGGGCAGCTTGCTGTCGAACTGGCGCGCCGACAGGTTGACGGCAATCGGCGGCATCATCAGGTTGGCGCTGCGCCAGGCGGCGATCTGGCGGCACGCCTCTTCCAGCACCCAGTTGCCCAGTTCGAAGATCATGCCCGTCTCTTCGGCCACGGGGATGAACACGCCCGGCGACACGAGGCCGCGCACCGGATGGCGCCAGCGCAGCAGCGCTTCGGCGCCCAGGATGCGCCCGCTGCGCAGGCTGACCTTGGGCTGGTAGTACAGCAGCAGCTCGTTGTTGGCCAGCCCCTGGCGCAATTCGCTTTCGATGCGCAGGTGCTCCTTGGCGCGCTGGTTCATTTCCTCGCTGTAGAACAGCAGGGCGGGCTCCTGGCCCGGCAGCACGCGCGCCATGGCCGCCTCGGCGCCGCGCACCAGTTCCGGCGCATCCGGCGCGTCCTCCGGGTACACCGCGATGCCGATCTGCGCGTGCACCTGCAGCGCATGGCTGCCGACCTGGATCGGGGCATCCAGCGCCGCAATCAGTTTTTGCGCGACGATGGCGGCATGTTCGCGCTTTTCGATCTGCGGCAGCGCGGCAGCGAAGCGCGCGCCCTCCAGCCGCGCCAGGATGTCTTCCTCGCGCAGCACTTCCCGGAACAGGCGTCCCACCGCCACCAGCACCGAATTGGCCACTTCGTAGCCGAGCGTGTCGCTCAGGGCGCCCATGCGCGGCAAGTCCACCACCAGCAGCGCGCCGTGCTCGCCCTTGCGGCGCGCTTCGGTCATGGCCTGCTCGAGCAGGCGTCCCAGCAGGCCGAGATTAGGCAGGCCTGTCAGGGAATCGTAGTTGGCCAGCTGCTGCATGCGCGCTTCGGCATCCTTGTGCACGCTGATGTCGGAGAACAGCGAAAAGGTGTGGCTGATCGCCCCCTGCTCGTCGCGCACGGCGCTGACGGTGACGGACTGGGGGAACAGCTCGCCGTTCTTGCGCTTGCCGATGATTTCGCCGCGCCACGGCCCCGCGCCCTTCATTGCCGCGCGCACCTTGGCGCGGAAGTCGGCGTCGTGCACGCCCGAGCGCAGCAGGTCCGGCGTCTTGCCCAGCGCCTCGGCTGCGCTGTAGCCGGTAATGCGCGTGAAGGCGCCGTTGATGGAGACGATGCGCTCGCTGGCGTCCGTGATCAGCACGCCCTGGTCGCTGTCCTCGATGATGCGCGCGTGCAGCGTGGTCTTCTCGCGCGTCGTCAGGTACTCCATCATCGGTTCGATGTGCACGCGCATGCCGCTCGGCTGGCCCGTGGCGTCGCGCTCGAGCGAGATCGAGAGGCGCACGCGGATCACTTCCCCCGACTTTTTGCGGCGCTGCACGTCCACCACCGCATGGTCGGCGTCCACCACCATTTCGGCGATATTGCCGTCCTCGTCGTCCTCGGCGTACAGGAACAGCACGTGCTGGCCCACGGCCTCGCCGGCACGGTAGCCGAACAGCTGCTCGGCGCCCTCGTTCCAGTGCGTCACGTAGCCGGCGTAGTCCAGCCGGAACTCGGCATCGGCAGGCGCCGGCGCCGGCTGCAGCGCCAGCAGCGCCGCCTCCAGTTCGGCCAGGGTGGCGGCCTGCGCCTCGCCCTGCTGGCTGCGCGCCAGCTGGCCCAGTGCCAGGCAACGCGCGATCCGGTCCTTATCCATGATGTCCAACTTCACCCGTCACGCTCAGCATCCACAGGTTTGCCTCCACCACCAGGCGGTTAAAGTCGAGGGCCGGCAGCTGCAGCGCGTCCAGGCTCTTGGCAACCGCCACCATATCGCAATGCTCGGCCGCCTCCACCATGGCCAGCAGTTCGCCCAGGGCGCCGGACTTGGTGAGCAGCGCCTGCTGCGCCGACTCGCCCAGGCTGAGGGGCGCCAGCAGCTCGCCCAGCGGCACGCCGAACAGCACGCCCAGCAGCGAGAACATGCCGACCATGAAGGCTTGCTCCTGCACCTGTTTGCCCTCGCCCGCTTCGCGCGCCAGCAACTCCATCGTACGCGCACGCACGGAAACGCGCGCCAGCAGCATCGGCGAACGCACGTCGTCGCTGCGCGCGGCGAACAGCATCAGGTTCAGCCAGCGGCGCAACTGCTGGCGGCCCAGGATCAGGATCGCCTGGCTGAAGCTGGTCACCTTGCGTCCCGTGCCCATGCCCAGGGAATTGACCAGCTTGAGCAGGTGGTAGGACAGGGTCGGGTCGCGCCGCAGGATCTCCTCGATCTCGTGGGTGTCGGCATCGTTGCTCACCAGTTGCACCAGCTGCAGCGCCATGGCGCGCGACGCCGCTTGCGCCCCGCTGGAGCGGGCCGGCGCCTGCAGCGGCCAGTCGCCTTCGATCCAGTCGATGCGCGGTTCCAGCACCAGCTCGAATTCCATGTCGTTGCGCTGCAGGGCGCCGGCCGGCATCGCCTGCAGGCCGGCCTCCCCGAGCTGCGCCGCCAGCGGGGCCGCCATGGGCTCGCGGTAGAAGCAAGGCAGCTTGGCCGCCAGCTCGCCCAGCCCCTCGGGCAGCGCCACGGCGCCGCTGCCGCAGAACAGGAAGCCGCCCGGATTGCCCGCGCGGTCGGCGAGGAGCTTCATGAAGAGTGGAGTTGCAGGACTTGTCATACCGTGGCAGGCGAAATGAAACGTTTCTTATGGTACTCCGAAACAGTTGGCTGTCGTCAACTCAGACGCGCATCACCCTTGCAATTCTTGATTGTTCGCAACAGTTGGCAGGTGGCGGCACAGCCGTTCGAACACGCCGGGCGCGCCCAAGCGCTGTTGCCACCAGCGCAAGGCCGCGCCGGATTCGCCGCTGCGCCAGGCCAGATAGAAGGTTTCCTCCGGTTTCGGCTCCTCCACGGCCTTCTCCACCAGCAGGCCGGCGGCAATGGCCTGGCGCGCGCAGTGCTCGGGCAGGAAGCCGAACCCCAGCCCGGCCAACTGGTAGTCGAACTTGGCCTGCATGGTGGGCACGGTCAGCGTGTCCTGCCCCAGCACCAGGCCCACCGTGCGCGGCGCCAGCAGGCGCGAAGAGTCGGCCACCACGATGGCGCGGTGATGCTGCAGGTCGTTGCGCCCCAGCGGGCCGGGCACCTGCGCCAGGGGATGTCCGGGCGCCACCGCGAACACCCAGCGCAACTGGCCGATGGCTTGCGAGACGTAGCCGCCGCCGGCCGGGCCGTCGCCGGGGGCGCCCAGCACCAGGTCGACGCGCCGCTCCAGCAGCGCCTCCCAGCTGCCGCCCAGCGCCTCGTGCACCAGGCGCAGGCGGGTCTGCTGCGTCACCCCGTAGAAGGCTTGCACGTCGTCGGCCAGCACGGCGGCGCCGAACATGGAATCGAGACCGAGCGCCAGTTCCGTTTCCCAGCCGGAGGCCACGCGCCGCACGCGCTGCTCCAGGTCGCCCGCCGCCTTGAGCAGGTAGCGGCCCTCCTTCAGCAGTTCGCGCCCGGCCGCCGTCAGCGCCACGCGCGGGCCGATGCGCTCGAACACCTGCACGCCCAGCTCCTCCTCCAGCTTGCCCACGGTGTAGGAGATGGTCGAGGGCACGCGGAACAGTTCGCGGGCGGCGGCGGCAAACGAGCCGCCACGGTCGATGGCGTCCACGATTTGCAAGGCTTCCAGGCTGAGTCTGAGCATTCGATTTTTTCGATCATAAGACGGCAAATTATTCGCTTTTTTACACGAACAACCGCCCATATACTGTGAAACATCTGATCGAAATTATCGCACAAGGAGATAAACATGTTGCAAATCCGTAAATCCGAAGACCGTGGCGCCGCTAACTTTGGCTGGCTCGATTCCAAGCACAGCTTTTCCTTCGGCCACTACCACGACCCCGCCCACGTCGGCTTCGGCCCGCTGCTGGTGATCAACGAAGACAAGGTGGCGCCCGGCCAGGGCTTCGGCACCCACGGCCACCGGGACATGGAGATCATTTCCTATGTCCTGAGCGGGGCGCTGGAGCACAAGGACAGCATGGGCAACGGTTCGGTCCTGCACTACGGCGACGTGCAGCGCATGAGCGCCGGCA
Source organism: Pseudoduganella sp. (assembly GCA_021323265.1). Lineage (GTDB taxonomy): Bacteria > Pseudomonadota > Gammaproteobacteria > Burkholderiales > Burkholderiaceae_D > Rugamonas. The sequence continues at coordinate 8,261 of JAJTCO010000014.1, read as the reverse complement.
CCGGCGTGCGGCACAGCGAGTACAACCACTCGCCGCGCGAAGGCGTGCATTTCCTGCAGATCTGGATCGAGCCGTCCGAGCGCGGCATCGCCCCGGGTTACGAGGAAAAGCACTTCCCGCCCGAGAGCAAGGCCGGCGGCCTGCGCCTGATCGCCTCGCCCGATGGGCGCGACGGTTCGGTGACGGTGCACCAGGATGCCTTCATCTATGCCTCGCTCCTGGACGGCGGCGCCGGCGTGGAGCATGCGCTGGGCGCCGGGCGCCAGGCGTACGTGCACGTGATCCGAGGCACGCTGACGGTCAACGGCACGGCGCTGAAAGGCGGCGACGCGGCCAAGATCCGTGGCGAGGACAAGGTGGTGCTGGCCGGCGCCGAGCAGGTAGAGGTATTGCTCTTCGACCTGCCATGAGGCACTCGCCCAATTTTTGTTATGATTGCAGGGTTACATCATACAAAGATTGAAAGAGCATCATGCAGCCCGTCGCAGAAATCCCGGCAAAAGAAGAACTGGACTACGTCACGTCGTGCGCCCTGCCGACGCCGTGGGCCCAGTTCACGCTGCATGCCTTCGTAGAACACGCCACCGGCAAGGAACACCTGGCCATGGTGCTGGGCGACATCGGCAACGGCGAGCCGGTGCTGGCGCGCGTCCACTCCGAATGCCTGACCGGCGACGTGCTGTTTTCCCAGCGCTGCGACTGCGGCGCCCAGCTGGAAGGCGCCCTGAAACGCATCGCCCAGGAAGGGCGCGGCGTGCTGCTCTACCTGCGCCAGGAAGGACGCGGCATTGGCCTGATCAACAAGATGCGCGCCTACCGCCTGCAGGAGCAAGGCGCCGACACGGTGCAGGCCAACGAGCAACTGGGCTTCAAGCCCGACCAGCGCAACTATGCGTTGGTGGAGCCGATGCTGAAGCAGTTCGGCGTCAAGAGCCTGAAGCTGATGACCAACAACCCGCGCAAGATCGCGGCCATGGGCGCCCTGGGCGTGACGGTGGCCGAGCGGGTGCCGCTGCTGGTCAACCGCAACGCCTTCAACCAGCACTACCTGAACACCAAGGCGCTCAAGCTGGGGCACATGATGACCCCGGCGAATCCGCCCGCCGCTGAAGACGGCGAGCTGTAACCCCGCCCTGCTGCGCGCCTCCAAGTCCAAGGATTCAATGAAATTCACCAAACTGGCTTTACTACTGACTTTGACTTGGGGCTGCGCGGCGGCAAATGCACAACAGCAGGCCGCCGTGCCGTCCGCCGGCGAGGCCGTGGCCCTGCCGACGCCTTCCAGCAGCGCGCAAAAACTCTACTCCGCCGCCAAGGCCGACCTGCTGCAGGTGCGCTCGCTGCTGAAAAGCGGCCGCACCCAGTCCTCGGTCGGTTCCGGCTTCCTGGTCGGCACCTCCAACCTGGTGCTGACCAACTACCACGTCGTGTCGCAGTTTGCGCTGGCCCCCGACACCTACACGGGCGAATGGGTCGACACCGAAGGCCAGCGCGGCAGCATCGAGCTGCTGGCGGTGGACGTGCTGCACGACCTGGCCGTGGTGCGCGTGAACCGCTACGGCACGGGCTACTTCAAACTGGGCGACAAGCCGGTCAAGCTGACGCAAGGCCAGTACCTGTACTCGCTGGGCAACCCGCTCGACCTGGGCTTCGCCATTTCCGAAGGCGCCTACAACGGCGTGATCGCGCGCAGCTTCTACGAGCAGCTGATGTTTACCGGCCCGATCAACGCGGGCATGAGCGGCGGCCCAAGCGTCACGGTGGACGGCGAAGTGGCCGGCGTGAACGTCTCCAAGCGCCTGGACGGCGAGCTGGTGTCGTTCCTGGTGCCCGCCCGCTACGCCCAGGAGCTGTTGAAGAAGGTGGCGCCGGACGCCAAGCCGCCCAAGGATTTCACCGCCATCGTCGCCCAGCAGCTGCTGGCGCACCAGAAAGGCATGGTCGACCACCTGCTGGCCAAGCCGCTGACGGCCAAGTCCATGGGCCCCTATTCGGTGCCGGTGCGCGAATCGGAACAGATGCGCTGCTGGGGGCGTTCCAGCGACCGCGATTCGTTCTCGGTGGAGCTGACCAACTGCGCCATGGAATCCTCGCTCTTCGTATCGAGCTCGCTGCAGACCGGCCAGGTGCAGATCCAGCACCAGTTCATGAAAAGCACCGGCCTGGATGAAGTGCGCTTTGCCGTGCTCTCCAGCGCCTCCTTCCGCAACGAATCCTTCGGCAGCCACAAGGACAAGCGCCTGACCGGCCCGGTCTGCACCGAACAATTCGTCAAGAACTCCAGCCTGCCGATGCGCGCCGTGATGTGCGTGCGCGCCTACCGCAAGTTCGACGGCCTGTATGACTTTGCACTGCTGACGTCCAGCACCGACGAAGGCAAGATGAACCTGCAAAGCCGCCTCGATGCGCGCGGTGTCTCCTACGAGAACGGCATGCGTGCCTCGCGCGCCTTCCTTGAGTCGCTGGCGCGCGGGGGCAAGAAATGAACGGCCCGTTCTTCATCGAGACGCTGGCGCGCAACGGCGACGTGCTGCACCGGCACCGCGTCGCCGCGCTGCCGATCACCATCGGGCGCGGCTACAACAACGACTTCATCCTCGACGACGCCCATACTGCCGCCACCCATGCGGTGGTGGAGGCGGCCGAGGACGGCGGCCTGGTGATACGCGACCTGGGCAGCCAGAACGGCATCGTGGCCCATGGCCGGCGCCAATCCGTCGTGCCGATCGACGGCAGCACCGTGGTGCGCCTTGGCCACACGCGCCTGCGCGTGCGCGACGCGGCCTTCCCGGTCGAACCGGAAGTCACCGACACCACCATGCATGCCTGGGAAGGCGGCATCCCGGCGCTGGCCGGCCTGGCGCTGATTGCCATGTTCGTGGGCGTGACCGAGACGCTGGCCGATACCGGCCCTTTCCAGGCCATCCGCTACCTGCTGGTGATTGCCTCGGGCATCGGCATCGGCATGGTGTGGAGCGGCTTCTGGGCGCTGGCCAACCGCCTGTTCGGCGGCCATGCACGCCTGGGACGCCACCTGTTCATCCTGGGCACCGGCCTGGTGTCGATCGGCGCCTGGAAGGCCCTGAGCGGCGTGCTGGCCTATGCCTGGTCGGCCGAGGTGTTCACCCGCTACGGCAACCACGTGGTGATGCTGATCCTGGTGACGATGATCTACCACCACCTGCGCACCATCAAGCCGCACAAGCCGCGCGCCTTCATCTCCTCGTGCGCCATCTTCCTGGCGCTGGGCTCGGGCCTGATCCTGATGCGCAACTACGAGAATGCGGGACGCTTGCGCGACGAACTATACATGTCCCTGATCCTGCCGCCGGAAGTGCGCCAGAGCCCGGACCACAGCGTGGACGACTTCATGGGCGATGCGGCCAAGCTGAAAGCGGCCGCCGACGAAGCGCGCAAGTCCTCGAAGTTCAAGAAAGATGACGACGGCGAGGAATAAGACCTTGCTGCTCGCCCTTGCACTGATCGGCTATCTGGCCCTGTGGCCGGTGCCGGCCGAACCGGTGGCATGGCAGGCGCCGGCGGCGCCAGGCTATACCGGCGCGCACGCCGCCAACGACGGGCTGCGCAGCCTGCGCCAGATCGACCTGGGCGGCGAACAGGGGCCGGAACACGTCGCCCTCGGCCCGGACGGCATGCTCTACACCGGCGTCGTCTCCGGCAAGATCGTGCGCATGGCGCCCGACGGCAGCGCGCAGCAAGCGTTCGCCAGCACCGGCGGGCGGCCATTGGGCCTGGCATTCGACGCGGCCGGCGCGCTACTGGTGGCCGACGCGGTCAAGGGTCTGCTGTCTGTCGCGCGCGACGGCAGCGTGAGCCTGCTGACCAACTCGGTGGACGGCACGCCGGTGCGCTTTGCCGACGCGGTGACGGTGGCCGCCAGCGGCAAGGTCTACTTCACGGACGCTTCCACCCGCTTCGGGCCGGCGCCCGGCGAAGACACCGTGCACGCCGCAACCCTGGACATCATCGAGCAGACATCGACCGGCCGCGTGCTGGAATACGACCCGGCCACCCAGGGCACGCGCGTGGTGGCCAGCGGCTTCAGTTTTGCCAATGGCATCGCCGCCAGCAATGACGGACAGCACCTGCTGGTCGCGGAAAGCGGCAAGTACCGGCTATGGAAAATCGCCGCCGGCGCACGGCAGCTCGACATCGCCCAGGCGGCCCAAGGCACGGCGCAGGCCCAAGTCCTGTTCGACAACCTGCCCGGCTACCCGGACAACGTGACGCGCGGCCTGGACGGCAAATACTGGCTTGGCCTGGCCGGCCAGCGCAACGACCTGGACCGGCTGGCGCAGTACCCGTTCCTGCGCAAGGTGGCGCTGCGCATTCCGCGCGCGCTCTGGAAAACGCCGCCGCCACGCGGCCACGTGTTCGCCTTCACCGAAGATGGCACGGTACTAACGGACTTGCAGGATGCTTCCGGCGACTCGCCCCTGACCACCGGCGTCACTGAAGTAGCGGGCCGCATTTACATCCACAATGCCAACGCGGGTGTGCTCGAATGGCGCGCAGCCCCGACCGGCAGCGCGGATGGCCATTAAACTTGAGACAAATCAATTTCCATATTAAGAATAGGTTGCCATTCGGCAATTGTCGGCCTATGATGAACTTATAAACAGACCAATTAGCGTCTTTTTATGTTCATAACAGGTAGGCGATATGGAGCTCCATGATCCCCATGGCATCGCGATCCGAAAAGGAGCGCCGCGGCCACAAGATGCAATAGCCCCTTTCGCGGCTGCGACAAACTCGTACGACATGACGAGCGAAGACGAGATCGGCGACGCGCTGACCAACCTGGCCACTTACGGCGATGCGATCTCGATGTACGCCGCCGGCAGCCGCGAACCAGTGCTGGGGCGCATCCTCTCCGTCGATCCCGAACAGCCCCACTTCGTCATGGAATTGAACGAAGGATCAGCCCTCCCGCCGGGCAAGATCACCTTTGTCGCCGTACTGGGCAACGCCAAGATGCAATTCCGTCTGTCCAGCACCGAATGGAAATCCGTTCCCGGCAAGCCATGCCTGATCCCGATGGTATTTCCGGAAACCTGCACGGTACTCAACCGGCGCGCTTTCGAACGCGTTGAGACGCCAGTGGGCGCCGTGTTTCTCGCCTCATTCGTCGTCAATGGCACGACGCCCTACGAGCTAACGATTGTCGACCTCTCGCAAAGCGGGCTCGGGCTGCGCGGCGCCAAGGCTGAGATGAAGGGATTGCTGCGGGGGCGCAAGATAACCGATGTGGTACTGGACCTGAACGACGAGCCCATCGTCATCGCAGAAATGGAAGTGCGTCTAACGCGCACCGTCCGCTCCTTCCTCCTGGGCGAACAGCTCCACCTCGGCTGTAAATTCAACAGTATTGCGCCGGAAGAAGCACGCAAGCTCGAGGTCATCCTTGATCGGATACTCCACGCCCCAGGCCATCGCTGACCCGTTGTCTAGGGACCCCGCTCGGGTCACAGGAATGGCCATTAAGAGGGGGCGAAATTCCATGGGCTGCTGAATCCGCCCCCCTTTGCAGACCATCAGAATTCCTTTGCTACATCCACTGAGTCGCCAGCAACGTGCAGATGGTACGACTCAAAGCCTTGCTCATCGACAGTCAGTATCAAGGTCCCAGTTTCTCCAAACCGGAGCCGCAGCTCATTGTTCGGCAGGCGTTCCACCTCCGAAATCGATTGCCCTAGAAGCGGAAGGAGACACGCTGCCGGCGAGGCCAAATTCTGGTTGTCAGCTTTTACAATCGGGCCCTCTGCTGGCCGGAATTCGAATCCCGATTCTATTTCGACGCGGGCTCCATTTCCGTACTTGGGAGTATCCGCCACGACCATCTTGAGCTGAATAAAACTGAGCATCAGGTAGTGACGGCCGATTGATAGATTGCTTAACTCCTGCCCTACCAATTCGGAGAGCGGAAAATCAAGAGGGATCGATAATCCAGTCATACTTTGACCCTAATGTTACCTTTTGAATGTCCGACATTGGCCGTCAGCCGAAGAGAACCTGTTCTTTGAACACAACGAACTTGCTTACTCCGGCTACCGATTCGATGGACCAGGGCTTTTCTGTGTTGACTCGAATAATGTCCCGTCCTTTGTTGTCACGCCATTCATCTTCAATGGTGCAATCAATGTATCCTGGCTGAGGATAGTGGCTTTCAGCCCTAAGATCGCTCGTACTCACCACAGGCACCTTCTCAACGAAATCATGCCGTACACCGTCAGCATCGATCAGCGAACATCCCACAAATCGCGGGAAGTGATCGTCAACAATTTGCTCAATCCGCACTACCAAACTAACCATTTTTTGAATCCACGCTTACGATTTCAAATTTGTTCAGGGGCCGTTGCTGGCCGGTACGAGGCATATTCGCGGCTAGTTGTTGAGGCGATAGATACCTTCAATTTCGTCCGAGGACAACTTGGCAAGGCTACCTTCTATTTGCTGTAACTGCGCAGACGCAGGGAAATGTAAAGTGATAATTTCGCCGCCGGGCCGTTCGACTGTGGTCCGGTAATCGTAGGGCAAGTCGCAGTCGTCGCCGAGGTAATCCTCGATGAAGTCAGCCAGTTCATAATCGCCCACAACGACGATGACATGTTCATCGTTGTGCAATCCGATTTGGATATGGGGCAAAACCTGCTTCATATTTTCCCTACAAATTTATATTAAACGCCGATGTTGACCGTCCGCATTTGGCCGATGGCCATCTAATTAATTCTTGCCCTGGGCTGGGGATTTACTTCTGACGTCAACCCAACCTGGGCGAAGTCCTTTTGCAAATTCCTCCCTGACTTTAGTTAATGAATATTCATCACCCATGTCAGCTTCGATCTCACCAATGCAGCCCCAACAGTCACCGCCGCAATCCATTGAAAGCGGATCGTCTTTCAGGTCCAGTGTTCGGCTGCATATTCCGCATGTTTTAGGCATCTTCAAATCTCATCCCACTTAACCTCGGTGACCGACAGCTTCTGGCCGGTTGACGACCCTCTGGCCAGGACTCAAGGAAATTAGACCACTCATCATTCCAACACCGGGCGAAGCCGATTCAACACGCTAAATCCGATATCTTCGAACCATGTTTGCGAGCTGCCGTCTTCTAGATTGAAGTAGCCTTTGTGCTTGAAATCCCAGACTTGTCTATCTTGGTCGAAGACTGCGAGATATTTACCAATATGCATCTCGTCATCGGTACCCGTATTATGCCAAGCGATAGCGATAGTTCCACGGTATGCACCAAAACAGTCAATATACGGCGGCCAATCGGTGCGAGCCAGCCAACATAGTACACGGCTGATTTTTGACATCGTCCAAGGAACCTTTGCCCAAGTTTTCCCACTGTCCAGCGAGTGTTCTAATTCGCTAAGCCGGTCTTGGTACCGAATCTGCTCACACTCGGAGACTCTGCAAATAGGGTCATGCTTGGCGTTCATCCAAGCTTCATATTTGTCCATCAAATCGCCCGCCCCAAAACAAGTTTCAAAAATCAGGATTCTCGCAGTCCGCTAGTGGCATAGCGGAAGTTTGCACTCGTTAAGTTGACAGATCGATTTTAAAACTGCCTATGATTCAAGCATCAGGAAGGACTCATCTTTGGCGATTTTCTAAACGCGACACGCATTAAACTGTTTTGCAACAACATACGAGCGGCCAATTTCAAGTGCTTGCAACTGTCCATAGTCCACATGCTTCGAACCGTCCCAGTGCTTCGGAAGGCGGCTTGGTAACGCATTTGTAGTAATGGGCTTATCCTTTAAGGCATCAAGAATCCGTACTGCCAGCGACTCAGGGAAACGTCCCAGCAATCCGAAATTCGAACTCACTATCCCACTAATGGCCGGGACTCCGTTTATAAATCTCGTGATGCTTTCCGCCCTGCCCATTACTTCTATACAGCATGAACAAACAATCCCGAACAAAGTCTCTGGCACGACGGAGCTTTGGGAAAACATGATCTCCACTTCCGGCTCCAAAAAAGGCTTCAATAATGGCGAATCAGCCGAGACAGTAAGAACCTCTGCTCCATTCGAGCAAAGAGACTCCTCGACTACTTCGAAGCAAGAAACCTCCCAAAGCTCCGGGGCACGGTCATCATGAAATTGAATCGACAAATTCAACTTTAGCTCGTCGGCAAACCAGTCAGCATCGACAATTCGAATCCATCCCTCGGCATCGTCAAAGTTTGCATCTAAGGAATCAAGTAATTCTTTCATGTCTGTCGAAATACA